>JAPPNJ010000111.1 GCA_028818705.1 Candidatus Poribacteria bacterium
TTCACAGCAATCGCCGATGATGCCACCGCAACCGTTTGGAACCCAGCAGGACTCGGCTCCGCAGCGAATTTAAGTATCAATCTTTCAACACAACAGCTTGATCTCGATAGAAGTCATAACTTCATCGCATTGACAAAAGCTCTTGGTTCAGCCGGATCCATTGGACTCGCTGTCACAAACGCGGGTGTCAGTGGTATCCAACAATATGATAAGAACGAACGCTATGGTGGAGAATTCGACTACAGCACAAACGCCTATTCCCTTTCTTACGGCGTTGGTCTCGGAAACTTCAGCATCGGTCTAACGGGTCGTATGCTGATGGATAGTTTCGGCGCAGCAGATGTTGAAAGCGCGAGCGGCTTTGGTGGCGTAGATGTCGGATTGATGGGACACGCCCTGCACATAGATATAGGTGAAGAAAAGGTGCCAACCTTCCATTATGGTATCGTTGCTAAATACCTCGGGGCAGCCCTTGGTGAAGACACTGTGCCGATGGTTGTCAACCTCGGTGTGGCATACAACCTCTATATGGGCAATGTCGTCACATTCGCGGCAGATCTTGAACAAGAATTCGTGAACCTTGACGAAAGTGCTACGAGCCTAAGACTCGGTGCTGAATATACGATTCTCACTTACAAATCAACTGCCCTGTCCATTCGAGGCGGTGTCAGAGCATCACGCGACGTCCAAAACCTCTTCGGTGGGTTTGGTGTGAACATTGGTGGACTGCAGATTGATTATGCCATCCAAGATGGTATGGCGAGTGAAATCCAAGGCGTCGGATCAACTCACTTTGCTTCCCTCTCTTATAGATATTAAAGGAGAAAATGAATGGAAATGATAAGAGGTACGCTGAAGTTAGCACTGATTCTGTATATCTGCGCAGCACTCAGTGGTGTTTATGTATTATCCGCCTCGGCAAAAATCACACCGCACGATGGCGACGATGATACTATGCTCATTACTATTGTAAAGGGCGACACGCTCTGGGATCTCTGCCAACAGCATCTCAAGGACCCCCTCCGGTGGCGCGAACTGAGTAAATACAACGACTTCACCAATCCGCACCTCATCTATCCGGGTGAGGAATTGCGGATTCCTCTTGCTATGGCAAAAGAGGTCGTTGAAGTTGCTGAGGAAGAGGTCGCTGAATACCAAGCAGAACTGGAAAGGCTAAAAGTGGAATTAGCCGAATCTGAAGCGACGCGGGATAAACTGGAAGCAGAAATTAGCGGACTCAACGAGAGTATGGCGGAGCTCAAGTCACAACTTAAGGCACTTGAGGACAGCCTGAAATCACAAGAGCAGTTAATGGACGCCGTGAGTCAATCCGGTGAGGCAATCGCCTCAAGCGTCAAAGAAGCACTCGCAGCGAAAAAAGCCGCTATCCTTCACGAAATCGCTCACCTTGACGAACACCTTACAGGGTTGGAAAAAATGCACGAAGCGCGGAAAATGGAAGCAAAAGCAACACAGGAGTCGATTGCAGCTATCCAAGCCGACCTGCAAGGGTTTTTGGGTGCCATTGAAGCCAACCAAAAAGCAATCAGTGAAGTCAAGATGATACTTGAAAATGCCAAGGGTGTGCACGAGGAGCTTTCCTCATCCAAGCGGGCTTTGGTGTTCCTGACAACAGTCGCAGCGGGTGTCGGATTGTTTATTATCGGTTCTATGGGTGGTCGCGGCGAGTAAATAAAACTCATCACCTTTTTAGGCAGGGAAGGTGTTACCCACCTCCCTGCCTTTTTTATAGGTTTTGCTATCGTGTAAAGGGCCTCGGTGTATGTCAGCAAATACCTTTAAATATCTTAGGGGAAACACCCAAGCAAAAACACCTCCCTTCACTCAGGCGATTGCGCTCTCTGGTGATAGAGCTGGGAGTAAAGGGATGTTCCAATTTGCCGGTTTCGCTTGGATATATGACACCAAAGCCATCCTTGTGCAAGGTGATGTGCAAAGCCTGAAAACCCCGCCAGAGTGGAGACAGCTTTTGCGTCTGGTTAACCTCGCTCGCCGTCTTAGAAAGCCTATCATTTTGTGGAATCTTCCTGTTGTACATATTGCTACGGAGCAACGTAAAACTTCGTTAGCCAACACGCAGGCGATTCAGAACACCGAATTGGCACTGCTGAAGCTGCCGCACCCCGTTATTTCAGTTTTTGACGAAAATTACGATGGCGTGTATCCATCTCCGGAACGGATCTGGAACGATGGGTTGGTAATTGTGGGATCTTTGGATACCCAAATTGCTGAGTCTGGGAAAATCAAAATAATCCAACAGCCAACAGAAATCACCTCAGCAATTTTGGACCTCCTTGGTCAAGCGGGGACTATACCGACTTCAGAATTAATTGCGAATCGGCGTACATCTTTGTATATGTTTGCTAAAACCGAAGCTGAATTTTCGTCAAAATTGCCATCCCGGTGAGGAAATCTTGCGATGTTTGAAGCAAAATTGAAGCCTCGTCTTGAGATTATTTTGTCTGCTGTTGCAAATAAAATGGTTGCATTCGGTATCACGGCGAATATGGTGACGCTCTTTGGATTTATTGTGAACCTCGTTGCAACCTTTTACGTGGCGACCGGACGCCTCGTTGTGGGTGGGATTCTGATTTTGTTTGGTGGGAGTTTTGATATGATGGATGGAGCGGTTGCCCGTGCCCAGACAAACCTTCGGCCATCAGGTGCCCTTTTAGACTCTGTGATTGATCGTTATTCGGAAGGTTTTCTTTTTCTTGGCGCCCTCATCTATTTTTATACTTTGGAAAGTTTGATAGGAATAATTCTCGCATTTGGTGCTTGGTTCGGTTCGATCTTAGTAAGTTATGTAAGGGCAAGAGCAGAAGGACTTCAGATTAGTTGTAAGGTTGGGATCATGCAACGTCCAGAACGCATTGTCTTACTCGGTGCTGGGGCACTACTCCAAGGGCTACTGTGGCAAAAATTTCCTATCATTGAGGCTGATGCCCTGATTCTACTTTGTGTGCTTGGGTTACTCACGCTCACAACCCATGTAACCGCACTCCATCGACTCATTTTTTCCTACCAAGAGTTAAACCGCTAACCTCCACGCACGCTCAGCCAAACGAGACGGATAGCAAAAGCAATTACGGCGACAATTAGCATCACTTTGATCCACTTGTCCCCTTTTTCGACTGCCCAATGGCTGCCAAGCCAGGCACCACATGCGTTACCAACTGCCAATGTCGGTCCTAAATACCAATTAACTTTGTCTTCCATGATAAAAATACCAAGCGCAACCACGGTATAAAAGAAGATAACAAAAACTTTGATCGCATTCGTCCGGACTAAGTCCATGCCGGTGAGGAGACGTAGCGCTGTTATAATAAGTAAACCCACACCAGCTTGGATGAATCCACCGTAAATCCCAATAAAGAAAAAAACTACCATCGGGATGATTTTGGAATGCTTCCCTCCATTTTCAATCCTGTCCTTCAACCGTTCTGTCGGGTTGAGTAGTGTTAAAACCAGCATAGCGATCATCACAACAGCGAGAATTAGATTGAATACCGAGTCCTTGATATCAACTGCAATTGTAGCACCTATCACAGCACCGATAACCGCTGGCACGGCGAGTAAAATGCTGTAACTAAAATCGGAGACTCCTTTACGGCGGAATCCCATGATCGCACTGAAGTTTTGAAAGAAAATGGCGACTCTGTTGGTTCCGTTTGCTACCGCAGACTCAAGCCCAAGAAAGATCAGCATGGGCAGGGCTAACAATGAACCACCAAAAGCAACCGTGTTTAAGAAACCCGCAGCAATACCTGTACCGAAGAGTAAGACAACGTGTAGAAGGTTAAATTCCACTTTAGTTTTTGTTACCTCCTTTTTTCGTTAAACTGGATGGTGACTGGCGATATTTCGCAATGCCAATCAAGATGAGAGCGACAAAGTTTCCTACAACGATTCCGCTTCCCAGTCCGACAATACCCAAGAAAGCGAAAATCTGAATCAGCCCGTTGCCAAATGGGCATTGCCAGTTATTCATGAAGATAGCACGGGCAGGAATTAGCACGCCAATTATAAAACCGACACCGGCAGCCACAGCGGAAATCGTCTGGAATTTTTTAAAGCCAGGAAGCTGCATTTCAAACATGGAAGTTCCTTGCCTGTCTATGCGGTACCGAGGTATCGATCCCGTCCTTGTACTAAAGCCTCTATTTTCCGGTCTACCACGGAGCGTTGCAGCATCCAAAATCCGCAATCCGGGTGTACCCAGCCGATCCGTCCTGCTCCCAATATCTGTTCTGCTTTTTCTATGGTGGACGCTACGTCATCAGGAGTCTCAATCGGATTGACTTTTACATCAATCACTCCGATACCGAGGACAATATCCGACGAGACTGCTTTGAGTGCCTCTAAATCTGCCTCAGGACGGTGTTTCAATTCCAAAACAAGATGGTCGCACCGAAGCATATTTAAGAAATCAATGAGAGCAGCCCAGTTTCCTTTCTGGATAACCTGACCGCCGTAGTTACCAAAACAGAAATGAACTGCCTTTTCTCCGCTAAACGCATCAAGGACAATATTAATGGCTGCAGCAGCGCGGGGACCGTCTTGTGGGTTTCCTGGTATATTCGCTTCATCAATTTGGAGACAGGCGCAATCGAGATCTCGGACCTGTGCCGCTAATACTTCCGCCAGAGCGATGAGCAGCGCATCGAAATCACCATAGTGTTTATCCAGTAGCGTTCGCGCAAGCATGTAAGGACTTGTCACCGTAAATTTGATATCCTTACCGGCAACGCTTACAGCACGTTCACAATCAGAAACGAGGTTTAGCGTACCTTCGCCTAAAGTATTCTCGACAACGCCAGCAGGTTTTGCTCGAAAAGACATTGTTTGCATCTGCCTGAACTCATACCATTCTTGCCGTCCTACCTCTGATCGAACGCCAGAGAGTGGGCGGATGAAATAATCAATCATTCCATTGGTGTCTGGGTGGTTGGCATCAAAACGGTAGAGTTCGCCATCCGTTGGTAGTTCAATGCCCCGTTGTCGTTGCGTATCCACAACGACGCGTGTTGCATCAAGAAGGGTCTGTTCTGTAGGCGTTGATAAAAGCCACATCGGCACAGGGTAGGAGCCGACAGTTGTGGTCAAAATTTCTGGTTTTTTCGATAGGTCTTTCACAGATTTAACTCAATTTTGTACCAGTTCAAAGGATTCGAGTTCAAAAACAGTTTCGACTGTCACATCCCCGCGGGTTTGTGCTTGTGTAAATTTAATGATGCCGATATCCGGCGCGACCCATTTCTTCACGACAGTAATGTCAAGTGGGAAATTCTGGTTTTCTATATCAAATCCCCACCGAAATGACTCCTGAACCTGAAAGACATGTTCAAAAGTTCCAGCTGGTACAGTCACTGTCTCTTCTGAAAGCACTTCAAATTCGTCGAGTCCCTCGCCAATTGGAAAAAGTTCGGGGACTAATTGTGCCTGAAATTTGGCTTCCCATTTATTACCCGGAATGAGTGGAAATTGATATAATGGCAGATAGGGTACGAATAGGATTGTGTCACTCGTACCAGATGTTGTATTCTGCGCGTGTTGTAGGATAGCCGAGACTTCACCTTTTTCATCGACACTTGTACCGAGATAGGAGTAGTTTACAATATTTTCCAAGCCCTCAGCCTTATTGGATTTCTGAAGGACAAAACTCTCAACGGTTTCCCCACCTGCTCGTTGAATTTGGATGGTGTCCACGATTTCAAATGTGATTTCAGCACCGCTTGGGTCTCGGTAATGCCAAGTGTTCCCCACTGCCAACGGATAATAGTCTCCTGGACGAGTCCGCCACACTTGGATATCAATCGTACTCGTTGTGGTGTTTGCACCATCACTTACTGTAACTTCGATCTGATACTTCTGTTCAGTTTGTGGTGCCCGCCAGAGGGCTCCAGCGTCGTTTTCAATTAATTCACCGTCTGTCGCGGACCATGTGTATGATAAAACATCGTTCTCAAGGTCAGCAGCTTTCAAACGGATTTGCACCTCCGTCCCAGGTGCAATTATATCTGATTCGGCTTCAAAGACTAAGATACTCGGCGCGAGGTTTGCGCCATTCGGGTCACTTTCCCCGCAACCTACTGCAACGCCAATAAGCAAAACATAGAGGATTTTCCAAGCGTTGACTGCTTTTCTGACTTTCATGACATTTCTCCCCATATACGACCATTTCCACGCGGTACCTATAAATTTTAGTGGTAGGTTCGCCGGGAAGTGCCTTTAGTTAAACAATATGCTCGCTTTTTCATGCGGTAGAATTTGTCTCTGCTTTACATTGGTTTTCCACGTAGGACTTCCCGACATTGGGTCTCGCCATTTCCTGTCACGTTGTAGGCAAACGTGTTCATCAATCGATCGTTCTCTGAATTATTTGGGGCAGAACCGTGGATAATGAGGGCATTAAAGAATACGCCATCCCCGGGTTCCATTTCTACAGCAACCGCGTCTTCACGTTCTTGATAATGACCGGGTAAAAACACGCCAAAAGTTTGCTGCTTCCGTTCATGCTCTTGTAAGCCCCACTCATGGCTTCCCGGCACGAACTGAATACACCCATTCCCCAGGTTCGCCTCGCTTATGGCTAATTGGCAATTAATCATCACCGGCTTGTTATTGTCATTTTTCCAGTATGCGTAATCTTGGTGCCACGGGATGGCTGTCCCGTCCCCACCCGCTTTCGGGAGCAATTTGCTGTGATACAATGAAATATTTTTGCCCATCGTTGCTTCTAATATATCCAGCACCTCATCGGAGCGAAGCAGACGATTGAGCGTTGGACTCACCAGTTCACTATGCATTAACTGCTTGATACGCGGTGGATGATCTTCTGAATCGTAGACTTCCCAAGAAATCCCAACACCTTCTGCTGGTTGTTCTGCCATACGATTGTGTATATCTTCGACCTCTTCGCAGATTCGCGTGATGTCTTCTGAAGAAACAAGCCCTTTTTTTAAGAAATAGCCGTTTGCTTCATAAAATTCCAGTTCTTTACGCGTCATTCCCATGCGATTTCTCCTTAACCTTTTTAGCGCGACCTTGGTCTATTTTCAATTGTAGACTTAATTCGCAAAACTAAATGGCCCCGGTTTCTCCTTGTAAATAATTATTGCAATTTAAAGTATACACCAAACCTTGAAAAAAATCAAATTTTGCCCCGGGGAATGCCACACGGCATTCATACCGTTGATTTACGCGGCAGAATTTGTCTTAGTTTTACATTGGATTTTCGCGTAAACTGTGCCGTTAAACGCATCACGTTAGAAAAGGGTTTACTTTCCATCCAAGCCTTGGTAAAATATGAGTGGAGTAGAATTTAAACACCACGACGCTTACGAAGTCATTATTATGGTGGATTATGTAGATAAGTTGACATGTTTTCTGTAGGAGGCGGGGAAGCCCGCATGGGCTTCATACCCGGTGAATGCCATCAGGCATTCACCGCCTACAAGGCAAAAATGTCTAAGTAATTCTAAAATCTACCATAGTATATTCTGCCTTGTCAGTCTTGAATGAGTACCAAGGAAATGGAGTTGAGAATTGATATGGATTATACACTTGAGAATTGTCAAAAACTTGTAGACGATTGGGTGCAGACTTTTGGAGTCCGCTATTTTTCTGAGTTAACCAATACCGTTATCCTCATGGAAGAAGTCGGGGAATTAGCACGAATTATGGCGCGCCAATACGGCGAACAGAGTTTCAAGGAAAACGAGGGAGACTTGGATCTCGGCGACGAGATGGCTGATATTCTCTTTGTACTTATCTGTCTTGCGAATCAGACCGGTGTTGCGCTTGAAGATGCATTCAAAAAGTCTATGGAAAAAAAGACACGTCGAGATAAAGAGCGTCACCGTGGAAATCCGAAACTTCAAAAAGAAACAGTGTAGTCCTTTCTCCGTCCGAGGAGACTAACGATGACACACCTTAAAAACTATACAATTTTAATGTTATGCCTGTTTTTTTTAATGAGCGGGTGTACAATCTTCCCGAAAAAGAGTGCTACGCCAGCTGTAGTTGATCCGCTCATTGAACGGAATCGTCAGTGGACTGAGTATGTTGAAATAGGCAACGATGCGTTACAAGACGGAAACCTTCGAGCCGCGCTTACTGCTTACCAAGCCGCTATCGCAATTCGTCCAGATTCTGGTGATGTCCAGTACAAAGTGGCGGAGATATATTTTCAACTTGAGGAGTATGAAAACGCGAGGGACGCATTTATCACATTTCTGAAACTGGAGCCGAACAATATCACGGCACTGAATTACGTCGGATACATTTCTGAAAAACTGCGCAACTACGCTACCGCCGCCGAATACTACAAACGGGTTCTGAACATTTCAGCCGATAATCTATATGCCCTGAATCATCTCGGTTTAGCCTATAAGCAAATACAACGCTTTGATGAAGGTATAGAGGTTCTCCACAAAGCATTATCGCTTGATCCGAGATGTGAGCGTCCCGAATGCGAGAATTTACATAACTACTTAGGACTTATCTATCTGGAACAGGGGAAAATCGGTGAGGCTATCGCAGAATTCCGAGAATCCATCCGGTTATTTCCAACCGATATTTGGGCAAGGCAGCAGCTTGGAGCACTTTATGAAAACCAACAGCGTTATTTTGAGGCGCAGCTCCAGTATCAGCAGATTTTGGAGGTTGAACCAGACAATCTCCTTGCCATGACACGGCTGCAGGCACTGTCCCAACTGAATCTCAGTCCAGTACGGATCGTCAACGTGCCACCTGTCACGCTTCTCAATCCAGATGTTGAGCAGGTCATCGCAAGCGCACCGGACGCCAGTGATTATCCTAACGCTGATACCCTTGTTTTATTCAAGCACTTTAGCCATGATGTTTTACCGACGGGGCAATCTCGCTATACAACGCACCATGTTGTTAAAATCCTCACCGAAAGAGGCATCCAGAAGTATGGGGATATTGCTATCCCCTATCAACCCGCTTCGCAAAATATTGAGGTTAACATAGCGAGGACAATTACAACGGATGGCACCGTGCTTCAACCGCCAGGCGAGGCGTTCAACGATGTGACGCCACCCGGATTATTGTCCTATAATCTCTATTCAGACGCAATGTGGAAGGTAATCTCTATGGTGGGTCTTGCACCTGGTGTCTGTATTGAGTATCAGGTGACGTTGGAAGATAAGGTCGCTGGGGGTGAATCGTGGATCATGGGAGGCTATAATTTCCAAGCAACAGAGGTTACTCTTGAAACGAGTTACGCACTTCGGATGCCGAAAACGTGGCATCTTCAGTGGCGGATCACTAATGACCTATCGCGATTTACGCCTTTAGAGCCGGAGGTCTCTTATCCAGAAAGTGATACCGTTGTTTATATTTGGAAATATGGCGAAACACCCGCGCTGGAGTTGGAGGATGGTATGCCACATGTTAACAACGTCGCGCCGCGGTTGCGCTATTCCTCAATTGCGGAGTGGGACGATGTCTACGCGTGGTATAAGGAACTTGCGAAGGGAAGATATACACCAAATGCTGACATTGAGGAGAAGGTTCGCGAGTTAACCAAAAATCTGAAAACCGATGAAGCGAAGATACGCACTATCTACCATTTCGTCGCCTCAAAAATTCGTTACGTCGGTATTGAGCTTGGGCAAAGCGCTTACCAACCCTCTCATGCTGCCGAAGTTTTTCAGATGCAGTATGGAGACTGCAAGGACAAAACAACACTCCTGATTTCAATGCTGGATCTGGTAGGCATCAAAGCTTATCCTTGTTTGATTAGCATGGCACCACAGGAACGAATTGATACGACACTGCCATTTTTCAGTCAATTTAACCACATGATTGCCGCAATTCCTACCAGGACGAATACTTATATCTGGCTGGATGCAACGGCGTCAACCTGTAGTTACGGAGACCTACCGTATAGTGTACAGGGCCGCACGGGATTCCTCATCTCCGATACACACGGAACCTTTGTGAATACCCCTGTTTTTTCTCCTGAGTCTAACAGACTCGTGAGCACAACAGAGTTAGTGTTAAACAGTGAAGGTGCCCTGCAAGGTACGCTTCACATTCAGACAAGCGGACAATACAGTCTAAATACTCGGTGGACTTACCAACAGATACACCCAGATGCGATGAAAACCACCTTAGCGACTGAACTCAGCCAGCAATTTCCGGGAATCCAAATAGAGTGGTGGGATATGTCTAATCTTGACGATCTCAATGTGCCGGTGGGAATTAATCTCGGTCTCCATGTCAAGAATTACGCAAGACCTTCCGGAAATAGCATACTACTCCCCTTACCGATTGATGAATTCGTGGTGTATGCTGAAACTTTTGCTGATGAACATCGCACCTATTCGTTGGACTTTGGCTACCCAATGCAAATTGAAAAAACAATTCGTATCCAAATTCCAGAAGAGTGGACGGCTGTTCTACCAGCGGACCTCCATTACGCTACGGAGATAGCGGAGTTGCGTCGACAATGTAGGCAAGTTGAAAATCTCATCACATATCAACTCGTATTTACCCTTAAAAACCATATACTTCCAGCAGACGCCTATTCGGCAGCAAAACCGCTTTTTGTATCACTCGCAAGTGAGGATGGAACCCGTTTGCTGCTAAATAGATCCGGCTACAGTCGTATGTCGCGACAATAGGGATTGTTTTGGAATTGCGTTCTGGGTAAAGTGTCATTAATTTTTTACATACTTCCAACCATCAATCATAACAGGGAGTCCGCGAATTAAACACATCGCAACAGTTATGGCTGATAGAATCACACCTGTCAATTCCAGACCGATAATCAGTTCGGGGTAGACACCGGAGTTTGTATAGGCTATGAGACCACCGAGGTAGAGGAAAGCAATCGTTTTCGCAATGCCGTAGATGCTACGACTCGCTCGCGAACTTGTGAGTGCACGCGTCCATTTCGAGGACATCATTGTATTTTCACCAAACGGAGTTTTCCCTTGTGCAAAAGCAGCACTCCGCAAGCCATCTGTAAAGAAGCCGCGGGCAATCACAATGATTGGAATCCAGATTGGAATCAGTCCAACAACAGCGAAATAAACCCAAAATATACATTCTACAATTCGGTCGCCGACTATATCGAGCAGTGCGCCAAAGTCTGAGGTCTGGTTGAGTTTTCGAGCAACATAACCGTCCACTGCATCGAGAAATAGAATCAATCCTATCAGCACAACAAGCAAAATGTCTAAATAAACATGCCGCCCGAAGAGTGAGATCACAACGAATACCAGAATCAAGCGGAAGAGCGTAATCAAATTCGCGATCATTTTTCTTCTCCTTTGTTGGGTGGGGTCCCTGTGTCTCAATTCTATTTAGGTTTGGTGTTCTTTTTTATTTGTGTTTCCCCTTTAATCGTAACGTAACCAAGTCACCAAAAGCAATACCAATTTTACAAACGGAAGGAAATTTATTCTATGAACGAAGACAAAAAACCTAACATTGTCCTCATTCTGAACGATGATATGGGGTTTTCCGACTTAGGCTGCTACGGCGGCGAAGTCCATACACCGAATCTCGACCGACTCGCTACAGGCGGTCTACGGTTCACACAGTTTTACAATACCGCACGGTGTTGTCCGTCCCGAGCATCCATGCTGACTGGGTTACATCCCCACCAAACGGGAGTAGGACACATGATGGGTGACGACGGGCTTGAAGGTTACCGAGGCGACTTGAATGACCGTTGTATTACTATTGCCGATGCAGTTCATTCGGAGGGCTATGGCACATATATGAGTGGAAAGTGGCATATTTCTCGACATGCCGGTGCAGACGGTCCCAAGCATAGTTGGCCCTGCCAGCGCGGGTTTGACGAATATTATGGTATTATTACCGGTGCCGCTAACTTCTGGAAACCGAATACCCTTACCCGCAATAATACGCGCATTCAGCACGATGAACTCCCTGATGGCTATTTTCTCACGGATGCTATCAGTGATGAAGCAACGACATTTATTCGGAACCATAATGAAAAGACACCAGAACGTCCGTTCTTTACATACGTCGCTTACACAGCACCGCACTGGCCCCTGCATGCCCATGAAGAAGACATCGCCCGTTACAATGGACGTTTCGCCGCTGGATGGGATGCGTTACGAGAAGAACGACTCTCACGGATGCGAGAGATGGGGATTTTAGATGAAGCGTGGCAACTCACAGCACGAGATCCCTCACAGCTACCTTGGAGCGAAGCAGAATATAAAGCGTGGAATCAGCGCCGTATGGAGGTCTACGCAGCGCAAATTACCCGTATGGACGCGGGGATAGGGCGCATTATCAACACATTGGAAGAGACGGGTCAACTCGACAATACGCTCATTCTCTTTTTAGCCGACAACGGCGGTTGTGCGGAAGAAATCGGTGGGCCTCCAGCGATACGCGACACTGATACACTGATTAGTACCGAGACGACCTCCGATGGGAAACCGATTTATCGCGGCAACGATCCAAGCATCATGCCGGGCCCTGAAACCACCTATCAGAGTTACGGCGTTCCGTGGGCAAACTTGTCCAATACCCCTTTTCGTGAATACAAGCACTGGGTACATGAAGGTGGTATCGCTACCCCGCTGATTGCACATTGGCCAGATGCCATAAAATCCGCAGGCGAATTGCGCGATCAACCCGGACAACTCCCGGACATCATGGCGACATGCCTTGAAGTTTCAGGTGCAATCTACCCTGAAGAACACGACGGGAAACCGATTCTGCCGTTGGAAGGAACAAGCTTGATCCCGATTTTCGATGGGAAAGATAACGGTAAGGATGTACTTTATTGGGAACACGAAGGCAATTGCGCGGTTCGGCAAGATAATTGGAAACTGGTCTGTAAGTTCCCCGGTGATTGGGAGCTCTACGATCTCGCCGCCGAGCGGACAGAAATCAACGATCTCGCCGCCAAGCATCCACAGAAACTCGAAGAACTCGTTGGGCTTTACCGAGACTGGGCAGATCGCTGTCTTATCTACCCGTGGGACAGGCTCCAAGAACGCCGCAGGCAGGAGGGGCAATAGCCTTTTGTTTGAAAGGATCGGGCAATAATTTTACTTCTGTGAAGGAGGCCCTCTTAACGGATGCCCCAACTTGTTGGGGACGCGGGTCAGTGAAACAGTCCTGAGCAAGGATGTAATACAAGGAATGGAAATGTAAAGCAAAGACAAATTGTGTCCGTGTGGACACAATTTGGTCTATTCCCAGACCAAATCCGAGCATCCACTATAAATTATTGGGAAACTAAAGGTTCCATAATCCTGAAAATCCTGAGTCTGACGAATGAAAGTCGATAGGATGTGTCTGTGTAGTGTGGACTCAGCTGGTGGGCTGTCGCCTCTCTTAGGTGGTAAAGGCTCGAAATGTTGATTCTGTGTAATAGCGCGCGTTTACAGGGCTGTCGCCTCTCTTAGGTGGTAAAGGCTCATCTGTTTCTTCAGGCGTTTGGGTTTCCTGCGGTTCTTGAGGTTGTTCTTCTGTGGGTTCTGGTTCGTCTTCAGATTCAGGTTCGGAGGGCAGTGGCACTTCTTCAACCGCTGTGTCAGGTGTGGGGAGTTGTGTGAAGACGCTATCCTTGGGTGCCTGTGCGT
>JAPPNJ010000194.1 GCA_028818705.1 Candidatus Poribacteria bacterium
CATCAATTGATTGTTTTAGCCTGTTCATTACTTTGTTTTTCCTCCTTGGAAATAATGAATCGGAAATTGGGGCAACAGGACAGCGATGTGAACATTACTTATTTTTTCGCTGCATCCACCCTGGTATCCGAACAAAAAACCTTAAAAATGGCTGGAACCGCTTTTTATTTGTAAACGATGGAGTCAAAATATCGTTAATGCAATTAACAGTGTTTCAATTTCGATCTCCGCGATTATTGCTACGCAGATACCACAAAATTGCGAATACCGGGCGAAGCGTATAAAAGCAAGTCTCCTTCCAACAAATTAAGGGTTAGTTTTGCAGGAATTCTCTCAGTAACGCGTGATGAAGCACCTACAAAACTGTTCTTGGCTTTTAAAATAGCACTGATGCAAATTTCTGTCAAGTTTTTAACAAAAAAAATATATTCATTAGGATAGTTTTCACATATCATACCGAAAATGTAATATATTTTCAAGTTTTAAATGTATCAGTGCTATTTGTCTTCGTTTTTTTAATCCACTTTTACAGCAGAGAATCAATATCGGGAAAGTATTCCGGAGGGCTTACGTAATTGTGCCAGCGACGGTTGTTCAAGGGACATGACTCGTAAACTCTGGATAGTTTCAATCGCTGCTGCTTTCCTGAAGACAGCAGGAAACCGATAATGAAAACGTCTTGTATCAAGGCACACATCAAGAACATCAAAGAACTGAAGCATAGATTCATAAAAATTTTCGCTATGCCAAGGGCTTTGTTAGGTCTCTGTGCATTGGATATACTATATATTATACCACATTTTAACAAAAAATGACATTTTTTTTTCAAAAACCTAAAGTTAAAGCCACAAATACTGCGAAACACTTTATTTAACTTTCTATACTTTCAGTGGTTTTGCTGAAATATTCACTAAACAAGATAATCGTAAGTCCAAGAACTGTGCCAGCGATCCCCGCAATAACAAAAATAAGTCGGAGTTGTGGACTGACAGGAATCTTTCTTGGTACAGCGCGATCGATGATTTCAATACCCCCTATCTGATTGCGAGCGGCGGTTAGCTTGGATTCAGCATATAATATTTCAGCTTCAAGTGAACGTTTGGCAATTTCTTCGGCAAGTGCGTTGGTTTTCTGAATTTTAGCTCCCATTTGCGTAAGAATAATCTGATTTTCAGGAATTTGTTCCAGCAGTTGCATCAACTCAGTTTCTAACGTGTCAAGTTCCTGTTTGAGGTGTTCAGCGGCATTTTCATAACGCGAGAGATTTGGAATAAACGTTATCAACTGGTTCTTTATATAGGTATAATGGGCAGAGGGCCCTGAGGTGACGGTGGTCGTCTTAGGTGGGATTTGCGTATTTTTCTTCTGAATGTCAGCGATTTGTGCGTCAAGACCTTTCAGTTCTGATGCGGTCTTACCTGCCTTTTCTTTATCCGCAATACGCTGTGATTCAAGGGTAAAAAGTTTCTCTTGTTGAAAGAGCCAAACCGGATCATAAGAGGTGGTTTCGGATAGTTGCGTCTGCTCCGGCAGGAGTCTTAGTTGTTCTTGAAGATACGCTATATGAGCACGCGTTGCGTAAAGTTGTTGTTGACTTGTCTCAATATTTTCTCGGACACGGGCGTAACGTTCGAGCAGATTAGTCAGCGTCGGCACCCATGTCTCTGGACTGCCATTTTGACGGGCAAATTGGAGGAGAGCGTCGAGGTCTTTCTCTATTTCGGCTTGGATTTCTCGTTGTTTGTTTTCGAGAAATTCCATGCGTTTTCTGAGTTTTGTCTCTTCATCTCCGCGCCGCAGCGTTTTCATATCTTGGGCGAGTTGGTTAACAAGGAGTGCTGCGTTGCGCTCTCCGCCTTCTGCTTCGGTCAAAGCAATTGACAAGTTAATATAATCGGAGTCTGGATTGAGGTGTGCCTTCAGCATCCGTTTGAGTTTGCCAATCGGTGGGAGGAGAGCGACTGCGTTTATGTTGCCGCTCTCTTCAAGATTTTCGATTGCCATTTTTAGCATTGACTCTGTGGAAAATCGAGCACTGATTGTCTCCATTTCCCTACGGTCAATACCACCGGAGAGGACGCTTTGAAAAAGGTTTGCTGAAGGAAGCGAAGATGTTGCGCTGGGTTGGACGAGCAACATTAAAGTGGAAGCAGCATACGTTTTAGGCAAACGCAGTGAGATAACCAAGGCGGTTCCTAATACCAGCAGAATACTCAGGCAGAACGTAAAGGCATGTTTTCGGATAAGTTGAAAATAATCTCGTAGGTGTGCCTCCTGTTGCGGCATGGATATACAGAATTTCTGCCTTGGGTCTGGGCTAGAAATTGCGCCCCCTTCTCTTCCACCTATAGGTTATTAGCGATACGAATTTCTTCGTCATTGAAAGCTTCGTCATGCCACTCGGTTATGCGCCATTCGTCATTTCTTTTTTCAAAGATAAAGAGATTGTCACCTTCGGCGAACCATCCGGTATACCCACCTTCAAGAGACTGTCCGTCTGCTACGAACCCTTGGATTCTATAGTGATTCCGGACTTCCGCTCGATTACCGTCTTGATTCATAGAAATCTCTGGCGGTGCGGAGAGTTCTATCTCAATATCCTGAAACTGTTCAAAAACCCGAGTTGCGGCATCACGTTCTTGTCGGATGTCATCAAACTCCAAATCATCCGTTTTGTCGCCATCTGTTCCCATATCCGAGACATAAAGAAAACCCTCTTCCCAGAAGGTGCCGATGTAGGAATTAACATCTTCGGTCTCATAACCTTCACGCCACCGGTCTAAGACTTTATTAATTTGAAGGAGTTCTTCAGGGGGGACCTGACCGACTTTTTCAGCATCCCCACACCCCATAAAGCCTATGAGTAAGATGAGTATGCCCCCGATTTTTATAAAACTCCTGAACATAGTTAAATATTCTCCTATTTAAATTTCAAAAGGTTTTAATAATACCAAAATAAAGATGTGAAGGGGTTGCTCCGACTTCAATTCCCAATTTTTCCATTTCTTGTGCGTCTTTTTGAATAGATTGAATTAAAGTAGTAGCATTGTAGAAATTAGAACTCACATAGGAATCGATAAGGCTGTAAACCCAGATACCAATACCGGTATACATAAAAAATGTTCTGAGTTTATAGCGCTGATTTGAGAAGGCGTATCTTTCCAGGACCCCTGCTTCATCATGGGGATTTAAACTGGCATACGTTGCGTAATCGTTGTAACGTTTACTAAATGATCTCTGTGCCAGTAAGGCACCAATAGCAGAGCCGCCTATTCCTAAGGCAGTCAAACTACCTCGGAAGTAGCTGCGGCTATAAAACTGTCCCCACCCTGGTAAAATAGCAGAACGGACCATTGCTCCAATTGGTGAAACGAGTCTAACCTCTTCCTCTGTTTTAGATGTTTCCTGCTCGGCATTTGTGCTCTTTTCCACCTCTTGAGCAAAACTGGTGTGGAAGCTGAAAGACAATAGAGAAATAATCAACAAAACTCGCAAAAATTGCATCTGATATGTAGGCTTTACGCATCCAAAAGATTATGCAAAGCCTACCTAACTCCTATTGGCTTCTTAACGCCGCCGTTTCGTCCGTTCCGTTGTCCGACTCCGACTGCTGCTTCGATTGTCATCGTCATCCTTACTACTTGAACTACTGCGTGATACGCTGGAACTCGATGTCGTCGGACGCGTCCGCGTTTTTGTAGCAGTGGAACGGCTGACGCTTGTACGCGATCTTGATGAACTTGTTGTCGTTCTTGAACGGCTAACGCTTGTTCTTTCACGTGATGTGCTTGTTGTTTTTGAACGGTTCACGCTTGAGTTTGCGCGTGAACTACTTGAGCTTGAAGTCCTGCTCCCATACTTCGGGATAGTGCTCCTGCTTGTGCCGGAAGAGTATGATCGATTCGATGATGTAGTGGGCGAACGTCTATAAAGCGACGTAGCCCGCTGTGTCTCTGCCGACCTGCTGTAGCGGTTCAGACTCTGTGTTGTGCCAGCAGGATAACGCCGTTGTTTGCTAACCGTACCTCCCGAAGCATAAGTGCTCTGTCTTATGCTGCTTTGTCGGAGTTCCGCTGTGGATGCGAGTGCACGTTGTTTTTGGGCAATAATTGATTGACGCGTTACTCGCTCTGTTGTTGCCGGGGTCTGTCTCCGATGGTTTTCGAGGGTGGTGCGTACACTCCTTCGCACTACTGCGCGGTCTGTTTGCCGACGGGTCGCCGATAACCGACTTCGACTGTATTGCCGCCGCGTCGCCTCATGTTGTGCGCTCCACTTATTCAATCGAGTTCGTCGTTGATGGACCTTCGGTGTACCATAGGAACGGCCGTAATAGGAGCCGTAATATGGCGAGTAATAGCGGTAGTATGAACTCGGGTAATAGCCACGATAGCGACCGAGGTATCCTCCATAATATGAGCGGATGGAGAGGTAGTGATGATCGTAGATGGGATAGCTCCATCGGAGGTAGTAATCGTAGTCTGTTGCGTAATAGACTGGACCGTCGTAAAAGTAGAGGTAAGTGTAACGGTGCCACGGACGCCAACTATAAGTCGGGGTGTACCGTTGAATCACTTTAACTTTCGGCTGCCTACGATAGGTGGATACTTCAATATGCTCTACATCAATCTGTTCGCCCCCTTCAGCAACAATATGTAGTTCCATCCATCCGTCTTTAACATGACCCACAGCAGGAATTTTAATGTGTTCAGAGCGATTTTTCGCACGCAGAACAAAGGTGTCACCGTAGCGTGTTTCACTGGCGTTTTCGTCTTGGTAACCGCGCCGTGTTGTCTCTCGCTTGGTGTTACGAATCCAAGCACGTCCCGCAATGGGTTCTTCATAGTCTTCGATTTCTAAATGATGGGGGTCTCCTCGGTATCGTACTAAAATCTCAATGGATTGTGTCCCACTTGGAATTTCAAAGAGATATACCGCACTGGCAATCGCAAATTCGTAATCGTCCGCGTTCTGACCGGTGTTTGCCCATGCGGTGAGTCTTACGCCATCCTCAAAGCGTGGACTTGCCGTAATCGTTGCGTTACCACGTTCAATCCACTCGTCAACTTCATTTGCTACGCGATGCTCGCGGCTGAGCCGATCCGAATAGTAATCGTAGTCTGCATCGACAGGGCTTAGCAACCCAACAATTAAAAAACAACCAATCAAGCATACGGCACTAAAAATAGAAATCCGGGTTTTCATAAGAATTCTCCTATCTTCATCTCCTTCATTTGGCATTGCTAATAGATTTTATACCCATTTCGTGCGGCACCGCGTGGATATAATTAAAGGTAAATCTTCTTAATCATGAAATTGTTGCAAAAATGATACAATTTCTTTATAAGAATTGTCAAGGATTAATCAGAGTTGTCTAACTCCTCAGCCCCAATCTTCTGGTCTGAAAAACTTGTGCAACAAGCACAAACTTCTGATTGCAATGCCCTATTTAAATCAAACTCCTAAATAACAGTTCCTTTCACTTCTAACCTTTAGGAATCAGTTTAATTCCTCTTTTTTTTGCGTGTTCACGTGCGAGTGGCGTAATAATCGCGTGGTTTGCGTAAATCAACTCTTGCACACTCGGATCCAGATTTGAAATAGTCGAGGCACTAATCAGAGGCTTTTCCAAAGTGACATACGAACTGTCTGTTTTCTCCTTGACTGACTCGGCGATTTGCATCATCGGTACTAATTGAACGCCAAGTTCAGACAAAACGTTTACATAGTTTACCTCAATAGTGCCAGTTTCTGTAGAAGTTCCACCCTGATTAAAGACATCGGAAGCGGCTATAACTTTCTTTCCTTTAGAGAGTGCTTCAAAAACGAGGTAGTTACAAGGCGTATCCACTAACCTTAATACGAGTTTCGCGACCATCGGGTAAGAAAAGACAGGAAGCACAATCTGCTGGTACCTATCCACGAGGGTTGGTATATTGGTTAGGGCGTTTTCCTTCAAAATGTTATCTTCGCCAAATACAGTATAAATTGGTTCAAGGTTTATTACTTTAGTCGCGAGTTCGGACAAAATTATTGTAATTTTCCATCCGTCTTGTTCGCAGATACGGAGCTGCTGGAGTGGATCATCCAATTCAAATTGTGTAGCATCGAAGATAGCGAGTAGTCTTTTTTCGTGTAAAACCGGCGTAGTAGCGGGTATCTGCTCTCGTAGTACCCTCTCCACGACTTTCCTAATCTGATCAATCAGTTCCTGATTCATGTTGGCTCAAAAGTATAGGAAATCTGCGGGTTTATTCCGCATCGCGCACGATTTCGACAGGTTCGCCGCCTTTCAAACCGGCAGCATTGGAATCGTCAGTGTCTAAGTGCATCTGAAGCGCATATCCTTCAGAAATTTTCGGACGAACATTTTCAAATGTTAAAGCGCGTTCACCACGGAAGTGTACCTTTAGAAGTTCATTCTCGTGAATACCGAGTGCTTCAGCATGATTAGGGGTCATGTGAATGTGACGTGTCGCGCAAATTGCGCCCTCTTCCAAGTAGACACTTCCTGCGGGGCCGATGAGGGTAATAGGTTCCGCACCGACAAGGTCGCCCGAGTCTCGAATAGGTGGGTTTAATCCGAGTCGAATTGCTTCCGTTTGTGCAACTTCGACTTGGGAGTAGTCGCGTACGGGACCAAGAATGCGGACGGCTTCAATAGCGCGCATCCTTTTTCCGACGATAGTAACTGTCTCATTTGCCGCGAACGCTTCCGGTTGATAAAGTGGCGCATAAACGGTGAGTTGGTGCCCCGCACCGTAGAGGATTTCAAGATGCTCCTGCGTTACATGGGCGTGCCGCGCTGAAACTCCAACGGGAATTTGCTCCTGCTGCGCAACAATATCACAGGCACGATTTCCTGCCGCGCAGGTTCGCAATGCACAACCGCTACACGCCTGATCCGTTGTCAGTCTGTTGACAACACGGCGGGTAATCAACTCAACAAGGGCTTGGTCTGACATCTGTGATTCGCCTTTTTGGGTAAGATGTCCCGAACGTTATTCGGTAACGTGCGGTCAATCGACTTAGCAGGCAGCTTACGCTTTGCTCAACATGGTATCAACTTCCGCGTGGGGACGTGGAATCACGTGAACAGAAACAACTTCACCGACGCGTGCGGCTGCTTCAGCACCAGCATCTGTTGCGGCTTTCACTGCACCAACATCACCGCGAACCATGACGGTTACATAACCGGCACCAATCTGCTCATAACCGATGAGTTGAACATTCGCTGCTTTCACCATGGCATCGGCAGCTTCAATACTTCCAACCAAACCTCTCGTTTCAACTAAACCCAATGCATCTCCGTTCATATTATTTTAATAGCCTCCTATTGAAAATTCAATAATGAATATGTGAGTCGTTGTACGGTTTTATGTGCCGGCGATAAGAACGATTCCCCGACATAAAAACAGGGAAACCGAGCAAAATACTAAGCACCCCGCCTTTATAATATATCACATTTTTTGAACTTTTTCAAGAAAAAAACTGAAAACCTGTTCATTTGCTTTGTTGATCTCTTTTTCTGCTTTATCAACTTTGCCCAGTTTTTGGTAAGCAAAGGCACGCCAGTAGCGGACCTGTATGAGTGCATTCGCATCGCCTTGCCAGGTCTGGATTGTTTCGGTGAATAGTGTTAAGGCGTGTGTGTAGTCGGCGGTTGCTGGTGTTTGTTCTTCTAAATGTTCGTGAATCAGCCCACGACTGATATAGGCGCGAGCGAAGTGCGTCTCCAGCGTGATAGCTTGATTTAGATCGGCGAGTGCGAGTTTTAGATGGTCTTTGTCGCTTTGAATGGAGAGTTGGAGGTAGGTGTTGCCACGAGCGTAGTAAGCCACTGCACTCGGTTGCCGCTTAATCACAGTATCGTAGTCGGTGAGGGCATTTTGAAGATCACCTTGTTCAAAGTGGGTGTATGCCCGTTTTCGCATGACACGCCCATTCCACCTTTTTTTTAACGAAGCGGTGTAGTCAACAATAGCACGCCGTTTGTCATCCAACGCGCGATACGCATCGGCACGACTTGCGTATGCGTCTGCCTGATACCGTTTGAGTTCTAAGGTTCGGGTATAATCGGCTATCGCTGCCTTATATTTTCCTGCCCGGTAATAAGCGAGACCACGCTTCACGTAAGCTTCAGCATATCGCGGTTCAAGTTCAATTGCTTGCGTAAACGCTGCTATTGCTTGTGAGATCTTCCATGTTCTAAGCGATAGGGTTCCTTGTTGAACGTGTGTCTGTGCCTGGGAATTTTCACCTTTTACTGCATCCCACGTTACAAAACGAGCAGCGAGAATAATGGTGAGAATCAACACTGGGGTCATGATATAAATCAGTGGTCGCATGAGGTGCGTCTTTCTTAGGGGAGGGGCCGCTAATCTCTCTTTGACTTTCCAGTGTTGTCATAAAGGTGGTGGATATTCACGCCGAGTTTCAACGCGTGTACAGAGGGATATACCTCCGCTAAGTCAATTTCAATGTATGCTGGAACTCCTGGTGGACCGCTATAGCCAGTCGAAAAGATGAGCTGATTTTCGCCGAATGTCGCTATACCGTCTCTAACATTTTTCTTTGGGAAATACCCAATTGGTGTGTGACCGACGATAAGGAAATTTCCGTGGATGGCTTCAAGAAATTTTTCTATATGCGTTAAGGCGTACCCGCCGGTGTATGCGATCTTCGGACGATTCCAGAGGAGTTCCTCTAATGTTTTAGGGTTCGGATCAACGAGATCGGCGAGTCTTATGATAAAACGCGCCGGTCCAGCATGAACGCCAACAAAGCCTTTCTTCCCAACAACGACTGTCGGTAGACTCATCAAGAATTCGTAGTGCACGTCGGTCATTCTTTCAATGAAATTAAACTGTTCATAATAAGCACCGGAGGGACTTGCGTATAATGCTCGAATCACATCGGGTCGATTTTCTGGCGTCATACCCATTTTTTTCAGCATTGCATAAGCGTCCGCTGTAGCGAATTCGTGGTTTCCTCGGATATAGATGAGTCTTTTGCCCTTGTCGCCAAGTTGTCTGTGAAGTTCCATAACCCGGTCAATAATCCGTATATCTCCGTAAGGTGGGCGTCTGGGTTCGCCGGGCTTGTAGTCGACCGCATCACCGAGTATCAGTCCGTAAACGTCTTCGCCCGCTTGGATCCGTTCAATGAGGTTTGTGCGTTGCAACCATTGGTTAAAATCGTCCCAGTGCGCGTGGAGGTCAGAGACGATATAGACAGTGCCGTGGTCGGGTAAGACAACGATATGCCCGTCGCGTGTCAGTTGATTGGGATATTGTGCAAGTATTTTGGGCTGTGCTATCGCTATTGAAGCAAGGGCACTGAAGCAGAGGATAGTGTAAACCAGAGAGGCGTTCATGAGTTTTTAAGTTTTGAAGAATGCATCCATAGTGTCTTCCTGTTGTGCTAGTTTATTAAGGTGACGCCGTCTGCGGTTCCAACAGACAAGATAACCGAGAAGGGCAAGTCCACCAAGCCCACCCCACATGACGTAGGAGTTAGAAAAGAGGGATGCCCAGTGGTAACGTTCCGTCAGCGATTCACGCCAAAAAGTATCGTATGTGGCAAGATCCCATCCAACGACATCTTCAAAAACGGTGTTGAAATTGCCACCAGCATGAAGTTTCGCGATGATGTCAAACAACACGTCTCTACCTTTGACTTCAACCAGCCAACGTACGGCGTCTTGACTTTCAGCGTACGCTAAATCAGCGCCTGTTTGTGAACTTGGGAAACTTCGCGTTAATTCTTGAAGCGGTAATATAGATTTCGAGAAGATATGTTTTAGTAGTGTTCCGTGTCGGCTCGGGACCCATTCATCAGCGAAATAGATGGCAATACCCTCCACGAACCACAGTGGAATCTCTTTGACGGCTTTGCGTGTACACTGTCCAAAGAGAACATGTGCAATCTCATGGCGAAGAACTTGTGCCAACTGTAGCTTCGCGAGGGCTATATGTTTTGGGTTTTGAATAACGATACGCCGACTCAGCGGAAAGGCACATCCAACTGCCCAATCCTGAATGGGGGCGTGGACGGAAGCCTGAAACGCTTTCTGCGTATCACAGACCCAGATCTCGGTTATTCCCGCTGGGATACGGCTTGTCAACTCCGGCATTTCGGCGTAGAAATCCTCTGCCATCTGGAGAATCGACACTGGATCCACTGTGCCTTCTCGATAATAGACCCGAAAATGTGGGCTTTCTGCTGATTCCCAGGTTGTTGATGCTGAAACTATCGGCAGTAGCAAGGTGATGAAAACGATGCTTGTAATCCGTAATGAAAAAAGCTGTTTCAAAGACGACGCAACGCTGTTTAAGTCAACAGGATATGTTCTGTCCATTTGGTCTCTAACGCGCGTAAAGTTCACCATGAAGCTTACTAATAAAGGTGTGCGACTGAGCTACCGTAACCGTTGTAAATCATGGTCGGTAGTCTCTTCCCGGTTCCGATCATTCTTTCACTGGCTTGTGACCAGCGCGGATGTGGTACGTTAGGGTTGACGTTCGCTTCAAAGTCATATTCTCTTGGTATAAGTGTGTTCCAAAAAGTGCGTGGTTTCTGATCGGTTAACTCGATACTGACAATGGATTTAATGCTTTTGAATCCATACTTCCAGGGTACAATGAGTCGAATAGGGGCACCGTGCTGTGGTGGTAAAATATGCCCGTAAATGCCGACAGAGAGCAGGGTCAAGTCATTCATGGCTTCAGCGAGTGTGAGTCCCTCAAAATAGGGCCACGGTAGACGAGCGTTGTTCTGTTCGGGTGCCATATCCGGGTCCAAAAATGTGAGCATACGAACGTATTTGGCATCAGCTTTGGGTTGAACTTTTTCAAGCAGTGCTTTCATTGGGAAACCGATCCATGGCACCACCATCGCCCATGCTTCAACGCAACGGAATCGATAGATTCGCTCTTCAAGCGGCATCTGTTTGATTAAGTCGTCCACATCCAACGTCATCGGCTTTTCAACGAGTCCCGATATTTCGACCTCCCAAGGACGTGCTCTAAATTTTTTCACTTTTTGCCAAACACGACTTTTAGAAGTCGTAAATTCGTAGTAATTATTGTAAGTAGCAGCAACGACTTCGTCAGTCATCTGTCTCTTTACGGTGAAGGCGGTGTTATTTTTCGCAGCAAGTTTTTGTGCTCGGTAGGGTACTAATTGCTTTTCAACGCCTCTCTCTTGAGCGCAAGCATTTGAACCCGAAAACAGTAAGGTGCCTGCACTCGCCAAGCCCAAATCTTTGATGAATTTCCGACGATTGATATAGTCTGACTCAGATGTTGCCTGATTTTCCGGGATTTCCCATTCCTTTGGAATCTTAATATATGGCATGAGACCTGCCTCCTTTTCATTTAAACTGCAGCGGCTTGATCCAGTTATCTATTTTGTTTTCTAAAAAATAGAGCATGGCATTTTAGAATATCACAGACTTAGGTACGTGTGATATAGTATATCTCATTTCTATCTGCAATGCAACTGGAATTCTGATTTTTAGTAGGCGTTTAGCCGCCACAGTCCTATGGAATCTCCATAATGTAGTGTTCCTATAAGAAAACGATATGCATTCTTATGGAGTTGACCGATGCAATCTGCTATAGTTTAAAAAAGTAAAAAATAACACGTTAGGCTGTTTAGTTTTTTTTTGCAACTTTTTTAGATTTTAGTGTATAATACCCTAAAGTGTTTATTTGGTTCCTACTTTCTGACGAAACAGCGGAGTTTATTGAACAATGTTGCAGAAACATCGACAAGTTCTCATTGTACTTCTGGGGCTTTTATACGTTTATTCGATATGCCCATTCCTCTGTGCAACTTTAGAGCAGAAGTTTTGCCACGATGTGTCTCAAGAGGTCCTGAGTGAAAATACTGAAACTCACTCAATCTGCTGCCAAAGTCCCAAAACAGGCGCAGCAGGTGACGCCGAGGTTCCATCAGAAAGCGGTAAGCCGTGTTGTTCAACTGATTTAGAACTTGTGATTCCAGACGACAGACACAGCTCGTCCGAGTTCCATGAATTAATCGGACAGTCTCTCGTCTCAATTCTTCCTATCTCAGCAACTTTACCTGTTGCACCGTCGGAATCGTTCAAGAATTCCCCCGCACCCCTAACTTCCACGTTTTTCCCCGACCATCCTCTCTCCCATAGAGGTCCTCCGTTTATCCAGTGCTAAGTGAATTCCACAAAAAATCTTAAGCACGCTCCTATTTCTTGTCCCATTACCTTTTTCATAGCGTTTTCCTGAGCTTTCTTTTCATGAGGGTTTACAAGGAGAACTGTTAATCAACCTGTAGCGCGAGATTTCGTGTCTCGCCGCGCTACACTACTTTTCAAATGAGAAAAATTACAATTATGAAAATACGTCTGTTTTTATACGCGATGTTGTTCAATTGGGTTTTTATCTCTCTCGGATTCGCACAAGAAAGTTGTCCCGCTTGAAGTAATCCTGTCTTACCGCCCAGCGGTATGATGAGTGAAGTCAGTTTGGCTTCAAAAGAGATGGAACAATTTCGAGTAAATGTCAATATGTTGATGTCACCTGATGCACGAGGTGGACACCTTGCTTCAACAGGACTTTCACCGACAGGACGGGTGGTGGATGTTCCTTTACATAGGCACCGTGTGACATTGAGTACTTACCGGGTTGATGTTGGATTACAATACCTGCTTAACGATCAATGGACGCTGCAGGCAAATGTTCCGTACGCTGTCAAAGACCAAGACGCAAGTATTGAATGGATAGATTCGGTAAGTTCTGAGGAGGAGCAAGCCATTTTACGGAGTCGGGATATTCATCATCGAGATGAAACCTATACCGGGCTTGCCGATTCAGATCTGTTTTTAGGTTATAAAATTCGTGGACTCTTTAGAACGGGTGACATATTAATTACTCGGTTAGGCACGACGATTCCAACCGGCAGAACCGAGGAAAACCCGTGGAAACTTGGAGATGCAGGTATTGAACACCTCCATATCCAGTTCGGGACTGGGACCTTTAATCCCATTGCTAATCTGCGATACAGTCTACCACTCTACCGAGGTGTGACTATTACTGCTTCCGCACGTGGGACGTTTCCGTTCTATGAAAATAGCAAGACTTATCGGGGGCCAGTAGAGTTAAGCTATACGGCTGGCTTTACGTATCGGCTTTTCGATTCGCTTTCGTTTAACGGGAACTATCTCGGATTTTATCAATCCGCTGCCGCTTGGGCTGGCGAGCGCGATATCAATACCGGATTGCGTTACAGCATGGCGGCATTGGGTATGTCCTTGGCAACGTTAGATGGTATTGTCGTGTCCGCGAACGTTATGTTTCCGTTGACGCAAGAAACGCTTTATGATCAAGGTGATGCGATTGAATTTGGCAATTTGGTTTCTTTGACCACAACCTATTCATTTTAATTTCGCAGAAGGGCAAACACAATCTAAGCATTTCACGTTTTTCTATTTTGCGTTCTACGAGAAGGTTTACTTATCTGTCTTGCGTAGAAGAACCCTACAACCAGTAAGGCAGAATAAAAAAGGAGTATAGTATGAACACGAAATTAACGCGACGCATCGTCGCATCTTTCTTAGCAATTGCTGTCGTGATGCTGTTCTCAGTTTTTTCGCTTAATGCAGAGGACGCTCACAAAGAGCATAGTGCCCATCATCACGGCGATCACATGGCAGCGGATGATGAAAAAGTGCGCTGCGCAGTTGACGGCATGATGATGAAGCCTTCGGCAATGGTCAAGGTCGAACAGGATGGAAAAGCCTACTATTTCTGCAACGACATGCAGGCAGAAATGTTCAAGGCGAATCCAGATAAGTTCCTCCAAACAATCTCCGTGGGAAGTTTGACGTTTGATCTCAATGTGTTAACTACGGAGGCCTACGAAATGATGATGTCTCACATGGGAATGGGAGGCATGATAAAAGCCGATGCGATTAAGGGAAAAACACACTATTTCAGTGTGTACCCGATACAAGATCACGGGGAGATCGAGTTAGGCGATGTTAAACTCGCCCTTCAGGTTACCAATGTCGAAGGCGAGACGAAAATGGCATTGCTGAAATATAGCAAGATGTCACGCACCTACGAGGGGTTCATTGCTATGCCAAAAGGTGAAGAACATGAGGTTCGCATCCGTGTGACAAGCCCTGCTGTCAAGATTTCACTTTAGAATGGTTGTCAGTTATCGGTGGTTGGTTATCGGTGAAGAGGTTTTCGCTAACAAGGGAAATCTACAGAAACACCCAAGCAAAAATACCGTCTTGTAACCGACGACCGACAACCGATGACCGATAACCACTAAGGAGACCATAATGCGTGAAATTAGTTTACTCCATCAAGTAACAGCAATTGTTATCGGCATCATGCTGGCGTTGGGCATTCTGATGCAAACGGAAGCATACGGAATGATTCAGACAGCGTCAACCGTAGAACAGACTGATGTGACAGCCTTGTTCGCTGAAACTCTTGAATTGCCGAGCTTAATTCAGGTTGCTGTCGCGCGAAGTCCAAAGATCAGCGCTGCAAAGGCACGGTGGCAAGCGACAGTTGAGCAGTACCCACAAGTGACGGCATTGCCCGATCCGATGTTCATGTATGGCTACTACATGCGAAGCGTGGAGACACGGGTCGGACCTCAACGCCATCGGGTCAGTTTTTCACAAACATTTCCATATCCGGGTACGCTTGATGCAGCTGGGGAAGTTGTTAAAAAGGCAATTGAGATTGAGCGTGTGAAGCATGAGCAGGTGATACGAGATCTCATTGTTGAACTGAAATTGAGTTACCACGAATTGGCATACCTCCAACGCGCAGTTGAGTTGACACAACAAAATCACGATCTGATAGCTTCTATTCTCACGATTGCTACTGCGCGCTATGCCGAAGGGAAAGCGGGACTCAATGATGTGCTGAAGGCGCAAAGCCAACTCGCACAATTGGAATACGATCTTATCCTGCTGAGGGAATTACAACTCGTTGAACAGGCAAACATCAAGGGGATCCTATCCATGCCTTCAACAACCTCGCTTGGTACGACGGTTCCTGTTGCGTACGAACCGCTTGATGTGACGTTAGCCGATATTGAAAAACAAGCATTATCAAAACGACAAGAGTTGCGAATTGCGGAGTTAACCATCGAGAAAGCCACCAAAGGGATTGCCCTTGCCGAGTTCCAAACCAAGCCCATGCTCAAGTTTGACCTAATGACAGTAGAAACAGGTAAAGCCTTGATGTTCGACACACCCGGCAGTGGTAAAAACCCGTTTAGCATCGGGTTTGGTGTGACAATTCCGTGGTCAAGTTTGAAGAACAGCAGCAAAGTTCGCGAGGCACAACAAAATCGCGAGACTGTCACAGCGAACAAGCGCGCCTTGGAGGACGAAACGAAAGTTGCCCTCCAGAAAGTTTACTTTCGGCTTGAAAACGCGCGGCGCCTGATCGAACTCTATGAAACCACGCTTATTCCGCAGGCTGGGGCTGCTATTGAAGTTGCTGAGACATGGCATCAAGAAGGACCCAAGAGCATCACAGGATTTCTTGAGACACAAAGTGTTTGGCTGAATTTTAATCTTGCGCGCCTACGTGCAACTGCGGACTATCAACAGAATGTAGCTCGGTTGGAACGTCTCGTTGGAGGAAAGATCGATGATTCACACATTCAGTAGTTATCAGTCAGCCATTAAAATCGCTCTCATAATGCTCGCTGTTTTGGTAGGCGGATGTGCGAGTCAGCGATTGGAAACGTACCAAGCGTTGCGCGGCACTGAGGTCCAACGACCGGTATATTACTACACCGAAGTCGAAACAGAGGCTTCCGATACGGCAAGCGGACCGACCGTGGAACCAGATCCGTTTCTCAGCGAGATTGAAGCGAAGGTGTTGAAGTACCAGAAACAGTGGCAGGCACAATTGGAAAGTGAAACACCGATGCCAAACCTGTTTTACGATCTTTCGGCAGACACTATGAAAGCCTATCGAGAATTGGCAGCCTCCCCCGAAGATGCGAAAGCCAGACTTGCGCAACCGATTAGTTTAGAACTCCTTGTGGCACTTGGATACGAGTGGAACCCGGGGTTGAAATCTGCTCGTGAAAAAATTTGGGCGGTCCTGGAGCAATATCCGCAAGCCGTCTACTTAGAGAATGTGTTGCGTCAATATAACGCTTTCACAAAACAACTTGATACAAAAGTTGGACCGTTGACCCATAAAGAGATGATCGCAATGAAATTTCCGTTCCCAGGGACCTTGGCGTTGAAAGGGCAGGTTATTACTGAAGATGTGCTAATCGCCCAAAAAGAATTCGAGATCGTCCTACGGAATTTGGTAACCGAGATCAAATTAGCTTACTACGATTATCTTTTTGTCGTTGAGACAATCCATATTAACAAAGAAAATCAGGAATTATTGCAGCAGATGATTGCTATTGCGCAGGCGAAGTTTCGTGTCGGGCAAGGCAAATATTCAAACGTCATTATGGCGCAGGTGGAGTTATCGAAGTTGGCGAACGTGATTATTACGCTTGAACAACAACGGGAAACTATCATAGCGCGTCTTAATACGTTATTGAACACTTCAGCAGATTTGCCGTTAGGAATGCCTATACCACTTGAAAAGGAACGTATTATATCTACTTTGGATGAGTTGTATGAATTGGCAATTCAGAAACGTCAAGAAATCCAAAAACAGAAATTGGCAATCACTAAAATGGGCTTGGTTGTTGAAATGGCAAAGCAAATGACCTATCCTGACCCGACGCTCGGTTCAAGCTACTTTGAAAACCGGAGCATAGGCGAATTAAAACACACAGAAAAAATGCCAATGACTTTTATGACGCAACGCACATTAAATCCGACAAATACAGCGTGGTTCGGCCACCGAAATTCCTACATCCATGAAATGGGTGTAAAAATTGAGGCAATAGAGCATCGAATTGAAGAACTTGAGAGCAGTCTCCGCTTTGTTGTGAAAAAACATCATTTTGGAATGGAAACCGCGAATCGGAGTATTCGTCTCTATCGCCAGACACTGCTTTCACAAGCACGGCAAGCATTGAGTGCCGCGAATACAGCATATCAGGCAGCGCAAATCGACTTTTTGAGTTTCCTTGATGCCCAGCGCACTTTGTTAAATTTGAGGATTGAAGAACAGCGAGCATTGCGTGATTATCACCAACACCTCGCACAGTTAGAACAGGCAGTTGGCATGATATTGCCCAAACAACCACTGGTCCGAAATTTTTAATTTATTAAATATGAACGTTGTTCCTCTATTCTCACTGCGAAGCAATTTCCCCTATGGGATTCAAGAAGGAGTTCACAGAATGCTTAAAAATTTCTACCTCGCAACCACACTGATGCTTATTGTGTTTTTCATATTCGGTTGTGGTCAGCAAGAGAAACCTGAGATGAAGCATAGTGTTAGTGAAAAACGTGAAACGCTATCAGAGGACATATCCGGTATGGATGAACATGCTGATCATGCACCAACTGAAAAACGTGAAACTCCATCGGCGGACGCATCAAGCATGGATGAACAGACCGACCATGCCCCGATGGTAGCATCTTCAGATGGCACAAAAACAATCCGGTACTGGACTTGTGTTATGCATCCTACGGTCAAGATGCCAGAACCCAGCAGTTGTCCAGTTTGTAAGATGGATCTAATTCCGATCTACGAGGGTTCAGGATTGGAGCTAACTGAACAACAGAAAGCATTGATTCCAATCCGTACTGAACCTGTCGCTTTCCGAGAGGTTTCGCGTGAAATCCGAACTGTCGGTGTTCTGGATTATAATGAGACACGCATGGCTTACGCTTCAACACGAATTTCTGGGTGGATTGAGGACTTGCACATTGATTTCACAGGTATCAACGTGCGTGAAGGCGATGAGCTCTTGTCCATCTACAGTCCGGAATTGGTCACGGCACAAGAAGAATATTTGACAGCACTTAAAAGTATTGAGGAACTTCAAAATACAGAATACGCAGAACTGCGCAGATCCGTTGAACAGACCCTTGCCGCTGCAAAATCCAAACTTGAATTGTATGGATTAACCTTAAGTCAGATTGAAGATATTCGCAACCGTGGAGAAGTCAGTACGACCTTGCCGCTGTTTGCACCGATGGCTGGGACTGTGGTTCACATGAACGTCACGCAAGGTCAACACGTGAACAAGGGTATGAACCTTTACCACATTGCCGACCTTAATAGTTTATGGATTATGGCGGACGTTTACGAATATGAGCTGCCATGGATCTACATGGGGCAGGCAGTTGAAATTGCTGCACAATCAATGCCGGGGCAGACATTTTCTGGTAAAGTCACCTACATTTACCCCTTCTTTGACACACAAACGCGAACCCAGAAAGTCCAAATAGAAGTCCCCAATCCGACCGGACGACTCCGTCCAGGAATGTACGTGACGCTTCAAATAAAACCGACACTTGCAGAAATCTATACCCAAGGTGCCATCTCAAAAGCACCCTATGCATGTCCAATGCATCCATGGATTACTTCTGATCATCCCACTGAGTGTGAGATATGTGGTATGGATCTGGAGCCAACACATTCCGATATCATTGAATCTGAATCGGCATCTGAAACAGAGGGAAAGTGGGTCTGTCCGATGCATCCCGAGGTGCAGTCTGATGATTTCGGGGAGTGTCCTATCTGCGGTATGGATCTTGTTGAAAAACAGTCAATAACGGGAACTGGGGAACATTCGCACGCGCACCAATCATTGGCTGCGCCTACGATCCGTACAGATCAGCCGCCGTTGATTTTCAAATACGAATGTCCTGACCATCCCGATGAGTATGCGACTGTTCCGGGGCTGTGTCCACGTGATGGAAAACCCCTCCGCATGACGGGTGAAGTCCTAACTGTACCGAAAAGCGCAATCATTGACACCGGTTTACGAAAAATAGTCTTTGTGGATCGCGACGAATCCGGTTATGAGCAAGTCGAAGTCGAAGTAGGTCCCGAGGCTTGGGGACCATCAGCCGACTCAGAAACCAAACGTCGATACTATCCAATTGTGAGCGGACTTACGCCTGGCGATAGGGTCGTCACCCACGGCAACTTCCTGATAGATTCGCAGACGCAATTAACAGGCTCGGCATCCGGTGCTTATAGCGGTGCGCTCGGCGGTGAAGAAGAATCAAAACCCCCTGTCCATCAACATTAAGGAGGCGTCAGTTGTTAGTACGGATTTTTTCCAAGATCCTTTCAGGCATCAGATAAGAGGCGTTGTTAAACGAAAATCTCTTAACCGATAACTGATAACCGACAACCGATAACCACTAAAAATGATTAACCGCATTATTGAAATCTGTATGAAAAACCGCCTGCTGGTATTGGTTATCTTTGTATTTGTAACAATGGCGGGTTGGTGGGCATTGAACCGAACACCAATTGATGCGATGCCTGACATCGGTGAAAATCAAGTTATTGTCTTCGCTGATTGGCCCGGGCGAAGCCCGCGGGATATTGAAGATCAGGTTATCTATCCGTTGAGTATTACCATGCTTGGGATTCCCGATGTCAAAGATGTTCGCTCGACTTCAATGTTTAGTTTTGGCTACATTAACATTATCTTTAAAGATGATGTCGATTTCTATTGGGCCCGCACACGGGTCCTGGAGCGAATGAATCTTGCCCAAAAGGACATGCCGGAGGGTGTTGTACCGATCCTCGGTCCCGATGCAACCGGTGTTGGACAGGTGTTTTGGTACACCGTTGAGAACGGGTACTATTGCCCTAATCATCCAACGAAACGGTATGCAGCACCCGGTAAATGTCCAGAAGATGGAGAACCACTTGTTGCTTCCAATTTAGATCTTCATGAACTTCGGACGCTCCAAGATTGGACGGTTCGTTACTATCTCGCCTCTGCCGATGGCGTTTCCGAGGTGGCCTCGGTCGGTGGGTATGTTAAACAGTATCAGATCGACATTGATCCGAACACTTTATTAGCGTACAATGTGCCGCTGTCCACTGTTTACAACGCTATCCGTGGGAGTAATCTTGATGTTGGAGCAAAGGTTATTGAAGAAGGCGGGATGGAATTCTTAATTCGGGGCTTGGGCTTTATCAAAAACATCACGGACATAGAAAACATTGTTGTTAGGGAACATGACGGTGTGCCCATCTACGTAAAAAACCTTGGAATAGTTAGCGAGGGACCTGACTTTCGGCGTGGTGCTTTAGACAAGGCGGGAATCCCCGCAACAGGCGGAGTCGTTCTAATGCGCTACGGTGATAATCCGCTGCGCGTCATCGAGAACGTTAAGGCGAAAATAGCAGAACTCACGCCTGGGCTTCCGTCAGGCGTCCGAATTGTCCCGTTCTATGACCGGAGTGATCTCATTCACCGTGCAACGGACACGCTGAAGGAAACGCTAACAGAGGAAATCATCGTCGCGGCAGTTGTTATCCTGCTTTTCTTGGGGCAAGTTTCAAGTAGTTTGATAATAGCACTCGTCTTACCGATGGGAGTTCTGCTTTCGTTTGTGGGCATGCGGATTATTGGTTTACCTTCGAACATTATGTCGATGGGGGGTATTGCCATCGCGATTGGGGTGATGGTAGATGCCGGTATCGTAATGACCGAAAATATCACCCGGCATTTACGGGAACCGCACCCAGGTGAAACCAAACTTCAGGTTGCAACCCGTGCCGCTAAAGAGGTCGGACCCCCCATTTTCTTTGCAATGCTCATTGTGATTGTTGCTTTCATACCTGTCTTTTCTCTTACCGGTCAAGCGGGTAAACTCTTCAAACCCCTTGCCTATACAAAAACTTTCGCGATGATTGGTGCAGCCCTCATAGCGATTAGTCTGGTGCCAGTTTTAGCGTCATTTCTACTCACGGACCCAACCCGTACCCGGACAGGTATAGTTTCTAAAATAGTGGCACAGGTCTTAGCGATACTGGGTTGGCCCCTAAGAAAATTAGCCGATGGAATTACGTGGGTACTCAGAACTGCCTATCGTCCGATTATTCAATTGGCTGTAAAAAATATTTGGACGAAACTCGCTGTTGTTGCCTTAGCACTACTGATTTTTGGCGCAAGTATACCACTAACGCCTTTCTATAAAAATATTGGGCAAGAATTCATGCCACCCCTTAACGAAGGGTCCCTGTTATTTATGCCGGTCCTACTCCCGGGTGCCTCGATTACGCAAGCAAAAGATGTGATGGCAAAACAGGATTTGATTATGAATCGATTCCCAGAGGTTTCGCTCGTTGTTGGAAAACTGGGGCGAGCGACAACAGCAACCGACCCTGCCCCAATTGGCATGTTTGAAACCATTGTCAATATAGTTGATCCAACGGAGTGGCCCCGGCGGGCGGTTAAACGCAATTCAACAGAAGAGCTTGTGGCTCATCTCGTCCAACTTTTAACGCGCGAGGGGCTGCTAAGCGAGGAACATGCCAGTCATATTAGTGCTGATTTTCTGGGTGCTATTGTTACGGGGACCGTAAACCGGTTTGATACCTTAGCGACAACGTATCACAACTCTTATCTGTCAGTTGATGAGCGTGAACAACTGTATCGCATTTGGTTATTACGAATCCTGTTGGAAGAGCTCCTCACTGAAAAGCAAATGGGTGGGATGGGATTGGAGCAAGTTAAAATAGGTGAATCTGAGACCGAAGCGAAACTTCATCGGATTGCTGAAGAAATTGAGCCTACCCTCAAGCATAAAACTTACTTCCGGACCAAAAACCGTAACGAACTCATCACCGAACTAACAGAGGCTACCCGAATGCCGGGAGTTTCTCCTATTATGACGCAGCCCATACGAAATCGCGTTGATATGCTCGCAACGGGTATACAAACCCCAATTGGAATAAAAGTGTTTGGTAAAGACTTAGCGAAAATTGAAGAGATTGCCGTCCGGATTGAGCAGGAACTCCTTAAACTTGAGGGAGCATTGGGGCCTTATGCCGAACGTATTGGAAATAAGCCATACCTTGAATTTCATATTGACCGGGAAGAAGCCGCGCGCTACGGTATCCAAATCCGAACGGTTCAGCAAATCATCATGACAGCGATCGGCGGCATGAATTTAACCTATACCGTTGAGGGACGAGAGCGATTTCCGATTCGTATCCGCTACATGCGAGAATTGCGGGATAATATTGAAGCACTCAAGCGTGTCCTCGTGCCAGCACCAAAGGGACTGCATATTCCGCTTGAGCAACTCGTGAAAATTGAGAGACGGCCCGGGCCCGCGAAGATCGCGAGCGAAAATACTTTACTCTTTTCTCGCGTCTTTTGTGATGTAGATGTTGACACTATCGGGCTGGTTGACTTTGTCGCATTAGCCCAAAAGACGCTTGATGAGAAGATTAAACCAGCCTTACCTCAGGGCTATTTCTACGCCTTTAGCGGACAGTATGAAGCGGAACTTGAAGCCCGCAATAGGTTAGCAATTGTTGTACCGGTATGTATCGCCGTCATCTTCATGTTGCTATACCTCCAGTTCAAGTCGCCTTCTGCGATGTTTTCAATCTTCCTTGCGATTCCCTTTGCCTTCATCGGGGGTATGTGGATGCAGTGGCTGATGGAATATGTACCAGAAGCACTCGGCGGTGGTTACGCCATTAAATACAGTACAGCGGTGTGGGTAGGATATATAGCCTTATTTGGCATAGCCGTTGAAGATGGAATCGTCTTAATTGAATACTTACTGGAACGCGTCCGCGGGGGTGAATCTATTGACGAAGCCGTGATTAATGCTGGCTTATTGCGCGTCCGGCCCATCATTATGACCACAGCAACGACAATCTTGGCGTTATTACCAATTATGTTAGCAGAAATCAGCACGACGACTGGCGCCGAATTGATGAAACCTATCGCAGTCCCTACCTTCGGTGGCATGGTCTCGGCAACAGTCGCGAACCTTATCTTAGCACCTGTGTTATTCTCTCTCTTCTATCCCGTTGAACGTTGGATTCGCCAGCGGTAAAAGAGTTTGTGAAGATTACTTTCTTTCTGTAAATATTGGAGGAATCATGAAACTTCTGACTACATTCAGCATCTCTATACTTATTGGTCTTGTGGGGTTTCCAACCATCAGTACTGCCCTTGAACTTGAAAAATACTTGCATGTTGCAAAGGGTGGTGTAATAAGCACGGGACGCGGATTAGCAATCACCGATGATGAACTGGAAACCGCACGCACTGAAGAATTCTCATTAGGATTTCAATTGACATCTGCACTCCGGTTTTCGGTCCCGTTCAGTAATTACGTCGTGGATACGCGCGGAGGCAGTGGGGATATTCTGCCTTTTGGAATGTTGGATGTTGAAACTGTTGGCATGATGCTGACGCTAAGTGGACGTGGGAAATGGGCACCATTCATTGGTCTCGGAACAAACTTTTATGCCTTTAGAGAACAATTCGCTTCACCGGCGAATATTGAGAATACTTTTGGCGCGGAAGTATCTACTGGGATTAACAGAATACTGATTGACAGCATCTTCGGCGTCGCTCGGTTGTACGGATCGTTTGGCTATCAATTCAGTTATTTAAGACCGCGGATTAGCGTCCCTACCAGACCTGACGTTGAAGTGTTATCGTTAGGTCGCCATAGCATCGGTTTCCGGTTAGAGGTCTTGGGGTTGTAGGTGGATAGATGCGAAACCTAACAAAAATCTTGTAAAAATAGGCATTTCTGATAGACTTACAGAAGAAATAACTAAAAAAGTCTCGTATCCAGTTAACTGACAACGGACGACGGTCAAAATCTCAGTAAAATAGGCGATAAGGAGATTACAAATGAGTTTTCAAATCTACCGCCAGTTTCGTGTAAATATCTTGTTAGTACTCATCTTTTTCTTGTTGGGTGCGCCACTGATCAGTAACGCCGATGAAGCGGAGTCGCCTAATCAAAAACTGATGGTTATCTTCCCTGAAGCGAAGAAATTCGTTCTGAGAAGTCCTATACTTACGCCGAACCAAATTGCTGCAATTGAGAGAGAATTTGGTGCTGAACTTCGGGCGGAGGATCAGAAACCGGTATTCTATATTCCTATTAGTGACAGTAAAAAGCCTATGGGATTGGTGTTGTTCACGAATGCTGCGGGACCGGGCGGTGTTATTGAAGGTGCCGTTGGACTGGATATGAGGGGGAAAGTCGTGAAGGTGGAGGTCTATGCGCACAAGGAATCAGACGCGATTACACAAGCAGATTTTCTCAAGCAATTCATTGGTATGGGTGTAGACAACGCTTTCAAAGTTGGTATAGACGTTGAAACTATTGGCGGGGAGGAAGCTGCTTCAAACGCCGTCGCTCTGATTCCAAAAAAGACGTTGGTGATGAGTTATGCCCTGTTTCTGAAAAAGAAGCCGAAATTGGATGGAGAAAAAACACGAGCATCTGATACACCAGAGCTCGATATTCCAGAGGAAGAGATGCCTGATGTCGAAGACCTTAAGGCACTGATGATGTTGATGATAGATGACTATTTCGTTGTCGTTGATTACTTCGATGACAAAGAGAGCAAGACGAATGCTGTCGAAGCGTCAAAACGGCTCGCCAGATATGCAAAGAGCATCTCAAACTTCGAGCCTCCAAAAAACGCAGATCAGACTGAGGAGTATGTCTACTTGCAAAGCAAGTTTAGTGAAGCTCTTCTTAAATTCGCTGCAGCACTTGAGAAAGAAGGTATTTCTGACGAAACACGCGAGCAGTGGGACAGTATTGTTACCTTAATCAATCAGTCACACCTCCGATTTAGCGAGGAGGAGATTGATCTGGACACGTATTAGATACATTAAATAGAAAACAAGGAAAGCTATTACTTGCACGTCCAAATTCCCTTGACAGAGACGGTGAGTGTTCGGTTAAAATATAATATATGGAACTCAGATAGGAAAAAATATAGGGCATTTAATTTCATAAGTTTAGATTGGAGACAGCATGCGAAAATGGATATATTGCTTGTGTGTAGTTGGTATATTAGTAGGAATACTGCAAGCAACAGCACAGGTTCGTCCGCCTCGGCGAAGGCATAGAATAATGGTAGATCCGAGCGCGAAAAAGAAAAAAGATGTAGTAAAAGCGGATATAGGTGCAAGCCTCAAGGACATTGCGCAACGGACAACACAACACGTCCAAAATCCGAAAGTAGACATTGTGTTTGTCGTTGACGGCAGCAAGCGGATGGTGCCACATCTCATTGATCTTGAAAAGAAAATCGTTGATATGCTCTCCGTTATAGAGGCAAAAACGCTTGACTACAGATTCGCGCTGGTGGGTTTCCATTCAATGCAAGGTGAACCGCGGGCTACGCTCCATCAATGGACATTTGACTATCTCGGCATTACCAACGCCCTTCAAGATATGAGGATTGAATCCGGAAATAACATTGCATCTGGATATGGACTTGATGCGGTCATGAAAGGGCTAAGTGAGTTGGAGTTCCGCGCGGAGGTTACGACCCAGTTTGTTGTAGTTACCAACGCGCGCATGCGTACCTCATGGACAGACGCAAAAGCCAAAAATAGGATTAGTGAACAGATTATTGATGTATCTCGTCGAAATGATGTTCAACTCAATTTCATCGGTCTTAGTGAAAGGGTCCAAGCGGAGCTTACAGATGAAACAAATGGAAAATGGTATCCGATTGATTCAAAGCAGCGGCGGATGGATGGGCAGCGGATTCAAAGTGGCGAAACAATTGCGGATAAGGCACTGCTTCGAGTGGACGGGTTGTTCAAACGGATCGCGGAAAACCTTGTTGCGAGTCTTCCGGGGAAAGTGGATGTCGTGTTTATCTTTGATTACAGCAAGAGCATGGAAACCAAAACGGATGCTGCCTGTGAGGGATTAGATATGATGGTTTCTGTGTTTAAGTCGGCAGGATTGGATTATCGGTTTGGGATGATCCGGTTTTGGGCGTCGGTTGGCGGAGGTGAAAGCACAATTGTTGTAACCAACCCACCCTTAGAACAGGAGCAAGTAAAATCTCTATTTCGCCTCCCAAAATTGGGAGATGAACATCTGTTAGATGCTGTTATTGAGGGTGTGCCAAAACTTCGGATAGATTCAGAGCGTGAACTTGTCCTTATCATTGTTACAGATGAATCAACGAGTAAACGAACCGAAAAAGGGTATACCGTGGGGCAGGCGATTTCGGTTTGTCGAGGGGCTTACGCGAAAGTGTATGTTATCGGGGGTGTCACCTCTATGCGAAGCAGCTCTATTTCGGATAACTTCCAGCGTCAGGTTGCGCAGTTAACCAAGGGCGAACATTACATCATGCCAGGATCTATTATTGCTGACGAGAGCCGGTAACCTATCACTCCAATGCAAGCTCATCCGCTGTTTTGGCGTGGATAGCGATGAGGACAAAACAGGTTGACTGCAAATTGGCGACTGGTTTTGTCAATTCCACTGGTGTATTGCTGACGAAGCTTCCATCTTCCTGCCGGACGGTTGTCAAGTAGTTGATAGCAACACGGCGAGTATTGAGTGGATCGTTTCCCGCAGCAAGCGCCATAATCGCGATGGCAGTAATTTCTGGATCGCTGGGACTGTTTCTATATCTGCCGAACCCACCATCGTCATTCTGTAGCTGCTTTAACCATGCAATTTGTGCGTCGATGTCGTAGACGGGCTCTAAGCCTTGTATCACCCAAGATGTAACAAAAATATCGGATTGTGTTCCACGTTGCATTGCCCAACCGCTGTCGAAATTGATACCTTCCGCGAGCCAATCGGCACCTTTAGAGACTGGCTCAAAACTCTGTTTGAAACCGAGCCGTCTGAAGCCTGCTAAGACAGCACCAGTGTAGAGCACATTGTCGGGAGCGCGTTCTTTTTTTCCCCAAGCCCCACTCGGATTCTGCGCTTTTTTCAACCATTGGAGTCCTTTAAAACGGACTTCGGGATCTGTTTCTGCTGTTGCTAAAGCGATAAGGGCAAAGGTAGTGTGAGCAGTGTTGTTGTTCCAACTTCCATTGTCCCATTGTGTATTTCGGAGATACAAAACACCACTTCGGATTACTTGAGATCCGGTCCCCCATCCTGCGTCTATTAACGCCCAAATCGCGAACGCCGTGCTTTCGACATTACTATCGCCACCAGGAGTCAGTGGCCAGCCGCCATCTCGGTTTTGGTGCTGCACAATGTAGGTTTTCGCGCTTTCTATGGTTTTATAAAGGGGTGGTTCCTCCGATGCCTTATAGGAAGGAATATCTGTGGCAGGAAGTGCTTCGTTCTGGGCAAAAGCATCCCCTTTAATCCCTGTAAAAAAAATCAGCAGCATGTAGCAAAATATCAGGATGCGCATGCGTCTATAGTGCTTCATTTTTAGTCCTACCTATGATTTTGGTTAGTTGTCAGTTGTTAGGTTAGGTTGCTATGCAACCCTTTCAGCAATCCGGTGAAGCCTACATGGGCTTCATACCGTTGATTCTGATTTTGAATGCCATAAGGCATGAATACCTGGGGAATTCCATTAAGGCATTCATACCGTTGATTTTGATTCTGATTTGTAGCGAACGCCCTATCCGCTACAATTGCGGCTCAATTACAACCTTGTAAACGCCTTCTTGCCCAAGCATGTCAATGCCTTTTTCCAACTGATACAGGGGCAGATGATGCGTTATCAATTCGCTCAAGGGCGCGCGCGTTATCTGGAGGAAATCCAACGCCGTTTGAAATTGAATCTGTGGATATGCCCACACACCACAGACATCCAGATCTTTATTACAGATTTGGTGCGGACGCACTTGGATATCCCCGGAATCTGTATAGTGTCCGACTTCAATAACCTTCCCGCCGCGTCGCACGACGTCCAATGCTTCGGAGAAAACCATCGGCAATCCCGCACACTCAATCGCGATGTCCGCACCGACCCCGCTTGTGAGATCTTGGATCTGTTCGATTCGTTCTTCACGTGTTGTCTCTCCGACATTGATGACCACATCTGCTCCCATCTGCTTCGCCATGTCTAATCGGCTATCGACGAGGTCGGTGGCAATGATAGTGCCAGCGCCACTCTCCCGTAATACTGCGACGACAAGCAGCCCAATCGGTCCACACCCCAGAACTGCAACCCGATTGCCGATGCTATATCCATCACCGACTTGCGGCACGCCTGGCGCGCAAGCGCGTTCAACGGCACGCGTCGCTACGGCTACAGGTTCTGTTAACACCTGAATCTCTTCCGGGATACTTTCTGGCATCTTATAGACCCAAGAATTCCCGTGAATGTAGGTATACTCAGAAAATTCGCCGTTCAGATAGGGGGGTGTTTCGCTGTTGCTGAACCCATAGATAGTCCGGCCGGAACACAGGGTCGGACGACCCGGTACATGCAGACAATAGTAGCATCTACCACAGTTCTTTGATCCCGGTACCACAGTTACGCGATCGCCTGCTTTGATTGGACCGCCTATCACATTCATGACGTGATTCGCATCTTTGCCGATCTCAGCAACTGTGCCGACGACTTCGTGTCCTGGAATGACTGGGAATTTCAGGGCAGTGTGCCCGAGGTACATGTGCTTATCACTCCCACATATACCGACTCGGTCGACTTGTAACAGGAGTGCATCGTCAGCAGGCGTAGGTTTATCGAATTCGTGGATTTCTATCTGCCCCGGTTGGAGCATCACTGCCGCTTGAACTTGCATAGTTAACTTTCCTCGTTTTCTCAATATAAAAATTATCTTATTGTTTTTTATTTTATTTCGCCCAGAGCGGGATCAATATCTTTGTTAATTCCGCCAAACTTTCCAAATTGTGTGCTGGAAGGAAATAGTCGACATAAGGCAGTGCGGTGCGAATACCCCGACAAATCGGTTGATAGCCGTCACTACCGAGCAACGGATTGAGCCAAATTAACCGATAAGCGTGCCGATGCAACATCTCCATTGAGTACCGCAGCACCTCTACATCACCTCGGTCCCAACCGTCGCTGATGAGAATAACCACCGTGCGATACGCCGAAAAAGAAGGGGCGAACTGCCGATAAAATTCCAGCAGACTTTCACCAATTTTTGTCCCACCCGACCAATCCGGTACAACATCCGCCACTTCATTTAAGCCCTCTGCCAACCCTTTCCGTCTCAGGAGTCCAGTAATGTCGGTCAGATGGGTGCTGAAGACTGCGACTTCCACTTCCTTTAACTCTTTCTGCATGCCGTATATAAATTGGATGAGGAATTTGGCGTAACAGTCCATCGATCCGCTGACATCACAAAGAAGCAGGATCTTCGTCTTTTTAATTTTTTGCTGTTTCCGAATTAATTCGAGCGGTTCGCCACCGTGTACAAGACTCTTTCGCCAACTCCGTCGGAAGTCGATGATTTTGCCTTTTTTTCCTACAACTTTCCTACGACTCAATCTTGTAGCCAAGAGTGCAGCTAATTTCGCTACAATCTCCCGTGCTCTCTCCATATCCTCTGTCGTGAATTCGCTAAAATCTTTTCGGGTCAGGACCTCTTCTACGCTATAAGCAGTTGAATCGTCTTCCTCGCCTTCCGCGTCATCTTCTGTTTCTGAGTCTAACCACTGTTCCAGCATGTCCTGTTCATCACTTGTATCGGAGAGATCTTGGAGACTGGACGCTTCGGATGTTTCGCTTTCCGCGTCAACGGCTTCAAATTCGGTGCGCGGGTATCGCCAAAACAGATTAAAAGCGAGGTCGAATGTTTCTATATCGGTGTCTTTAGAGATAAGGTTTGTCCGTGCTGTGTGATAAAACGCGTCTCGTTCACCGATATCGATGAGTTGAACGCTTCTGCACCAGCTGAGTTGATTGGTTGTTGTTACATTAACACCCATCTGTCGGAGCAAAGCGCAGAAGTCAGTGATCTGTTGGAGTAAGGTCTGTTCAGTCATTTTTCTCTTTTTTTAAGCAAGCAATGAAGGCGTCAAGTTCTTTAGAGAAACGGTTGAACAACTTGCCAACTTGCTTGGCATTTCTCTCCGTTTATTTGTAAACTAATTCCTCTCCATAGATATTATTGAAAACGTGGCGGAATTCTAAGAGTTCCTCCAAAATTTCAAAGGTTTCTTGAGAAATCACTGGTTGTCGTTCTGCTTGCGGTTCTGCCATTTGTGTTAGTAATTCCTTATGCCATTTACTACCGTCAGGTATGCGTAAGTCAACATCAAGGGCGATTCGCCGAAAAATGTTCTCCATCTCTCTATAGCAGTCGACCAGATTTTTGGCAATCGTTGTTTTTATCTCTTCTCTGTATTCAGCAGGAGCTGTTTTGATTTTTTCTAACCTTTCCGCGATTTTTCCTATGGTCTCCTCTATTTTATTTCGTTCATCAGAGATACGTTGGATTAACGCGTTTCTGGCCACCTTATAGATTACTCCTTTTTCGATGGGGATCAATTGGCTCTGAATTTTCTCGCGAAACAGCTCTTTGCTATTTTCAAAATCGACTAAGTCGACTTTAAACAACCCACTGATGTTCACTGCCTCTGACACTGCCCGAAAATATTTATCATTCGGAATACCCCAGATAGCAATATCGATATCCGACCATTTTGAGAACGACTTTGGTTCGGCAAGCGATCCGAACACGGCGACCTGCGTTGCACCAAACTCCTCATAAAGCATGGCAGCAACCCGATGTGCGGTGTGCCATGCGCGTTGAAGTAACGCCTCATCCACCTTCCGGTTTTGGAGGTGTTGATTGAGCCGTTGGCGGTATTCCGCTAATTCTTCAGGCGATAAATCTTTTGCTTTCTGATGGATATCTGTGGGTTGATGCATATCCTATCTCCTTGGAGAATAGAATAGCATAAAGTTGATTTGAAGGCAAGAAAAGAAAATTGAGCGATATAGCGTGAATTTCTGTCAGTTAGGAGGTAATTGATTCGTTGTTTGAACCTATTTTCTTAGGAACCGCCTTGTCGATCTGAGGTAAGTTAAAAAACATATCTGCATAGTTTGTCTTGAGAGTGAATTTCTCGATGAAAAAGCCGGCCGCTGAAGGTATCACTATTCTTGAGTAAGATGAGGGTCTGCAGTCTGAGGTGTCCTTAAGAGATCTCCACATTGTTTCAGCTTCATACGACCAATGACTTCTTATTACAATAAGATTTCCATACTTCGTGTGCTAAAGTATGGTGTTCCCGTAACTACATCTCCAGGATATGCAGGAACCCTGATTCTTGTTAAGTTAGGGCACCTGGACCAATAGCAATGATCATGTGTAAAGCACCTTGCTTACTCTTGTAGTAAACGCTAACAGATCAATACAGTTGTATATCTGATCCAAGTTTCATACCCCTGGCATACCGTAAGTGGTTATTACAGCATACCTATTGATGATTGAGGAACATGTTGCTGTGGGCCGGCTGATACCCAAAAAATTTCCTCTATCTGTGCCTTATGAGATGACCAATGGTTAGTTCTCCATTTCTTACCGCGATGGTAATATACTTCAAAAAGAAACTCACCATTACTATAAGACAGTGGATTACTCTGGATTGGTGCTAAGTTACTCATCAGATTGGGAATAGCTTGATTGTAAAGCCTGGCTGCCCGAAGCCTGATTGTTGATAGATCATAGCACGCAAAGTAACAGAAACGATTGGATTCAAGCAAACGGTCAGCGAAATCCTCATTTGACGCTCTCAGCTCTACATGGAACGCTAAACGCTCCATATTGTTGTGTATCTGATGTAATGTTCCGGCTTTTTCTGCATGCACTACATAGTCTTGGGCAATAGTACCAGGACCAATTTGAGGATTGTCGGAGCGTAGTCTGGAGTTGGACCAAGTATCCAACGTGACCACGACTCCCCTATTAGAAAGATGCCAATTGCTCTGCTGAATGTTGTGCCAAACAGAATTTCTAAAGTAAATGAAGGGTTTTTGACTCTCAAGCAACATATTTTTTCCGCCCCTTTACTCAAGTAGTGGATTACTTACTAAAGTCTAACATACCTATAGGCAATTTTACAAATTAAAATGTGCTGAAATTTGATTGGGATCCCTCTACGGCCAGAAATTATACATCGGTTGCTACGTCACAACACTGGTAGGACTTCAGGTACTCCCATGTTTCGAGATTGTTGAAAACCGTTTGACTTGCGGGAGAGCTTGTGATATACTTTCTTTGCGCACAGGATTTTTTCATTCGTTAGCATACATGTATCGCAATTCGGAATCGGGGATTTTCACTTATAGGAACAAACGTGAGAAGGAGCAGAGTTCTTCTATCGATCCAGTAAAAAGTCGTTAGGAATTTCTATCAAATAACTGAACATGCCCTGGATGAGATGCGAAAGGACGCACTCTCAATGGTTGATGTGAAGCACGCAATTCGGAAAGGTCGGGTGGTTCAGAGATTTACACATGACCGGAGAGGTATCCGATATAGACTCCAGGGTCCTGCACGCGATGGGAGAAAGATTAACGTGATTTGTCGTTAGACTCAGGAGAATTGCGGATCATAACAGTCTACGCAACAGAAGGGACACAATAATGAAAGCTTCTGAATGTGAATATTGCAGTGGTGAGATTCACCAGAAGAAAGTTACCGTTGATCACTGGTATGAGGAGAAGTTGGTAATCATTAAAGATGTACCAGTCGGGGTCTGCCAAGAGTGTGGTCAGCGGTATTATGCAGCTGCAACCTTAGATCATCTTGATGCTATGGCGCGGAATAGTGATACCGCGCCGGAAAGAATATCTGTCCCGGTCATGGTGATGGGTACTTAATTATTGGCGTGTAAGGGCAATGCTACTCCCTAGGGCCAGAAATTATACATCGGTTGCTGCGTCACGACACTGACAAGACTCCAGATCCCTCCAACAGTAAAATCGCCTAACATCAACCCGATCGCGAACATCACTAACTGCTGAGATGCTCGCGGTCCTCCAATTTTCAAGACACCCCACTTAATAATTGAACTCACCAACATACAACTCCACAGATACCGCATGCCCCAATCGCTGGAAACAACAAACCCAATCGGATGAAAGGGCCACCAGAAAAAACGTGCCCGCATAAACATCAACAGGGTCGAAAAGAGTAAGCCGAACACAATACCGCCGGTAGCATAGAAATTTGGTTCTGTCGGATAATAGAGCCACCGTTGGAGTCCGTTAAAGACGCGTCCACCGAAACCTGTTGCCCAACCGCTGCCACCGCTCATGTTCAAAGCACCATAAGTATAGAAGATGTAGGCGATGACCCCGAATACCATCACAGCAGCGAACGCTGAAATTCCTAATAACGCAATAATCGCCTCGGCGCAATGCCTGAACGCTCCGAGAGTTTAAAACCTTCTAACTGGTGCGGCATCGGATTGCTTGTGTAACTCCGATTAAACCAACGGTAGAGTGTTAGGGCAACAAGGTTATTTGTGCCTAACAGCCGTGTGCCGAAGCCGTCAACGAGGATATGATGGTTCGGCATGTTTTCCATCGCATGCACAGGAAACCCTTGCTCGGCGCGCATCCGCGTTAACACCAAGACAATGATGAAATAGATTGCGAAAAACAATGGAATTAACCAGGGCGACATGCCGATGCGTTTGGAGAAGACAAAGAGTATTACGAGTCCACCAACAATACCCCACAGCGCGAATCTATATGGAATTGGCTCATCGGCATCTTCACCAGTCCTGTGTCTCACGATGCGAAGGACACCGCGAAGGTGGCGAAGGTTCAACACTAACACGGAGATAAAAATTCCAATGGCGGCACCGAAACACTGCCGATCAATGTATGGAAATCCAGGTAGGCTGGATAGTCCGATAGCACTCGTCAGTACTAACTGTGCCTTGTAGAAAATGAAGAAGAACCAACTGGAAAACGAAAGATCTAACGGCATTAGAAGCCCAAGTCCTATGACGAAGGGATAGTAGGACATGCTAATACCGCCGATGGCGTTCCACGGTTTTTCTGTGAATAGATGCCCAAACCCGCGCCAGCCACCGATACGCTTAATCGGTAGGGTAGGAAGGGTCGGGTACAGAAAACTGAAACCGTTGAGGATTGCAATGGATGCTGCAATCCCGAAACCGAGCCATGTGATGCGGTGTGAAAACAGTGATTTCGTGTTGTGGGTAACGTGAAACGCGATTTGGGTGATGGGATAAGCGAGACGTTCGCGTTCTACCCACTGTTTTCGCAGGATGACGTTGATGCACAACATCACGAGCACCAGAACCGTCATGAATCCCGCCCAAGATAGTGTTGGCACTAACCACGCACCGATGATATCCAATGTGGAAAGATTGGATTCGCCTACATAGTAACCTGCGAGCACTTTTGGATCATCAACAAGGAGCCATTTGGGAAGGTAATCCCAGAAAAGCTGCTTCCACTCATTTTCGGGAGTTGCAAACCAGAAGGCGTGTCCAACGGTTGTGACAAGGATTGTCATCAGTGTAATAGATGGAAAAGCGCATGCTGTGCTGAGTAGAATGTATATCGTGAGGAGTTCCGCGTCGGTGAATAAGCGTCGGCGAACGGTGAAATTGAGGAGGGTAAAAGCAAAGACGACGAAAACAACGTTGTAAAAGGGGACTGCATACGTGTTCAAGGCATAACCGACGAGTCCGACTTCGCCCGCGATGATCCAGTAAAAATTAAACGGAATCAGCACGAGCGTAATGGCAATAGATTTCCATGTGACACCGTGCGATTTTGGACGATCGTCTTCTCTCATGGATGCCTTAGGTTTTGGTCAAAAAAGGCGAGGTTGCGAACCTCGCCAGCAGATATGAGTTACTTATAGGTTTTGCTATAATCAGGGCTGAATGGAACCAGCATAGAGGTCGTTCAGCGCATCTTCAGGAAGCGGTTCGGGACTGTTCTTGGCAAACTCGAGTGCCTCGTCAAGTTCATTTGAAAGTTCTTCTTCAAGTGCCAAGAGTTCTTCTTGGCTTACACCCACTTCTTCGATGAGGACTTGGGCGAGTCTCCGAATCGGATCGCGTTGTCGTTCTTGCTCTTGAACCTCTTCGCGGTCGCGGTAGGAAGTTCCTGGATCACCGATATGATGCCCTCGAAATCTATAGGTATCGCAGTTAAGGAGCGTCGGGCCGCCACCATCACGTGCCCGTCTAACAGCTTCGCCTGCTGCGGCATAAACCTTGAGGACATCGTTCCCGTCAACCGTGACACCGGGCATATCATAGGCAGGCGCGCGGACAGCAGCGATATCTTCTACACGCTGGTGGTCGCGTTGTGGTGTTCCCATGCCAAATCGGTTGTTTTCGCAGACGAAAATGACTGGTAGATCCCATACGGCGGCGAGGTTAAGCGTTTCATGGAAGACCCCTTGGTTCGTGGCACCATCACCAAAGAAAGATACTGCAACCTGCTTTGTGCCGCGGAGTTTGGCGGAAAGCCCAGCACCCGCTGCGAGTGGAATACCGGCACCGACGACGCCGTTGGCACCCAAAATGCCGGTGTCTTTATCGGCGATGTGCATCGAACCACCTTTACCTTTACAGTAGCCGGTCGTGCGAGCGAACAATTCTGCCATCATCCGATCACGTTTACCACCCTTGGCAATGAGATGACCGTGGCCACGATGTGTACTCGTGATATAATCATCGTCTTGCAGGTGTGCGCAAACACCAACTGCGGTGGCTTCTTCGCCAATATAGAGGTGGAGGAAACCGGGAAGCTGACCGCTTTGATAAAGCGTTCCAGCGGCTTCTTCAAATTGACGAATCTCTACCATTTTGCGATACATAAAGAGCATCTGATCTTTGCTCGGTTTTGACATAGTTCTTTTCCCATTTTTGTAGTGTTCAATTGTTTGACGGTTTCCCAATTGCTTGGGTACGACGCATCGTAAAAATCTAAAACAGACGCGGATCATTAGCTTCAAGTGGGGCAATACATTCTGGAGAATCATTCATAGGACGATTGACAAACCTCGATACTGGATACGCCTCCATTTCCTCACCGGGGTAAGGAATAAGGAGCGGTTGAAGAGCATCTACTGGCTGTTCATCCGGAGAGAGCCACTGGGCATAAGCGTCAGCTGGCAAGATGACGGGCATCCTGTGGTGAATTTCCTCCAGCAAGGCATTCGGCGGACATGTAATAATAGTACAAGATTTCAGAGGTTCATCCATATCCTTTGACTGCCATACCTCCCATAATCCTGCCACCGCGAAAGGTTTTTGCGATTTGAGACGGATATACACAGGCTGTTTGACTCTACTGCCGGGAATCTGTTGCCATTCATAATAGCCGTCTGCTAAGACGAGACACCTTCTACGTTTATAGGCGTTGCGGAAGGACGGTTTCTCCGCAAGAGTCTCCGAACGGGCATTAATCATCCGGTTTCCAATCTTAGGGTCTTTCGCCCAAGATGGAATAAGTCCCCAATGAAAAAATTCCACCTGCTTCTCAAGGGTGTTGGGGACAGATGCTACATCTTGTGTTGGTGAAATGTTGTAGCGAGGAGACAAGTTCATCGGCACCTCAAAGTCAAAGAAAACTTGCTGCAACATTTCGGGGTCGCTTGCGAGGGTAAATCGTCCACACATTTTTCTGTCCTCAAGACTTACGAGCGTTCTTTGCCTTTACAGGTAAGATTTGTAAAACGCATTCTTTGTAAAGAGATAGATTTACAGAACGTGCCTGCTGGAATTTGGAGCATCGTCTCTGTGTTAAACGTATCACGAAACCTCAAATCCGTCAAATTGAAAACATTTAAAAGACATCAGCGTCTGAAGTTTGTTATACATCCTTTTTTGACTGAGGGACGAGAATATCGTCTCTCCAGCGGAGACGGAAAGATGGGCGCACAAGTGCCTCTGGTGATTGAAGCGTCAAGCCACCATCCGCAGTTAACACGATACCGGTAACAAAGTCAGCCTCGTCCGATGCCAAGAAAAGTGCAGCGTTGGCAATATCTTCAGGTTTCCCGTAGCGTCCGACCGGATAGCAATCACGAGAAGCTTGTTCTTCTAAGGCATCCTCTGCGAGAGAAACTTCGCCGCGTTCCCCAACAATCTGTCCGGGAGCAATGGCATTGGCACGAATGCCTTCCCTGCCGTAGTCAAGTGCGATACTCCGCGTCAATGCATTCAAGCCGCCTTTTCCGGCACCATAAAGCCCAAATCCTGGATTCGTAATCGTTGCGTTAACCGTAGAGATAAATACTAAGGCACCGCCGCCATTACGAATCATTTCGGGGATACAATACTTCGCACCGAGCCACGGACCACCGAGGGTCACGCCGAGGCTTTCATTCCATTCTTCGCGTGTGAATTCAATGGCTTTTTTAGTGTAAGAGTGTGCTGCGTTATGAACGAGTGTTGTTATTTTGCCGTAATTTGACAAAGCAGTTCCGACGAGCTTTTGCCAAGTTGTTTCATCGGCAACGTCACCCATAATTGCAACTGCTTCGCCACCGGCATCTTGAATGCGATGGACAGTTTCTGCGAGTTTTTCTTCTCGGCGACGTGTGTTGACGACTACTTTTGCCCCTTCGCAAGCAAACCTATAGGCGGTCGCCGCGCCAATACCGCCCCACGCAGCACCCGCAACGATCGCAACTTTTCCTTCCAATCTCATAATATAGATCCCTTCTCCTTATGATTCTAGAGACTATCAACTATTATACCATATTTTTCATTTTTGTGCTACAATGATAACAATTGTAATGAAGGGAGAAACTCGTGTGAAATCAGCGATAGAAGAATGGCTTGATGACTGTATCGAAAAATTCAATGCAGGCGAGTTGACGGAAGTTGACCTACGCCGTGTGACAACTGCCCTGAATTCTCAGAAGCAGTTGCTCCTCTACCTCTATTCCAAATCAACAAGTCTGCGCTCGCCGCTTGGTGGATGGGCGTTGTACGACGCAACTGTTCCGGATGAACCGGTTCTGCCATCACAAGATGTCCCTTATGCATCAGTGCTTGATGCGGTTAGTGATGGATGGCGGATTGTCCAATTTCCACGTCCTGAACTCTACAACTTTACAGATGTTGACAACGCCTATCTCGGTTATGAGTTTATTTTGGAGAAATTCGTGTAAAGGAAGACGCAATGATTAATGTTGAGCCAACCCTAAATGACCATGAAGTTAGGCAGTTTATTCATAACGGCTATATCACATTGGAAAACGTCGTTGACGAGGATTTCAATCGTGAGTGTGAATCCGTACCCGGGGGTCATCTCACCGATTTTGTTCTCACAGACGAATTTCGCCGAAATGTGTTGCTACATCCAGAAGTTGCTGGTGTAGTGCGCTCGCTGTTAGGAGCGGATTTTCTTGTGCCGACGAGCGCACACCATCATCTGTTTGAAGCCGCGCACCGCGGGCAGACGTGGCACTCCGATGGACTCACCGAATACGGATACGGCATCACACATCTTCAGTGCTACTATTACCCGAAGGCGGTGAAAATTGAGGATGGCCCGACGATGATATTGCCCGGTTCGCATCATCGACTTGTGGACCGGGAGGCAATCGCGCATTACGGTGATATTCTCGGACAGCTTTCCCTCACAGTTCCCGCGGGCACTGTCGCAATGACTCGCTACGGCATCTGGCATAAGGCGGGTCCAAAACTGAATGCCAATAGGCGCGGGATGATAAAATTCTCTTATTTCCGAACAGCGATGCCTAAACGGGATTGGGTCCGAGATTCCGATGAGATTCCACCCTATCAACACGCTGGTAGGCACCCGTATGTTACGGAAGTGGAATCCTATCGCGACCGACGTAGAGGTGAACTCACGTGGCGATGGCTATGCGGGTTGGCGGAGGTGGAAGAGCCGCTCCCACCGGTACAGATGTTTAACAGTGGAATCCCTTTATCGGAAGTCCGGCTTCAGTAGGAGCGGTATGTGTTTTAATTAACGTGCCCCGCACGCTTGTAAGCATGCTTGCATGTGACCGCGCGACTCTGCTGCAATCGTGCAACACTGCTCTAAACTATACTCTTTCGCACCGATGACTTCGAGGTTCAGCGGACCGGTATAGCCGTTTTCATGCAAAACACGGATATAGCCTACAAGGTCGATGTCACCTCGCCCATTCGCCTGCAATTCAGGGTCGCCGGGACCGCGCTGCGTTCCTTTGCAATCTCGAATATGCACATGTTTCACGCGTGAAACTACGGCAGCGATTGCCTCAACCGGATTCTCGTCTGCGCGGTGGATATGAGAGGGATCCATATCAATACCAAACGCAGGTGATGAAATCTCTTTCATTGCGCGGAGGGTTGTTGGTGTATTATAGATGCTTGCACCGACGTGTGCCTTGACACAAAGCGTTACGCCGTAGTGTTCCGCACGTGCTGAGAGGCTGCCCAATGAATCAATGACCTCGGGCCAGGCGGATTCGTCATCCGATTTGCCCCCAGGACCACAGTTAATAATCGGAATACCTATCTCGACTGCCGATTGGAAGGCAAGCTCCATTCGCTCTGGGTCGCGTGAGGGTTGCTCCATCGCCAGTAGTTCGATTTCATAGTCTTTCGCCAGGCGTTTGATCTCGTCAGCCAGCTCTTGCCAATTTGTGAGGACAAGGTGCTGGCTCATCCCGTCAATCGCTGAGAGTTCAATACCGTCGTAACCAGCCATAGCGATGTGCTTAAAGGCGGTTTCCATGTCGTAACCGCCGAACAGCACTGAATTGGCTCCTAATTTCAAATGTAATTCTCCTTCTGTTCTACGGATTATCCTTTTAATGGGGGAAGCGGGTGTGGACGCACCAAGATACCGCCCTGTTCATAGGACTCCATTGCTGCCCAAGTATATTCAAGTGCTGCGAGTGCATCTCTGCCGGAGGCGCGCAGCTGCTCTTTCGGCACACCGTTTGTGATATCCTCTAAGAACGCATGAATCCGCAAGGGGAACGTCTGACCGAAGTCGCTGATGCCGGATTCGGTGACAATCGGTTCTCCGTCAGGGAAATCGGGCGCACCGGGAGAGGGCCAATAGGTTACCTTTTCAATGCAGTTTTCGATGCAGAATGTGCCGCGCGTGCCAGCAAGTTCAACGCTCCACCAGCCGCCGAGACCGAAAGTGGCATCCCTACGCTGGCTCAGGAGATAACCGATACATCCGTTCTCAAATCGGAGATGAATGCTGTTGCCGCCAGGGAATCCCATTTTGTGAAGACAATAAACCTGCTCCCCGATATGTCCATCTTCTATATATTTTTTTGCTTGTTCGGCAGGGGGTGTGAGATAGTGATTCAGATTACAGCCCAAATAAAGGTCTTCTTCCGCAGCTTTGGCTACCATTTCTCGTGCCTGTCCGATGTCGTTAGAAAGCGGTTTCTCGACGAGGACGTGTTTCCCGTTCTCCAACGCCTCCATCGTCGGTTCGTAGTGCCAACTCCCGTTTTCATATCCGCCAGTGCCGACATCAACAATGTCTAAATCCGGTTCGCCATCAATCATGTCAGATAGGCTATAGTATGCTTTTACACCGAGACGTTCTGCTGCGGTATCCGCACGCTCTTTCACGATATCGCACACCGCGACCAATTCCGCCAAGTCGTCATTCGCGTGGCAATTCGCATGATTATTCCCGATGCCGCTCATGCCGACAACGCCAACTTTTAATGCCATTTATTTATTCCTTCCAATAGATGCAGTTTGATCTCATCTGTAGCGAAAACTTGCACTCTGAACATACTTATGCCAGTAGTATGCTACAGCAGATTTTATACTTAACATTATAAGCAGGTTGGCAGTTTTGTCAATAAATATCTTTGGAAATATGCTTGACAGTATTCCTGATACATGCTATTTTCTCATCTAAAGAGTGCTGAAGGAGGAAAAACGGATGGGTATTGGTGTCGGTATGGTAGGCTTAGGGATGTTCGGACCGTCGTTTATCCAATCGTATAAGTTGCATCCAGATGTGCATCGGCTTGCGCTGTGTGATTTGCGGTCTGACAGGTTGTCAAAATGGGCTGAGCAGTTTGAGATTTCTGAGACGTATTCAAGCCTTGATGAGATCTGCAAATCGGATTTAGACGCGCTTGTAATTATTACTCAGCATTGGATGCACGCGCCGCAGGCGATTCAAGCAATGGAATCGGGAAAGCACGTTTATACTGCTGTCCCCGCCGCGGCATCCTTAGATGAGTGTGAGGCGTTGGTCAGGACTGTTGAACGAACAGGGATGATCTATATGAATGGAGAGACGAGTTATTTCCGTCCGGAAGCGGTCTATTGTCGTCAAAAGGCAGCAGAAGGTGCATTCGGAGAGTTCGTTCACTGCCGCGCTGAATATTTTCACGATATGGACCACGGGCTCTACGACGTGGCGAAGAATCGTTGGGGTGCAGATTTTGGTCGAGATAAGATGGGTGGAATTCCGATGCACTATCCGACACATTCGACCTGTTTCCCGATCTCCGTTATGAAAGCGCATGCCACATCGGTTTCAGCACAAGGATATGTCTATCCAAATGATGACTGGTTTCGGGAGGATACCATCCACAAAAATCGGTTTTCTAATGAAGTTGGACTTTTCACAATGAGCAATGGGGCAACAATGCAAATCTGTGAGTTTCGACGAGTTGGGCACCCCGGATCTGAACGCGTCAGCGGTATTTATGGAACGGAAGGTAGTTACGAACAGAGCCTTGCAGGCAGTGTCTGGACGACTAAAAATGAACGAGAAAGCGTTCAGCCTCCAAGATTACACGAAGACCTTCCCGAAGCTCTCGCTGCAGATCTCGGCGGACACGGCGGTTCGCATACCTATCTTGTACACGAATTTGTTGATGCTGTCAATCGTCAGCGATTACCGCGTGTTAACGTTTGGGAAGCGGTTCGGTACTGCGCGCCCGGATTTGTCGCACACCAGTCAGCGCTGCGGGATGGGGAGTTGCTCCCGATTCCGGATTGGGGAGATGCGCCAAAAATTTAAAATAGCAGATAGGACTTGCTTTTTATTCCAATTTATAGTACACTGTACTATTTAAAAGGTTTCTAATCGGGGATACTGTGCAATATCGGCTTGCAAGCTTCGCCTAAATAGAAGCAATCGGACATCAATTAACGCGCACTAAGAATCTGAGGTTATTACAAGGAGAATAGAATGGCTATTGAATACGCGGGTCCCTTCGATGCATCAGCGATTCCACCAGATGAAGCCCGCGCCATTGAAATTTACGAGATTCAGCTCGGTCGGGTACAAGCCGGCCAAGTTGAAGAGGCTCTCTTTACTGAATTTAGACTTCGGCACGGGGTTTACGGGCAGCGCGATGATCGATCGCAGATGATCCGCGTCAAAATTCCCTTTGGTGGACTCACGGCTGTTCAACTTGAAATGTTAGCGGATGTTGCCGAAGAATTTTCCGATAACATCATTCATATCACCACCCGTCAAGACGTGCAATACCACTACGTCGATATCAATAACACACCGGAACTGATGCGTCGTCTCGCCAGTGTTGGCATTACCACAAAAGAAGCGTGCGGTAATGTTGTGAGAAACGTCACGGCATGTCCTATCAGTGGTGTGTGCGAAGATGAGACGTTTGATGTCACTCCCTACTCTAAAGCGTTATCGGCGTTCCTTTTGGGACACCCGGATGCCCAAGATTTCGGACGTAAGTTTAAAATAGCGTTTTCGGGGTGTGAAGAACACGCTTGCGGCTTAGCAAATATGCACGACATCGGTGCGGTTGCTGCGGTCAAAGAGGTTGATGGTGAGGTCAAACGCGGCTTTAAGCTCTATGTTGGTGGCGGACTTGGTGCAGTCCCGCATCAGGCGAAAGTTTTTGATGAATTCGTTTCCGCAGAGGAACTGCTTCCGATTTCACAGTCGATTTCCAGGGTTTTCACGCGTTTAGGTGAACGCAGAAATCGGAATAAAGCACGATTGAAGTTCGTCATCGCCAAGTACGGCATTGATGAATTTAAAAGACAGGTGCTTGAAGATCGGGAGACGCTGCGACACGATCCAGCATGGACGGCTTACCTTGACAATCTCGACGATTACAAGGAAAGTCCACTCAAAGCACCGACGCAGCTTAACGGCACGGCAAAGCCTGAAGGTTTTGAGGAGTGGTATCAATCCAACGTGCGGTTGCAGAAACAACCCGGCTACGCTTTTGTAACGATTACGCTCCCGCTCGGCGATATTACTGCGGACCAGACGCGTGCGTTAGCGGAGATTTCTCGGAAATACGTCAAAGACACCATCCGTGCTACTGTCGAACAGAATATCGTTCTTCGCTGGGTGACAATGACGGATCTCCCCGCACTCTATCGCGAACTGAAAGAGATCGGTTTGGGCGACTCGGGTGCAGAATCTTTGGTTGATATTACGGCTTGCCCGGGTACGGATTCTTGCAAACTCGGTGTCTCTTCTTCACGTGGGTTGGCAGCGCATTTGAGAGGTCATTTCATAGAAGCCGGTGTTCAGGATGAGATTAAGGGCTTCCGGATTAAGATTAGCGGCTGCCCAAATTCTTGTGGACAGCACCACATTGCCAATATTGGTTTCTTTGGTTCTTCCCGACGAATGGGTGAGCATATCGCACCCTACTATCAGGTACTCCTCGGTGGACACATGATTGAGAACGCCAGTTCTTACGGACTCGCTACCGGGAAAATCCATGGCAGATATATTCCAGCGTTTATCGAAGAGTTGACCGGTAGGTATACCGCTGAACGGAATGACGAAGAGACTTTCACTGACTATGTTGCACGTCTCGGTAAAGCGGAAATCAAGCAGATCTTATCCAAGTACGATAAGATTCCTACCTATGAGGAAGCACCAGAATTCTATGTAGACACGGGTGACACCAAAGATTACCAACTCAAAACAGGTGTCGGTGAGTGTGCAGGAGAGGTAGTAGCGCTTGTCTCCATGAAGTTGGAAGAAGCAGATCGGCTTATCTATGAATCTGGCTTGGACTTAGAGAAGGGCGAATATCAGGATTCCGCGGAGTTGGCTTTTAATGCAATGATTAGAGCCGCAGACGGAATCTTAACGACAGTGGGGTTGCAATATATTGACAACGCGACCACTGTCAACGAATTCCGCACCCACTTCTTTGAACCCGGTAACTTCTTCCCGGGTTACGGTGCGCATATCTTCAAGGCAACGGAAGAGGATATCTCTACGTTTGATCACGAATTGGCACACCGTCGCGTTGAAGAAGCCACCCTCTTTGTAGAAGAATCGCATAACGTGTATAATCGTATGCGTATCAAGCAAGAGGAAGAAGAGGCGAGTCGAAAGAAAGCGCGTCGCTCGCGTCGTTCGGCACGGAAGCCGAGGGTCGTCAGAAAGGCGAAACCTGTTGAGGAGATAGTTGATAGCCTTGATCTCAAAGGTGTTGCTTGCCCGTTCAACTATGTCCAGGCAAAAATCCGCTTGGAAACGATGGATCTCGGTCAGCTTCTCGAAGTTACCATTGACGATGGTGAACCGATTCAGAATGTGCCTACGAGTCTCACCAACGACGGTCATGAGATCGTTGACACCAAGAAGGTTGGACAGCACTATCGCCTTACCATCCGTAAGGGTGAGTAAGGTAGAATGTGTTGTTTTCTTTTGTAGGAGAGGTCTTGTTTCCTCTCCTACAACCTTTTACTACTTCAGCAATGAAAAAGACAATTTTTCTCAGAAAATAAAACGTGTGCAAACTCTGCTTCAAAACTGGAAAATTTATCTTGATACCTGTTGTTTGAGTCGTTTCTTTAATGATCAGACCCAACCAAGAATTCGCCGAGAAACTGAGGCTGTGGCAGAAATTATATCTCATTTTATCCTAATGGATTGGCAATGGATATCCAGCGAGATTCTGGTATACGAAATCAACCAAAATAAGAATCTAAGGCAGCGTTTGTACATAAAAGGTTTGTTGGGTTACGCACATCACACTGTCCCTGCTGCACCAGAAAGATCCCGAGCAAATCGGATTGCATCGTTGGGTTTTCAGAACAGGGATGCCCTGCATATTGCTTGTGCTGAAAGTGTGAATACAGATATTCTTCTCACAACAGATGACCGAATGCTTAAAAGAGCGGAACGCTTTAGAACCCAACTTCGCGTCAGTGTTGCAAATCCTTATAGTTGGTTAATGGAGGTGATTCAAAATGAGCAGTCTCAATCGAAAACTGAATGAACTCCGTCAGCGTGATCCTGAACTTGCTGGGATTTTGGATGAACTCCTGAATGACAAAGGTGGACGAGGTGATTATACTGTTGACCGATACAACCTCCCTGATCTTGATGTTGACACGATTCTACTGGAGATTCAAAAGGCACGTGAGGCAGAACAGAAGAAATCCGATGCTGCCGACTAATATACTGGAGATCTAACAATGGAGTGAAAGGTGTCGGTTTATCACGACTAAGTTTACACAAAGGCGATAGCCGCCCGCGCCCGAAACGGGCAGGGGTGCGTAACCGCCTTTTTTCAATTTTATTTCCAAGCAACATCCGCAAAATGTTCCGAATTTTTGCTTATGAAGTTTAGTAAAACATGGTTCATTATCTCAATAACGGTGATGTTGGTCGGTGCTTTCTACTTAGTTGTGCATACCTTCTTGGTAGTAGAGGGATCAAACCGAGCGTTGAGACAACAAGGACGCACTTTAGGGGAAATCCTTACAGAAGATCAGCTCTTACACCTTGAAGACCTACTGAACCGTAGCAAGATCACGAGGGGCTGGATAGATTCTGTCTTCATTCCGCGTCTGTCTGACGAACTCGATCATATTGACTGGGTTGAAAGCGGGTGGCGGGCTATAGACCCGGATGATCCGAAGTATGCGCGTCACCGGGTAGCTTACGAGAAAGAACGCGATAAAGTACTTATTGTGATGAAGGAACGCCGCGCAAATGCGTTCAAGCGTGCGCTTGACCCAAATATATTCCAGCTTGCAGAGACGGAACTTCAAAACGCATACCGCGCGCTTCTGACAGGCGAGGTAGGAAATACGTGGAAACGGTATCTGAAAGAGGAGGGCCCTGTCGGTGTTACGCGGGATGTAGGGAAAAGTATTGTTACTTTTATTCCACGTGGTATCGCTACTACCGCAAGAACATTCAGCGAAGGAGGGTTCGGAGAATACCCTATGAAAAGTCTCGCTGAAATAAGCGTGGCGATGCCGTCTATGATTGCTCTGGTCAGACTGATTTTGAGGATATTGAGACGGATTGTTCTACGATTTATTTTCTCAATACCAAAAGTTCTGTGGAATTTCATATTGGATAGAGTCCGGGAACTGGGCAAGGCTGTACGAGGTGAAGAGTGATTTCTGTTTCTGCAGGACACAGCGTCTCAGGAAACTCTCTGACCGCAACGGAATAAAAATTGACTTTTCCACAAACATACGGTATAATAAGGAAACAGTGAATTCGGAAACGATACTGAAACACAATATACCTACAGAAAAATAAATGACAACAATCGTTAAACATAAAGAGATGGGCAAACGTTACTGTCTGCTCGGCGCGGGGTTTGGTATCTTTCAATCCTCAAAGCCGAATATATTTCTCGGAAATTTGATGGCTGATGTAGAAGAAGGCGAGTACGCATTAGTCTGCGTCTGTAATAGCAAAAGGGAGATTTTCTGGTTAGAGGCGACACAAGTTACTGTGAACTCTCAACCCAATAGATAAATCTCAGGACTTTTTTATAGAGGGTGCCTCTGACTACCTTGTTATTCACTCAGGAAAGGAAATTATTTAGCAGAATGGATCTACAACAGATTAATGTTAAGGTTTTTACAACCGAAGAGAGCGAAATCAACTACACCAACTTCATCAAGGTCTTCAACCGCTGGATGGAGGAAGCTGATTCAGACGATTACTTGAACTACGCCGACTATTCGCATGTCGATGCAGGACCGGGCGTCCTACTGATTTTGAAGCAAGCCAACTACAGCATTGATAATGCTTACCATCAACATGGATTCCTCTACAATCGGAAGCATGCAGTCGAAGGGGATAACGCCGACAAGATCCGCCAGGCATTCGCAGAAGTGCTCTCTAAATGCGAGCTGCTTGAAGCAGCAGCAGAATTAGAAAATGCTGTCCATTTTAATGGCGCAGACCTTCTGTTTATGATAAACAACCGGCACGTCGCACCGAATACACCGGAAATCGCAGCTTCCATTCAAGCAGAGCTCGCACCTGTCCTTGAACAGATGTATGGTGGAGACGACTTCACGGTGGAGCGCACCTCCGAAGATCCACGCGAACGCTTTGCGTTACGGATCTCAGCAAGTTCAGACAAACCGATTTCAGAACTTCTCGCCAATCTGGGAGACTAAGATACATGTTTAATTTCAACAACGAGCAGATTGAACGTTACAGCCGACATATCATCCTCAAAGAGGTCGGCGGGATGGGTCAGACACGGCTGCTCGAATCGAAAGTACTACTTATTGGTGCGGGTGGACTCGGTTCTCCTGTTGGGGTCTACCTTGCTGCTGCTGGCGTTGGCACACTTGGTATCATAGATGATGATGTAGTTGACCTCAGCAACTTGCAACGCCAAATTTTGCACGGCACCAGCGACATCGGCATCCCGAAGACGAAGTCTGCAGAAGCCACGATCACAGAAATGAACCCCGATGTCAAAGTGATCCCTTACAACGAACGTATCACCTCGGAAAACGCCTTCCAAATTCTGGAACAATACGATCTAATTGTGGACGGATGCGACAATTTACCGACACGTTACCTCCTCAACGACGCATCCGTTATGTTAGGTAAACCGATCGTGCATGGAAGCATCTTTCAGTTTGAAGGACAGGTCACTGTACTTTATCCGGGTAAGGGACCCTGTTACCGATGTCTCTATCCTGAGCCACCGCCACCGGGAATGGTGCCGAGCTGTCAAGAAGCCGGTGTCTTTGGTGTGTTACCCGGTATTATTGGAACGATTCAAGCCGTTGAAGCGATTAAAATCCTGTTGGATATCGGCGAGCCGTTGATCGGAAGTCTTCTGCTTTTCAACGCGCTAACGATGGATTTCAAGCGGTTAAAACTCCGTCAAGATGAGGGTTGTCCGATGTGCGGTGAAAATCCCACGATCCACGAATTAATTGATTACGAGGAATTCTGCCAGGTGCGGTGGTAGGTACCGGGGCATTTCCAAAAGACGCAGCCAATAGAGGAGGGGCAGTGCAGTTAGATTTTAGTTTTCTTCTTCGCAGCCTCTTCACTTTTTTTTCGGCGCGATTTGCTACTATCTCGTGGTGGTATACAGAGAACTTGAGGCTGTCAAAAAACGTTTGGAGGAGATTGAAATACATCTTGAGCAAACTAATGAAGCAACAACCGAATTAGGGGCGCGTCTTCTCCCAACAGTCTCATGTTTCCTACCTTCTAAGTTATTGCAAAAGTAAGTTTATTCATTTCCGAATCAGCATCCGCCGAGTTGCCACAAATTCACCTGCCGTTAACGCATAAAAATAAATACCGCTCGACACAGACTCACCGAGTGCATTCTTACCATCCCAATATGCGGCGCGACTGCGATTCACATAATTCCCCGCATTCTGATGTCCTAAATCTAACTTTCTGACCACCTGTCCGTCCGCAGCATAAATGGTAATTGCAACGTTCGCGGGCAGCCCAAGTTGATAAGGTATCCATGTCTCTGGATTGAAAGGATTTGGGTAGTTTTCCAAAAGCAGCGTTTTTGTAGGAACCACAGGACCAAATAACAAGTTAAACACGGCAATGCCTCTATTCACAACCGTATTGGGCAGAACAGCATAAGCCTTCTGCCAGTCTTCGCTGTTCAAAATGGATCGGTGAGCGTTTGGTAGTGGTGGAGCTCCGTCGATTGGTGGCATACCTTGTGTAATTAGAATAATATCCTTAATATCGACAATACCGTCCCTATTGACATCCGGGTTCGGGTGCGGATTACCGGCAATCTTTTCGCCGTATCTGGATGCGACAATTACCAGATCGACTATATTCACAAATCCATCGTTGTTGACATCTGTATAGTTGTTGAATTCGGTAATAAGAGGTTTGCGATGCAACAAATGTGCATTTGCGATAATAAAATGATCACACCCATTACCATCACCAGCATCGGTTACATTAATAATGAGTGTTCTGGTACCCGCCGGAATATCGAATGAGATATTTATATTTTTTGCTTGAGCACCTCTCAATACACCAGAATTATAGATCTCCGCACCGTCAGCGAGACATATAAATTCAACAGAGGCGATACTTCCGCATGGATTCGGCATGTAGAAAAAAGCATCAAATTTGGCATAGTCCCTACCTTCCAGATCGTAAACAATACGGCTTACAGCATGGGCATAAGACCAGTAGTCCCATTGGTGATCTAATAAGTGCTTATACCCCGCACGTATAGGATCCATAAAACCGTTTGGTTTTCTTGGCATCAGACCATCAGGTGTTTTTTCCCACGTTAGACGTTCCTGCCAACCCGCCCATTCTGTAGACGGATTTGTCGGAATTAGCGCATCGGGACTATCATAAGTTAACGTTAGATACGTTTCTGTTCTGTCTGTGTTAATTGTTTTTGTTTCGGTTGTTTTCGTTGCACTGAGAGTCCAACTTTTTCCTGATACATTTCCATTCTGGTCAACAACACGGATATAGACGTTATTAACTGGGGCTATCGTTGCCCCGGTTGGCATATCAAATTTAACTGTTGTGTTTTGTATATTGTTAAAATTTTGGCAACTCATTAAACTTGTTGCTTCACCGGGAATAGAAAGTAAAAATTGAACTTGATGAATACTATTCGCATCGCTAACACTGAACCGGAGCGTCCAGTTTTCTTCATTGGCCGGGTAAGTCAATGGCGTTAGCATTTGAATCGTAGCCAATGCGTTTGCAATGTTACCGGCATTTCCGCCCTGGTTGAAAAATGGGTTGACATTCAACATTGATGCTGCACATGCTGATAATTGTTCTCGTGCGGCACCATAAGACATTATATATGCATCATCACGGAAATCGTGTTCCAGGTTTAAAGCGTGCCCAAGCTCATGTGCTATCAAATCCACACCGTGGTCCCCTTGAACACAATCGCCAGTCGCAGGAACCATCATGGGTCCGCCATCAAAGGGTGCTATACCGCAGTTCCCCTGAATCCGCTCTGTGCTGACATCTACAATAACGATATAGATATCTTTCTCTATATCATATTGATCATCAATTTCATCAGTAATTTTGCTGAGTGTATCTGTGTGGTAATACGCGTCATTAAAATTTCCAGTAACAGGATACACAATTAACTTTCCACCAGCGTCGTTTTCAAGGTTAAAAGTTTTTCTGCTGTATCCATGTGCTTCCATCTGCTCCGCGTAAAAGCGTTGTACCGCTTTTATCTGTGTATCGAGTGCAGCTGGTATATTCCATTGGAACGGACGATCACGTGGTACAAAGTATACAACTTTCACCATTCGATTTGCTGCTGCAGTAGGCATATTTACGACAGTGAAAGTAAGTCCGTAAAGCAAGATGATGAAAATTAGATCAGTCTTTTTCATACCTTAGATCTCCGAAACCTGAAATCACAACTATGGTGAATTCTAAAAATAAGTTTACACTTCAGGAGTTCTTGTAGGAGGGATTTCCTAATCCCGACTTCTTCTATCTCCCATCTGTGAGGTAAAAATAATTCTAATATCTACTATAAATACCATTCGTTAGGCAATATCCTCTAATGGATTATTTGGCTGAGACTAAGAAGTCGATATTTCGTTTTAGTTATTTCACTTGTAGTTTTGCTTCTTTCAGTGACTTCTTGAATTTCTGCAGTGTATTCTCGGTTCAATGTTGCGTTTCTCACAGTTTTCAAGGCTTCATAGGCAATGTGTCCTTTATAGGTTTTTTTCCGAGTTTTTATTTCAAATGTTTTAGGTCTTAAAAAGGCACCTATTAAAGTACCAGTGATAGTGAATGTTGATAAATTTTCTTCATGAGATTTTTCAAGAATTTCGATCGCCTCTCGCATTTTGAAGGCGGATAAATATGCTGTTCCACCTTGATTTGGGTTTGGTGATACCCATTCAAATTCGGTGTCCGTTACAGAGCCATTGAGTGATTTGAGGAAATCAATATAATTTTTTGCCACCTTTGATTTTGGTGCCAGAAGTTCTTTAAGTTGTTCATAATTATCTCCTGCTTTAAGAAGCTTAAGGAATTCTTCGATTGCTTTCCCACAATAAGAATAGCCCTGAAGATCAAGTTGAGTGATTTCTGTAGAGGCAACTTGAATGACGAATGATCCCGTACCAACATCTGATAGCGACATCTGCATTTTACGCTTTACATCTTTTATACGCTCTGACTTAAGGAAGGTCATTCCAATTGTATCAATTACACCTTGGAGTTTTCCGAGAATATTGCTTAGGATGGCTATAGGTGCTTGAGTTTTAGGACCTTCGGCAAAGTTGAGAGTTAGGTTCAGAATTTCTTGATTTTCGGATTTTGGTATTTTTTCTACATTGCTGGGCACTGGGAGTATTTCGGTTTCAAAATCAAGACATTCACCGGACACTGGAAGCATATCCTCAGGTATCTGGCTTGAGTAAGTAAAATCTGTTTGAACTGAAGTTTCTTCCTCGTATGGAACCCTTACTTGAATTGCATGCGGATTTTCAGAATTGACGAAGGCATCATGGAGGTCAATTTTGCCAGATCGGATGAGGTTAAGTCGTTCAATAGAGACTGCAACACAGAGCCAAGTTAGAAATTGGTCATCTTCAGCAGCAGCCACAACAAGGTAAAAATGCCCTGAGGCGTTTTTGCAGGAGTAAAGAACAGGTTGGTCATAGTATTCGTATACTTCTACAATCTCGAGTTTGCCTAGCTCTGGAATGTTGAGTATGTCAAGCATCTTATACCCCCTTTCTGTATTACCTTCTGCTTTCTATTCACTGATTACCGTAAAAACAAGCCAAGGTTCTGTTTCAATGGGTATCCACCATGTATGATGAGATTTTTCAAATGATGGTGTATGTTGAATCACACCAAGCGTCGGATTGAGTTCACCTTTGGCTGTTTTCCTGTTTCTTAAGTGCCCTATTCTGTTCTTGAGTCGCTCAAAGAGTCGAGGAATATCTTTCGGATCAGTATAAACGGAGAGTCCACTAATTCTGATATTTGGTTCTGGAAATCTACCCGGGAATTCTTCCCAAGTAGATAGGAAATCTTTTGCTTGTGGTGGATTGTGCTTTACAAGTCGGTAAACTGTTCCAGAAGCCGGTTTAGCTTCCGCAGGAGGACAATTTTCTGAATAAAAATCTGGCCATTGCAACTCGGTATTCCTTCCATTTCGCATGCTATTGATTACCGAGTGCCGCGTTTTGTATTTTTAACACTACGGATATTATAACATACACACATAAATTAAGTAAATATATTTGTAAGTGCTGAAAAACGTGCTTACTCTATAAATTAATTATAGGATACACTGTTGTTTGGAACAAGTCAACTCTTTTCTATAACCTCGAAAATCTGTGAATTCTGGCTCAGATGATATTTTCACAACGCTCAAACTGCTCACCAGACTTATACTTTCTCATCACAATAGGTTATCGCAGATTTCATGAGTTGCAATGCGGCGTGAATCTGAGGGAGTTCCTCAAATCCATAGGATATACGGAACTGTCGTTTTCCAACCTCAACCATCTCACCTCTTGGATGCACGCAGTATTCACCGGGAATATAAATCACTTTCGGATGTTGAGCGTGTGAAGGGCCATCAACATTTTCTTGTCCAGTCGTTCGCGTCAAAAACCTGAAGAAATCGGAGGTCGAATTGGTTGAGGTTTGCTTCAACGTCAAATAGTAGTAGAATCCGGCACTTCCACCTCGGCATTCTTGAATATTGTTACCCAATAATTCCGTTATCCAGCTTTTAACCGCTTCTGCCTTCTGGTGGTATCCCTTGTTAACCTTCTCTATTTGCGTTTCAATACCGTGGTCGAGTAGGTAACTTGCAATTTCCTGATTGATTAGCGGCGCGCTAAAGCCGATGTCGCTTGTGCGTTGGACTATGCTGTTTAGGAAGGGTCCCTTGGGTCCGATGAGATAACCGATACGTAGTCCAGGAGCGAGAATTTTTGACAACGTGCCAATTTCGTATACAATACCGAGTTCATCATAGCATTGCGCGGATTCCAAAGCTTCAACGGTGCTGTCATGCACGAGATCGCTATAGGCGTTGTCGAAAAAGATTGGGATTTTCCGTCCGGCTTTGTACGAGAGTTGCGTAACAACATCGACGAGTTCTTTCTTACGGTTATTGGACAGAATGGCGCAGGTTGGGTTGTTAACCGTCACGACGTAAAAGAAACGGATAGCGTCTTGTTCGTCCCCGAGTGCTGCGAGTCTTGCCTTAAGAACTTCGGCGTCAAGTCCTTGGTCATCTTCGGGTATTGCTATAACGGTGAAGCCTTTCCGCTCCAAGTCGTTGCAGTAGATATAGTACATCGGGTCTGCAGTAAACATAATGCCAGCGGGAAGGACGTGCGTGATGCTCTCTAACAGACTCGTTGCCCCGTTTGCCCCGATAACGATGTCTCGGTTGTCCAAAATCTGTGCAGTTATACCACCGATCCGGTTTTCGATATGGAACCTTCTGAGGGACGCAATCAGGTTTGGAGAACCCTGCGCGCCGCCGTAATTGAGAGAAGCGCGATATTTTTCGGGGTGGGCAAGAACTTTTTCGCAAGCAAGTTGGATCTGTTGACGAGGAATTGTCTGTTCATTAACATATCCTACGCCGAGATTAACATCACGTCCGTCTCGAAAACCGACAGCAAAATCGGTCATCAGTCGATTAACTGGTGACGGAACGCTTGATGCTTTTCCATACGCAGAAAGCAGAACATCGCGAATCTTCATATTTGTCGTGTGTTGAGGTTGTCTACTTATAGCAGGGCGTTGAGAGCAGACTCAAGCGTCCGATAGTAAAATTCGTAACCGCTTGCTTCGGTTCTCTCTGGGATAACATTTTGGCTCAGCACAATGAAATCCGCAAATTCACCCATCATTAGTTTTAACCCGAAAACAGGGACTGGAAAGAGTGTGGGGCGTCTTAGTACTGCGCCGAGTGTTTTCGTGAATTCTGTGTTCCTAACTGGGGTGGGAGCGGTTGCGTTCAGTGCCCCATAAATTTGAGTGCTGTCCAGAGCGTGCAGCACAATACCGACGACGTCGTCAATATGGATCCAAGACATCCACTGCTTGCCATTGCCGAGTATACCGCCGACTCCCATCTTGAAAGGTGGTAGTACCTGTTGCAAGAGACCACCACCTAACCCAAGCACGAGTCCGATTCGAACCATGACAACCCGTATACCAAGTTCACTCGCTTTTTGGGCTTCTGTTTCCCATTCTTCGCAGACTTCAGCGAGGAAATCCGTACCGGCAGGAGATACCTCTGTAAGACTTTCGCTGTCGTTACCACCGTAATATCCGATTGCTGACGCACAGACAAGCGTATCAGGCTTAGTATCCATATCGGCAAGAGAAGCGACGAGGTTTCGTGTGGAGAGAATCCGACTGTCTCGTATTTTTCGTTTTTTTTCAGCATTCCATCTACCGGCAATGGTTTCGCCTGCGAGATGAATGACTGCATTTATATTTGATGTAGCTTCTGTGGGCAGTTTTTCGGTTTCTGGGTTCCAACCGTAGACTGCTTTTGATGCGTTTAATTTATTTTCGGCACGTGCCGGATTGCGAGATAGGACGTAAGTCGTATCACCTTTTTGGTGGAGAGCATCACAGACTCGACTTCCAATAAAGCCAGTACCGCCGGTGACCAATACATTTGCCATTTTTTCCTCCACGATGTCTCTTATTTTGAAAGTTCAGCGATAACAGTTTCCAGTTGCCGATAGTCGCCAACAACAGCATCGCTAAGTGTATCATTTGTTTCTGTTTTATTAAACCCTGTGAAGCGAATTGCCTTCATGCCGGCGTTTTTCGCGCCAACAATATCTGTTCGGAAAATGTCGCCGATATGCACTGATTCTTCTGGTGTGGCATTCAGTTGTGCTAAGGTTGAATGGAACTGAGGCACTTGAGGTTTTGTATACTCGGTTTCATCCGAGAACGTGAATGCCGTAAAAAATTGTAGGATACCGTGTTGGTCCATTAGTTGCCGTGCGAAACTTCCAGGTGTTAGTGCTGAGTCTGAGATAATTCCGAGCGGATAGTTTTCGCTCAATCGCGAAACGACAGGTTTGACGTTTGCGATCATAATTGGCGGTGCTTCTAAGAAAGCAGCACCGAGGCAGGCAACTAAATGATCCAAATCAGTCTCTTCGAGCTGAATCTGCAGTGCTTCTGCGAACCGCATCATGCATCGCTTTACAGATATTCCTCGGTGTTGATGCCATAAGGTGTTTACTAAGCTGTATGCCTCTTCAAGCCCGAAACCTACTTCATCTAACCTGCAAGCGTAACCACGGCTCTTTAAGTAAGTGTGGTACTTTTTCGTGCGTATTGCTTGACGTTTGCGCCAGTTTTCTTCAGAGTCAGCATAAAGGGTCTGCCAAAAATCGAAAGTAATCGCTTTGAGCATCAAGTATTCCTTTAGGTTGTGTTTTTCTCAAACTCACTTTATATCCGGAACAGTGTACAGTAATGCATCCGCGTCTGTCGGTAGTGATTTCTTTAGACACGACGGCAAATATAGGCACTGGATCCTGTAATCTTAAAATTCTATCTTACGATATTTATTGAAAAAAGTCAATTGATATGTTGTTTTGTTGGAACAAAATGGTGTAAATAGAAACGACACCAGCAGGTGACAGAACGCCTTTTAAATAGAAATTGTGGAAGAGAATTTTGATCCAAGAACGCGCGAAAATCGAAATAGGCTTGCAATTTCCTCTCAAAGATGATACCATTAATATGTAGATGTATTGCATCCGATGTATGCGGAGGAATACTATAGTGCGGCTGAATCGTCGAATTATTCCAGGGTATACGACTACCCGTCTAATATTCGTCTATTTCATCGTTGGGCTTAGCATGCTGATTTTTGGATTTGTCTACTACAACGGGCAAATCTCACAGCTGAACGCCGATATAGATGCACAGATAGACATCTTCGCTGATCTGGCAGCGGAACTCCCCAGCGTCGAAGACCGGGAGTTTCAGTTGAAATTGATCGAGATTGTCAGGAAATCATTCGCTGAAGAAAGAGCACGCACATTTTCATTTATCATCACGGATGCACAAGGAAACGTTTTAATCTCGCGAGGAGTAGACCTAAAATTAGACGCGAAGATTGACAATTTGGATATACAGGTCAACCAAAATCAGGAGATTTCGTTAACAGAAGATGAGAATGGCTTGTTGCGATCAACATTGGCACGGATGCAGGAAAAGAATGCCCCACGCGAAATACCGATGCTCCTCGAAGATAGGCAGCTAAAGGGGTATATTTACTATGGCGACGCTGCACCCAGTGAAATGGAACATCTGCCTTTTGTGATAACTGATACTACCGGTGCTCCACAGAAATGGCAGATATGGGGCGATGTTATTACTGCTGACAAGGCAACTGTGCAACAACGCGAACGAGCGGAAATTTTCGTTCAGAATGCCCAAGCATCTTCTGTGATTGAAACGACACCCGAATGGCATGACGGCTATTTCTATTATGAAAGTAAGCCATACTACGGGTTGATAGTACCCTTCGTAGTCCCGGTAATCCTATTAGCATTCGGTGTCGTCTGTTTCCTCGTCTATCAACGAATAAAATCTTATGAACATTCGGCAATTTGGGGTGGCTTAGCTAAAGAGACAGCGCATCAACTCGGCACACCGATTTCGTCATTGTTAGCGTGGACAGAACTCTTGCATGAACGTAGCAAGGAGACAACCGATCCGACGCTTACTGAGCTTGCCGAGAGTATGCAAAACGACCTTGAGCGATTGCAGAAAACGACTGCACGCTTCGGTATGATCGGCACTCAACCCCCTCGGACCGAAGTCAATTTGGATGAAATTTTTCAGGAAGTTCAAATCTACTTTGAAAAACGGCTACCGCATATTAATCGTCGTGTTGAAATTCGACTGATACCGCACAAAATACCGTCTATCCTCGCGAATGCACAACTGTTGCACTGGGTGTTTGAAAACCTAATTCGCAACTCGCTGGATGCCATGGATAAAGCAGAGGGATGGATTCAGATTGAAGCAACACACGACCAACGTTCCAGCGATATTGTCATACGGTACGCCGATAATGGAAGCGGCATAGCCCGCGAAAATCAACGAAAGATCTTTGAACCAGGGATGTCTACTAAGGCACACGGTTGGGGACTCGGATTGACAGTTGTCCAACGCATTATCCGTGAGTATCATCACGGAAGTATCCGCATTGTTAAAACGAGTCCTGAAGGAACGACTTTTGAAATTCGGTTGCCTGTAGCATAGTGTCAATTAACCAGCGTTGTTCGTTAAACGGGAATACTCTGCTGCTCGGCTTCCGCTGAGAAGAAATTTGACAATATGCTGCGACTGGGCAGGTTGTCTAACTTAAGTATGTCACAAGCACACCAAATCTTATGGATTGATGATGAAATAGAAGCGTTGCAACCGCATATTCACGTGCTACGCGAACGAGGTTATACCGTCACACCTGCCACAAACGGTGAGGATGGAATAGCGCTTTTAACGAATGACAATACACAGTACAGTGCCGTCCTTCTCGATCAGGTCATGCCCGGTAAAGATGGGATGGCGACCCTTGATGCGATCCGTGCTATTGACGGGCAAATTCCTGTCGTCCTCGTCACGCAATCCAGCGATGAACAGTTTGTCGAAGTGGCCCTCGGTAAACAGGTGACCGACTTTTTGGTAAAGCCGATCGGCGTAGCCCAGATCGCCTCAACATTAAAACGTATTCTCGATCAACCGCAAATAGTTGTAGATCAAATACCCAACCGGTACACTGCTGACTTCAATGCTATACGCACCCTAAAGGATTCGGCGCCCGACTGGAAAGATTGGGTTGATATCTATGTGAAACTATTACAATGGGATTTGGTCTCTGAACGGTTAGCTGAAGGCGGACTGGAAGAGACGCACCTCGCACAGAAAAAGGAGTGCAATGCTGAATTCTCCGATTTTGTCGAGGCACATTATCCCGACTGGGTCGCAGGCAGCCCAGACGCCCCACCCCTTTCAGTAAATGTCTTAGACCGATATGTTATACCCCAACTTCAAGCAGGAAAATCCGTTTATTTTATTGTCGTTGACTGCTTCCGTTTAGATCATTGGCTGGCAGTGGAACCACTGCTGTACCCCTATTTTTCCATTGATCGCCAATATAGCTGTTCAATCCTACCGAGTGCAACAATGTATTCGCGAAATGCGTTGTTTAGTGGATTGTTTCCAGCAGAGGTGGCGGAGCGCTATCCGCAGTATTGGCAAGAGGAATCTGATGGGAGTACCAGTACGAATCGATATGAGCGGCAGCTGCTTGAAGCACATCTGGAGCGCAGAGGCATCAAGTTGAAACCAGGACTTCAATACTTCAAGATTTTCGATGCGCGCGGTGGAAATACATATAAAAAACGGGTCGCGGCGACGAAGCGCACCAGTCTCTCAGCTTTGGTCATCAACTTTATTGATATCTTGACGCATCAGCGTTCACAATCGGATGTCCTACAGCAGCTTGCTCCTGATGAAGCGGCATTCCGTACCTTGGCGCATTCATGGTTTTCACATTCGGTCCTTTTTGATATTTTGCGCATCGTTGCATCACAAAATGCCACCGTCGTACTCACAAGCGACCACGGTTCCGTCTTCTGCAATCGCGCAACGCCTGCTTTTGGAAATCGCGAGACGACCACCAGTCTACGGTTTAAAATCGGTGCTAATTTGGGGTGCGAAGAGGGCAACGCCGTCTATCTCCGCAACCCACAGGATTATCGACTACCTGCGGAGACAACAAGCAAGGACTATATTCTCGCAAAAGACGATTATTATTTCGTCTATCCGAACGATTTTTATAAATATAAACGGCAGTTTCAAGGAGGGTTTCAGCACGGCGGCATTTCGATGGGTGAACTGATAACGCCTGTCGTGACGCTGACACCGCGGCTGTAAGGCGCAGTTTACAAACCCGTATTCGGTGAATAGATAGTATGTCTCTTATAAGTCACTCCCATTAGAGGCAACCGCACACTTGCTAATGTTGCTGAAGCGTTCGCCCCGACAGTACATGCCTCACTACTGTCAACCGAAACGCAGCATGCAATGCTTCAATGCCCTCGATGCTTTTTGCGACGCTGCCGATTTTTGACATGACAATTAACCGAGGTGCCTTTTAAAAAAGGCACGATAGGAGGTAATGATGGAAAAGGAGATACTTATTTCTGATGATGAGTATGAAACGCGCTGTGCGGTGCTTGAACAAGGAGTGGTGACGGAAATTTATATTGAACGGAAAGCTGCTACGCAAACGTTGGGAAATCTCTACAAAGGGCGAGTTGAAAATGTCTTACCTGGCATGCAGGTAGCTTTTGTTGATATCGGATTAGATAGGCATGCATTCCTGCATATCTCTGATCTCAAATACGAGAGTGTTAACGAAGGAGAGATCGAAAATGGGAATGGAAAATCCTCAAAGAACGCCGCTATAGTGGATTTAAAGGCAAAGCAGCAATCTCGGGGGGGACGCGGTTTTCCATTTTTGATAAGCGACCTCATCTCGAAAAAGCAGGAATTGCTTGTACAGGTTGGCAAAGAACCTATAGGGACAAAGGGTGCGCGCGTTACAAGTAACATCACGCTCCCTGGACGTTATGTTGTCTACATGCCGAACTCCTCAAATATTGGGGTGTCACGCCGGATTGAGTCACCTGCTGAACGCGATAGGCTGCGTGATATGGCGAAGGCGATTAAAGCTGATGTTGAAGGCGGTTTTATTATACGCACTGCTGCCGAAGGCTTGAGTGAAACTGAATTCGCCGCTGAAATCCGATATCTCATTGATCAGTGGAAACAGACTTGTAAACGTGCCAAACGTAAATCCGCGCCTTCCCTCATCAGCGAAGATCTTAGCTTTACCAACAGAATTGTTCGCGATATGCTCACCAAGGAGGTCAAGCAACTCCTGATTGATTCAAAAGCCGGCTGCGAGGAAGCTATGGATTATGTTTCTTCTGTTATGCCTGACTTACAACCAAGGGTGTCGCTCTATCAAGGCAATACAACGCTCTTTGATGCCTATGGCGTAGAACGTGCACTCAAGGATGCGCTCAGCGAGAAAATTTGGCTCAAGTGTGGTGGCCATATTATTATTCAACAGACCGAGGCTATGGTTTCCATTGATGTGAACACCGGACGGTTCGTCGGAAAATCCGATCCGGATAACACAATTCTTAGTGCTAATCTTGAGGCTGTCGAAGAGGTCGTCCGCCAGATTCAATTACGAGATTTAGGTGGTATTATCGTCGTCGATTTTATTGACATGGAGGAAGCATCGCACCGGAAGCAAGTCTTTAAAATGCTCCAAGAAGCACTGCGCAAAGACCGGGCGCGCACTAACATCCTACACTTCTCCGATTTAGGGCTTGTCGAAATGACACGTCAACGCACGAGACCGAGTCTTGCTACCTTATTAATGGAAGATTGCCCGTACTGCGATGGACACGGCACGATCTTGTCCATTGAGACTGTTGTTATTCAGCTGCTCCGTGCAATAAAATTGGCACATCAGCAAACCCAACAGGCCGAATTGCGAGTTATGGCTAATGATTATGTCGTTTCGCATATAAAGTCGGAGATGGCAAATAAATTGCGTGACCTCAGGCATTCGTTGAAATTGAACCTTACGCTCGAATCTGATGCTGACCTGCACCTCGAAGATTACCGAATCTTTGTCGGCAGAGGCAAGGAGTTATTTTTGGATTAACGCTAATCCTCTGGCGTGTCCCTTGAGCCTTGTCAGTGTTTGCGTGAAATCTAAATTGACATCGGCAGGTTTTTAGGGTATAATTTTAAGTAGAAAGCACGAAAGGAGTGATTTTCAAAAATGTATGCAGTTTTTGCAAGCGGAGGGAAACAGCATCGGGTAGAGATTGGAAGCCTTATTGATGTTGAAAAACTGGATGCTGATATCGGCGAAAATGTCACATTCCCATCTGTCTTGGCTGTTCTTGATGAGGACGGCAATTTGCAAGCCGGTGCGCCGTACCTTGAGAACACGGCAGTTACTGGTGAAGTTATTCAGCAAGCGCGCGCGAAAAAGACAATTGTGTTCAAATCGAAGCGACGCAAAGGATACAAACGGAAGTTAGGACACCGTCAGCCATTTACACGTGTGAAAATTACCGCAATTGGCGCGGTGGAGGGAGAATAATCCGATGGCACATAAAAAAGGTGGTGGAAGCACCCGCAACGGACGCGATAGCATCGGAAAACGACTTGGTGTTAAAAGGTTTTCCGGGAATTACGTCACCGCGGGGAGCATCCTCGCTCGGCAGCGTGGAACGCACATTCACGCCGGCAACAACGTCGGTGTTGGAAGAGATTATACACTCTACTCGAAAGTCGATGGATATGTATGGTTCGAGCGAAAAGACAAATATCGCCGGAAGGTGAGTGTCTATACAGAGCGTCCTGAATTTTAGCGAATATTCCGGCGTCAGGAACGAACGACGAGAAGCCTCGCCTGAGGGAGGTGCATTGACGCACCACCTGAGCGGGGCTTTTTTAATCCAACATGTAGTCGTATAACACTGTTGGTACTGCTGCAGAACAGACGTGAGAAATTAAGATGAAATCGGTAATTTGTCTTGTTATTCTGGTAATGCTCGCCGGCTGTGGTGGACAATTACAGCAGCTCGCTGTAGAGACTATGGAAAACGCCCAAGTCGCGCTCACTTCCGCAAACGCGATGGGGGCACAGGAGACCGCAGTGACACCGCTGCGTACTGCCGAAGAGATGCTTACCAATGCCCAGAATGCAATGGATGCAGGTGATGCTGAACAGGCGTACCGGTTGGCGCTACGGGCATACCTCCATGCGCGTATTGCAACTGAGACCGCCATTGCTATTCGCGAAGAGGGGCGCGTTCAGGAAGCCGATGAGCAGCTTACAGCCAGTCAACAGCGCGTCGCTGAGGCACTTCAAAGGCTGGAGGCTATAAAAGCGGAACTTGACGCGTTGCGAAAGTTGTGAGGAAAAGGTGATGAGATTTTACGGTTGGTTATTTTTATTTGCATACCTTTCTATCTTTGGATGCGGCGTGCCAGAGATTGATGAAGTTATGCTGGCGACGCAACTTCAGGACGCACAGCAGGCGATTAATAACGCAGCCGAATTGGAAGCTGAGCCTTTGGTGCCAGAGGAGTTCGGGCGAGCCGTAAAGCTCCTAAACTTCTCACGCAATGCGCAGGAAGAAGGCAACATCCCGCAGAGCGCGGAGTTTGCGTATCAGGCGGAATTGGTCGCACAGGTTGCAATCGCGAAGGCACGACAGCATCACGCACAGCAACAGGTTATTGATATCCGAGAAAAGGTATATCAACAAATTATAAAGGCGCAGGAGCATGAACGCGAAATTGCGAACATCCGCCAAGTAATTACGGAAGAACAGCTGACTCGCGCTTTGAGTTCGCACGACAAAGTCCAACAGGTCAGAGAGCAGCTTTTAGCCGAAATTGCTGATTTGAAGATGGCGCTGCGTCAAGCCGAGCTGCGTTTGCCGGTCACAAACTTGGATTCGCTGATCGGTATTACTGCCTACATATATCCAGCGATTAAAACGACTGCTGATTACGAACGAGCCCAAGCAGCAATCGCCTCGATAGTTAATCTCGTTGAACGTGGGGAGTTTGCTGAAGCAGAGAAGGCTATTGATAAAGCACAGACGGCGGTAAACAGTCTTTACGAATTAGCGATACAGAGACAGAAGTTGGAGGCGGAAGCGAAACTCAAGGCACAAATCTCAATTACCCGGGTTGAGGTAATGATCGAGCGGGCGCAAATTCTTAATGCCAGTGAGCATACACCAGAGTTATTCCAAGACGCAAGTGCACAACTGAGACGTGCCAAGCAGGCATTGACAAACCGCCGCTATGAGCAGGCGGATCAATTCGCACAGCAGGCGCAACGGGTGGCAGATGAGACGGTCACAACCGCAGGCGTAAAAGAATTCCAACGGCGGGCAAAAGAGGCGTTAGATCGGATAATATCGCGAGCAGAACGAGAAGTTCGCGCCTTGAATGAAAAGATTAGGGCGCAGTCGGAAACACAAGTGCCGCGAATGGAGACGCGACTGTATGAACTTGCAAATTCCGCTTATGCAGGGGCAAAATCCGCACTGGCAGCAAAAGAATATCAGACAGCAATCGAAGCAGCAGCGGAGGGCAACGATTACTTAGAACGTGCTATCGCCAACACGCAGCAGGTGACCTCTATCAAATCGGAATTAATAGAGGCAGTGAGACAGATTCCTAAGGTTTCGGATGTCATGGAAGAACAAAATAGCGTGTTAGTTCGTATTAACGGAGGCACGTTTGCCTCTGGGAGTGCCTCCCTCCAAGAAAGTTTTGCTCCTACATTTGCACAACTCGCAGAGGTCCTACAAAGAGATGATTTTCGTGACTATCCTGTCCGAGTTGAGTCGCATACAAGTTCCTTGGGGAATGCCAGCGTTAATCGAAAAATAAGTATGGCGCGCGCCGACACAGTGAAGAATACTCTTGTGAATAAGGGCATTGATGTCAGACGACTCACTGCTGCCGGTTTGGGTGAAACTCAGCCTGTTGCTACAGAGGGGCCAGACAAAGAGGCGCGAAATCTCAGAATCGATGTAATTATTACAACAAATTGAAGACCTGTGCCACACAAACAACCTTATGTCATCCATCAGATTGCGCTCAACCTGTTTGGTGACAGATATATCATCATTTACGGGAATACAATTCAGTTCCACAACCACTGCTACCATGTGAGACGTATAGATGTCCCTGAACATCTATATCATGGATGCTACTACCTACAAGACGCGAACACGGGCTTGGCGATGTGGAGCGATGTTGACTTCGCACCACCAGGAAGCTACGGTGTAATCTTCGAGCCAGAAACCGGTGAGATTATTGACCGTGAACCCGTCCATAACGATTAATAACCGCGTGCAAGCCGTTAAAGATATGCCCTACACCGATAATATGAAATCAGAACAGCAAGAGACTATCCTTATTTTGGACTTCGGCTCGCAGTACACGCAGCTAATTGCGCGACGTATCCGTGAGCAAAACATTTATTGCGAAATTCATCCGTATGCGCTATCGCTCGCGCAGATTGAGGCGATTGCGCCGAAGGGAATCATCCTCAGTGGTGGACCGGCGAGCGTCTACGAAATCGAGTCCCCGAAGATAGACACCAAACTTTTTGAATTAGGTATTCCTGTATTGGGTATCTGCTACGGCATGCAGCTCATGGCTGCACTCCTAACGGGTGGAAAGGTTCAGGCAGCCACCGAGCGGGAGTACGGACACGCACCCCTCCAAGTTCTTGACGCATCAGAGCCGCTATTTGATGGGCTTTGCTCCGAATTTTCTGCCTGGATGAGCCATGGGGACCGGATTGACAAGCTCCCAATCGGATTCCAGACGATTGGACAAACAGAGAATGCTCCGATTGCTGCTATGGTAGATTCCAATCGTGCCTTTTACGGTTTACAGTTTCATCCTGAGGTTGAGCATACACAGGATGCTGACAGGATTTTGCAGAACTTTACGCGAAAAATCTGTCAATGTCACAGTGCTTGGACAATGCGAGCCTTTATCGCCCGCGCAATGGCACAGATTCAGGAACAGGTTGGGGATGAACGTGTCCTATGTGCAGTGAGCGGAGGGGTCGATTCTATGGTGCTCGCAACGCTTCTCCATAAGGCGATAGGTGATGCTCTTGTGCCTGTCTTTGTGGACAATGGACTCCTTCGTAAGAACGAAGCGGCAGAAGTCGTTGCAACATGTAAGCAGCTTAATATTCCTCTCGTCGCTGTTGATGCAGTCGATCCGTTTCTGAGTGCTTTGGTAGGGATCACCGATCCTGAAGAGAAACGAAAGGTAATTGGAGCGCAGTTCATTGAGACCTTTGAATCAACAGTCCTCAGAATGAAACATAACTTCCGATTCCTCGCGCAAGGCACACTCTATCCGGACGTAATAGAAAGTGTCTCTGTGAAAGGACCTTCAGCTACGATTAAGACACACCACAACGTTGGTGGACTACCGACTGATATGCCGTTTGAATTGCTTGAGCCTTTTCGGGAACTCTTTAAGGATGAGGTACGCGCAGTCGGTGCTGAACTGAATATGCCAGCGCATGTGCTCGGGCGACATCCGTTTCCGGGTCCTGGACTGGCTGTACGCGTCTTGGGTGAGGTCACTTATGAGCGATTGGAGGTGCTCCGCGCAGCGGACGCTATTTTTATCTCTGAAATTAAGGAGGCGGGATTGTACAACGAAATTTGGCAGGCTTTGGCAGTACTGTTGCCGGTCAAAAGTGTTGGTGTCATGGGAGACGCGCGGACGTACGAGAATGCCGTTGCGTTGCGAGCCGTCACCAGCAGCGATGCAATGACCGCTGATTGGGCACGCATCCCTGCCGATGTACTCGCCAGAATCTCCAACCGTATTATTAACGAAGTGCAAGGCATCAACCGTGTCGTTTACGATATTAGTTCAAAACCGCCCAGCACTATTGAGTGGGAGTAGCAAAAAATTGGCGGATAGCAAATTACGCCGCGTAAGCCTGTGAGGCGGCCTCAACAGCTGCACCCCGTTTCACGCTATGTCCAGAGGCAATCAAAAGTTTCTCCAGCGCGTTGAGGAATAACATAACATTCCGTTCGTTGGATGAATCGCCCATCAGCCCAACCCGCCATGCCTTTCCGGCAAAGATTCCCAAGCCACCACCGATCTCTATCCCGTAGTCCGCAATTAACTGTCCCCGAATCGTCGCATCGTCAATACCATCAGGGATACGTAATGTGGTTAACATCGGTGCGCGGTAGCCTTCCTCTGCAGCGGGTTGCAGTCCGATCGCTTTCGCACCTGTGAGCAGTGCACCCGCATTACGCTCATGCCGTTTATAGCGATCCGCTAAACCTTCTTCTAATATAACGCGCAACCCTTCACGTAACGCGTAAATGAGCGACATCGAAACGGTGTGATGATAGCCTCGCTTTTCACCGTGCCAATAGTTTTCGAGCAGCGTCATGTCGAGATAAAAGCTCTGAATAGGTGTCTTTCGGTTCTGAATCACTTCGACGGCACGTTCACTGAAACTAATCGGCGAAAGTCCAGGAGGACAGGCGAGGCACTTTTGGGTACAGCTATAGGCAACATCAATACCACGGGCATCCAAGTCTACAGGTTGTCCGCCAAGAGTGGTCACACAGTCTGCGAGAAAGAGTGCCCCGTTTTCGTGGGCGATCTGAACTGCTTCTGTCAGCGGTTGGAGAATACCAGTAGAGGTTTCCCCATGCACGAGTGCAACCAGTTTCGGCTTGGAAACCTTCGCGACGGTTTTGGCAATTTTTTCAATAGGTATGTGTTTACCCCATTCTGCTTCCACTGTTGTTACCGCCGCGCTGCACCGTGCAGCGATATCAGCGATCCTGCCGCCAAAGTAGCCGTTGACGCCGACAATGACTGAGTCCCCGGGTTCAATGAGGTTAGCGAGTGCCGCTTCCATTCCGGCTGTTCCTGTACCGGAGACTGGTAAGGTGAGTCTGTTTTCGGTTCCAAAAACTCGGCGGAGGAGTTCCACCGTGTCATCCATTATCTGGACAAATTCGGTGTCTAAATACCCCAGCATTGGGGTTGTCATTGCTTTGAGAACCCGCGCGTTGGCTTCACTTGGTCCCGGACCGAGTAGCACGCGCGGGGATGCTATTAATTCGTCAAACACTTTTTGATAGGCTCCTCAGACATTGCCTAAATCACAGACTTTCATAATCAAGGGATAGGCAAGAGTTAAGGCGAGTTAACAAGGAATGGAGGATGCCGTGAGGCACCCTCCATTAAGAAACCTCGTTCAGGAAACCGAGGTTACAGATAAAAGCGTTGGCGATTACTCACCACCGCCGCCACCACCGGCTGCATCACGAATTTCCAGATTATTCGCTCTCATATAGCTTTGAATTGTCTGAATCTGGCTGATTGCGTACGTGAGTGCCTGGTTGACTTTTATGTCAACAGGTGGGGTTGCCTCATATTTCGCCCACAACCGGTTGAAGTAATCCAGCGCCTCGTTAAAGTAGGCATCGTCGCTATCCGCTAATACCATATACGCTTCACCAATCTGCACGAGACCCAAGTCAGCGTACTTAGTGGTCGGATAGTTTTCAATAATCATACTATACGCAGCGATAGCGGCTTCGATAGCAGGTTTCTGCTCTTCACCCCTGGCGAGCTTGGCTTCGTTGAGGAGATCCGTTGCGACCTCATACTCGTAGAAGGTCAGAGCGTTTGCCGTATCGGTGAGATAGTTGTATGCTGTCGATTTTGATTCGGTACCGATGCCAGGTGTATCAAGTGCTTTCTGATAGTGCTCAATTGCCATCTGATAGAAACTGATACGTTCCGCCTGTTCGATGCCTTGATCGGAACCGGAGTTGTAGTACTTGTTACCGATGTTAATAAGCGCATCAGCGGTGTACTGGCTGCTCGGATACTCAGCGGCGAGTGCTTCGTTCGCCTCAAAGAGGCGATTATACCAGCGCTGTTTCGCCTCTTCGTCGCCTGTCTTTTCGGCGGCTTCACTCAGGAGCTGCGCACAAGTCGAGATCGCATACAACGATTCCGGAGCGCTCTTGTGAGTCTTGTTCACAGAACGGACCTTCTCGTACTCTGTGATTGCCTTCTCAAATTGCTGCGCGGCGTAGTGAGATTCACCGACGTGATACTGCCAGAAGGCGGCATCATTGGCATTCGGATAGCGGCGAACCATATCCCGGAACGTATCACCGGCGGCGAGGAAGAAATTCACCGCTTTTTCTGACATTTCACCGTCCATACCTACCTGCATCCGACCCAATTCAAAGTTGGAAGCAGCAAGGTAATTCAGCGCTGTCTCTGTGTTCTTCCGGAGCCCGTCCGATTTCGGGAAGAGTCCTTTATCGACGTAACTCACGAACGTTGTCAGCGGCGAAAGTGCACTCGTCAGATCTTGCGGCAGCTTCACACCGATACCAACGGAGTAGTAAATCTGTCCGGCTTGGAAGAGCGAATTCTGGACATACGGGATGACCGTCTGTTTATCCGCTTTTTCTACCGGGGCGGCGATTGATGCTACTTCAAAGAACGAACCGGCAGCCAGTCGACTCGCATCAATGTACGGTTGCAGATCTGTACCGGCTACTGTTGAGAAGAGAGAGCGCGCTTTGTCGGAGTAGAGGAACCCTATGTTATATTGCGCTGCAGCTTTCTCAGCCACTGTGGCTTGCGAATTCGCCATGGTCCGATCGCGTGCCTCAACCGCTTCAGCGATAGCTTCATCTAAACGTCCCAATTCAACATAGAGCGTAGAGCGACGGATACCGGCGTCCGCTACCATTGAGGCAACGTTTGCATTGTCCGAACCGCTATACTCACCAATCAAGGTCTGGAAAGTATTCAACGCTTTGTCGGGTTGCTTGAGTTGATCTTGATAAATCAAACCCATCCGATAGTAGGACTGTGCTTTGACGAGCGTATCTTCCACCAGTTCAATGGCGTTCTGGTAACTCATCAAGGCTTCTTGATAGTTTTTGAGTTGTTCCTCTTGCGCGAATGCCATTGCGAAGTAGGAACGTCCCTTCATATCTGCCTCTTGGGTGTTTTCGATGATATACTGGTACTCTTGCACTGCTGCGGCGTGGTCGCCGAGCGTTCCGTTGAGTTCAGCCAGACGTGAGTGTGCTTGGAAGATAAGAGACTTCCGTGCTTCGTCCTCAGTCTTTCCTTCTAATGCCGTGACCGCTTTGAATGCGTCCGCTGCACCTCTGTTGTCTTCTAAGCCAAGCTTAGCCAGACCGGCAGTGTAATTCGCGCTAATCAGGTTGTCGGCATCATCTGTCAAGGTTGCCACTTTTTCTGCAGCACTGACGGCATTCTGGAGACCCAGCTGCTTGCTACCAGCATCTGTCGCAGCTTGTGCGATTTGATAATGGCAGACTGCCGCTTGGTACTGTGCATTTGGTGCCAGTTCGCTGGTCGGGAAAGTTTGCACAAAGGCGAGATATTCTGCCAGTGCTTCCTCGTAGCGTTTAGCACTATAGTAGGTGTGCCCGATTTTCAGCTGCGAACGGCTGCGTGCCTCTTCGGGTGCACCAGTGTTATCTACAATCCGCTTCAGAGACGCCACTAAGGCATCAACGTCAACCTCTTCACTACTATTTTCGATAGCGGTGGCTTTAATTAGGTCGATGTGTCCGAGCGTCTTGAGGACGAGATCGTTATCACTTGAGGAATACTTGCTGCTCGCTTCATCAGCGAGTTGAAGGATAAGTGGCCATTTCTCGGTATCGTTCTGTTTTTGAGCAGCATCACGATAGGCGAGTGCCAAACCGTAGTAGGCTTCAACGGCGTTTGGACTATCGGCGTAGTCTGAAATCACGCTTTTGAAGGCTCCCTCAGAGGACGCCAAAAGATCTGGATTATCACTGGCGGCTTGGTAGTAGCAGAGCCCTACGAGGTAGAGGGCGTCGTCTGCATATTCACCCGACGGATTACCATCAACCACAGCTTGATACTGGACGGCAGCTTCTTCAAACCGTTTCTCTGCACGTAGCAGGTCAGCGAGTTTAATTTCTGCCAACGACCGGTTATCCGCATCGTCAAGTTTATCCAAGATGCTGTTGTAGTAACTGATCGCAGCCTCTTTATCGCCCTGTTTGACATGACTGTTAGCGACGAGGAGGAGTGCGCGTTGGTAGTATTCACTCGTATCTGGAATAGAGGCATACCGATCGCGTGCCTGCTCCCAGTCACCAAGCATTTCGTGCGAGAGTGCTTCGTTCATGATACAGGCTTCTACCTGCGCGACACGTTCGCCGAAGTCGTCGTAACGTTCCTCGGCAACACCCGGGAGAAAGGCTTCGTCGTTAAACATGCCGATAGCATCTTGATACGCGGTAACGGACTTCTGGAGGTATTCTGGATTGAAGTTCGCCTCTGGATCGCCTTCCTGATAGCCTTCGGGTTTGGCGGCTTCATAGTAAGAACGTCCTTCGAAGAACTTACCCATCAACTTGACGAGGTGGAACTTCGGAAGTGGACGATAATCCCACAACTTGGCGTATTCTTCAGCGGCTTCAATGTACTGTTTGAATTCAGACCGCTTGATGTCGGCAAAACGGAGTTGAACCTCTGCGGCGAGAATATCGAACTCATTATCGTTCTTGTTTTTATCGATAAACTCGCGTGCCACGGTTTCTAACTCTTCTTTACGACCGAGATCGTTGAGCGCCCAGATTGCGCCGTAGAGGGCGTGGGGTGCGACAGGATCCTGCGGGAAGTTATCGATGGTTTTCTGATACCACTGCAGCGAGAGTTCAAGCGTCACCATACCGGTTTCAGTTTCCCCAGCTTGGTTCTGCTCTGTGCCGAGTTTGTAGTATGCCTCACCAATCTGATAGGAGCAATAGGGAATGAAATCGGTGGCTTCTGCATGTTCGTTGATGACACGTTCGTATGCCACAGTCGCTTGACTCCAATTCGACAACCGGAAGTAACTATCAGCGATACCGAGCTTGGCTTCAGCGATATAATCGCTCTCCGGGTATTCTTCAAGGAGGGTGGTGTATGAAACGATAGCGTTTTCATAGTCACCTTGGTCGAAGTAGGTACGTCCGATAGCCGACTGGATTTCTGACTGTAGCGTCCGATCCGCCGTATTTTGGAGTGCCAACTCGTAGTTAACGCGTGCGTTGTCATAGTCCTTCTGACGGGCGTAAATCGCGCCTTGGTCGAAGTATGCGGCTGTAACGTATTGGCTTTCCGGGAACTGCGTGATGAAGTTGGTGTACCTACCGATAGCTTCGTCATCTCTGCCGAGTTGGTTCAAGCTATAGGCGGCTTTGTACATCGCTTCAGCTTGCAAGTCCGGATAGTTCTTGAATTCCTCTGTCGCAATCTTATCGAATTCCTGATAGGCTTGCTCATAGTTGGATTCGTTCAAGAACGACTGTGCGATGAGATGTTGCGCGTCATCTTTAAAGTCGGAATTCGGGAAACCATCAAGGACGGCTTTGAATGCTTGTCGGGAGTCTTCATAGTTCTGTAGTTTAAAGTTCAGCTGCCCGATAGCATACCACGCGTTCTCAACGAACAGGCTGTTCGGGAAGTTCTCAATGAGCTGCGTGAACTTGGGTTCTGCCAATTCAAACTGCTCGGTACGATAGAGGATGTGTCCCCAGAGATAGGTTAATCCCTCTTGGTGTTTGGGAATAGTCGCAGTCGGGGCAACTTTTTCAATGTACTCGATTGCAGTGTCATAGTAATTGACATCACCGGTCTGTTCAGCGAGTCTCGAATAACTAACAGCGATCTTATAGTTGGCGAGGGTTGCGAAGTCTTTGTCAATAACTTCGGTTTTAACACCTCGTTTTGTTGATTCTTCGAGTGCTTCAGCGTACTTGTCAATCGCGCCTTCATAGTCCGCTTGCCCACGTAGGTCTTCAGCGTCTTGATAAAGCTGCTCCACCTTTTTGGAGCTTCCCATCATTAAAGGTGAGATGAGAGCAATTATCAAAGCGAGACCGCCAATAATGCCCAAAATCCTTGGGTTCATTCGTGTTCTCCTTGTTTACGTCGCCTGCTGTAAAAGCACGGCTACGGAATTAAATAAGTTTAACTTCAAAAATTCGATACCGAGGTTCTAAACCTCGAAAACAAACATTTAACCTTTGCTGGTAGCGTTCCAGATTCACACCAGCATAGGCTGGACATCATATAACTATATATTTACTTACAATTCTATTGAATCGTAGACTTCTGTAATAGAGAGGGTTTCCAACGGTACATCCAGTAATTTCCTTGAAAAACCGTCGAATTGGCTCCATTTGCGTTTATATTGTTGGAGCGCGTGCTGTCCTGAGCGGATGCCTTGTAACAGCAAGACGGTGTACCTACCGTCAGTTAAAACCTCTCGTGCTGTCGGATATTCCCACGGCGCACCTTGTGTCGGCAGTTCAGCATAGGTTAGCAATTCCGAATCGATGTTCAAGGCGACGCTGGGAAGCGTATCTTTACTGTCTTTACGGAGTGTCGCGAGGATGTATCCTTCCGCCGCCGGATCATCAGTGAATTGCCAGACATCCGAACCTGAATCTACAGTCGGTGTTTCTGTTGTCCGGTTTCTACTGACATTGCGACGTATCTCGGCGGGTTGCGCTACAGCCTTATCCTGTTGAATGGCAAGTGTTGCCTCGGGCTGGCGCGAAACGGTGGTTGACGTAGAAAACAGTCGTGCTTTTGCCACTGTGTATAGACGCCCAAGGGCGTGTTCTCCATTCTCACCTGATGGCATCTGCTGTAAAACAAACGGTGCCGCAAGGAGTACCATCATCGTTGCGACGAGTGCGTAGTAGGGCAGCATTTTGTGCCGAACAGTGATGGATCCGGTCGGGACGCAACGGTCAATGTATCGGCGGACTCGCGCCGACAATTGCCACGTCCACCGAGCACCGATGCCGCGGATCTGTTGCTGGAGGGTAGTGGGTGCACTCTGGTCAATGCGTTGCTGGAGGGTTTTTGTAAACCGAGCATAATACGCATCGGACGCTTCGGGTTCAACGTAGAAATTTTCGAGGAGATGGCACGTCTTTTTCAGATTAATGGCTTCGCGTTTACACGTCCGGCAGGCGTCGAGATGCGATGCCACATTCTTCATCTGCCGTTTGGAAAGCGTCTCATCTATATAGTCTGATAAAAGGCGTTGTATTTTCTGGCACTTCAAGCTCATCGGTATTCTCCACGACATGGCGGGCTTTCAGGTGCTTACAGATTTCATGTCGATACCAAGGATCGCTATTTAGATGAAAAACTAAATCGCACCGGCATCCACATACGGTTTGAGTAAAGTTCGGAGTTTTTTACGTGCGTAGTGCAGGCGGGACCGGACTGTCCCTTCGGAGCAGTTAAGAATTGAAGCGATCTCGGTGTGTGTTAATCCTTCAAACTCATGTAGAATTACCACTGTCCGATGTTTCAGCGAAAGGCTGTTGACCGCCTCTGTAACGTAGCGGCGCAGTTCAACTTTTTCGGCATAGACGTGTGGGTCACTGGCACGTGCCGCGCGATACCGCAAATCCGCCTCAAATTCAGCCTCTGCTGTTGTCTCAATTGTGCGTTCCTGTCGGCGTTCCCGGCGTTTGACGAAGTTCAATGCTTCGTTCACAGCTATCCGGTAGACCCACGTCTCAAAAGCAGCGTCCTTTCGGAACGTACGAATTGAGCGGTACACCTTAAGAAAAGTCTCCTGCATCACATCCTCGGCGTCTGCATGATTCTTTGTAATCTGCATCGCGAGTCGATACACCATCCGTTTGTACTTTTCTATTAGGGGTGCCAACGCCGTCTCATCGCCTTCACACAGGTCGGCTATGAGCAAGGCTTCAGTTCTTTCCACCGAACTTTTCTCCTTAGGTGTTCTAATTGTTTAGACAACGCCTTTTCAAAAACCGTTCAAAAAAAATTGGTTATCAGTTCTCGGTTGTCAGTTATCAGTTAGATGTTTTCCGTGATATAAAAATTCTTTTTACCTGACGACTGATAACTTTTAAGGTCGGGATTCGGAAGCCCTCCTACTATTTATCATAGCATTATTCCCAAAATTGTGTAAAGAAAAAAATAAATGGGGATCAGGTCGGGTTGCTACGCAACCCTTTCAGGGGTCAGGAGTCAGCCGTTAGACCTGAGTTCTAATATTTTTTAGTAACGCGGTCAACATTTTCTTTATGCTAACGATTTCGTCAGTGAGTTCGACGTACTGATCAGCATTGAAGTATTTGAGGTTATGGGAAAGTTGAATGAGATATTCTGTTTCACTTGCGGAACCCATTGCTATCTGAAGAAAGCGAGCGAAGTCAGCGGGTGTCTCTCTTCCGCAGCCTTCGGCGATATTTGTTGGAATCGAAGCACAAGCGCGTCGAATTTGGCTTGTCAACCCATATATCTCTTCACGCGGGAATTCGGATGTTAATTCGTATATCCTCAGGGTTAATTCATGAGATTTGTCCCACACCTGTAATTTTCTGAAATTTCGCATGTTTATTCTTATGTTCAGGACGTTCCGCTGCACTCCACTTTCAGGGGTCAGTAACTTGCTTGTGTCATGAAAAAGCGTTTCTAATAACCACACACCACTGACCGCTGAAAGCCTGCGTAGCAGGCGACCTGACCGCTGACTGCCGTAATATACATAAAAAAGGGCAACGTATCAAAAATACGCTGCCCTAATCATCGAAATAGCCTCGAATTTACTCTTTACCCTTGGTTACAAAGGTGATTTTAATCTCAGCTTCATTGCCTGCGGCGTCAGAGACTTTACCTGCAATAACGTAGGTGGTTTCATTACCAATCTCTTTGCCCTTGACAAGTTCGAGTGTGCCTGTGGTGCCTTCAACCTTTCCAAGCCAACCGACGTCCTCGCCGCCTTCGGTTTGGAGCGCGATGTTTCCGGATACATCTTCACTGAAGGTGATCTCAATCTTTGCTTCGGTGTTGATAGCTTCTGGATCGACGTCTTTGTCACCATCTTTGACTGTTCCACCAGTGACTGCCGGCGGATCTGAGTCAGGAGCGGTAACGGTATAGGTAAGCGTCTGCGTTCCATCAGCCCAGGTAACTGTCAGACTGAGAGGACCGGGGGTGAATGGACCGTTGACGGTCACCGTTTTACCGGAAGGCGCGGCGGCACCGGCACTTACCGTGACATCAGCGGGTGCATTGTCGAAGGTAAGGGTAATACTTGCATTAGCGGCAATCGTTGAGCCACTTGGCGGGGCTGCGCTTACGAAGTTCGCTGGGGCAGCTGCCGAATCGTCTGCCGTATCGCCACCACCACAGCCAGCGAGCATGGAAACAGCAAACAAGCCTGCCAGTAATAATGCGAAGGTTCTAAACAATTTTGTCATTAGAGTTAACTCCTTGAATTGTAAAGTTTATCAAAATGCACCCATCAGATAGAGTGCGGTAAAAACTTTCGGTGCTTCCCCCGTGCGTTTGCAAAAATGCGCCTTTAGGGAAAGTCGGTTTCAATCTCGATGTTGATTGTACAATTCAACAGCGATCTTAGAAACCTACGGTCATATTCTCGTTAAGTCGAGTAACGTAGGGCTATTTCGTTGTCGCCTTCCGTAAGATACGGAGAAACGAACCGACACGTTGAGAACAGAATTTCGCGAGGACGGCTTGCCAATCAAGATACTATTGGCGAAACACCATTGGAGTGCCATACACTTCGCCCGAAAGTCAATATCTAAACGAGTACCTTAGAGTTTAGCAAAAATTGCAAACTCTGTAAAGGTAAAAATACCGGTTTTTTGAAATTATACAAAAGTTACTTTCTTTTGTCAAGAAAAAAACTAAATTTCCAGTAAATTTACCATAAATTTAAACGTTGTCAAGAAAAAAGCGCTACACGCTATTGTTAGAATCGAATTTAAGGACATTTTCGCTATATAGTATATCACAAACCCTAAAAAGATGCAAGTTTTTTTAATAGCAGTCAGGAGTCAGGGCGTTCCGCTACGCTGAATCAACGGTATGAATGCCGTGTGGCATTCCCCGACTCTCAGCAGTCAGGGATCAGATTTGGCTCTGGTGTTCTTCAGTAAAGCGGCTAACATTTTTCTTAGACTAACGATTGTATCAGTTAGTTCTGCATATTGAATATCGTTGAGATATTTGAGGTCGTGTGCAAGCAGAATAAGGTATTCTGTTTCACTTACTGAACCTACTGCGATCTGAAGGAAACGCCCGAAGTCCGCAGGTGTCTCTCTTCCGCAGCCTTCAGCGATGTTAGTTGGAATTGAAGCACAGGCGCGCCGGATTTGACTTGTCAGTCCATATATCTCTTCACGCGGGAATGCGGATGTTAACTCGTATATTCTCAAAGTTAATTCATGAGATTTTTCCCACACTAATAATCTTTTGAAGTTCCGCATGCTTCTCCTTTTTGGTTGTCAACTAACCGCTGACTCCTGAATACTGACACCTGAAAGGTGGCGCAGCCACCGCCCCGAGAGCATTGCGTAGCAATGCGCCCTGACTGCTAACTGCTATTCCTCAAAGAGTCCCATCTGCTCGCTGGATGTGCCACTCATGTACATTTCGAGTTGTTCTGGATGCAATAGCACATCGACTACCTTATCAATATCAGTGGGCGTGAACGGAAATGCCCCTCCTCTTATGAGTTCCCGTGGACCTTCATGTGCTTCATTTTTTTTTCCTTTTCCAGCAACAGACCCCTCCCATCGGCATGCGAGGAGTGCTCTGTCCTGACGTTGGGCATACCGCGCTGCGTGCATCGCACCACCAGTTTTCTGTGCCTCAATCACAATAGTTGCTACGGATAAGCCACTAATAATGCGATTCCGCTGAACCAGATTTCCCGGCGATGGCGAAGTTCGAAACGGGTGCTCTGAAAGCAGACATCCATTCTCATAAATCTGCATGGCGAGTGGATTGTTTCGCGCCGGGTAGATAGAAGAAAGGTCTGTTCCGACAACACCGACGGTTTTCCCCATACTCGCAAGGGCGCCCGAGTGTGCAGCGGCATCGATACCCGATGCAAGCCCGCTGACAATTGTGAAACCGGCGAGTACAAGTTGGGTCGCAAGCGCAAGCGTAAGGTCAATTGCCTCTGTGCTCGGCTGTTGGGTCCCTACAATAGCGACGCACTGCTCGTTAATTTCTGTTAATTTGCCTACGCGGCAGAGAATTCCGGGGGCATCGGGAAGCGTTTTAAGTTGTGTGGGGTAGTTCGGATCTTCGGGACACATCACACTTACTTGCTGATTGCTAAGGGCGTCGAGTCTTTCTCGAAACGTCAGGAAATTGCCAGCGACTGTGAGTATCCGTGAGGCGAGCACAGGGTTGAAGGACGGCAGTCGTGCGATTTCAGGGAGTTCCGCTTCAAAAATTGCCTGAACGCTCCCGAAACGTGCTATCAGTCGTTTGATGCGAACACTTCCTAACCCTTCGACCGAGGAGAGGGCTAACCAGTATTCGAGGAGTGTTTTCTCTTTTGCGTCCGCCATGTTGGTTTGTCCTGTAAAATGCATGTTGTATATCTGTATATATTAAGCAAGTATAACATAATGTTGGGATAGTTGTCAAATGGTAGTTGGTAGTTGGTAGTCAGAACGCTGCGCTTTCAGTCGTCAGAACGGTTGCTTCGCAACCTTTTAGTCGTCAGAACGAAAGCTGAAGCCATTTCGTTCACTTTTAGTCGTCAGTATTTTCCGACTACCAACTACTAAAAGCGAAGCGATACTGAATACCAACGACTACCGACTACTGATTACTGACCGCTATTTGCTATCCGCTAAAAAAACAGATTGACATGACACCCTTAATTAAGGTATACTTTAGGAGTAGACATTTAGATGAGGAGACAAGAATGGAGACTTCCCCCATACGCCTACTCGCGGTTAATGAAATGAGTAGACATTATGGCGGTGTCATCGCGCTGTCCGACGTGACGATGGCGGTACACCCCGGACAAATTTTCAGCCTGATCGGACCCAATGGCGCAGGAAAGACGACACTCTTCAACTGCGTCACTGGACTCGATAGCCCGACGTTCGGCAACGTCGATTTCTTAGGTCAATCTATTACCGGATTGCGTCCTGACCAAGTCACATCCCTCGGTATCGGTAGAACTTTCCAGAATATCCGACTCTTCACCGAGCTTACGGTGCTCGATAACGTCAAAATCGGACGCCACCCACGCACTGCATGCAGCCTCATCGGCTCGGTATTTCGCACGAACCTGCAGCAACAGGAAGAAACAGCAATTACGGCACAAGCGCAGGAGATGTTAGAATTCGTCGGATTGGCTGATATAAGTGACCAAGCAGCAGGGAACCTCTCCTACGGTGACCAGCGCCGCGTCGAAATTGCAAGGGCTTTGGCGACTGAGCCCAAACTCCTGCTTCTTGATGAGCCTGCTGCGGGCATGAATCCGCAAGAGACGCAGGAACTTATCGAACTCATATATGCCATACGTGAGCAAGCCATCACTGTCCTTCTCATCGAACACGACGTCAAACTCGTGATGCAGATCTCCGATTGGGTAACAGTACTTGACCATGGCGAGAAAATCAGCGAAGGTATACCCGCAGATGTTCAGAACGACGAACGCGTCATTGAGGCGTATTTAGGAAAATCTGAAGATGCTTGAGCTTAGAGATATACACACGTATTATGGGCAGATTCGCGCCGTCCAAGGGATTTCTATCACCGTCAGTGAGGGCGAGATAGTCTGCCTCATTGGTGCAAACGGTGCAGGGAAATCCACAACCTTAATGACGGTCTCCGGTATCTATGCCCCCGTACAAGGTAGCATCCACTTCGAGGGTAACGATATTACCAGAACATCGGCCGAAGAGCGGGTTATCCTCGGCATTTCGCAAGTCCCAGAAGGACGGCTCGTCTTTCCCGACCTGAGCGTCCTTGAAAACCTTGAACTCGGTGCTTATTCCAGAAACGATAAACAAGGCATCAGATCCGATTTAGATAGAATTTTTCAATCCTTCCCTGTGCTGCAGGAACGCCGTAGACAGCGAGGTGGTAGCCTCAGCGGGGGTGAGCAGCAGATGTTAGCCATCGGACGCGCACTCATGTCGCGACCGAGACTCCTATTGCTTGATGAACCTTCCTTAGGACTCGCGCCCCTCATCGTTAAGCGGATTTTTGAAATCATTGAGCAGATTAATAACGACGGTACGACAATCCTGCTCGTAGAACAGAACGCCCAACTCGCATTACAGACAACCGACAGAGGATACGTCATGGAAACCGGTGAAATCTCAATGGAAGGTGCTTCTGCCGACCTATTAGCCGATGAACGTGTGCGACAGGCTTATCTTGGGGAGTAGCAAACAGCGAATAGCAATTAGCAGTCAGAGCGGTTGCTACGCAACCTTTCAGTCATCAGTTAAGAGTTTTCTTTACTGACCCCTGAATACTGACAACTGAGAGTGAAGCGGAGCGGAACGCCCTAACGGCTAAAAGCAGAACGAAGTGGAACGAGCCAGTAAATGTATCCAACCCTCATTGAATTTGGACCTATCGGCATCCACTCTTACGGCTTGATGTTAGCGACTGCGTTTATCACTGTCGTTTTTGTTTTGCAGTACGAGTTGAAACGGCGGGGTTTTGTCGCAGAGCAGGCTTCCGCGATTGTCATGGCAGCGGCACTCGGCGGGATTGTCGGTGCGAAACTCTATTCCGCACTTTTGGACGGCGCCATAAACCTACGAGAAATCTTTTCCACGAGCGGATTGGTCTGGTATGGCGGTCTCATCGGTGGATGCCTCGCCGTCACGATCGTTATTCTCCGCTCCCCAAACCCGTTTTTTCCCACAGTTGATATCGTCGGACCGACGATCATACTTGGATACGGCATCGGTAGAATCGGGTGCCTCCTCGCGGGTGATGGCGACTATGGACCCCCTTCTGATCTTCCCTGGGCGATGGCGTTCCCAAACGGCACCGTCCCAACCGATGTCCCTGTACACCCGACGCCTATATATGAGTCGCTCATGTCATTCGCGTTTTTCGGGCTTCTCTGGTCGCAACGCCACAGATTCCAAAGCGTTCCCGGTACAACCTTCGGTCTCAGTCTTATGTTGTTGGGTGTCGAGCGGTTTATTGCGGAGTTTTGGCGCCTTACGCCGCGTGTGTTGGATTGGATGTCCGCTGCACAGATTTTCAGTATTTTTGCATTTGTTGTGGGCATCGCACTGATTTTCTGGATGCGCTCCCGCCCCCGTCTTGTCGATGAGACAGCGTCGGTGGAAGTCTCAACACCGGTAGCCGAGAAACCGTCATCTTCCCCGCGTAGACGCCGCCAACGGCGGAGGCGGTAAAGTATGTAGGGAATTCTAAAAATAGACAGAAATAACGGCGAGGTTAGGGGGAAATTGAAGAAACACCCCAGCAAAAACCCCAAGCAAAAACACCTCGCCTACCTATTTTTAAGGAGACGTTACGGGTTGTGAACGCTTGTTACATTCATATACTTTTTTCCCCTAATCCCAGTAGGTGCGGTTTGTAACCGCATCGGATTTTACGAATTTATTTTTTACCCTTATATACCTTAATATATAACAGAACAGACGAAAAGGAAAAAGTAATATGCAAACGAAGCGTATCTGTCTCTGGTCGGGTCCCCGCAACGTCTCCACAGCACTCATGTACGCCTTCGCACAGCGCAGCGATACCCATGTCATTGACGAACCTCTCTACGCACACTACCTCTATAACACAGACAGAGCCACAGCGCATCCCGGTACCGCGGAGGTCATGGCGTCTATGTCAACAGACGCTGAACGAGTCGTCCGGGAGGTGATCCTGGGTCCCTGTGAGAAGCCTGTGCTTTTCATGAAACAGATGGCGCATCATCTCATCAATATCGACCTAAGTTTCCTCCATCAGACCGTCAATGTATTCCTCATCCGTGACCCGCGGGAGATGTTACCCTCCCTCACAAAGGTCATCGGAAAACCGACCTTGGCTGACACTGGACTTAAGACGCAGCACGATCTTCTCATCGATTTGCGTGCTGCAGGGCAATCGCCGCCGATCCTCGACGCGCGGCGCCTGTTAGAGAACCCAGCGGACGTCCTTCGCGAGTTGTGTGAACGGTTGGGACTGCCGTTTGAAACAGCGATGCTCTCTTGGGAGTCGGGTGGAAATCCTGCCGACGGTGTGTGGGCGAGACATTGGTATCAAAATGTGCATCGTAGTACCGGCTTCGCACCGTATCGTCCGAAATCGGAGCCGTTTCCAGTGGAATTGGAGGATATTTGGGCGGAGTGTTCCCAGTATTACGATGTGCTGCAGCGGGATGCGATAGATGGCAGTTAGCGGTCAGGTCGTTCCGCTACGCTGAATCAACGGTATGAATGCCGTGTGGCATTCCCCGACTCTCAGCGGTCAGCGGTCAGACCTTGGTTCTGATATTTTTCAATAAAGCGGTCAGCATTTTCTTGATAGTGATAATTTGGTCAATTAGTTCAACGTATTGATCGGTATTAAGATATTTGAGATCGCGCGCAAGCAGAATGAGATATTCTGTTTCACTTGCTGAACCTACTGCTATCTGAAGAAAACGGGCGAAATCAGCCGGACTTTCTCTGCCGCAGCCTTCGGAAATGTTCGTGGGAATAGAAGCACAGGCACGCCGGGTTTGGCTTGTCAGTCCATATATCTCTTCACGAGGGAATAGAGATGTTAACTCGTATATTCTCAAGGTGAGTTCATGAGATCTTTCCCATACTTGTAACCTCCTAAAATTCCGCATATTTACTCCTTTACTGCTGACCGCTGAGAGGTGGCGCAGCCACCGCCCTAATTCCCCGAAGCCATTGCTGACCGCCAGTTCTTACCGATCGTCCCCCAAAACTTCGAGGAGGCGCTCCAAAATCGCATCCGTCTCCGCGTCGCTTTTTGCGCGACTTTGACGGAGCTGCTCCAATAACTCCGCTGCCGTCGGCGGTGCTTCACCTACGACTGCCTCTGGAACAGTTGCAGGTTGCCCCAGGAAAAGCACATCTAACGCCTTATCCAACGTCTTCGCCGAGGCAAGTTCACTCGCACCCGCTTTCACAACGACCATCTCTAACTTCGGACGCCGCGGCTTTGTATCGTCGCCGTTCCCTTTTTCGGGTTTCTTCGCCTGCAAATAGATCGCCTCAACATAGAAAAGGGCGTCTTCAATCGGAATGATCAGCAAATTCCCGCGAATCACATCGCTCGCCTTCTCCCAACCGACCTGTTGCTGCCCAGTCGCTTTATTGATGTCCTCCTCGACTTGCGTCGGTCCAGCGACATCCGCACCCTCCGGTAACACATAGACAATCCGCTCACCGTAGTTTGGGGCATCGCATCGCGCCACCATCCACGCCTTCAAGCGTTTCTCGCGCTTCGGGGGCGTGAACGGAATCACATTCACGAATTCCAAGGTATCCTCACCCGGTAGCTTCAGCATAGCGTAGTAAGGCATCATCTCCTGATCGGCTTCCGATGAGTAATACGCCTCTTTCGGAATTAGCCACCGATCCCGCCGATGATAAAAATCCTCCGCCCGTCGGTGATAAGCACCATACATCTTCGCTTGAATCCGCGTCAGATAATCTGGGTACCGCAGATGTGCTTTCAATCCCTCCGGCATCTCCGATACCGATTTAAAGAGATCGGGGAACGCTTTCCGATACGAACGCATCACTGCCTCGTCATCTTTGATGGCATAGAAACTGACGGCACCAGTATACGCGTTGACGACGGCGACCCCTGAATTCCGAATGTAGTTGAACTTCTTAAAATCCGGTTCCTCGTAAAGTTGAGTCTGCGTCAGCCGTGCTGTATCGTCTACATAGACCTGGGCGTTCGGATAGTATCGACTCGTTACATAGAAGTCGATGATCCACCACAACTCGCCGTCGCTAATCACGATATACGGATCGGGATCGTAGTTCAAGAAGGGTGCGATATGTGAGACGCGATCCTTGATGAGCCGATCGCCGCGTCGAGTCCCAATCTTCCGACGGAACATCACACGACTCTCCGGGATTAGCCGCTCCGAACGCAGGATTCGGAAGAAATCGAACCGTAGCCCAAAGCAGAGTCTCCGAAACCAGCCACCTAACGGGACACCGCCACTGCCGGTGTAGGTGTGCCGTTCCCACGTTTCAGACGCTTGACGCACATCAGCGCGACTTGTAGCGGTGTCGGTGTTGCGCTGCGTGTTCACAATAACGTAGTCGTTCGTCATCTCACCGTAGTAGATTTCTGGACGTTCGACGTTCAGTTCCTCGTATTCGCTGCGGACGGGTGTATCTGCGACCCAGAAATTCGGGAATCCGTCCTCAATAAACTCGTTCACTGGCGACACGCAGACACCATAACCGTTCGTATATTGCAGCTTCAGCGGCTCCCAGCCGACGATATCCTCCTCCGGACTCACCTCGCGCGCCGCAATCAGCACCTGTCGATACTCATCACCCACTCGGTACCTATCGACATCTGTATACGGATGGAAATCGTAGTGTGTCTGGATCTGCGCCTCACGGAGCGCTTCGTAAAGCACACGTCGATCCCAGATCTGGATGTTCTTTTTAATCTCCACATTCTCCGTTATCACGTCCAGCGTAGCGAGTCCTTTCACCTGTTCTTTGGTCGTAATTGTCTCGAGTTCAAAAGCGAGACGCGTCTCGGCGATGTGCCGCTCCAAGTACGGTTCCTCTTTATTAAGAACATTGATACGCGCATCCCACAGGTGCAGTCCTAACGGATAGATGTGGATGAGTAGCACGTAGCTCAAGCCCCAGACCCCCAGTGTTGCATACCACAACAGCCGTCTTCGCCAGAACATGTTAAGCACAACGGCGAGTGCGATCCCTATCAACACACCACAATAGAGCCGTGTCGCACCTTCAAGGTGAGCATCGACATAAAACAAGCCGTGCAGCGATGATAGTTCTTGCGTCAACGGGCTTGTGTAAACTTTGTTCCAGAGGTTCACATAACTCCGCCACCCAGCGACGAGCAACAACAGCAACCATAACACCGATCCGTGAAAGATGATGTGCCGTTTGACGCGCTGCATCGTGTGTGCATCCCGACGGTAGTAGAAGTTGTAAAGCAGCCCGACAACGACACACGTCACCCACAGCGTTATCTGTACCCAAAGGCTCACCCATCGGTGGAGCGGAAAGCTGAATAGGTAGAAATTTCGATCTTTGCCGAAGTGGTTATTAGCGGTTAGGTCGTTCCGCTGCGCTGAATCAACGGTATGAATGCCGTGTGGCATTCCCCGACTCTCAGCGGTTGGTAACTGATCGCTGACCGGAATCAACGGTATGAAGCCCGTGTGGGCTTCCCCGGACTGCTGACTGCTGTCGGCACTCGGCTGATTCCGATACCTTAAATAGACATCATCCAACAACAACATCGGGGTTGCAAGTAGGAGTGCTGCAACCAGCGTCAAGCAAAAAACCGTACGGTGGAAAGAGAACGTCTGGGTATGCGTCCAGCGTCGGAACTCGCGGGATTCCGGACACAACACATTCGCGATAGCAGCGTTGGCGTTCATGAATCCGAGGGCGACAAGGAAGCAGACACCGAAGATACCCCATCGGACCTGTTGGAGTCCCCAAAGGACATCGGCGTGTCCGAGGCTCTCGAACCAGAGGTGCTCCGTATAGAGGTACGCCAGCGGCATGAAACTGCTCACAGCAATAAGCCCGCTGAGTATCCAGAGCAGGAATGCCTGCAGTTTGAACGCCTGTCTCCAACGTTGTCGGCTGCGTCGGTATCGGAAGACGCCCCATATTAAGGTAACCGCGCTGAGGAACGCACTTAAAAGCAGTTGTGCAATCGCGAGATCCGCTGTCATGGTCGCTGTGTTCTCCTATAAAGTGTTGATATATTATAGCATATTTTTGGGGCAATTGGTAATTGGCAGTTGGTAGTGGGAAACCTCGCCAATCTCTCCTTTCCCTAAAAAAATAACTTGACCTCCTTGGCCCCATTAAGGTATACTGTCTTTTATAGGGCAATAAATTTCTATGGCACAATATGATATACTTGTCAAACACATCATTGATCTATTCGCCCGCGAATTCGCCTGCTTAGCACTTGATACACCGGAGGTCGAAATTCTGGGTCGGCTCACCACCGAGCAACCGACACTGAAAATGCATCACAACGATGTAACTTTGAAAGTTCAGCTCCATGGGGGAGAAACAGCGATCCTCCACATCGAAATCCAGACAGATGACAGTCGGGAGAAGCCGATGCCGTTGCGCGTCTTAGCATATTCGAGTTTTCTCATGCTCCAACATGAGATGCCCGTGTATTCAATCGTGTTCTACTTGCGTCCACCTGCGGGTGCGACGGATCCTGGACGCTTGCATCACCGATATGGCCCAGAGCTTGGACTTGAGTTGGACTACAAGGTCATTCGTTTATATGAGTTAGAGGGAGAACCTGTTTTGTCATCGGATGCGATTGGTTTGCTGCCGTTCACACCGTTGATGAGTCCCCCGTCGGGCACCTCGGGTAGAGTTTGGGTTGAAAAATGTGTATCTGCGGCGGTGGATGCCCCAGTAGATGAGACGACGCGTGCAACATTACTGTTTGGGATGTCGGTATTTGGAAGTTTTGTACATCCCGATGAGTTTTTCAGAGAGTTGATAACGGAGGAAATCATGCAAGAGTCTCCTTTTTACGAATCGCTCCGACAGCGCCATCTTCAAGAAGGCATTGAACGCGGGGCGCGTGCACACGCTATAGAGAACACGCTTGCTGTTCTTAACGCCCGGTTTCCCGGTAGTGATGTTGATCGGGTAAAAGCCATCCTTGAAGGCGTGGGAGATCTTGAACGTCTCAAGACATTGAATCTCAATGCCTCATTGGTACCGAGTTTTGAAGTCTTCCTGCGCGGTCTTGACAACTAACCCGTGGCAGACGCAAATTCAGAAAAAAAGCGGTATATTCACTGAAAAAGAGGCGATTTTTGCGGAAGAAACCCCCTCAATCCCCCAACCCCCCATATAATCAACGGTATGAATGCCTTAATGGCATTCACCGCCCTTATCAGGGGGGTAGGGGGACTTTAAGAGGAAATACCTTTATTCTGAATATTTTAGGACTTACGCAATTTGTGTTTGTCTGGACACTGTTCCGCAGGGTCTCCGTGCCCTGCGTGCGTTCAGATTTGGACGGGCACGAAAGCCGAAGCCATCCATCCAAACAGCATCTTAATGCGTAAGTCCTATATTTATCAAACTCACGTTAGGCTTTATACCCCGGTCTATGCCCACAGGCATAGATACCGTTGATTACATGCCCTAATGAAGATTAATTTATTAATTCGGTAATTTCTGAACGTGCATTATCGCCCGTGTATTACCGAATTATTTTCTGAAACTTCATTAAGGCATTCATACCCGGTGAAGCCCATAGGGGCTTCATACCGTTGATTCTGATTCTGATTTTGATTCAGCATAGCGGAACGTCCTAATTGCCCGCCATATACAAAAAGTTCTTGACACCCAACCCGAATTGTGGTATAATTCCAATATACCCGAAAAAAGAGGTTGACATTTTTCCGTAACGCTTTTACAATAACGGTGTTAAACCTAACATGGAGATGCCGAAAGTTCTTCTGTAGGAAGGATTTCCAAATCCCGACTTCTGTGTTAAACCTAACATAGAGATGACCGAAAAAATGGCTTGCTCCGGTCCGAAAATCTCTACCCCCCTGATAAGGACGGGGAATGCCACACGGCATTCATACCCCGGTGAAGTCCATACGGACTTCATACCCGGTAAAGCCTTTATAGGCTTTATACCGTTGATTTTGATTCTGATTTTGATTCTGATTGTATGGGGGGTTGAGGAGTTTTCCAGTCCGAAAATAATTTTTCTCAAGAAAAATTTGACAAAAAACGCAACTTCGGGTATAATTAACATAAGTTAAAATCTTGACTTTGTTCTCACTTATGTTGTAAGTCTCTAAAAGAAGTACTTGACATTTTTCCGTAACTTGTTTTACAATTAACACGTCAATAAGTAGAGGGGTTTCCAATCCCTCACGCAAAAGGTTAGTTCAGAATA
>JAPPNJ010000065.1 GCA_028818705.1 Candidatus Poribacteria bacterium
GGTACAAGTCCCCACGTCAGGTGATGGATAAACGGATTGCCGTATCCCTGTCCGAGCATGTGCTGCAGTGCCAGTTTGTCAACCGGGTGTACAACAGCGACATAATCAAACCACCCTTCGTTGTGTGCTGGACTCTCCGCGGACAATTGCGCGGAGACGTTGATATAGTCGCAACCGTCAACAGGCGACGGATAACACCGCGCATCCCACCCGTTGACATAACCGAGTTGTTTCAAACCGTCTGCAACGAGGTGAGGCGGGTCACAGAAGATCGCAGCGTGATCCATGTTCGGATAGATGTTTACCCCTGCACCGATGACGCGTTCTGCGACATCAGTCGCCTCTCTGAAACGGAGATCGGCATTTTCAATCGTCAAATAGTCATCAAAATTTGCTGGTAATGTAACTAAATTTTCCATGAGAAACCTCTTTGTGCATCTTGAAAGAAGGGAATATTAGAAAAATCAATAAGTCCAATTTAGATGGTACAAGTTTAACAAAAACAGTGTTGACTTACAAGTATTTTCAGCGCGTTTGCAAGTCAAAAGTTGTTGAAAAAAGTACATATCTCTGCTAATGTTAATATAGGCTTGAACGCTACGTCCTATACTCAAAAATAGAGGAGCAACTCATGAGGAAAAATACGTTTAGAGAACTACTCAATGCCGATAAACCGACAGTCGGCACACATATCCACACCACTTGGCCCTCCATCGTTGAAGCGATCGGACATACAGGGCTGTATGACTACGTGGAATTCGTCGGAGAATACGGGCCGTTTGATCTGCATGATCTGGATAACCTGTGTCGGGCAGCAGAACTTCACAATATCTCTACGATGATTAAGGTCGATCAGGAACCGCGCGGCTTCATCGCACAGCGTGCAATCGGCTCAGGTTTCCAAAGTGTGCTTTACGCCGATTGTCAGAACGTTGAAGATGTCAAGGAATGCGTTCGTACCACGCGCGCAGATACACCCGAAGATGGGGGCAGCTACGGTGTAGCCACCCGCCGATTTTCCTATATGGGTTACGGAGGCGGTCCAGAATACGTCCAAGCACTCCGTGATGTCGTCAACGTCATTATGATTGAGAAAAAAGGGACGGTTGATAACCTTGAAGAGGTGTTGTCTGTTGAAGGCGTTGATATGATTCAGTGGGGCGGTTCAGATTATTCCATGAGTATCGGGATGGTCGGTCAGCGCGGTGCACCTGAAATCCGAGAGGCGCACGACAAGGTGTTTAAAACCGCCATAAAAATGGGGGTACCGCCGCGCGCAGAAATTGGAAGTGCTGACGACACGAAACGCTATCTGGATATGGGGGTCCGGCATTTCTGCATCGGCACCGATATTTCCATCCTCTACAGCTGGTGGCGCGACCAGGGGGACGGGGTGCGAAAGGCTCTTGACGGACATTAGGATAGTCATCAGTTATCAGTTTTAATAGTTGTCAGTTATCGGTTGTCAGTTTGCCTCGCAGTGAGAGTTAACAACTTGTGGCTGGAACGTTTACGAACACTGCCACACCTCTCTTTAACTGACAACCGAAAGGTTTTTCGCAGAAAAACCGTACTGATAACCGACAACCATTAAAGCATTGACTGCATCTTTTCCGCGACCCAATCCACAGCGACATCAATCATCACTTGCCCATTTTCAGTTGTCGCTAACTTCGCTTGATGGTGATATTCGCGATCGGATTTCGCTTGTCCCTCATTGGAGATGGTGAGTTTCGCGCTGTCATAATCCACACCGTTCCAATCAACATTTTCTGCGAAAGCAGCGAGCGCAAACGCCGTCTCAAACTCTGCAGCGTGTCCAGGACAGACCCCAGATTCCATCCGCTCCTTGACTAATTCTGCGGTGTACGCCTCCCAATAGGAGTGGAATGCGATGTTGATGCCGAGTTTCTCTCGGTAGCCATCCAACCGCTCATGCACGGGACCTGCGTTGCCCGCATGCCCGTTGACAATCAGGATGTTGTCGATCCCATGCCGACGCATGCTATCGGCGACATCATATAACACCTCGCCGAAGACCTCAGCGCGAAGTGTGAGAGTCCCCTTATGATCCATCCAGTGTTCGGATACGCCAATCGCCAAAGGCGTTGTGACGATCACCTGTGGAAACAACTTTTCAGCTGCTAATTTGGAGACATAGACCGCGCTTTGCGTATCGTGATACATCGCCAAGTGTTCGTTGTGTTGCTCTGTGCTACCCGTAGGGATAATCGCGCCTTTGAGCGTACCAGCATCAATCGCCTCACGGACATAACGCCGTTGGTTTTCCCAAAGTAGTACGGATTTGATTTGAGACATCATCTAACCTCCACTGTTTTTCGGTAGGAAACTATACCTACCGAGTGTATTTCGGACAGCCGCAATACCATCTTCCATTGACTTCCTATCCGGTGGAAGATAGTCTTGCAAACTCTCCCAATCATATTCGTTCTGCTGCGTGTCACTGTTTTTAAAAAGGATTTTGGTGCCGTAATCTCGGATCTCATTGAGCGTCCATTCGTAGATATAAAACCCAAAAATGTCCGCGTGTAGGGCAGCACCGTTCTGCCGTTCCGCAAGATAACTTTCTAAAACCATTTCAAACCGTTCACCGGTGAAAGAGACCAAGTCTTTTTCGGGGGGACCCAAGCAGACACCATCCCAATCAATGATGTGAAGTCGGTTTGCAGCATCTATAATGAGATTGCCGGGCGTCGGATCGCCATGTGTAATGACAAAAGGCGTTTGTAGTGCCGATGCCGAACGTCCGAGACTATCGTATCTCTCAAGTGTCTGTAAAATCTCTGATCTGTGTTGCGCAATTGCCTCGATTAACTGCTTCTGGTATCGATTCTGAGACGGTATCTTCCGCGGTGCCTCAAGCACTCTGTGAAGTTCTTGTCGTAGCGGCAAGTCATACGTTGCGACTGTCAGATTATTAGCAGCGACTGCATCTGTGCATCCATGGATTGTCGCGAGTAATGCCGCTGTTTGTGTGAGTTCTGCATCCGTGAAATCTTTGCCGACCTTCCACAAATCCCAACGACTTTTGCCTTCAATGAACGGAAACAACGAGACCTGAAAATTTTGCCATGGAACGCTTAGTGTCCCTTCCAGCGTTTCCAAAGGCGCGACAACACCGGATATATTGCACTGATGCCGTAAAAGTGATGCGACCTGCAAGCAACTATTTGGCACAGCAGTTGAAGCTTTCGCAAAATACTTTTCACCTGTTTCAGACACCGCGATGTAGCCGTAACTGTCCTCGCCTTCAGGCAAAAAGGTCAGGGTTTGCAAGGGTAGTGCGTAGGCGGTCCTGAGATGTTCCAGTAATTCCGTTTTATCAAAAGTATTGTCAATCTTCATAAGCGATATAATGCCAACAAACACGGATTAGAGATTGAGAGTTCTATTTGAATCTCTCAAAATAACTGTCAATTTCATCCCTTAACTCAATTCCAGCATCTTCAAAGGCATTCAGTAAATCTTCGTAAGTGCCTTCTCCACCTAAAAAATCCCAGAGTTCTTCTGCGATTAAAACCTCGTGGTCCAGATCTAACATCCCTTTCAGTGTCCATCGTTTATACGGCTCTGGCTCATAAGGGTTGTAAGGAAAACCAATTATTGTGTTTACAACTGCCTTTGGATTTCGTGTTAGTTCAGCAGCGGTCCACTGTAAAAGAGTTTGCTTGAATTTCTCAAAATTACTTTTGTTAGGTTTTACAGTTTTTAGGTCAAATAAAAACAACTCGCCTTCATAGTTTTCCAACCAAACATCCACCTGAGTTAGTTTTACTGTTTCTAAGTCTCCAGTTTGACAAACTTCCCTAATTTCCTGTGTTTCCAAAGATTTATTAGGCTCCCTATGTGTCCCAATTACTAATTCATTGATAATTGTCTGTATTTGTCGCTGTGCCTTAGTGCTGATTTGGTTAAAGGGTTTAACTTGTGTTTTTGCGACATTAAACCTTTCACGCGCTAACGCAATAGCTACTGGCTCATAAATTGAGACTCCAAAGGTTGTATTCAAGGAATGGATGAAAGAAAATAAAGCCATCCTATCTTTACCAAGCAAACGATAGTGGAAAGGCATGTTGTCCGTTTCACGATTATAGGACTGGAGTTTTTCTCGCATACAGTCTTTGATTTTCTCTTTTATTATCAACTGTCGTTGTGAAGACACTCGTTAATTCCTCTTTTCTTTTAAGTGGAATATTGTCTCAGAATATGCAGATTCTCGATTCTTTTCGGTCCGGTTTAGCACAGGTCGTTTGTGTTGATTGACAATACACATCCCCGCCATTTCAGCGATAGCCGGATACATATTGAACTTATCATTTGCAACAACAAAGATATCGTAATCATCTGCCAAAAACCTTTTACAGTTTTTGAATACCTCCGCTACTCCGTGGATGTACGATTCCCTTGCTTCCCGCCCTTTTCCTCTGAATAAGGGCCCAATTTCTAATTCATCCAGTCTTTTGAAACCGAAGAGATCATAGGCATAGGCATGCTGCTCATGGTAGTTGATGAGCCCGACATACGGTGGACTCGTGAAAATACCCTTAATCCGCTGCTTTTGGACTAACTCCGCAAACTGAAGGTTTGCATGCTTCAGCATCGCGAAGATGTTAATAGTCCGAGAATCGCCGGTTATGCAGTGTTGAAAGGTGTCCGTTTTTAACTTGCGAAATTCGCCCCATCGTTGGATGCTATCCTTACAATATCGTTCCCACCAACTCAGGATTGAAAAGAGGGGTTTACAGACTTTCCCGTGTTTTCGGCAATAATAGGTTGTTGTTACAGGTTTCCGCAATGTGCCTAAATCCGCGTGCGTTGTGGCTCTGCACGAACGGATCGTCCGGCTTAAAATGAGCATCAAGGCTTTTTGGGTTGACGCGTCTTCTACTTTAAGAATTTCGTTGTGGACAAAATCAATCTCTGCCCTAATCCCCGGAAGATACCACTGTTTCATAAAGCGAGCGGAGTCGGCTGGCATCTGCGTGTCAATTTGATACTCAGCAACGAGTTTACGGTACGTTTCTAAAAAAGCAGCCTCCTTTTCAGTGCCATATCGCTTCTGGTCAATTTCACCCGATCTGACTTGGCGTTTGAAAGACACTGGAAAGTATTGATTATTGAAAGCTGCAAGCAATTCCGCGAGTTTAGCATCAAATTCAAGTATCTTAGATGTAGCAACGAGATTTTTGAGAGCTACCGTGATTTTCTGACTTTCCTTATACAAATGGGTCAAATTATAGGTCGCCACTTTGGCATTGCCAATAAAAGCGTTAAACGCCGAAACGTCAATGCCAACGGCGTGCATACCCAGTTCACTTGCTTGGACTAAAGTCGTCCCGCTCCCACAGAACGGATCAAGCACAATATCGCCCGGTTGAAAATAGACATCTCGTTTAAAGTTGTCAGTATGCACATCCAAAAAATATTCAACTAACTGTGGGATAAACTTGCCTTTGTACGGATGCAGTCTGTGGACGTGTTTTGTTGTTTCTGCCTCTTTGACTTTTTCAAAAGACAACGTCCAATTCAAATCGTCGCCGAGTGCGTCTTTCCATCGTGTTTCTCGACGGTTCAAACTGTAGTAATCTTCAAGGCTTTGCTTAGTAACCAATGTTAATCCGTTGTTGGTAACAGAGTCAATTCTCCCATACTGGATTAAATAGGTGATATTTGCGGGTGTAACGTTTTTGTTGAGATGTTCTGAAGCCCATTGGCTTGCTTGTTTGAGCGTCAAGAGCATTTTTCTATATCTATCCTCCTATCGGGTGTTCGTCTATAAAAAAGCAATTCTACATTTATGCGATAAAGAAGGCTTATTTACTGTGGCAGCTCTGCTCAATCTGCTGAAGCCGACTCCACCTTCTGAAGCATCACTTTGCTCTCGCTTTTCAACTTCAAGGTTTCAGAGATATTTCCCATGTTAATCGCAAGTTTGAATTGTTTCGTAGAGGTCGAAAACCTGCCCAAATAGTCTCCAACAGGCACATCGCCGTAGTTTTCAACGAATTTTATCTGAATTTTCTGTCCGGTCTCAAACGTTGCTTCGAGCGCGTCCCCGAGTTTCCAACCGCGTTCAGTAAACGGCGCGATTTCAAGGTCCGTCACAGCATTGCCATGGTCGTCAATTTCAACAATTGTCCCAGTGAGCGATACCGTTTGAGGAGCCTCCGGTGTCCCTACCTTTTGACTGCACCCAATAAAAAGTAATGCTGTCATCAAAACAGCTATGAGTGCTGACCTCCAGTCGGACGATTGATAGCGGAATTTCACTATGATATATACCTCCATGCGTCTTTTAAAACTGCCTTAAGTATAGTGGAAAGGTAGACAAATGTCAAGCGGAAGTAACTGAATAATTTCGGTTTGACATGTCGGCGGGTTTATGGTATTCTCTTTTAACACAGTTTTTTCACATGCAATAGAATATCAATATTGGTTGCGGTCAGAAGACCGCCGCTTAGCAAAGCACCCTCAATTTAAAAACTGAGGATTGGAGATGAATATGGTAAAAAAACTGAATTTTTATAGCAAGTTTTCAAAATTTGTCAGTTCCATCAACATGATGCTGCTGGTGTTTGGAATTTTATTAAGTCTTTCGGGGTGCGAAAGAATATCGGCCCCGATGCTACCGGATGACAGTACACTGGAAGCAGAGCCTCTTACAGTAATGACCTACAACGTTTACGTTGGGAGCAGTGCAGAGCCACTTTTGGCTGTGGAAAATCTCTTACAGGTTCCGCAAGAGGTCGCTAATATGTACAACAACATGATTGCATCCGATTTTCCGGGACGCGCTGCGGCAATTGCTCAGTCTATAAAAGTCCATCAACCCCATCTTATCGGCTTACAAGAAATTTCGCTGGTTCGTCGGCAAAGCCCGGGCGATCGGATCACAGGTGGAACTGTTCCCGCTGAAGAGGTCGTCATAGATTTTCTGGAAATTTTGAAAGGCGCGCTTCAGGCAGAAGGCCTAAGTTATGAAGTCGCTGGAAAAGTTGAAAATATAGACGTTGAAATGCCTATGTTTACCGATACCGGTATCGTTGATGTACGTTTAACGGATTATGATGTGATACTATCTCGCAGCGATGTCGTGGTCTCGCGCCCGATGAGTGTGAACTACACCCATGCACTTACAATTGAAATGCTTGGGCTTGAAGTAAAAAGGGGATACGTTGCCGTGGACGCGACCGTTTCTGGTGTCACTTATCGCGTTGTTAATACGCACTTAGAGGCATTTGTAGAGGAAAGCCGTGTGGTACAAACACAGGAACTCGTGGATGCGTTTAGTCAAGAGACCTTGCCTATTATCTTTTTGGGAGATTTCAATACGCCAGCTCCCGACGGGACTGCTTACCAAATTCTACTATCGGCAGGATATGTTGATGTCTGGCAGATGGACTCCGAGGGGACTGGTAACACATGTTGTCAGGACGATGACATCCTCAACGAAGTGAGTGACCACTCTGTACGGATTGATCAGATTTTTGTCCGCAATCTGGAACTTCCCGCCTCCGTGATGACATATACGATTGGCGATAAACCGTCGGATCGGTTAGCTTCGGGCTTGTGGCCCTCCGACCATGCGGGGGTCGTGGCACATTTCGTATTTGAGTAGTGCAAAATCGTCTGGCACTCTAAAAAAGTAAGCGAATGAGTTCTTACCGAAGTGAGAACTCATTCACTTTTCAAATAAGACTGCCTTTGAAACGTTCGTGACTATTCAGTTGCACCACCTTCATGCGTCGCCTCAATGATGTCAGGCTGCGGCATCCCATTAAGAATTTGCCGTACCCCGACACTTTTGACTGGATTGCGATTCGCATCAAAATGAGAGATAGTCGTCGCGCCTTCGTAATTTTTCGACAACTACGCTCCCGCCAAGTTTTCAAAACTTGCCTTAAATGATTGCACAAACCCCTCAGAATACACATCCATATTTTGCCAAATCATTGCAGCGGTTTTCTTATTAAGTTGGTCTACAACGACTTTTGCCAGAAGTTCCGCCTGTAACACATTGGAGCCTGCAATAAGAAACATAAAATCGTTTGGGTCCGTCGCGTCTGCCGTCACCTCTGCCCTTGTTGCGCCGAGGAGTACCGGGATATTGATAACAGGTCCAACTTTCACAGCATGGCTCGAAAACAGGGGCCCCAATATAGCGACAACACCCTCCAATTCAGCCAATGCTGCGGCATCCTGAGCGACAGTCGCTGTGACTTCCTCTTTATAAACGAATTCCACCTGCATACCAAGGACACCACCTGCCGCGTTGATTTCAGCTTGGGCAAGTTCAGCCCCTTTGCCAAAACTGGTATAATTTGGATACGGGTGAATCAAACCCACTTTAAGTGTGGGCATAGTCGTTTCATCAGAGGGAGTGACCATTTCATCAGTCATCCCCATATCGCGCATCCGTTCACACCCAGACAACAACGCGACCGAGAGTGAAAAGAATACGCAGAGCATTAACCTAAAAATTTTCACGTTCATAAAATTCTCCTTTAATGGATTACTACAGTTTGGACAATTTCGATTAGGTTCATGCCCATTTTCAAAGCATCTCTGATTTTTCTGAGAGTTCCTTACATAAAACGGAACTCATAAAAAAATAAACTTGACAGCACTAAGGGGCAGTCCCGTAGGGACGATATGTCTATAGAAATGGGATACCTACCAAGTCCTAAGCCCCGTAGGGGCGATATGTGTACCGTCTTAAAACTGTCCAAACTATAGTAATGGATTATAGCAACATCAAAAAATAATAAGACCCACCTTGATAAACGGGCGAGGGACCTCACCACGGACCGCTTTCTGTTGAAGGAAAGTGTCTACTTAATTGTAGAATAGGCTGTTAGCCTGTTCAATCTTCTGTAGAATAGTAGTTCTTCAATGTTGAATTTACGGGTAAATCAGGTTCGTAGTAGGGCAATTCTGCGGCGTACACGCCCAAATGCGAAGTGCATTATTGCCCGTTATTGACTTGTGGACGTGCGATAAATCGCACTACTACGAACCGGGTTTATCTCTCATTTCAAGAGTGACAGACGATTAGTCATTTGATACTATTTTCTTATCAACATCTTCCGTGTTTCCGAGAATTCCCCCGCTGTCAACGTATAGAAGTAGAGACCACTGGCAACCGGTTCATTATGTTCGTTTCTGCCATCCCAATATGCAGCACGGCTTTTGCTTTGATACATACCTCCTGGTTGCTGTCCAAGGGCTAAAGTCCGAACAAGCTTACCATCTACCGCATAGATCGTCAAGGTAACGTCTGCAGCAGATGCTAACTGATAAGGTATCCAAGTTTCAGGGTTGAACGGATTCGGATAGTTCGCAAGCAGTGCGTTTTTGTCAGGTAAGGCAACCGAGACAGTGGGTGCTGCTGGTATCTCAGTGACTTCAAATCGCGTGATTTCAGTAAAATCATGGTAAATGTTATTCCTTGCTTTATCCGTAACCGATATTGCGATAACCCCCCAAATACCGGGGGAACTACCTTCCGGCAAGTGGATAGAACTCGTATATTTTCGATAAACATTGGGGGCATCTTGAAAATAGATTTCACTTGTATGGTTATAAGTGTATGGTCCCCAAATATCATATCTTCGTTCACCCCCCAACGGGTCTCTGATAGCGATATGCCCCCTTTCAAACCCACTGATATCATCTTTCACATAATACGCGACTGTGACGAGCGTCTCTCCATTCGGATTTGCTGGATTTACGGGTTCGGCATCAACAGTGATCCTGTTAACATCGAGGGTAGGCGGTGTCGTATCCGGGGTCTTCGTTTCTATTGTTACCTTTTGTATCTGTTCATCGATATTAGGTAACCAAGCGCTCTCGTTATTTATTTCATCCTTAAAGGAGAGGTGTTTTAATTCATACACCCCACCGGGCATATAATGTGGGATGTAAAAAGTTGATCTCAATGTCCAAATCTCTCCCTCGTGCCTGACACGACGCGCACGCACCGACTTTCCACCCCAAGAGTCGGACTGTAGGTAGGAGTAGCCCCCTGGTCTAAAGTCCTCTTTTTCTTCTGGTTCTATATAAGTATATCCGCTGAGGGTCCTATCCTCTTTGACTTGCCAGGTTGCAGTTACGGCGTAGAAATGCTCGTTTCTTTCGGTGTATGCGTCTGAGACTGACAACTTTGCGGAATTCGGTACATATTCCGGTGGATATAAGTCTTCGTCTATGTTATTGATGTAAATTTGCAAGCCGAAGCCACCCGAATTATATCTGGTGAGTCTATTGACATCGTATGATGCCACCTGTGTTATTGTGTAATGCCCTTTAGCATAATACGAAGGAACATATTTGTTTCCGCGCAATATATTGCTCTGTTTTGAACCTACAGGGCGTAATCGGACAACGAAATAATCGGGACGATCTTGTTGATCCCCATCTAACAATCGAAAGACTATAGACCCACCTATTGAGTAATCCAATTCATTTTCTGTATGGGTTTCTATTTCAACAGTAACTTGTTTAGACAACTTGCCGCTTTGCCCGCTTCAAACGATTGGACTGGTTTCTATTTCAACAGTAACTTGTTTAGACCCTTTTCCTTCTGAATCACCTTTCACTGTCACATCAACCCGTACGACTTCACCGGGGTATACATAATCGGGATATAAGTTATAGACGACAAAGGTGAGGTCTTCGCGTATCGTAGAAATATAGTGTGTGCCGTGCATAACCCTGTTCTGTATGAATTCATACTTGGCGGGCGATCTGGACCTGAGTTTATCCGGGGTGACGATATAGTAAGCGATACTTTCTGCCATATCTTCATTTGGATTTTCGCCATGAGCGTAGTCGGAGACAAACTCGGTCTGATTGGTTGTCATCCACCTTTCACCGTCATAAAACCACTCGCCGAGTTCTATCCAATCTGTTTTGAGATGTTCGTCAAATAGATAAGCCCACAAAAAGTGTGCTTTTTCATGGAGAATGATCCGCTGTGTTTCGTGTGTGATCCCATCTATAAAAGCTTTGTCGGTAAACTCTATAAAGCCCTTCCCCGTATTTGCGCGTGCGGCGTATTTAACAAATGGATCCGGTGCTCGTCTGATAAGATATTTCAATCCTGGCGTTATATGCATGCCTGATGGATATTCTTCAAACATTATCATGATCCCCAGGATTTCTTCATAGGTAAATTGAGTAAACTTATCGGCAGGCTCCTCTGTTAAAAATTCATAGTCGGGGACATGCACCGTAACGCCATAGTATCTCTGTAGCATATTGTCTATCGCCCGGTGTTGGATGCCTTCTCCGGGTATGTATGTCGCAAATCTGAGGACGGCTCGCCAAAGTCGCTTGGAAAAATATCGCCCTTGAATGCCATCTATTTTTGCGACAAACGGATGTGCATGCGTGAACGCCTCTGATGCAATTGTTATCGTCCGAAGACTCCCTTGTGCGACTTCCACATCGGGACCCAGATCAATATCTTGTGCCACATGCACATCACTCAATATCCAATAACTGGGGTTCCGTAACCAAGGCGGAGAATGACTACCATACCCTTCTGTCATATCTTGTAATGCCTGCAGAAGTAGATAGGCTTTATCCTCATCCCATTCAGGCGATAAATAGACGTTGTATCTCCGTGATAGTGTGTAGCTTGCACTGCTTGTTAAGAATGCGTTGATACCTGTATTTTCGATTTCCACCTCTATCGGTTGAGGAACAAAGACTGTTTCTTGCCCTGAAGGTTCTTCACCGATTTCCCAGTGATATGTCGTTGTTTCCGATTCTGCAATCGCCGGTGTCCCTGAAAATAGGCTCATTAAGAAAAGCGCGATCAGATAAAGGCCGAACCTTTGCTGTCTTGCCAGAGTTTCACGCATGGTACTGTGCCTCCGAGATTATGAAGTTGGTTATTATAAACGATATGGCAACAAGGTTACTTGCGTATTAATAGCTTCCGTGTTGCGGTAAACTCGCCTGCGGTGAGCGTATAGAAATACAGACCACTTGCGACAGGTTCACCTATTTGGTTTCTACCATCCCAATACGCTGCACGACTGCGGCTATGATATATACCTGCATGTTGATGTCCGAAGTCCAGCAGCCGAACTAACTTACCATCCACAGCATAAATCTTCAACGTTACATCTGCGGGTTTCGCGAGCTGATAAGGTATCCACGTCTCAGGATTGAAGGGGTTTGGATAGTTTGTCAAGAGTGCCGTTGCATTCGGGAGCGTCTCTGTCTCTCTCAGTGTTGTTAGGAGATTTTGAAGCACAGCAATTCCTTTTTGTAAACGCGCATCTGTCGGGTTGAGTTGCTTGGCTTGGTCAATCCATCGTTGGAGACTTTCAGTTGTGGATACAGCAGCAGGTGCGGCGGCGGTAGCGGCCTCAAGTGCGTCTAAAACTGCGATGATGTCTTCACGGTTCACTTCACCGTCGCCGTTGACATCCGCTGTAAGGGGTGTATCAGACCGCCCAAAGTTCTCAGCAACGATCACAAGGTCTAACGCATCCACGACACCATCAGCGTTGACATCTGTCGCAGGCACAAATGCCGCGTGAAGCGTATAGTCGCCGGTTTTTTGCGCATTACTTTCGACTTTGATGTAATATGTCCCCGGTTCCACAACCTGTTCTATTCTGAAATTTAAGGCTTCATCCCCGTTTTCATCAGCAGTCGTTGCGAGTGTGGTGCCATCACTATTTTGCAATGTGCCTATCGTATCAAGGGCACCTGTCGTTGTCATCCAAAGTGCGAGTTGCCCCCGCACCTCTATTGGGATACTGAAGTAATCCACATCATTGCTGGGGTCTATCTTTGCTGTGAGGGAGCCCCCCAGCAGCAGCGCGGTCGCTTCAACCAGTGTATTGCTATGGTCAACGGATGTGATATTCCACAACAACACCGTGCCGTCATCACTCCCACTTGCGACTGTTTTGCCACCCGGACTAAACGCGACACTATTGACAGCCGCGGTATGCCCGTCAAGTCTGCCCATTCCGGTCCGTGTCTCCACATCCCACAAACGCACCGTGCGGTCATGACTCCCGCTGGCGATTGTTTTTCCATCCGGGCTGAACGCGACACCATTGACCCACCCGGTATGTCCTCGAAGTATAGCGATTTCCGTCTGTGTGTCCACATCCCACAAACGCACCGTGCGGTCATGACTCCCGCTGGCGATTGTTTTTC
>JAPPNJ010000207.1 GCA_028818705.1 Candidatus Poribacteria bacterium
TGGGCCTCATTCAAGCTGTGGCCCTCAATCTTTATAGGCTGGATGATGAAGTATGTTCTTATCAGGTACGGAGGATTGAGAATGTATCGAGTTGCGAGGCCGATATTCCTTGGGCTTGTGCTTGGTGAGATGACCTGCGCTGGAATCTGGGCACTTGTTGGAATGGCAACGGGTGTCAGCACGGGTTATCGAATCTTGCTTAGTTAAAAGAAGGTGTAAAAGTCCTTGATGCTGATGTCCGGCGGCTCTGGCCACTAAGGCATAAGCATCTCAACTTCCTACTTAATCTCATAGACAATCGTGATATTCACGGTAACAATAAGTTCTCCAGCTTCAATAGGCGTTGAACTGCGAGCACTCTCGTCAAATGCAGTGCTCTCCGCAAAGGCGATCCGCGGACCCCCTCCCGACTGGATTTCTGTAATAGTGACAGGTTTCCCGAGGATAACACCGCTTGCCTCTGCTAAGGTTTGTGCCTTTGCTTCGGCATTTTTCACTGCCAAAGCGCGCGCCTGCGTCTGTAATGCTGTAGCATCTTCAATCATGAATTGAATGCCATTTACGACAACAATATCGCCACCGGCAACGGCAGCATCGTCGATTATATCACTCAGACTTTCCAAATCCCGTACCTTCGCTCTAACGGTGTTATTCACCCTATACCCACGCAAAACACGTCCGTTATCCGTATAGTCGTACTGCGGATAGATATTGAAATTCTCCGTTTGAATGTCTTTTTCAGCGACGTTGTTGGTTTTCAAAGACTCGATAACATCCGTCATCGCGCTTGCAGCTACTTCACGCGCTTCCTCCACTGACGCTTTCTCAGCAGACACGCCTAAACTAAGCGTCGCGATGTCGGGTTCACCCACGACCGAACCGTTTCCAGTGACATGGATAGTCCTGTCGTCCGGCGATGATAACAACGGGGTCACAATTTGTGGATCACATCCGATGAGCGTTGTAGCGATCAGAACACTAAGTCCTAAACACAAAAGTTTTAGTTTTCTCACAGGAAATCTCCTTCCGTGCGGCAGCCCTGCCGCCATATTTTCTGCTCCGACGCGTCCACTACTCGGTTTCAACTTCTGCTGGTGGTTCTTCTGCCTTGAGCGTATCGGATTTCTTTATTAACCTATCCACATTTGATGTGAAGAGTCTAAAGACGGTATCCGCGTCGTCACGTTTGACGTAAAGTTTTCCGTCTTCCTCGTTTCCAATGTACAGTGTCGCTGTTATACCATCATTGCGCACGGCGGATATAGTAGATTCGGGCATATCTAAACCGTATTCACCGAGATCATCTGGCATTTCAGCAAAATCATCAGTATCCAACCCGCTGAGGGTTGTAAGAAGGGAGTCAACCTCGGTTTGTTTGACAGCGGAGGCTATAGGCTTGAGCATCTGCCAGGTTCCCTCTGCATCCAGGTGCAGCTCGACGGTCTCTTCTGACGAAGAGATGTTGAGTTGGGTAACGATGCCTTTGTTAAAATCGAAGATTGTCCGATCTTTCCAAGTGAGCTCCCCTTTGTCGAAGACAGATTGGAGATAGCCTTGTGCCACATAAACATCGTTAGAATCAGCAGCGCGCACGTAACTACTGAGAAAGCCTGGTGTTGTTTTTCCGACAAACAGGTGCGCTAACAGTTTATCGCTTGCATCCATCAGTTTCGCTTCGACCCCCGTGCTGTCAACCTCAAACTCGGCTTGTTTCTCTGGATTATTAGAGACGCGCTGCGTGTTCTTAAATTCCGCCACTTTAGACAGGAGTTCCGTGATGCCTTCACTATCTGCCGGATAGTTGTTCATTGAGGCAACGATCCAGTTACTGTCCTGTTTTGAGAGTGTTGTGGTTTCACCAGTGGCGACGATTTCTATTTTTCTTACCTGTTCCTTATCGAAATTTGGAAACAGTGGGGTTGCGGTCTCGACCTTCTTTTCGTATTCGCTCTGTCCAAACGGGTTTTCAAAGAGCAGAACAACGACTACTAAGACGACAAAAATGGCACCTAAAATAAGGAGTTGTTTCGTTTTCATTTTTTCTATCAGATTTCTGCACAGATCAGACTTATAGATTGATCTGGTTTTTGCCTATAGGCAGTGTTTACATAAATTCTACTTCTTTGTTAATACGGGTAAATTATACTGAACCATAGGTTTCTACTAACTGTTTTGCCCGTCTCTTTAGGATATATCGGAAAAGCCCAAAGAGCACGACCAGCAGCGGAATACCTATAATGCATAGGTATCTGATAAAGTTTTTCTCGATTTCCGAAACTTCTCGGAGCGGCCGATCCGTGATAGCATGGGAGCGAATACCGATAAGTGCATCGCCAAGGGTTAACCAATCCACAGTGTTCAAGAAAAAGTTAACGCCGTCCGGACGCAGCTGCGTGAGGAATTGCGCTGTGCCGACCACAACAATTTGTGTCTGTTCACTCTCGGTTTTAGTAGTGCGTGCCTCGGCATTTTCTATTGGCGCGGGGGACTCGCTTTCTTCTGCTGCTACATCGGTTGCTACCGACGGAATTTCTTTACCGGCATAAAAACTTTTGAATTTTCCTTCCAGTGCTGCAGCGACAGTGTAGGGTTGCAACTCAGCATCGGGAATTGGAGAATTCGGCATCAGGTTGTAATAGCCTTGCATGCTCTGTCCAAATTCACTCGTTTTTGCTATTGGTGTTGCTGTGATACCTTCCTTTGCTGCTATCTCTAAGGAACTCGTCCAAGGCAACGTCACCGCTTCCAACTGATTGGTAATCGTGTTTTCTGTTGAGAAGTTGGGTTTAACGATCTTGACGAAATACGGATACGGTTGAATAACGGTCATGAATCCTTGTTGGAACCTCGCGCTGTCGTGGAATCTCCGGTCAAGAAGGAGATTATTACCGAGTTTGACACCGTAATGTTCTAACAGGTCGTTCAGACCTGTACTCAGTGGCGCGGCCTGTAATGTGCCGGGTTGTAGTTGAATCGGATCAACTAAGAAGACGGCTCTACCACCGCGCATGATAAACTGATCAATTTCGTATTTCTCGCGTTCTGTTAGCGGCTGCGTCACACCAGCAATAACCAGTGTTGCGACGCTGGTTTCCACCGCTTTTCCATCTTGTAGACTGACAGATGTGAGATTGTATTGTCCCTGTGCATTTTTATCCAAAAGTTGACGGAACTGCTGATGGTTTTGATCGTTGATATCAAACTCACCATGACCTGTCAGGAATCCGACTGTTTTTGCCTCTTTGGTCGTAACCTTGAGGATAGTAGATGTGAGCTCATACTCCAGGTTGGCGGTTGAGCGAACAACAGGTAAGATTTCCTCTTTACCGCTGTAACCGATGGAGATGCCCATATAAACGTTCGCGATTTCTGCTTTATCTTTTTTTACGACATTAATTTGGACTTCAGGGATTCCTTTAAAGCGGAGTTCCTGTTTCTGTCCATCGTCGAAATCCACGGGATTCACGTAATCGATCTGGAGTTTTTTCGAGAAAGCGTTGTATTCGTCCAACACGTCTCTGACGTCACGTCGGATTTGCGCGACCTCCGCAGGGGTTGTTGAAAAATAGGCGGTGATCGTTACAATATCGTCTAATGTGTCTAATACGTTTTTAGTTGCTTTGGAAATGGTATACCGTTTGTCCTCAGTAAGATCGGCACGGATAAAGCGACGTGTAGACAGAAAATTAATCAGCACGAGAATGCCGAAGATGATTGCTACAAAAGCGAGGGTGTTGCCACCGTATTTGATCTGTTTATTAACCAAAACAGTCTACCTCCTTTCTTAACGCCATTTGCGGCTTTCAACTGACAGTGTGCTTAGATAGAGAAAGAAACCAATGAGCGACAGATAGTAAATGATGTCGCGGGAATCAAGCACACCTCGTAAGATGCTACTATAATGTGCACCGAGACCCAAATAGCTGAAAATCGGGAATAACCAATTCGGTGCCTTAAAAAGGACAATATCTTCACCGATAATGAGCAACACGAAGCAGGCAGTGATCCCAAAAATAAAAGAAACAATTTGGTTTTCCGTCAGCGTTGAGGCGAAGAGTCCGATTGAGAGATACGCACCGCCCATCAAGAGAAGCCCTATGTAACCGGAGACCAGCGTGCCGCCGTCGGGATTCCCAAGGTACATGACTGAAAAAGGCAGGACGAGTGAAAGCAGCACTGTTACAACAAGCAGCGCGAAACTCGCCAAGAATTTTCCGATGACGACCTCGTAATCCCGAATCGGTAAAGTCATCAGGATTTCTATTGTGCCGAGCTTCTTTTCTTCAGCCCAGAGTTTCATCGTGACGGCGGGAATAAACAACAGGAAAATCCACGGCATTAACCCGAAAAACCCACGCATTTCCGCTTGGTTAACGAGAAAGAAACCGCGGAAGAAGAGCCAGGCGGAGATACCGAGGAAGAATGTAATGAAAATATACGCGATGGGCGAGTTGAAATAACTTTTAAATTCCTTTTTAAGAATAGCTGTGATGTTCGTCATGATTTTTAATTTCTATGAGCAGTCTTCCTATTGCGAAAATGCTATACCTGCTCCTTGTGTGTCAAATTGAGGAAGACATCCTCTAAATCTACTGATTCCTGACGGAGTTCTGTGAGGCTCCACCCGTTCTCCACAACAACACGAAACAACGCCTCTGCTGCCTCGCTACCCTGAACAGCATTGATCTGGTAGCTAACTGTGCCATTATCTGTTCCTACACGGTTCCATTGCGAGACAAGTTCCAAGGCATCCAGCTGCGACTCGATTGTTTCTTGCGCACCTCGGATGGTAATATGCACAATTTCTTCGCCTTTCGCCTGACTGGAGAGTTCTTCCGGTGTACCGTTCGCAACAATTTTTCCATTGTTGATGATGAGGATTCGGCTACAGGTGGCAGAGACTTCAGGCAAGATGTGTGTACTGAACAGTACTAGTTTCTCTTGTCCAATGTTTTTGATTAAATTGCGAATCTCGATGATTTGACTCGGATCGAGCCCAGAGGTAGGTTCATCTAAGATCAGGATGGGTGGATCGTGAATGAGGCTTTGTGCCAAGCCGACGCGTTGGCGGTAACCTTTTGAGAGCTCACCGATGTCTTTTTGGATGACATCTTCAAGCCCACAAGTGTCAATAACCGTTCGGATCCTTTCTTTCCGTTGGCTTTTTGGGATATTTCGCACCTGCGTCATGAAATTGAGGTATTCGATGACGCCCATATCGGCGTAAAGCGGCGCACTTTCAGGGAGATAGCCGATGTTTTTCCTAACTTCAACGGATTCCTCGAATACATCGTATCCCGCAACAGTAGCACTCCCAGTATCAGCGGAGAGATAGCACGTGAGGATACGCATCGTTGTTGTTTTACCTGCACCATTAGGTCCGAGAAAACCTAATACCTCGCCAGCGTGTGCGTCAAACGTGACGTGGTCGACAGCAACCGTCGTGCCGTAGGATTTTGTGAGTTCTCTAACTTCGATCATACTTTCTAATTTTTTAAATGGGACTTGCCGGTTATGTCTTAGGCAAGAGTGGAAGATATTTCTTCCGATGTGTGTAAAAGATAAAATATATTAAAATAATAGCATAAAAAATTGAAAATGTCAAGTCAAAATTGCCTCTCCCTTCAGTAGAGTTTTTGCGGGAGTGTTCCTTCATGCTCGCGACGCTTACTGACAGCCGATAGCCGTTCACAAAATTCCCTTGATAGATTTACATAGGGGGATTAGAATAAAGGACACAACATCACATATTACCAAGGAGCCAAACTGATGGGCAACACACTCAAAGCCGCAAGCGCGACTGCCAATATTACGCCACCGCTTGGTACAGAAATTCCGGGCGGATTTCGTCCCCGATACGCTGAAAATGTTGATGACGAATTGTTTGCCAAAGCACTTGTTATTGATAACGGTACAACACGTATCGCAATCGTTACATGCGACCTCATCGCTATACCAGAAAAGATCGCAGATGTTGCCAAAGCACGTATCGCTGACAGATGCGGTATTCCACCCGCACACATCATGATTAATGCCACGCATACCCACACCGCTGTAGCAGTAGCAAACCTGCTTGGGGTTGGCGAGGATACCCATTACACCGATTGGGTCCCACTGAAGATTGCCGATGCAGTTGAACTCGCTGTGTGGCGACTCCAACCTGCACGGGTGGGATTTGCGAGCGTTGATGAAGAACGTATTACTTTCAATCGACGGTGGCACATGAAGGATGGAACCGTCCGTTTTAATCCTGGCATCGAACACCCCGATCTCGTTGAACCGACTGGGACAATCGATCCAGAGTTAGCCATGATGTTTGTAGAGGCAGATGACGGGACACCTATTTCCGCTGTTGCCAACTTTTCGCTGCATTACATCGGCACGGATAACGGCAATGCCCTCTCTGCTGACTATTTCGGACACTTTGACCGACGTATGCGTTGCTATCTGGGAAATACATGCGTCTCGCTCCTCTGGAATGCCGCATCGGGTCAGATTAATAATACCGACTTTAGCGGACGCGTGAAGTGGACGGCACGCGGACACCATCAAGCAGTGAAAATGGCGAATGTGCTTGCAGGACATTTTATTACCGAAATGCAATTCATGGAGATGCACGACACATTCGACCTCAGCGGAAGCCTGGCTACACTGACATTCCAACGCAAACAGATTACACCGGCGGATCTTGAGGTTGCTGAGCAAATATTGTCCGTACCACAAGGCACTTATGACGCTTACGAAACGGGTCCCTTTAGTTGGGTTGTCGGGGAGCCGATACCGACGGCGTTGGTTGATATCTATGCTCTCGAATGTCAACGCTTGGCGAAGCTACCAGAGCAGATGACCGCGCCGGTTCAAGTCATCCGTTTAGGGGAAGCAGCGATTGTGGCACTACCCGGGGAGGTGTTCGTTGAAACAGGGATGAATATCAAAGCGGCGTCCGATGTAAGTCCGCTGTTTCTTGTTAGTTTGGCGAATGGATACATCGGCTACATCTGCACAGACAAAGCGTTAACACAAGAGGGTGGCTACGAGACGTGGGCGGCACTGTCGTCTCTACCGGCTGTTGGGACAGCACCAAAGATGGAAACACTTGTAGCTTCGCTTTTGGATTCCGATTAAAAAAAAAGAGGCGGATACGAATACCCACCTCCAGGGAGAAAACAGAATAGAAAATTAAACAGCAGCGGGACCTCTTTCACCTGTACGGATACGGATCGTTTCATCAATGGGCAGCACGAAGATTTTACCATCGCCGATTTTGCCGGTGGCAGCGGCTTGTTGAACGGCTTCAACGACCTTATCAACGTTTTCTTCTGCAACGACGATTTCGATTTTTAACTTCGGGACAAATTCGATCGTGTATTCGCTACCGCGGTAGAGTTCGGTATGCCCACGGCTACGCCCGAATCCACGAACTTCGCTGACTGTCATGCCCCGAACACCCACGCTGCTGAGTGCCTCTTTTACCTCCTCCAATTTGAAGGGGCGGATAATACATTCAAGTTTTTTCATGAGATTCTCCTTGCTAAAAGTGAATAGGGTTGTATGGCAATATCTGTCTTTCAATCAGGGCTTGCAATCTTTGCCCTCAAGGCTTACTTGTACGGGTGAGAAGGGCGGATGCGAAAATCCGCCCTACAGAACATTCCTTAAATAGCCTTGTTCACGCGGTTTAAATATCGTGATAGAGGAAGAACTCATAAGGATGTGGCCGCATGTTTATAGCATCGACCTCATTTTCACGTTTGTAATCAATCCAGACGTCCAAGACATCTTGGGTGAACACATCGCCCTTGAGGAGATATTCGTGATCTTCTTCCAAGGCATCGAGAGAGTCTCCGAGGGATACTGGTGTGGACTCAATGTCCGCGAGTTCTTCCGGCTCGAGGTCATACAGGTCTTTGTCCAGTGGTTCACCCGGATGAATGCGGTTCTGTATTCCGTCAAGCCCTGCCATCATTAGTGCACTGAAGGCGAGGTAAGGATTACAAGACGGGTCTGGTGTGCGGAATTCAACCCGTTTTGCCTTTTCGCTTTTTGAATAAACCGGGATACGGACGCAAGCGCTGCGGTTCCGTTGTGAGTAAGCAATATTGACGGGTGCTTCATATCCTGGAACTAACCGCTTGTAGGAGTTAGTTGTTGGAGCGATGATAGCGCAGAGCGAACGGGCGTGTGCAAGCAAACCGCCAATGTAATAGAGCGCGTCATCGCTGAGAAGCGAGTATCCCTGTGGATCGTAGAAAATGTTCTTGCCGTTTTTCCAGAAACTTTGGTGCACATGCATCCCGGAACCGTTGTCTTGGAAGAGCGGTTTCGGCATGAAAGTAGCGACTAAGTTATTCTCACGCGCCACGTTCTTGATGATGTACTTATACAATGCAATCTTATCGCCAACCGTAGTCAATGTATCAAAACGAATGTCGATTTCACCTTGACCAGCAGTTCCAACTTCGTGGTGGTGAACTTCGACGTCAACACCAGCTTCGATCAACTTAAGACATATCTCAGAGCGGAGATCTTGAAGTGTATCGGAAGGTGGTACCGGGAAGTATCCCTCTTTGTAACGGGGTTTGTAACCAAGATTTGGGTTCTCTTCACGACCGGAATTCCAACTTCCCTCAACGGAATCGACGGAGTAGAAACCGGAATGTTGGTCTTGTCCGTAGCGGATGTCGTTGAGCAGATAAAATTCTGCCTCTGGTCCCCAGTAACTTATATCAGCAATTCCAGTAGACTGAAGATACGCTTCTGCCTTCTGGGCAATATGCCGTACATCGCGCGTGTAATTCTCCAATGTGATTGGATCTTTGATATTACACGTGATGCTCAACGTTGGTACCTTACAGACCGGGTCGATAAGAGCAGTCGATGGATCGGGAAAGAGCAACATATCGCTCTCGTTAATCGCCTGGAACCCACGGATACTTGACCCATCAAAACCAGCCCCTTCTTCAAACAGGTCTTCGGTTAACTCATCAGCCATGATGGAAAAGTGTTGCCACATCCCAGGCAGATCCATGAATTTGAGGTCAACTATCTTGACATTATTCTCTTTTGCAAGTGCAATCACCTCACTTGGTGTCATTCAATATCCTCCTATTTCGGCTAACTTGCTGTCAAACTACCTCAATCCTTAGGACCGAGGCTACAATCTTACGAAACGGCATAGAAAAACTGAGGCGTAATGCCTCGGTTTCGTTCATCTCCGTTTTCGATAATTTAGAAAATGTCCTTAGATTCGTCAATCGAACGCGTAACTTATACCTCTTGACGAGTATCTTAATTGAATAGATAAGCAAAATTTATGCCAATCGGCGATAATTGTGAAAGTTACGGCGTTAATTAAGGAAAATAGGCTAATTCTCGTTTAGAATCATAAGTTACAACGGGTTTTCAATATAAATCAGCCGCTGTACCAATGTTTCGTCCACACTCGCTATAAAAAAGTATAAGACTTTGCCAAATTATTAGGCATAACATTGCCCGTTTTTTGCGCGCGGTCGGCGAGGGTAACTACGTAGCATCATAAACCTGTAAATAGGTTTCAGTGCTAACGGAATTCAACATCTTTGTCGAATCGACTCGTCTCAGGTCCCTCCTGTCCTGCGTATTTGTTTGCAGGTTTCAGTTGATACGGCACACGTGCCGGCGAGGAAAGCTGCGCGAAGGTAAAGGCGCAGATCCGCATACCCGGGTATAATTTCACCGGCATACGCCCAAGATTTCCTAACTCCAGTGTGGGAGTACCTATCCAGCCCGGGTCGAAGAGACCAGCGGTGCTATGGACGATAATCCCAAGTCGCGCCAAACTGCTTCTGCCCTCAAGCCTTGCCATGACATCATTTGCTAATACAAGTTCTTCTTCGGTCGCTGCGAGGACAAGCTCACCGGGTTGTATCGTGAAAGCATCGCCATCGGAGACGTCAACCCTTCGCATCAAATCGCTGGTATCAATTTCAGCACGCAGATCGATATATGGATGTTTGCTATGTTCAAAGACGCGAAAGGTATTGCTCAATCTGAAATCGATGGAGCAGCTACCGAGTTGTGTTTTCAAATCCGGCGCGGGGGTAATTTTTATTTTCCCCTTGTCTATATACTTAATAATATCTTCGTCCGATAAAAACATTATTTTAATGTATGCCTTGCCGGGGTGTAGCGGATCATCCAATTGTGTTTTGCGATTGGATATATATTTTTACGTAATAGGTAGTTTTGAAATTGAGAATTGTAAGGGACCTATATACTTAATTGTGCTAAAAGTACTTTTCGAGAAACTATTTATGAGACTAAATCCGGCTGATCGTTATATTTTATTATCGTAATAGGACCTAACATCTCAGACAATAATTGGCACTTCATTTTTACTTGGATGTTATTGCCACCATGAGTCAAATCATCTTTGGAACGTTTTTCATGTCTCCCATTACCACCTTTCCTTTGAATTGTAAAACATGAATGTAAAGAAATGACCCCTCTGGACGTGATTTTGACATTTATTGATTTTCTTAAAAATTCCAGTAGTTCCTCCATTTTATAAACCGAAATAATCTGAGAGTCCGCTTCAATGAATACAAAAAGTTCTGGAGAGTCCTGACCCAGTAAACTGTATCTTAGGATATCGAAGGCTTTGTTGTTTAACTCACGGACAATAAAATCAGAGTCCTCACTACTAATCCAGTTCGTTCTGGAGTCTCTTGCCTTTCTTATAGTTGATTTTTCTAAAATTTGTCTAAATTTATCCGATAAATCGAATCGAGTTACAAAATTTTCGATTGTCATGCGCGTAACTTGATTGAACCCCTGTCCTTTGAACGACTTGATGCTTGCTCTAAAGTTGTGACCACCTGTTGTGCTAATCAACGCATCAGATTTTTCTCCGTACTGTCCTTCACGTTCCACTAACTTTATTTTTTGGTTTTTCGGAACAAATTCTGAAAACGCCTCAACAATTTCTCTGATGTTCTGTGGGTCTTTAGCTATCTCCCTACAAAACAATTCTTCAAAATATGTCCCTTTATACGCATTTTGATTTGTCATTCACTTGACCTATTAAAAATTAAAAGCGATCATTTCCTCGCTTTTATTTTGCGTAAAATACTGCAATGACCTCATCAAAGTAATTGGTCGAACTGTGTAGGATTCAGGAAGGTCAAATATATTCGGTTGATTTTGTTCGGATAAGACTACTTTATTTTTTAATTCAATAGTTCTTAAAAACTGATTGAATTCACCTAAATCAAGAACGCCATTATAATGACCATTGGTATTATTGAAGTAGGGAGGGTCAAGATATAAAAAAGAGTTATCAACACAAGCAAACTCTTTATAATCCTCGTTCATTATGGTTAAGTCTTGAATGGTTTTACTTAAATTCAACAATGAATCAAGTTCTACTTTGGGGCACGAGCTACCTTTTCTGATAGGCGAATTGAATTTGTTGCTTGAATTGAATCTGATTTTCCCTGAGAACGCGTTTTTTGCAAGATAAAGGAAGTTCGCCGCCCCCTCCACCCCGTTCTCTAAACATAGATTCCTGACTTGGTAATAATACTCAGTAGAAGAATTATTGTAATGTTCATTATACAGCTCCCATAACCTCAACGGAGATGTTTGAACTTGCCGTATCAAGTTTACAACAATCGAGTTATTGTCGTTATAGATAACGCGATGAGATCCAAACCTATTGCACGCATAAAGGGAAAATGCCCCTCCTCCTCCAAATATATCATAAATACGACCTGCCAGGTTATCAGGTATTATTTTATCAAAAATATCTTTGAAACCTGCTTTACAGCCAATGTAGGGAATTATCTTTAGATTCGCACGCTTGTTTTTTACAACAAACTCGGATTGTTGTATACTCGCTCGGTCTTTATTCATTTCATCAATTCTCCAGTCGTACACATTTGGATTTATCATACGTAATTTCGGATCTGATATACGTCATTATATACCGTGCCGTTTTTTTGATTCAAGGCTAAATCGCGCCAACTGGCGGCTGGAAAGACTCTTTTCCATTTTTAGCAATCTAAATCAAGGAAAAAGTCAGTAAAATCAGGGGTTTATAGCACTTTTTCAACAACTTTTTTCAATCTCAAAACTACTTATTGAGTGTTTTTATTCTATAAAACCCTATTTTAGCTTGTGTCGTTTCACAATAAACCTAACAGGCTACTGTTCCGCTAAAAAATCCTCCGGTGCGATGTCACGATAGGCATAGTCTAAAAGATTAACCGGATGCATCGCTTGCATCGGCAATTTGTGTTTCTGGATACCGAGTTGAATCTGAAGCAGGCATCCAGGGTTTCCGGTTGCGACGATATCTGCGTCGGTTGCTGCGATGTGTGCCATTTTGCGCTCCAGGATTTCTTGTGAAAGTTCGGGTTGTGTAATGTTATATATTCCTGCACTGCCACAGCACCATTCGGATTCGGTTAACTCAATCAATTCAAGCCCGGGTATCGCTTGGAGCACCTTACGGGGTTGCAACTGTACGCTTTGCCCGTGAAGAAGATGACACGGTTCATCATAGGTGACCCGCTTTTCAATTTTTCCTACTGGCGGTATCATCTCAATTTCAGCTAAGAATTCGCTGATGTCGCGCATCTTATGGCTGAAATTTTCTGCTCTCTCTGCATAAACTGGGTCATTTTCTAAGAGTGCTTCGTATTCCTTAAGTGTCGCACCGCATCCGGCAGAATTGATGATAATTGCATCTAAATTCTCGTCCTCAAAAGCGTCGATATTCTGCTTAGCAAGATCCGAAGCCACATCTCTCACACCGTTGTGGAGGTGCAATGCACCACAACAGGTCTGCCGCCGCGGTGTGACAACTTCACATCCATTTTTTGCTAAGACGCGAATCGTGGCGACATTTGTCTCTGTAAAAACCTGGTTCATGACGCATCCCGGAATGAATCCAACACGGTAACGGGTTTCATCTTCGGCAGGTGTAATGTCGCGTATGGTATATTTCAATTGTGGCGGTGGGATTTTCGGAAGCAATGATTCCATCTGCCCGAGTTGTCCCATCAGTTTCAGAATACCCGTTTTCTGTACAAGCCAGCGGATGCCGAGACGTTGATAGAGCCACATCAACTCAAAGATCAGGTCCAATCGTTCTTTATTCGGTAGAA
>JAPPNJ010000074.1 GCA_028818705.1 Candidatus Poribacteria bacterium
TACATTTCCATTCCTTGTATTACATTGCAAAGACCTCCAGCAAAAACCCTACCAGGGGGTGTTACGTTCTTGGGTTTGGGGTCTGTTAAAATGTTCACTTACTTCTCGCGTTCACCATAAACCACTAATCGGAAAGTTTTAGCTGTCCCCATAGTGTTGCGAGTTTACCACGCGCTTCAACATCCAGTGTGTTCTCCACTAAGCTGTTAATTTCTTTCTTACTGAGAACGGCGTTATAGATTCTCGCATCTTCCACACGAGCGACGACCCAACCGTATGCCGTACCACCAATGAGCGCGCGAGGTCCAAAAAGTGCTTCCACATCGCCAGCTTCCCAAGATACAATCGGTCCCATTGTATAACCGCCGATGCGTTCACCGTTCCTATATATCGTAATCTTTGCGTTTCCACCTTCGTCTTCATACGAAATCGCCAACTGCATTAACTTTCCTGTCTCTTTTTCCTCAAATCCGGGAATCGCATCCTGTGTACGTCTGAAGTGACTGCTACCAGCCATCCAACGTTTCGGTTGACGTTCCGCATAGACTATTGCATCAAAGGTGTCTGCACTACTTTTATTAACTGCCAGCGTGGCACCTCTTGTAACGTTTAGATCGTCCAAATAGAGCCAGGTTACCAATGTCTTATCAGGACCGATGTCAGGTCCTTTATAGCCTGAAGTCATTGCCCATTCATTACTACCGAGGCGCAACTTCCCATCCTTCACATCAGCACCCAAGAGATCAATTTCGCTAAAATGCCCTGTCTGGTCTTCCAATTCGACACCTTTCTCAAAAGTCCAATGCCCAATCAGATCTCCTTTTTTCTCTCCCTGTCCCAATGCTGGCATAACTAAACTTCCGAGCAAAAGCAGTAAGGAGAGACTGAATATGAAATAGCGTTCTAAATGCTTCATTACTGTATCCTCCACTGTTGAAATAGATTCTCGGTTTTCTTAATGGTACAGGACTTACGCAAAATTGCGTTGAAACACGTGTCTTTGACAACAAAAACACTTACCTTCAGGGGATCAGTGCGGAATGTAAAACTAAGACAAATTGTGCTTTAATAGCACAATTTGAAACCGCACCTATCAGTGGAATGCGTAAGTCCTATGGTAGAGAAAATCACTGGCAAGACTCCAACCTCACCAGCAAAGGTTTGCAATACATGGAATAGATATAGTGAAGCACAAGTGCCTCACTGTAAGAGTTATCACAGGTTAATTTAGTGGACAAAAAGAAATGACCGCGATGAGACAAGCACCCACAGAAGATCTTCGCACCCGCTGCGATATTTGGAGCTTTTCGTGATGTACGCCTCAGCGGTCTCAACCTCCGTATCACTCGGAAATCGACTCAATGTACTGAGATACAATTCGGTAATGAGTTCTCGATTATTCAGTTCTGCCTTTATCAAACGTGTGAGTGCCCCGCTGGAACTTCTCAACTTTTTATTTACATAATTAGAATTAATCATGTGGAGTGCCTGGGTAAGCGTGGGTTCCACCTTTGGATCCAAATCACCGAGAAACTCACGAGTAGAACGACCGTAAAGTGACAAGAAGCGCGAACTCACCGGTAGGGGTAATGCCACAGCACGCGTGCCAAGTGGATAACGCCCATATTTTTCCTCGGTTTCTGTAACGTCGTTCAGGACATCTAACAGAACTTGCGCGACCATCGGACGTGGATAGAAACGCGAGAAGAATCGATCATCTAACTGATTCGTCTCGTTTGGCTCTGCGGAGAGTTGATATGTCCGCGAGTTGAGAATTCGTTTAATAATGTGTTTCGTATCAAAACCACTTTGCACAAAGTCAGCCGCCAACGCCGCCAGCAGCCCTTCAACACTCGGCGGTGTCGTTGCGCGCATATCATCAACTGGATCGACGATACCTCTGCCAAAATACTGACTCCAGAGACGATTCACGGTCGCTTTCGCGAAGTACGGATTTGTCGAGGAGGTCATCCAGTCTGCGAGTACTTGCAGGACATCCCTGCGATAATTGGGAGAGAGTGACTCACCACCAAGGAAGGTCGGTTGTGCGATCTCCCCACGATTGCCCTGAACAGATTGATTTATAACACGTCCTGTGGGATCATAGTAGATAACCTGCTCGTTGTAGAGTTCACCACCGCGAACCCCGACCTTTCCAGTAAAGGCAGCGAAATTCCAATAGTCGTCAGTCGTCCACTGATCAAATGGATGTTTATGGCATCTTGCGCAACTCAGGCGAATACCGAGAAACACCTGTGCTGTTGTCTCTGCTCTACCCGCAGGTTGACGTTCAATACGGTAGTAGTTTGTAGGACCGTGTTGATATGTGCTACCTCGTGCGGTAATCAGTTCTCGGACAACTTCATCATAAGGTCTATTTCGCGCGACAGCCCGGCGCACCCATTCGTGAAAGAGAGTTGCCCCACGCTCACCGAACGCACCGTTTCCCAACCTACGTGGATGGATCCGCAACATATCGGCTAATTTTAGCGTACGCAGGTCTACCCACTCCGGTGTTTCAAGAAGCATATCAATCAACCTGGAGCGTTTATCGGGATGTGTATCTGTGAGGAATGTTTTCACCTCATCAGATGTCGGTAGCCTCCCGATTGTGTCTAAATAAATCCGGCGGATAAAAACATCATCAGTTGCCAGGGCAGAGGGATGAATATTCAACTTTTTGAGCTTCGCAAGGACGAATTCATCAATGAAGTTGTTGGGTGTAAATTGAATCTCTTGTGACCCCGTGTCTGTCTCAGATGCCCGCGGAATTGTTACAAATGATGCATCGACAACACCCAAGAAGCGAGCGATAACCGCAGTGCCTCCCCAACGGACGCTTGTCACTTCACCCGCAGTCGATACCTCAGCAACAGGTGGGTCCTTAGACTCATAGACGGCTTTTTCGGTTACATCTTCAACAGAACCGTCAGAAAAATAGGCAATCACCTTGAGTTGTGCTGTCTCTCCGACATCAGATAAGACCAAAGTGCTGGGTTCAATTTCGAGTTTTCTCAAGCGCGGCTCGTCATCAGAAAAGAGGGCACCGGCTTCAATCCATCGGAGAATAGTTAATGCGGTATCTGAATTGGGCTCAAACCGCAAACCGCCTTCATGTGGCACCTGCCCAGTGGGTTTGAGAAAAAAGAGACTCCGATCTGGTTCAATTAGATTGATACGCCTGCCTCGACTATGGTGAACAATCGGTTCATAATCTGATTCAGGATTCAGGGTTAGCAGAGAAAGATTTAGGCTACCCTGTCCACCGAATTTCCCGTGGCACATGCCGGTTGAACACCCCTGTTTATCAAGGATAGGTGCTATGTCTTTGAGGAAATACGGCGTGGATGTAGAAGGACTTGCCCTACTTGTCATATTCGCTTGCGTGAATGCAGCGGCACACAGAAACACAACAGCAACTACGACAAAACGATTGATATAGGAGGTGCGGGGATGTAACTTTCCCACCGTTATTCTCAATAGGTGTTTCATGTGAATACCTCCGTAGGTATCTCATGCAAAGATCTCCGTGAATATCTCGTTGACATGTTCAACAAATAGAAATTCAACACCTGCTTGAATATCTTCAGGCACTTCAATAAAGTGCTTTTTGTTCCCTTGTGGCATGACGACCTTCTTGATGCCTGCCTGCTTTGCAGCGAGGATTTTCTCCTTCACGCCGCCGATAGGGAGCACCCTACCTCTGAGCGTAAGCTCCCCTGTCATGGCGATTTTAGGATTGATCCGTTGCTGCGTGGCAATAGAGGCAAGGGCAGTAGCGATTGTAATCCCCGCCGAGGGGCCATCCTTTGGAATCGCCCCTGCAGGCACGTGGATATGGATATCGTTTTCTAAGACACCTGGGTCAAATTTGAGAGCATCGGCTTGGGATTTGACATAACTGAGTGCCGTTTGTGCGGATTCCTGCATAACCTCACCAATCTGTCCGGTAATGCGAAGTTGTGCGCGGGTATCTGTCTTCTGCGTAGCGGCAACCTCAATGAAGAGAATCTCGCCGCCGGCGGGTGTAACAGATAGCCCGGTTGCGACCCCGACATCGGCTTTACGACTCGCAATTTCAGAATCGAACTTCGGTGGCCCTAAATACGACGGGATGGCCTTAGCCGGAATATTTGTTAGCTTCGTGTTCCCTTCGGCCACACGGCGTGCGACTTTTCGGCAGACGGTGCCGAGTTCACGTTCCAAATTCCGCACCCCTGCTTCCCGGGTATACTCACCGACCACTCTGTTAATAGCGGTATCTCTGATGTTTATCAGTTTCTTTTTCAGTCCATTCGCCTCCAATTGCCGCGGAATTAAGTATTGTTTGGCGATAATCAATTTTTCGTTGGCGGTGTAACCGGGAAGTTCTATGGTTTCCATTCGGTCACGCAAGGGCGGCGGAATCGTATGGAGCTGGTTCGCCGTCGTGACGAACATCACCTTCGATAGATCAAAAGGAACATCAAGATAGTTGTCAGTGAACGAGTGATTCTGCTCTGGATCAAGTACCTCCAGAAGCGCAGCCGCCGGATCCCCTCGGAAATCAGATCCGAGTTTGTCAATTTCATCAAGCATAAAGACAGGGTTATTAGACTCCGCTTGGCGGATGCCTTTGACGATTCTGCCGGGCATGGAGCCAATGTAGGTACGCCGGTGCCCTCGGATTTCTGCTTCATCGTGCATACCGCCCAATGAGATACGTACAAACTTTCTGTTCATCGACCGCGCAATAGATCTACCGAGCGAGGTTTTCCCGACTCCGGGCGGTCCAACAAAACAGAAGATAGGGCCTTTCATCTCAGTTTTTAGCATACACACAGCAAGATATTCCAGAATGCGTTCTTTGACCTTTTCCAGATCGTAGTGATCTGTATCCAGAATTTTCTGCGCAGCCGCTAAATCTAAAACATCTTCGGTATTCACACACCATGGGAGGTTAAGCAACCAATCTAAGTAATTCCGAGAAACAGTTGATTCAGGTGAGAATGACTGCATTTTGGCGAGTCGTTTTAATTCTTTTTCAGCTGCCTGTTTCGCTTTATCTGGCATTTCAGTTTCGCGCAGTTGTTCCCGCATCTCATCAATTTCAAGTCCGAGGTCATCTGCTTCACCCAGTTCGGTTTGAATAGCCTTGAGTTGTTCCCGGAGGTAATATTCGCGTTGTCCTTTGTTAATAACCGCTTGTGCGCTATTTTGGATTTTGCTTTCTAATTCGTGGAGATCAAGTTCTTTAGCGAGAATAACAGCGAGTGCGCTCAGCCGTTCATAGACAGATACCGCCTCCAAAATGCGCTGTTTGTCGTGAGGTTTTAAGTCCAAGACAGCAGCAATATAATCGGCAAAGCGCCCTGGTTCGTCAAGCATAGTTTTGGTGATACTACCGTACTCTTCTTGGTAGCGCGATGACATCTGAACGATGCGTTGGAATATTTCATCGTTGCTGCGAACAAGTGCCTCAATCTCTAAATTTTGGTCTTCACCTACGTCAGGCTCTTCTTCATCATTCTTAATGATATTGACTCGAGCTTTGATGAAAGGCTCGGTGTGCAAAATCTCCTCAATCCGAACGCGTTCGCGACCATGCGCGAGAAACAGGACATCATCATCATCAGTTTTGTAGCGAAGGATGTGAACCAAACTCCCAATCGGACTGAGGTCACTCGCGGTAATGTTCTTGAAATCATTCTTTTTCGGACGAAAGATGCAAAGCATCCTCTCATCGTCCATAGCCTCCTGAACAGCCTCGGTTGCCATCTTGCCTGAGAGCGCAACATGATGTGGCGGAAAGGGCGGCACAGGAGGCATGTACGGAAAGACAACAAGATCATCGAGTGGAAGAACTGGTAGTTCCTGCGTGAGTTCTTCTTCATCCAGAGTATCTTCCAAGTTTTCTTTTTCTTTCGTTTCCATATTTTTTCTCCAAGCTTAATAGTTGTCAGTACGGAAATCTGCTACACAGATTTCCTTTCGGTTGTCGGTTAAGAGGCAGTTGGGTTAAGGCAAATCTCCTTAACCGATAACTGATAACCCTTAACAATCAGGGCCAAAATTGGTACAGCGTGGTATTTGCGATCACACTGCCTATGCTCCACAAACTTCCGCATAAGTAATCTCCGAGCGCAAGTCCCAGAAAAAACGGCACGGTGCGCCTATAAGCTTTGAGTCCACCTTGATGTAACACGAGTGCTTTCAGTACCCATGCGGCGAAAAGACAACTCCAGAGATTGTACATACCCCAACTATTTGCCATCGCGTAGCCGAGTGGATGCAAGGGCCACCACAGAAATCGGGTTCGCAGAAACGTTAGCCCAAGTGCGATGCCCGCGCCACCACCCATAAAGGCGAGAGCGGGAACATCCGTACCCTGTGGATAATTCAACCAGTTTTCAAGTTGTCTATAAACTCCTCTGCCAAAGCCGAGTGCCCAAGGACCATAATAACCGGTTTCAGCACCATGTCGGTAGTAACTATCTAAAAGTAGCCAGAATATGACTACAGCACCGACGAAGGTTGCGATAAGAATAGCAGCGGCGATGTGTCCTGGATGTATCTGTCGCCGCTCTGAAATCTTCAAAGCCTCCAATTCCTGAGGCATCGGATGTGCCCGATACGCCCGATTAAAAAACATATATAACGAAAAAACTGTTTTTGTGCTTGTCGTTAACCGTTGGGTCCCCAATGCTGTCACAATTAATCCGTGTGGGTCAACTCTGTGCAAATCGTGGACTAAGAACCCCAATTCTGCACGCAGGCGAGCAATCATTATCGCGAGCAGAAAATATAAACCGAAAAAGATGGGTATCACCCATAGTGCCATTCCTGCCTTATAGGAAAAAGCACCCAAAAACAGCAGCCCGGCTACAATGCCGAGGCAGGCAATGTGATAAGGCATCGGTTCACGCCGCATATCTATCTGCGACTTGCCGCGGAGTCCATCTATAACTCCGGCGCAAATTCGCTTGAGATGTGCCCTACCAACCCAAGCAGCAGCTCCAAGAAGCACCATATACGCCCCGAAACTTTGCGCGTCAGCATAAGGGTATCCCGGCAAATTCCGCACGCCCAGAATACTACCTGCCATTAACTCAAATTTGTATACCCAATAGAACGCCCAGCATGAAAAGAGCAGATCTAATGGGATAAGGAAGCTTATACCAATCGCGAAAGGATAAAACGAGAGTCGCACACCACCCATCGCGTTCCAAGGGCGCCCTGTAAAATACTGATGAATGTTCTGTCGTTTGACTGGCAGATACGGCACCGCCGGATAAATTGAATTCAGTAAATTCAGGATGCTAATAGCTGCTGCAATCCCGAAGCCTAACCACATCAGTTTATTCTTGAAAAAACTCGTATTCGTCTCCGTCATCGCAAGCGGCAGTTGGATAATCGGATAAGTTAACCGCTCACGTTCAGTCCACTGGATACGGAGGAGTGTGTTGATACACAACATGACGAACATCAACACAAAAATAAAAACTGTCCACCATGCAGCAGGTACTGCCCAAGCAGCGAGATGCGCCTCACGGTAAAGGCTCGATTGTCCCTCGTAATACCCAGACAAGACACTCGGATCTTGAACGGTTAGCCATGTTGGTAATTCTTTCCAAAAAAGCTGTTGCCACTCATTTTCGGATGTGGCAAATCGAAACGGATGTCCAAGGATAGTGACTAAAATTTCCATCATATCGTGCGAACAGAGTGAAGAGACGATGCACAACATGACATAGATGGTCAGCAATTCTGCAGATGTCAGTCGCAGCTTAGATGAAAACTTTCCTAAAGCTGCGCTAAAAACCAACAACCAAAAAATGATGAAAATGACATTGGACAGTGGATGGATTAATGTCGGGTGTGTATAACGGACTACTTCCAGCTCGATAATCCAGAAAACGTTAAGAGGAATCAGAAGCATTGCGATAATAAACGCCTTAGGCGTTAAACCGCGTTCACCTCTGAAGTCGAGTCGCGACTGGGAGATTCCTTCTATCTGCCCCGTATTGCTTCTCATATTTCTCCCTCTTACTCTTATCGAAGCGTCGCGAGCGGTATCTTTTTCTCTTCCCTTTACTTATCGAATCCATCCGCGTTCGCCTTCAATGATTACCTCCGTTTCAAGTCTCGCGCAGCGCCGCTGATAATCTTGTAAGGTTCTTATCGCTGGTTCTCCTGTGAGGATACTGGGAAACTGATTCACACTTTCGGATGTGGCTGGTGTTTCCGTAGGTTTTGCCGGGCGGACGGGTGTTTTCGATGGATCCGTCAAAATTGGAATTAATTCAATTGATTTCAGCACACCAGATCCAAACGTTGCCTTCGGAATAACTATATGTGAGTGCTGTTTATCATAGGTATCATAGATGAAATCCGTGAGACTATAGATGATGGGTTTACCCTGATACAATTCAATACCACCAAATGTATGAAGCTGCTGACATAATATCATATCCGCCCCGGCATCAATTAGGGCGTGTGCGAAAATCCGCTGTCGCCCAATTGATTCATCTGCAGAGCGGCCCTGACTCCCCCAGTGTAACCAGACTATCACGAGTGCTGCTTTCATTCGCGTCTGCTTAACTGCCTCTATCATTTCACTATAAACGGCGTAAGCGAGCGGATCTTCGGTGTAACGTGCGAACTCATTTACCCGATAGTAGCCGAGCAATCCAACCTCTGTAGATTCTGTCTCTCCATTGACAGAGACCCACGCTGGAAGTTTTGCTGTTTCAGCATTTGTACCAGCACCGACTGGTTTGACATTATACCACTCCAGTTCGGTGATTGTGTCCTCCAATGCCTCAAAGCCGAAGTCCATTACATGGGGCGTGGCTAAAGAAACAGCGTCAAATCCTGCATTTGCGAGTGCTCTGCCAAGCCCAGGTGCTGCTCGAAACGGGTTCTCGATGCCGTACCGCGGTTCACCTCTTTCAGAGATGCTTGTATTTAGCGAAGCGGTAGCAACATCTGCTGATTGAATCAGTGCAGCAGTGCCTTCAAAGAACACACCTGCCCCCTTCCTCTCAATCAGCGGGGTCATACGGCTACTGACGGTAATATCACCAACAGCAAGAATTGTAACCTCGCTTGCAGGAGGTATTTCATCTACTGCAAAACACTGCGGAATCTCACCCCCGATCGTCACAAGGACGACTATCAGCACGCGAATCAGAATCAAAATCAACGGTATGAATGCCGTATGGCATTCTCCGGCTGTGCAGGCTTTCAGTTGACCGTACGGATAACTGACAACTATAACAGGACCTCTAACCTTCGTCATTCTCTGAATTTCCATCTAAAGTTTCATCGAAGTCTAGATTTATCCCCAAATCATCCAACAAATTAGCATCTTTCAATTTCATTCCTAGCAGAATGAGGGTCTCGGCTAAGGTTAGCCGATCAACTTTTGTAGTTTCAAGCGTTTCGGTTTCGGAGATTAATTCGGTGCGTAGTACCTCTTGATTCCGACGTGCCTGTTCCCGCAGGAGTTTCGATTCGTCGCTGAGCCGATCGATTTCTGTTTGGAATTCGTGGGCGAATTCGTTTATCAGGGTCGACAATTTTTGGAGATCCGCCTCGCCGCGTGCAGTAATCCCATCAAGCCTGGCATCAATCTTCACGTCAACGAGTCCCTCAATTTTGTCTAATGTTACCCCTATGTCTTCACTTCCAAGCTTGGCGGAAAGGCTGCGAATATCAGCCTTAACCTCTGATATGTCCTGAGCAACGCGCTGATCTATACGCGTAAGTTTGTCATCAACCTGCTGCCGCATCTTCTCCAATTCTTGGCTGAGAGTGCGCAAGCGCTTATTATAATTCCTGATATAACTCCCAACTATACTGTCCCGGAGATGTGCCTCCAGCTGCTCTCGGGTCGGTTCCGCCTCAGTTTCCACACTATCATACCCTGAGTCTTGGACATCCATCGGGTTTTGCATGTATGCTGTTCCTCCGCTGCTATGAATATGTTCCTTACTGTCTACGCTGCCGGTGAGATTACAGACCGTACCACCAAAACACGTCTACGGATAATTATAGACGTTTTCTGAATGTACTGGGGTATCTGGATCCTGGAAATCGGCATCCGAATTTTGATTAACGCCACGATTGGCGTTGAATTCACGTAAAATACAACTAACAATCTCCTCGGTATACGCCTGTGCCTTAACAGTCTGCTGATTTGCCTCCCAAGCCATTCGTGCGGCGGCTTCAAAGTACTCGGCATGTTTATAAGCGTCAAGAAGATCGCTGCCTCGTGAGAATGTGCCGTGCCCGACCCAGTAGAGAATGTATCGTTCTGGGCTTCCTCCATTCTGAAAGAGGCGCAAACTCTCATAGGACAATTCTGGAATGCCCGGTGCGCGTTCTTCCACAAATCCGATACCGCTGGAGGCGTCGTATATAATCGGAGTCTCCGGCTCATAGCCCCTGAGGAAGTTGTAAAATCGATCTGGTGCACCATGCTCCGTGCGAGAAATTAGGTTCAAGAATTTCGGTTGGAGATGGACAAGCGCATTAAAGCCTTGGCTTTCCAACTGTTCAAAAATGAGAAGATAGTGGAACATCTCACTTGTTGGTGCTGGCGGTGCAACGCCGTCCCGATTCAGACCCAAAGCCGTCTGATCCGGCGTTCCGAACCGCATCCGATAATGCACGCCATCCGGTTCAACCTCAATCAGCGTTAAATTAAGAGCAGGATGTTCAATGCCAATCATGTCTAAACGGGAACCCGATTTTGTCAGTAGCACGTGTCTGCCAGCCAACCCTTTAACAACAATTTGTGGTGGTAATTGGTAACGCGGTGATACCTCATAAGGAATCAGACATGCGTCCTCAACGGATTCTGTTAAAACTGCTCCCATGTTTCCAGCAGTCGCCCACAGATATTCGTGAGCGTGTGCATGTGCGCCTACCCAGCCCATCTGACCTATCAAGGTTCCGCATTCGCTGTCAGATGAGATTGGACGTAGGTCGGGATGGTAACCCCGCTCTTGCCAGGACCTATAGCGGTAGGTCTGTGGCGGCGGTAGTGTCAAGGTGTTCGTTAGATAGGGATTGGCTAATGTTGAATCCACTCGTGATATGACCCCTCAGTTGAATAGTTGTCAGTTAAGAGCGAGACTGTTGAAACAGAGCTCTCTTTAACTGATGTGCTGATGGCTGATTGCCATTCTTTAACTATAACATGTCTAAGAGAAAATAGCAAATTTTTAGCAGTGTTACTCAGTTTTCGGTTATCAACTATGGGTTTTTCTAAAATCTACCATAAATGCCCTTAGTCTTACACCGCCTTCGGTATCGTCTACACGCCGCAGCCAGTTGTTAATTTCATAGTGAAAAGCGTTTCATATTTAACGGAGCGGTATCGTGAACGATCCAAACCGTATAGACGATGAAACGTATATCGTGGATTTAATACGGAGGGTGATTGGTGTGAGTTTGGAAACGGTGAGGATTGCTGAAGGGTTGTCGGCGTTGGAGATTGGGGCGGAAGTGTAGTATTTTCCCCATTGCTATTTTTTGACAGTTCGTTTTTTGCATGGTATAATAGTTAGGCGAATAATCTGACCCAAACGAAAGGCATAAATCCTTAATGCGAACAGAAACAGACAGTATGGGGACGCTTCAGGTCCCCGATGATCGATATTGGGGGGCACAGACTCAGCGCGCCCTTCAAAATTTTAAGATTGGCGATGAACGCTTGCCACGTGCTGCTATATGGGCATTGGGCACTATTAAACAAGCAGTCGCGCAAGTTAATGCTGACCTCGGTCTGCTTGAACCTGGGCTTGCAGAGGCAATTAGCAAGGCAGCACAAGAAGTTATTGACGGGACTTTGGATGACCATTTTCCACTCCGCATCTGGCAGACAGGTAGTGGAACACAGACAAATATGAACGTCAACGAAGTCATCTCAAATCGGGCAATTGAGATGCTTGGCGGCGAAATGGGTAGTAAGGACCCCATTCATCCGAACGACCATGTCAACAAATCGCAATCAACGAACGATGTCTTCCCCACAGCCATCCATTTGGCAATGGTCCGACAGATTCAGGCACATCTGTTACCACGACTGACTGCGCTGAAAGAAGCGTTTGCAGAAAAGGTATCTGAGTTTGCAGAGATTGTTAAAATTGGACGAACCCATCTGATGGACGCAACACCGCTCACACTCGGACAGGAATTCAGTGCTTACGTCCAACAACTTACTGCTGCGGAACAGCGCATTGCGGCTGTACTTCCACACCTCTGCGAACTCCCTATTGGCGGCACAGCTGTCGGAACAGGTTTGAATACGCATCCTGACTATACAGCACGCGTTGTAGCAAGGCTTTCGGAAACGACAGGGCACCCTCAACTTAAACGCGCACCGAATGCGTTTGAAGCATTGGCATCAAGAGATGCGGTCGTGAGTACCAGTGGTGCATTGAAGACACTGGCTGTCGGCTTGTTTAAGATAGCAAATGACATCCGATGGCTCGCTTCGGGACCGAGGTGCGGACTCGGTGAATTGCAGTTACCGGAGATGGAACCCGGAAGTTCCATCATGCCGGGAAAGGTGAACCCAACCCAGTGTGAAGCCGTCACAATGGTATGCGCACAGGTTATTGGCAACGATACTACATTGGCGTTTGCTGGTGCGAATGGGGCGTTGCAATTGAATGTGTTTATGCCTGTGATTGCCTATAACGCTTTGCAATCCATACAACTTCTCGGTGATGCGTGTGAATCGTTCCGAACGAATTGTGTCGTAGACATTGTCCCAAACACTGACATGATTGGAAGACATTTGTCAGAGTCTTTGATGCTTGTAACAGCATTGACCCCACATATCGGGTACGATAGGGCAGCAAAGGTAGCACAACATGCACACAAGCACGGATGCACGCTTCGCGAGGCTTCTATTGCCTTAGGGGCCCTGACAGGCGATGCATTTGATGAACTGGTTGTGCCGGGGGATATGACGAAACCGAATTTGGGTTAACACAGACTACATAGTTTTCTATGGGATATCCGAATCCCGACTATATTTGAACACAAGTTTTTCGACTTGAGTTAAATAAAAAAGGGTGGAAGTGTGTTAGGACTCCACCCTTTTGTTTTTAATCTATCCAGAAATTTTAAAGACAGACCGAGAATTTAATCGTCATCACTGGCTTCCGCAAGTTCCGACTCAGCAGGGTCAACATCTAAATTTCGGAAACCCGAAAATCCACTACCAACTGGAATGAGTCGTCCGAGGATGACATTCTCTTTCAATCCGTAGAGTCTGTCGGTTTGTCCACTAACGGCTGCATCTGTCAGGACTTTCGTTGTCTGCTGGAAGGAAGCAGCGGAGATGAAGCTATCCGTGCTCAAGGAAGCCTTACTAATACTCTGGAGAATGGGTTCACCTGTAGCAGGCGTGCCACCTGCTCCTTCAACTTCGTTATTGACGCGTTCAAATTCTTTGCGCTGCACCTCATCATTTGGATAGAAGTTTGTATCGCCAGGTTCGGTGATGCGGATCTTGGTCAGCATCTGCCGCACTATTGTCTCAACGTGTTTATCGTTGATAGTGCCTTCACCATAGACCTTCTGAACTTCGTCAACGAGGTATGCCCAAACCGCTTCTTCGCCTTCAACAGATACCCCCTCGATTGCGGTCCGCCCAATACTCAAAATATCGTGCGGATTGAGAAATCCGTCAGTAAGCGAGTCCCCGGCGTTCACCCAGTCGCCTTCAGCGACGCGACGCTTTTCGTCAGGGATCGGATAGAGACGGCTTTCATACCCTTCATGCTCAATGCGATAGTTGGGAACACCATTCTTGGTGCCTGCAAATCGGACGAATCCTTCGATTTCGGCAATTTCAGCGGCATCGTCGCTTTTCGGACGTCGCGCTTCAAATAATTCTGTGACACGCGGGATTCCTGCTACAATGTCACTATTTGCCGTTCTTTCATGGAGTTCTGCCAGTGTCTCGCCCGCACGCAGACTATCACCCTCTTTAATATCAAAAGAGTAGCCGGGTGGGATGACGTGTGGTACCCGAGTGCCATCGGCGGTCTCCACCTCAATACGCATCCGCAGGGAAAGTTCATCCACTTCAAATCCCGGGTACTGTATCCTCGCAGTTTCGTAGTCTTCCTCTGACACCTCATCGCCAACGGCATACTGACAATGCGGATGATAAACCTCTATGACCGTATGGGTTACCCGCTGGTTTGCTTTATCCAAGGCACGATAGTCTTTTGAGAGAAGAATTGTGCCTGACTCGAGCCGGGTATCTGTCTCCCGTTCGTCCGCAATGACTTGGTACACGAGCTCAGTGTCAAACCCTTTGAATTTTCGATTGTACGTCCGATATTCCTGCTCAGTTAGTTCTTGACCAACTTCCAAATCCAGTTCAGGATGATGACCACTAACGACGTGATACAGGCTCCGGACCTTCCCAGCAAGCTCAGGATCCGTCTTACGGAGCGCTTTATACTCAATTTCGGTGAGGCGTTGACCGACAGTCAAGGCAGTGGCACCGTCTTCAACACTTACGACTTCATAATGACGGGCGACCTCCAGTCCTTTGTACTGCCGGCGCTTTGCGGTCGATTCGCGCTGTGTCAACAGTTCACCCGCCTCCAACGGACAATCTGGGTGGTTAACAACTGTGACACGATACAAGCGCTCCACTTTAAAGCTACCTGTTTCAGCTTTAGTTTGAGACGTGGTAAACCCTAAGAAGTTTTCACCTAACTGCTTCGCTTCACTTTCGGTAAGCAGATCGCCAGGCTTGAGTGTGCAATCTGGATGATGTACGCGCGTTACACGGTGTCGCAGTTTTTGTGCATCAAAACCTGTAAACCGCTTGTGCGCACGGACCAATGCGTCCTTAGTTAGCTCCTCATCAACTTTGAGTGGGCATTCGAGATGATAGACATGTGTCACGTAATACCGTTCTGACTCCTGCTTCTCAACTTTAAATGCACGTTCAAGTTGCTTGTACTGTGTGCGAGCTTCTGTGAATTCACGCTCCGTTAACATCTGTCCAACTGTAAGTGGTGGCACATCCGAAGTTGCCCCCTCATCTGACAAAGCAGTCTGTTTAAGAAGGGCAGGCGCGTCGGCTATCTCCTCCGTCATAACGTAGACAGGCTTTGCATCTACCTCAAACGGCGTCAACCATGGCATGATATCTTCCGTGGGCACCTCATCTCCCACCTTAAATGGAAAGGCTTTGTTGGTCTTGCCGGTTACACGATAAACCCGCTTGAAGTTATCATCGCCTTCTTTACCACCAAGGGAAGCGTCAACCGCACCTGTCTCAGAAAGACTTTCGGCGGCAAGACGGGCATCCGTTTCTGAATCCAAATAGTGCCACTCTCCATCAAACCCCTGTCGAATCTCTGTCTTCAAGTTTTCCACATCATCTGCAGTAAGCAGATCACCAGCATTCAACGAAACATCGGGATGGTGCACATTTGTTACACGGTAGTGTAGTTTAGCGAAACGCTGGAAGCCGTACGCCTCTTGTTTCCTCGCGTACTCTGCTTGGGACAAGCGATCCCCTATCTGCAAGTCACAGGTATTATCGAAGACGGCAGTAACTTCGTACTGCCACGCTTTGGTATTAAAACCCTTATAGCGCTCTGTGTTTTCGATGTACTGCTTCTCGCTGAGAAGTTCACCTTCACGCAATTGGCAATCGGGATGATTGATCTGCAGGACTTTATAGGCAGGTCCATCAAAGTTCATGCGGTTTTCAATGGCTATCCAGAGCTCGCCTTCTTTTTTCACTGTGCGTCCGGGTTGGAAATCGAGAAAACGCGCGATCCCACTGTTCTTAGATAGGATCCGCCGCTGACGGGCTTCGGAAACGTCTTCAACGGCACCGCCGGTATGGAACGTCCGCATCGTCAGCTGCGTTCCGGGTTCACCGATAGATTGCGCAGCGATGATACCGACTGCCTCACCAACATTGACCAAGTTATTCGTCGTGAGATCGTGGCCATAGCATTTGGCGCAGACCCCTTCTTCGGCTTCACACGTTAGGACAGAGCGTACCTTCACTACTTTTACGCCGGACTCATCAATCTGGGCAGCCATCTGTGCGGATATAAGCGTATCAGCAGTAGTAAGCACATTTCCTGTCTCTGGATGCAGGATATCTTCACCAGCAATACGTCCATTAATCTTAAAAGCAAGATCTCCTCCAGCTGTTGCGAATTTCTGGATGCTGTTAAGCGTCCCGCAATCTTCAAGAGTAACACGGACATCCTGAGCGACATCCACAAGCTTCCGAGTCAGGTAACCCGACGCAGCGGTTTTCATCGCCGTGTCCACCAGCCCCTTACGCGACCCGTAAGTAGAGTTAAAATAGTCAATAACATCCAGACCTTCACGATAGGAACAGAAATAGTTAGGCAGTTGGTCCCCCTCCCGATAAGCCGATGTTCCTATAGGTGGAATAAGGATATTACCATCCTGTTTTGCCTTCAGTCCGATAAAGGCACTTATCTGCATAAACGGATTTTTTCGCGCGCGTGCCCCACTATCTGCCATGATATGTACTGGACTGAAGCCTTCTACTGTTTTTTCATCTATCTCTGAACCATAGGGATCGACATACGGATGAATCCTACGTGCATCGCCGCGCTCAACGAGGGAGGTTTCCATCTTCGGTAAGGTATCAAACATCTCATCTTCTATCTTGTCCATTGCGTCGAACCAGATACGGATCTGCTCGTTTTCGTATTCCTCACCTTCAGTTGCAGCGGCACCTTCAAGGAGGGTGTCAATTTGTATCTGTGCCTCGTTGACCAAGGCGTTCCGGTTGTCGGGTGTCAGATAGTCTGTGATACCCGGTGAAATACCACTCAGTGTTGCGTACTCAAAAGCAAGCTTCTGAATGTTCTCAAGCACCTCTGTTGTAATGCGTGTTCCCAATTCGTTGAAGCATCGATCAACTATCTCGGATAATCTCCGCCCGCCGGCTTCTCCATTGAAAAACGGAATACGCTGCTGCGAATGTTCATCTTCCCACTCTAACTCAGATGGAAGGACTTCGTTAAAGATAATCCTACCCACTGTAGTAAGGACGGGTTCTGTAGCTTTCCCACCATTTTCGCTATGCGCACAGAAGAACTGCAGACTGTCGTGGAGTTTAAGTTGCCCCGCGACATGTGCTGCTATTACCTCTTCTGGATGGGCATAACGACGATGATACCACGGTTTATCACGCAGCACATCAAAAGCAGATTCATCATCGGTTGTATACGCGGTGTGCAAAAGTGCTGCATCCTCGGCGTGTCCGGGTAATGTCTTCGTCAGGAAACTTGGACCAAGCACCATGTCAAGCTCAGGAACAGTGATAGGATCCCCATGTGAGGGTTTGAGGATATTATGACTACTGAGCATCAACATCTTCGCTTCAGCCTGTGCTTCAACGGTGAGTGGCACGTGCACCGCCATCTGGTCTCCGTCAAAATCGGCATTGAACGCTTTACAGACAAGCGGCGGAATTCTAATGGACTTACCTTCTACCAAGACAGGTAAAAACGCTTGAATACCGAGTCGGTGCAACGTCGGCGGACGGTTGAGTAGTACAGGATGGTCAGCGATAACTTCCTCTACGACATCCCATACAGGTGAGTCAGGATCAACCTGCTCGGCGAAATGTTTCGCTCGCTTAATCGTCTGGGCATGGTTATGTGCTTGGAGTCGTTCAATGATAAACGGCTTGAACAATTCCACTGCCATCCGTTTGGGGATACCACATTGGTGTAGCCCTAATTCAGGTCCGACAACGATGACACTACGACCAGAGTAGTCAACCCGTTTCCCAAGAAGATTCTGACGGAATCGTCCAATTTTACCCTTAAGCACATCAGCAAGGGATTTGAGGGGGCGATTACCCGGACCAGTGACGCGGCGACCGTGTCGCCCGTTGTCAAAGAATGCATCCACTGCCTCCTGCAACATCCGCTTCTCGTTTCGGAGAATTACTTCTGGAGAACGAAGTTGTATCAGCTTCCGGAGTCGATTGTTGCGATTAATGACACGACGATACAGATCATTGAGATCGCTGGTAGCGAAGCGTCCGCCTTCAAGCGGAACAAGCGGTCGTAAATCTGGGGGAATAACCGGAATCACATCGAGAATCATCCACTCAGGGCGTTGTCCAACTTCCGCAAACTCGGCTATCTGCTTCAGTTGCTTGGCAACCTTAAGTTTTTTCTGTTGACTGGTAGTTTCCTCGAGAATCTGTGTCAACCGTTTTATCTCTTCTTCGAGGTCAATACCGCTCAAAATTTCACGAATAACTTCGGCACCAGTGCCAGCGCGAAATCCACCTCGGTACTTGCTACTATACTCGAGATACTCGATCTCGGTTAGCACCTGTCGCGGCTCCAGCGGGCAATCTGGGTCGGTCACCTCAACAACAATAAAAGCATCAAAATAGAGCACGAGTTCAACTTGTCTTGAAGAGAGCTCACAGAAAGTGCCAATCCGCGATGGAATACCTTTGAAATACCATATATGAGAAACAGGGGCGGCAAGTTGGATATAACCAAGCCGTTCCCTGCGGACGCGTTGCTGTGTAATTTCAACGCCACAACGGTCACAGATTATCCCCTTGTGTTTAATACGCTTGTACTTACCACAGTTACATTCCCAATCCTTTTGCGGTCCGAAGATAGCCTCACAGAAAAGCCCTTCGGGTTCAGGTCGAAAGGAACGGTAATTAATCGTTTCTGCCTTCTTGACCTCGCCGCAGTTACATGTGCCTTTCTCCGGGCATATAAAGGGACCATCTGCAGCGTCGGCAGGGTTCCTACGTCTACAACTGGTCTGCTTCGCCGAGTCTTTAATCTGCTCCGGCGAAGCTATCTTTATGGAGATGCTGTCAAATGCCGTGTTCATCAGTTCTCCTTTTTTTAGAGTTTTCAGTACGCTCACTGCGTTCGCTATCAGTTATCAGTTACTGATAACTGATAACCATTATTAAGCCTCAGGGTCATCACTGTCCTTGTCGAGCGATACGTGGAGCCCAAGCGTTTGGAGTTCACGGACCAAGACCTTGAAAGATTCTGGCGTGCCGGGCGGTTCCGGATTGAGTCCTTTCACAATAGACTCATAGATTTCCCTTCTGCCAAGAACGTCATCCGATTTGATAGTGAGCATCTCTTGGAGCGTATGCGCTGCGCCATAAGCTTCTAATGCCCAGACTTCCATCTCACCGAGTCGCTGTCCACCATGCTGTGCCTTGCCACCCAAGGGCTGCTGCGTTACGAGGGAGTAAGGACCCGTGGAGCGAGCATGCATCTTATCAGCAACGAGGTGGTTAAGTTTCAGGAAATAGACGTATCCGACTGTTACCTCCTGTGCAAACGCTTCACCGCTCCTGCCGTCATAGAGAATGCTTTTACCGGTCTGCTTACTACGTTCCGGGAGGTCGGTTTCGCCGAGTTTCTCAAAAATTTCTTCCTCTGTTGCTCCATCAAATACAGGGGTTTCTGCTCGGATACCGAGTTCATGGCATGCCCATCCAAGATGGATTTCCAAGATTTGACCGACGTTCATTCGAGAGGGTACACCCAACGGGTTCAACACCAACTCAACCGGCGTACCGTCCGGAAGATAGGGCATATCCTCCTCAGGCAAAATTTTGGCAACAACACCTTTATTGCCATAACGACCTGCCATCTTATCGCCCACAGAAATCGGACGCTTGCTGGCAACATAGACCTTCACGCGCTTGATAACGCCGGGTTTCAACTCATCGCCCATCTCTAACTGTTGAAGTGCTCGTTCTTTCTCTTCCGTATAAGCGGTTATTCTTCCCTGTGCCATCTCTTCAACACGCTGGATATGTTCCATCGCCTCGGTGTTGGTCACGCGAATGTCCGAAAGCGGCAAACCACTCTCTTTGCGTGCCTTCTGATAGTCAGCATCAGAGACTAATTCTCCCGCCGATAGTGTACACTTCGGGTCGAAAACAGCAGTAATACGCCAGGCGCTCTCAGTCTTAAGGTCTCTAACAGTTCGAGTGAGTGACGCCAACTCCTCGGGAGTGAGTTGCTGTCCTGCTGCGATCGGACGTGCTGGATAATCATTGTACGCGCGCTGGTACTCAGCATCAGAGATCTCCTCACCAACTGTCAATGGACACTCATCTTCAAAAACTGCTGTAATTCGCCAAAATAGTTCGGTTTCTAAATCTGGTGATGTCTGGATGAATTGTTCCCACTCACTCTGGGTAAGCGTTCCCCCTTTTGCAAGTGGACCCCGGGATTCCTCTAATTGTGCAACAACAGCTTGTTCAAATTCAGAACGCGTCTGCGTTTGCAGCTCGGTATTGTCCACTAACTCGTAGAAACTCCAGCTATCTGGTTCCGAGTGCTCTTCAGTCACCAATATACCGAATCGTGCTCCTGTTGCAGCGAGTGTCTCCTTGAGTTGTCCGGAATGATATCCTTCCTCGATGTGTGCCTCTTCGCAGAGCGCAACAGCAACCGCACTACCATCAGCACCTCGAAGCACAATATCAACAGAATCCAATTGGACATCCAAAGGTTCTATCGCGTCCTCGAAAAGCGGTTCAGTCTTTTCCAAGAGTGGCTTGCCAACTTCACCCAGATATTCCTGCACTGCACTGATAGTTTCGGGTTCAAAGCCTTGCGGTTCAGGAATCTCTTCTATCATCCCTTCAGTTTCATCGTCCTCAGAAGATAACGGTTCCGCAATCGAAGGATCTGGATAATGAACCACAACAGTAGGCGCAGGTTCCGTTACATCGGTTACTCTATAGAGAGCTTCAGCAACGAAGGCTTCAGAGATTGTACTCTCGGTTACTGTGTAGTAGGCATCTGCTGTAAAACCCGAGGTATAGGTATCTAAAACCTCGGCAGTGAGCGCATCACCCGCATCAGCGCTCTCTATAGTGGCACCATCAACTGTGGAAAACGGATTAGCGAGTTTGCATCCAATGAGCGTTTTGCGAGTTTCTTCATCTTTCCGACGGCGAATAGAAGCGACTTGTTCGCGCCAAGTTTCCTCAATCTCTTTACGTTTCGATTCATAGCGCAAGTTATCAGGCATCAAGGCACCCGACTCACCTTGGGTCCAATCCCCGCGTCTTTGCGTAACATCTGGCTTACGGGAAAATACTTTTACATCAATGACGACCCCTTCAACACCAGGACGGACATAAGTAGAAGCATCTCGAACTTCCTTAACTTTCTCACCAAAAATCGCACGCAGTAGTTTTTCTTCCGGACCATACTCGCTTTCACCCTTTGGTGTGATCTTTCCGACGAGTATACTGCCCGTGCCAACAACACTACCGACGCGAATGATTCCCTCCTCGTCGAGTTGTGTCAGTCGCTGTTCGCTAACGTTTGGGATGTCGCGTGTAATCTCTTCTGGACCAACTTTTGTCTCGCGTGCTTCCACCTCAAATTCCTCAATATGGATAGAGGTGAAAGTGTCTTGCTTAATGAGGCTTTCACTTATGAGAATAGAGTCTTCGTAGTTGTGACCACCCCACGGCATATAAGCACACAATATATTCCGTCCGAGAGCGAGTTCACCATTTTCTGTAGAGGTGCCATCTGCAATAACCTGCTCAACCTCTACCTTATCGCCTACCGAGACAATCGGGCGTTGGTGGATACAGGTTCCGCTGTTACTCCGTTTGAAAGTTTGGAGCTTGTAGACATCATATCCCATTTCACTGAACGTATTCTCACCCTCATCATGGTGAAGCGTTTCACCAGTGTATATAAGGATCTCATCAGCAGAAACACTCGTAACAATGCCAGCGCGTGTCGCGGTTATGAGTGCTCCTGAATATCGCGCAGCGGGTTCCTCCATCCCCGTGCCAACCAGAGGTGCTTCCGGTTGGATGAGCGGAACAGCCTGACGCTGGTGGTTGGATCCCATCAATGCGCGGTTAGCATCCTCGTGTTCCAAGAATGGAACAAGCGCAGCGGAAACACCAACAATTTGCTGTGGAGCGACCCCAATATAGTCCACCTTTTCTACTGGAAGGGACAGTACATCTTCGCCACTCCGAACAGGCAGAATCGACTCAGAACCATTGGTATTCCCATTTGTATCACGCGATAGTTTCTTTGCAGCAATGTAAGCAGTATCCTCACTATCTGCAGTCAAGTATTCCACCGAACCTGAAACCGACCCACCCTCTACCTTATGATAAGGCGTCTCTATAAATCCATAAGGGTTTATTCGTCCATAGCAAGCAAGCGAAACGATCAGTCCAATCGAAGGACCTTCAGGCGTTTCTAAGGGGCAAACACGTCCATAGTGTGTACGATGCACATCTCGGACAGCCGCAGTTGCCCTATCGCGATGAAGTCCACCCGGACCAATCGCCGAGATACGGCGTTTGTGCGTTAGTTCATCGAGGGGATTAATTTGCTGCATGAACTGCGACAACTGATTTGAACCGAAGAATTCACGGAGCGCCATCATCAACGGTTTCGGATTGACAAGCGTAGATGGTACAATTTTATCAATATCGTTGGTAGTACTCAATCGCTCCCGCGTTGTCCTGCGAATCTGAAATAGACCCATCCTGAACTGGTTTTCAAGGAGCTCACCGATAACACGCACACGCCTGTTACCGAGATGGTCAAGATCGTCTTTGGGCGCAAAACCGTTATGTACATTAAGAAGATGTGCAATTGTGGAAGCAATATCTTCAGGCCGCAGCGTGCGAAGTGTCTCTTCTGGCGTTTCTCCATAAATCGGCATATTCCCGAATTTCTGGTTAAGTTTGTATCGCCCAACTATGCCTAAATCATACCGATGCGGATCAAAAAGCAGCCATGAAAGATGTTTGCGCGCATTTTCCACATTTGCGGGATCTCCAGGTCTCAGTGTTCTAAAAATCTCAAGCAGCGCTGCATCTTGCAAATCGTGCTGATCGGAGTAATCCGCTTGTCGATCGCGTTCTAAGGTGTTACGTAAAAACCGGATATCTTGGCAATCCTTTTCATCCAGCACAGTGAGTGCTTCAACATCAGATTCCTGGAGACGTTCCAATTCGGCTTGCGTCAGTAACGTATTCGCTGTGAGGAGTACTTCACCGGTTTCTTGATGGACCACATCTTCAGCACACACTCTACTTTGACTATCTTCAGGCACAAACTGTTCAACTGTAAACGTCTTTTTGCCATAGCGAGCAAGTGCTTCTTCATACTCAGAATTCGTTAGTATTTGCCCGATAGTAAACTCACAACCACTGTTATGCGTATCAATGACGCGTTGGAGAAGCTCGGTTTCAAAACCCTTCCACTTCCTGCGGAAGCTGGTGCGTTCTTTGGACGTAATTTCTTGCTCGACTTCCAGTGGACAATCCTTATCCGTTACTGTAGTAACGCGATAATGCTTCTCCGTCTCAATCTCCGGATAATCCTTCTTTGCCTGCCGAAATTCCGCAGCATTCAACAAGTCTCCGGTTTTAATCTGCTTTGCTGGCGCCTCAACGCCGGTGACACGCCATCCAGCAAGCACAAGCCTTTCCGTCTTTGCATAGAGTTTCAGAATATCTGCGTCAGACTGCCAACCGAGTCCACGAAGTAGCACAGTGGCAGGTAATTTTTTCTTTTTATCAATACGAACATAGATTTGATCTTTTGCGTCAACTTCAAATTCAACCCACGCGCCTCGATAGGGGATGATCTGAGCAGTCGGCGTGCGGCGTCCTGTTGGCAAGGCTTTCTCAAGAAAAATTGCGCCTGGGGACCGATGCAGCTGGCTGACGATTACACGTTCACTGCCATTGACAATGAAACTACCATTTTCAGTCATTAGGGGGACTTCGCCGAGATAGACATCGGATTCACGGATATCCACAACATGTGGCTCATCGGCATCTGGGTCTGCCTCGCGTAGGACCAACATAATCCGTGCGGTGAGCGATACTTGATAGGTTACACCGCGCGCAACGCACTCCTGCAGCGTATATTTTGGAGTGCCGAGGCTATAACTGACAAACTCAAGGCTGTTGACATCCGAAAAGTCGCGAATCGGAAAGACTTCTTTAAATACGGCTTGAAGGCCTATATCTATACGTTCATTGGGAGGAACATCTCGTTGTAGAAATGCATCATACGAGAGTCCTTGGGTTTCTATTAGATTTGGGAGTGGAATGCTAACTTGGGTCCTGGCGAAAGACAGTCTCGTATTTTTCTGGCTTGGCTTTTTGTTCACTGAATGGAGTCTCCCTATTTGGCGGTGGTTACGCAGCATATAACTTGACTTTTGAAAAAGCCCGCTTCGCTAGCTGCTTTTTCCGTCTGAATATGGTGACATAGCATAACAGAATATTATACATTATAATTCAGAAAATGTCAAGAAAAAACGAAGAAATATATAAGTTTTTTTACATTTCCAGACAACAGTGTGTGATATATGGCTTTAAATCTCAATTTTAGACAGGGACAATCAAACATTGACACGTTAAAAACCGTCTGGTATACTCAATACACATAATCTATGGTAAACTGGCATGCGGAACGCGTTTCCAATTAGGCTACGGAGAACAACATGGGAACAATCACAATACCACAACCTGTCAAAGCTATCATTGGTGTGCTGACCCCTGAACCGTGTCTCCTGCCAACTGTTTATACCGAACTGACACACCGTCTGGGTCCGATCGACTTCGCAAGCGAATTGCTACCTTTCACAAACACGACTTATTACGAGAACGAGATGGGACCAGGTATCCAAAGACAATTCATTAGTTTTGAAAGGCTCATTGATGGAGGCACACTGGTAGAAATGAAGCTATTTACCAATAAAGTAGAACAGGCTTTTAGAATAAAAAAGTCCGATGGAGAGGCACGACGTGTCAACTTAGATGCAGGCTACCTCTGCATGGCAAAACTGGTGCTTGCATCAACGAAGGACAATGCACACCGCATTTATCTTCGTGATGGCATCTATGCCGAAATTACACTCCGCTTCTACCGCAAAACATTTCAACCGTGGGAGTGGAGTTATCCTGACTATCGCTTGCCAACATATATCGCTATTTTTAACCAAATTCGGAAAATTTATAGGAACCAATTAGAAAATGCAGAAACTTCTTAAAAAAACACGAGATATTAGATTCCCGCCCAACCTGAAAACGCTCATTCTTGTCGTTCTCACAGGTGTTTTCTTGGCATACTCTATATGTCAGGTAAATGCCGAATCCACAGACCCAGATACTCGAGCACGCGCACGCGACATCGGCATCAAGATTGGAAGTCTCCCTACAGGTTTATATAATGCTATCACGGACGTAAGCGGCGTGAAAGTGGGACACGTTACCCTGAACGCAGGTGATTCAATTCGTACCGGCGTTACCGCTGTTCTTCCGAGTGATGACATCTGGACAGCACGGTTGTTCGGGGCAGCGCACACCATCCACGGCAACGGTGAAGCAACCGGTATCGCCCGTATAAACCAAGCGGGGTGGATTGAATCTCCGATTTTACTCACAAACACCCTTAGTGTAGGAGCGGTCAATGATGGTGTCGTCCGCTACATCGTGAAGCGATACCCAGACGATAATATTGTACTCCCGATTGTAGCAGAATGCTACGATGGCGGTTTGAACGACATTAGCGGTCTTCATGTGACAGCAGAAGACGCTATTGAAGCCATTGAAAATGCCACGAGCGGTCCAGTCGCTGAGGGATGTGTTGGTGGTGGTACCGGTATGCGGTGCTACGGATTTAAAGCTGGTATCGGCACTTCCTCCCGCGTTCTCCCCGAAGAACGTGGCGGATGGACAGTCGGCGTCCTGGTTAACTCCAACGGCGGTCGCCGCTCTCAATTGCGCATTGATGGCGTTCCAGTCGGCAAAGCGATTACAGGTTCCCCACCAAAACTCGGCAGAGACGGATCCTTTATTATTATTATCGCGACAGACGCACCACTGACGCACCGCCAATTGAAACAGTTAGCAATACGTGCAACACACGGACTTGCTCGGACAGGTACACCAAGTACTGATGGCAGTGGTGAATTCGTTATCGCGTTTTCTACCGCAAATATTTTTCCAAGCAGCACTGAAAGCGGCACTTTCCAAATCCAGATGTCGGTTAACTGGAGATTGAGTTCGCTCTTTCAAGCTGTCGTTGAAGCAACAGAGGAAGCCGTTGTCAATTCAATGACAATGGCAACAACAACAACAGGCATCAATGATAGGACAATGTACGCGATTCCTTTGGCAGCACTGCAACAAGTAATGAAAGCACACGGACGTTGAACTTTGCCTAAGCCGAGATAACCCGGTTAGCACCAGGGGCAAGAGATTCTGGGACAACTTCGTAATGTGAAAATTCCAATGTGAAAGCACCACGTCCCTGCGTCATTGAACGAAGCTGGGTTGTGTATTGAAATGTTTCTGACAAGGGTATAAAGGCATTGATGGCGGTGATGGATCCATCTTGTGTCGTACTCTCATTAATCTGAGCGCGGCGTGCGTTTAGGTCTCCGATGACTTTGCCAACATGCTCGTCAGGAACAGTGATATGTATTCGCATAATCGGTTCCAAGAGCAAAGGATTCGCCTTTCTGACCGCACTTTCAAATGCAAGGACTGCCGCCGCTTCAAAGGCTATCTCTGAGGAATCGGTCGGATGATAAGAGCCACCCGTGACCGTCACCTTCACATCCTGCATCGGATACCCGATGCGAGGTCCTGTTCCCATCGCGCCTGCCAGTGCCTTCTCAATGGACACTATGTATTGTCGCGGAATTAGTGTTTCATCCGTCTTATCCTCAAACTGAAATCCGACGCCGCGCTCTAACGGCTCGACGGTGAGTAGCACGTCCCCGTAGATGCCTTCCTCGTCCGTCTTATAGATGTGTGTTCCGCGCGCCTCTGCGACAGTGCTGATAGTTTCCCGATACGCCACCTGAAGTTTGCTAACCCGAGCCTTAACGCCGAATTCACGGATCATCCTATCTGTCAAAATCTCCAGATGAAGTTCGCCCATTCCTGAAATAATCCGTTGCCCGGTCTCCTTATCAATGCCCACTGTGAACGTCGGATCTTCGTCCATCAACTTTTCGAGCGTCTCCTCCAATGCGTCTGTATCACTCGCACGTTCAGGCTCAATAGCAATAGAGATAACCGGATCTGGAAACGTGATTGATTCCAACAGAATTGGATCACTTTCATCGGCAACTGTATCTCCAGTTTTCGTATGCTTAAGTCCAACAAGGGCAACAATGTCCCCAGCGTAAGCTGCGTCAGATACCCCCTCTTTATTCGCATGCATCTGCAAAATACGATTGACCCGTTCTCGTTTCCCAGAACGTACATTATAAACAACTTCCCCGCGCTTAAGTGTGCCTGAATAGATACGACAGTAAACAAGTTTATCTACTGTCGGATGGCTCGCCACTTTAAATGCCAAAGCTGACAATGGAGCAGTATCATCTGCTGTCCGCGTTACTTTATCTTCTTGAGTAGATATATCACCTGTGGATTTAGAACGTATAGTACCAGAGGTAGGATGTGGTCCTGTCCCTTCGACAGGTGGAACATCAGCAGGCGAAGGTAAAAAATCAATCACCGCATCAAGCAGTGGTTGAACACCTTGGTTCTTTAAAGAACTTCCACATAGGACAGGGACTAATGTACGACGTAACGTCGATGCACGAAGGCACGCCAAAAGTTCAGCACGCGTTATCTCTTCACCGTTTAGATACTTTTCAAGCAACGTATCATCTTCAACGGCGATACTCTCAAAGAGACTTTCTCGCGCCTGTGCCATTTCATCTTGAACTTCAGGCGGAATTTCTGCTTCCGTATACGTCTGCCCAAGGTCGGTCCCATCCCAACGCATTACTTTCTGCGTCACCAGATCAACAATACCCGTAAAATCGGCACCTTCGCCGATCGGCAATTGGAGTGGCAGCGGATCCACCCCTAATCGCTCTTTCATCATCTCCAGAACACGAGCGAAATTCGCACCAACCCTATCCATCTTATTAACAAAAACGATGCGTGGCACATTGTAACGATCGGCTTGATGCCAGACGGTTTCTGACTGTGGTTCTACCCCACCTACAGCACAAAAAAGCGCAATAGCACCGTCCAAAACCCGCAACGAACGCTCCACCTCTACGGTGAAATCTACATGTCCGGGCGTGTCAATGAGGTGAATCGCGTGTTCACGCCAGAAACAGGTGGTAGCGGCGGCGGTGATCGTTACACCGCGTTCGCGTTCCTGCACCATCCAATCCATCTCAGCAGTGCCATCATCTACGGCACCAATCTTATGTTTTTTGCCGGTGTAAAAGAGGATCCGTTCAGTTGTAGTAGTCTTGCCAGCATCAATGTGCGCTGCAATGCCGATGTTGCGAACGTTTTCAATCGGATATTCGCGTGCCATCTCTTCCTTTCAATCCCGTGCCTACATGTTGTTCCACTGAAGAATAACACCAAGTAAGCCAGGATTCCATTCCATGAGCAGTTGATATGCCTTTGGTGCGTCTTCTCCGAGAACGCGATGACTAATCAACGGGGCAACATTAAACCGTCTTTGCGCGATGAGCGATAATAGCAACAGACTATCGTCTTCAAGGGTCCAGAAATTGGGTGAAGATTCTTGGCGGGGGCGAATCGCATTGTGGGCACCATAAAGGATAAGTCCCTTCTTATGCACATCACGATAGAAGTTCACATTCGGAGTTTCGCCACGCGTGCTTGCCAGTAATATCACTCGCGCACCCCAGCCCGCAGCATCTAAAGCGGTGCTAACTGCGTCTGGGTGTCCCGTTGCTTCAATAACAACTGCCGGTCCATCACCTTTAGTCGCCTCACTTAACTGTTTGGAGAAATTAGCATCTTCAGGATTAAGCGTATAGTCTGCGCCCAGACCCGTAGAAATTTCAAGACGGCTATCGGTGAGGTCTGCGGCAATCAATGGCATTGCGCCACTCAACTTCGAGAGTTGTATCGATAACAAACCAATAAGTCCCTGTCCCAAAACTAACGCTGCTTCACCCAATTCAATCTTTGCCTTGCGAACACCCTGCAAGGCGATCGCACCGAGATTAAAAAAGACAGCCTCTTCGGCTGGAACACCGGCAGAAGGCACCTTCAGCAAGCGATTCGGTGATACTATAAAGTGGCTGGTATGTCCCTGTGTTGAAGCGACACGTTCACCAACCTTGCAGTCTGTGACTGCCTTCCCAACTTCTATGACTGTACCGATGTTGCTGTAACCCGGGCGGGACGGGTACCGTCCTTGTGCATTCGGAAGTCCCAACAAAAAGGCGCGCTCTGTACCCGGACTGATGAGCGTGCACTCCGTCGCGACGAGTACTTCATCATCTCCGAGAGGTGGCAACATCCACGTTTCAATATCAACTTTCGCACGACTCGGCCAAACAACCCGTTGTGCTTTCATCCGCAACCTGAACCTCTGATTTATAATAAAGGATAGTTGTTTTCGAGCAGTGTAGCACGAAAACAACTATCCGTCAAGCGTTAATCGGCGAATGAAATGATAAAGTTAGTGTTCTTTACATTAATTATCGGTCTGATGTTGAAACTTTCACTGTAACATAACCACCACCGCGGCCATCTGGCGATTTGACATAGAGGAGAACCTTCTCTTTATTCTCCTTCTTCAGTTTCGCGACGAGTTTGGAATATGTTTCAAGATTGTCAACCGGCATCCATTCCATTTCTTGAATGAGATATCCGGGTCTGATGCCTTCCTTTTCAGCATCACCACCCTCTGCGACCTCTGTGACAACCACACCTGATTCGTCTGAAGCGTATCCATAACGCTCAGCAACTTCTGGCGTCAGATTTCGAACGCGAATACCTGCGAACAACTCCTCTGATTCCGTGCGAAACGTTCTTTGTTCAGATCTACCAACGACTTCTGCGGTTCGTTCTGCCAATTTAACAGTGAGCTCCTTTTCTTGATTTCCGCCTCGAAGTACTGTTAACTTGACAGATTTGCCCACTTTTGTGCCAGCAACAGTGTGCATCATATGCTGTACGTCTTGAACCGTTTTGCCGTCAAATTCAAGAATAATATCACGAGGTTGGATTCCAGCTTTTTCGGCAGGGCTATCATTAATAACTCTATGAACAACAACACCGCGTGGGGACTCAAAGTGTAGTTCATCTGCTAAATTATGATCCACTGCGCCCATATAAACACCGAGCCAACCGCGAACAACTTTTCCCTTTTCAATGAGATCTGGCATAAGTTGCTGCACCATGTTACTCGGAATAGCAAAGCCGAGACCGATATTCCCCATGGAAATGCCCCCCGTGGTAATCAGCGTATTAATACCGATTAATTCGCCGCGAATGTTAACAAGCGCTCCACCACTGTTCCCTCGGTTAATTGGGGCATCTGTCTGAATGAAATCACTGTACCTAATTCTACCGCTGAACTCATCTCTGCCTTTCGCACTAACGATACCGCGTGTCACACTCTGAGAAAAGCCAAGTGGCGACCCGATTGCAATAACCCATTCACCCACCTCAAGGGCGTCCGAATCACCGAATTGTAGGGAAGGTAGATCATTTTCATCAATTTTGATGAGTGCGATATCACTACCACCACCATTACGTTCTGCGGGGTCGCTCCCGACTAATTCCGCCTCATACTTGCGACCATTTGCTAAGATAACAGTAATGTCATCAGCACCATCAATGACGTGATTGTTCGTTAAAATATAACCGTCTTCACGGACAATCACGCCAGAGCCAAGACCCGTGACGGGTTCGGGTTGCGTCTGTGGATTAGATTCAGGACCGAAGAAGAATCTGTAGAAGTCGTCGCCAAAAGGGTTACTCGGCTGTTGACTGTTAGTTCGTTGTGTTTTCGTTGTAACTTGCACAACAGCAGGACGCGTCCGCGTTACTAAATCAATAAACGCTCGATTCGCGCGATCCAAATGCTGAAAATCTTCTGATGTTTGTAGTGTGTCATTCGTCTGCCCGACGGCAGTTTGCAGCGTAAATTCATCTGTACCCCGTTCGATAACAATTCCCGCTACGACGATGAATGCTGCCAAAATCAAAAATACCCGGACAGGGTTGCGCAGTGTGGTTCTGAGCTTAGACATAAGATATACCTCCTGTGTAATTTAGTATTAGCTCCGATTTCTGGATGACCGAAACCATTTTTTAAATTATTTTATGTTTACGTCCTAAAGACACACCTATTAGAAAATAAAGTTGCAAAAAAGTTTGAAAAAAATGGGTGTGTCTGAGAAATACATTTCTGGTAGGACGCTATTTGTTTACTGACCTCGTGAAATCCGATCCACATGTTCTTGGACAACGTGCTCAGGACATAGCCGAATAAATAACCAAGCACCCGGCACAAGAATCACAAAAGCACCAATAAAAAGATCGTCAATACGACCAAAAATCGGGATAAAATCGAAATCAAGAGGATTCACTAAGTAGGCAAAAGCAAATACAACCGCCACCAATTCAGCAAGGATGAGAATCGCCTTCCGATAGATTGGAACGCGTTCGTCGCCAAACAGCCGCCACGCTAATCTGACAAAATTTGGGAAATGGAGAAGGAGCCGTAAAAATCGAAAGGGACCTCGACTTCTACCTCCGAAGAAAAAAGGGTTTATCATACTTTAAAGTTTACCAAACCCATTTTTTAGATGCAAATCAATTTTTGCAGAATTGCGCGACTACGAACCGTGCGGTTGGCTGGAATGCTAATTGTCCTCTGTTTCTATGTTAGATTCGATTTCACCTGTAATTGCCTTTTGTCAGGTGTTGGGTTTCACTGGTTTTTTTCGGTAACGGGCGTATTGATGGAGTGTCGGTTTTCTGTGAGATGTTATGGTTTGCGTATTATCCGTTCAACCCAACCTACACACTTAGGCAATTTTGACCTTTTGACCATAGGATGCTCTGTTATAGAGGAAAAACCGTAAAAGACACAAACGTTCTTGTGGCACAACCTAACAGGTTATGCTACGAAAGAGCAATATGCGTCTGTCCTAAATTAACTTGAACACGCCACTTTTTTCTGATATACTATCAACCGCAAAATAGTACATGCCACACAAAAGGAGAGATTATGGCAACACAAAACATGCCTTCTGCGCAGCAAATCGCAGCGCAACTTTATACGGTTAGAGAATTTACCAATACTGAAGCTGACATTGTAGCAACGATGAAAAAAGTCCGGCAACTTGGATATGAAGCGGTGCAGTGTTCAGCACTCGGACCGATTTCGCCTGAGGCACTGAAAAATATCGTTGACGGTGAAGGCCTCAGTATTATCGCGACACATACTGATTACGCTCGGATGTGCGATGAACCTCAATCCGTGATTGACGAACATCAATTGTGGGAGTGTAAGCACGCCGCAATAGGTGGACTTCCCGGTGAATATCGTACCGCTGAAGGATACGCCAGATTCGCGAAAGAGGCATCTGAAGTCGCAGCACGCCTCGCCGAAGGTGGAATAACTTTTTCCTATCACAACCACAGTTTCGAGTTGGAACGCTTTAACGGGCGTACTGGGTTAGAGATTTTGTACGCCGAAAGTGATCCCAACTACTTTAAAAGCGAGCTGGATACATACTGGATTCAGCACGGTGGTGGCGACCCAACAGCGTGGATACGAGACTTAAAAGGACGCGCTGACATCATACATCTCAAGGACATGGCGATGCAAGGTTCCACACAACGCTTTGCTGAAGTTGGCGAAGGCAACCTCAATTGGAGCGCTATTATAAACGCTTGTATCTACGCAGGTGTTGAATGGTATATCATCGAACAGGATACCTGTTATGAACGCGATCCGTTTGAGAGTTTGGGCATCAGCCTCAAAAATCTGAAAGAGATGGGTTTTGCTTAGACAAACCATTTTTGACTAACTATGGTAGATTTTAGAATTAATTAGACATTGTAAACGGGCGAGGTTAGAAACCTCGCCTACCGCGACGGGGGTGTGCTTCGGGTTGGGGACTTAGGGGAAACACCCAAGCAAAAACACCCCTATGAAAACTGTCTATATATTTATATAATCCACCATAAATAGAGGGTGAGTCTCCTTATGCAACTAACTCGACGTGTTCCAACATGCTCGCAAACTAAGAAGGACTCATCCTACAGCTTAAAACCAAGAAGAACTAAATGTTACAATTTTGCTGATATGCTGCCGTAGTGTGTGTAGGAAACCCCGCTGAATTGCCCTACAGGTGCTGAAGTTTCTAATTTTTATTTGACATTGCCCCTGGCTTATGATACAATTATACGCGGACAGAACCTGATTTTTAACGGGGCGTGGCGCAGCCCGGAAGCGCGCTTGAATGGGGTTCAAGAGGTCGCTGGTTCGAATCCAGTCGCCCCGATTAATGTAAGGCAAAGACAAAAAATTAATGTAAAGTTAAGACAAATTTTACCCGTGTGGGTAAAAATTTAATATGTAATACCAGCTTGCAAGCCAGATATATTCGATCTTTGCCTGACAGCCACGCAGTAAATGTACGGAAAAGAGGGAGTCGCAGTAGTGGACAAGTCATATATTAACGTTGGCATTTTAGGGTGGGGAACCGTCGGTACCGGCGTTTCCAAAATTCTGATGAATCAGCATGCCCTTATTGCCAAAAATAGTGGGACGGACTTAAATCTAAAAAAAATAGTGAAACGGACGCTCCCTGCCACGCGCCAAGGGGTTGAACTCCCCGCAGATTGTCTAACAAGCAATCCGGCGGAAGTCGTTGACAACCCAGATATCGACATTGTCGTCGAACTTATCGGGGGTGTTACAGAAGCACATAGCCTCATCAGACGCGCCATCCAAAACGGTAAACATGTCGTTACCGCAAACAAAGCCCTCTTAGCAGAACACGGTGGTGAATTATTTCAACTTGCCTCAGAACATCAAGTGAGTCTCAATTTCGAGGCAAGCACGGCAGGTGGTATTCCGATTATTAAAACGCTACAGGAAAGTTTCGCTGGCAACCAGATCCATTCCCTCTACGGCATTGTAAATGGCACATGTAACTACATATTAACCGAGATGCACGAGCGCTCGGTCAATTTTTCGGACGTGTTGAAAGCCGCACAGGACATGGGCTACGCTGAAGCCGATCCAACCCTCGACGTTGAAGGTATTGACGCTGCCCAGAAACTCATCCTTCTGATAGCTCTCGCCTATCGGAGCAGCATTTCGCTCCCGCAACTCCACGTCGAAGGTATTACAAACATCACCGCACAAGAAATTCAATATGCCCGTGAACTGGGTTATGTCATCAAACTGCTCGCTATTGCGAAGTTGACAGATGGAAATTGTGTGGAAGCGCGTGTGCATCCAACACTCGTGCCGGAGCGGAGCCTACTTGCGAACGTCGGTGGTGCATTTAACGCAGTTTGCGTCATCGGGGACGCGGTTGGTCCAACGCTGTTTTATGGGCAAGGTGCTGGGGAGATGCCGACTGCAAGCGCCGTCGTTGCCGATATTATCGATGCAGCCAAATCTGTGCAACAAGGGGTGAGCACACCCATTTCGCAAGCGTGGCTTGCCGGTGGACAGGCGGAAGTCGGTTTTGCTTCTATTGACGACATAGCAACGCGTTATTACATCCGATTCGTCGTTGCTGATCGACCAGGGGTTCTTGCGAAAATTGGCACGATCTTAGGGAACTGGCAAATTAGTATCGCTTCTGTTATACAGAAGGATCCACATGGCATGGATACGGTATCACTTGTTATGCTGACACACACGGCGCGGGAAAAGAACATGAAAGCAGCACTCTCGCAAATTTATGCTCTTGAAGAGGTGAAAGGGGACGCACAACTCATCAGGATCGAAGAAGAAGTCGCTTTTTAAGTTGCGTATATCTCCATATATTATGAATGTAGTAGCCATCTTTGCCATCTGCCTATAGTGGCAGAGAGTCCATGCAACTTCTCCTAACAGATACTTGAGGTGAAAATTGAATATGAAGGAAGGCATAAGAGATACGTTAGTATTCGACGTGAAAGACCTTCGACACGAGGACTTCAAGCAATATGAAGCACTTGTGCCACCCGAGACCCTCGGTCTGATTTATGAGGAAGCAGAATTTGCCAGTCCGCTATCATGTACAGTTCTTTTACTTCTCCAAGGAGGCAACAATATTTGTGTGACAGCCGACATCACTTCAACGCTTTCAGCGGAGTGTCGACGTTGTGTTAAGCCGTTTGAAATTGATGTAGCTACTACGCTTAATCTGTTCTTCTCTTTCGGCGATGAATCTTCGGAAGAAGACGAAGCGGATGTGCGATACTACGACGGAGAAACATTAGACATTTCAGAAGATGCTCGGCAATCACTTATTCTTGAAATACCGATGTGGCCGCTCTGCTCTGAAACATGCGAAGGGCTCTGTCTACAGTGCGGTACAGAACTTAATGGTGGTGCATGCTCTTGTGAAGCCGAGAATGAGGCACCGGTAGCGGCTTCCAATCCGTTTTCGGTACTCTCAAAGATGCTGGAAAATAGTTGAAACAATAAACTCGTATAGGACTTACGCAAATTGAGTAAAAAAGCAATGTATTTCACCAAAAAATCGCTATTTCAGCTATTTAATCCCTGAATCCCCCAACCCCCTTTATGAATCAGAATCAACGGTATGAATGCCGTATGGCATTCACCGCCTCTTATCAGGGGGTAGGGGACTTTAAGAGGAAATGCGTAAGTCCTAAAGATAAAGGAGAAAACTCATGGCGCACCCAAAGCGGAGAACGTCAAAATCGAAAAAAAGAATGCGTAGAAGTCACAACGCACTCCATGACAAAGCGATAAGTGTTTGTTCATACTGCGGGGAGACTATGATATCCCATCGTGTCTGTCCCGAATGTGGGTACTATAACGGACGCCCCGTGCTAAAATCCGCCGACGAGGCATAGATGGAGCATCGGTTAACACATAACTGATCCTGATTTTTTAGTAAGTTTTGGCTCTCGGCTCGCAGGCGGCATCTTATAACGCCAAAAACTTCAAGAGAGATATAATGACGCAACTTCGACATGCAACAATTACGGGGACAGGCTCTTACCTCCCTGAGCAGGTTATCACTAATTTCGACTTGGAGAAATTGGTCGATACCAGCGACGAATGGATCCGTCAACGGACAGGTATTAGAGAGCGGCGTATGGCTGAAGACGATGAGGCTACTTCCGATCTTTGCGTTCGTGCTGCCCGCTGGGCTATTAAGAATGCCAATATCAATCCGCTTGACATCCAAATGATTCTCGTTGCTACCGTTACGCCAGACACGTTTTTCCCCTCAACGGCGTGCTACGTCCAGAAAGGCATCGGTGCTAAGCACGCCTCTGCAATGGATATATCCGCTGCATGCGCTGGCTTCCTTTATGGGCTGGATCTCGCAGATGGATTGATCAGATCTGGACGATATGACACTATTCTTGTCGTTGGTGGTGAGATTTTTAACAAAATCGTTGATTGGAGCGATAGAGGCACATGTGTTCTCTTTGGAGATGGCGCAGGTGCTGCCGTGGTCCAAGCCACGGATGAACCAAAAGGTATTCTCGCATCTTATATCGGATCCGATGGTGATTATGCAGACATTGACCTCCTCGGTATCCCTGCAGGCGGTTCGAGAATGCCAGTCACACAGAAAGCAATCGACCAAAAGTTAGATAAGATTCAGATGAATGGACGAGAAGTCTTCAAATTGGGTGTCCGGCTCATGCCTGAAGCCGCCCACCGTGTCCTACGTCAAGCGAACGTCAATATTGAAGATATTGATTTGTTAATCCCGCATCAAGCGAACTTGCGCATCATTGAGGCAGTCGGTGATAGACTCGGTGTGCCACGAGAAAAGGTTTACATTAACGTTGACAAATACGGTAACACCTCTGCAGCGACAGTGATCATCGCTTTAGACGAGGCTATTCGTGAAGGCAGAGCAAAACCGGGCGATCTACTTCTGCTTGTGACTTTCGGAGCAGGCTTAACATGGGGAAGTACGCTCCTACGATTATAGCCGCCAGCCATTAGTAAAGAGGCTCTATCTAATTCTATTAGTTTTCTGTTTGATTTGAGGATTTTAGAAAACCGAAAGGGTCCCGCCGACATCCATTCACGAAATAAAAATGACACAACTGGCGTTTATTTTCCCAGGGCAAGGTTCACAACAGGTCGGCATGGGTGCAGAATTGGCACAAAACTACCCAATTGCTGATGCTACCTTTGAAGAAGCCGATGCAGCCCTTGGACGCGGATTAAAGCAACTCTGTTTTGAAGGACCGGAGGCAGATTTAAAAGAGACCGAAAATACACAACTTGCAATTTTGACTTGCAGTGTCGCAGCGCTGCGAGTGCTAAAGGAATACAATATTACTCCTAATGCTGTCGCGGGCCACAGTTTAGGGGAGTATTCAGCACTCGTAGCAGCGGAAGCACTTGATTTCTCAGATGCATTACGGCTGGTACACGCACGCGCAAGCTTCATGGCGGAAGCAGGAAAAACACAGCAAGGCACGATGGCAGCGATCCTCGGAATGGAAACTGAACAGCTTCAAACACTCTGTGAAACGGCTGCCGGGATTGTCAATATCGCCAATTACAACTGTCCTGGACAACTCGTAATCTCTGGAGAGGTTGATGCAGTTGACCACGTCGTTTCTCTCGCCAAAGCCGAGATTGGCGAGAGGCGGTGCCGTCCATTGCCAGTAAGTGGTGCGTTCCATTCCCCACTGATGGCGCCAGCACAACAAAAGTTTAAAGCTGTCCTCGATTCAGTGCCGTTGCATTCACCTCAAATTGATATTGTGATGAACGTAACAGGTAAATCTGCCACGGACGCAGATAATATTAGGGAGTTTCTATCTCAACAGATAACACAGCCCGTTCAGTGGGGAAAAACGTTGCACACTATCAAGAATACCGGTATTACGCATTTTGTCGAGGTTGGACCAGGAAAGGTTTTGTCGGGTTTAGTAAAACGCACGCTTTCCGAAAGCAACGCCATGAATGCTGAAGACCTTAAAACGCTGTCTCTCGTGACAGACGAATATGGAAGCGATAAATAAAAACAATGGATGTAACAACGGCACAAAGCACATTTAGGGAAGATTTGTTGAATGGCAAAACGGCAATTGTCACAGGAGCGTCGCGGGGCATAGGTGCAGCGATTGCACACAGACTCTGTGAAACGGGTGCCAATGTCGTTATCTGCTCGCGCTCGGCTGATACCATCGCACAGGTCGCTGATACGCTGCAGGACAAAGGCTACGCTGTCCACGCAATGGTTGCCGATATCTCCCAAAAAGCAGATGTTGAGGTGCTTATCAAAAAAACTATTGCACAATTTTCGCAAATTGATATCCTCGTGAACAATGCCGGGATTACCCGCGATATGCTGCTCATGCGTCTCAAAGATGAAGACTGGGACACTGTGTTACAGACGAATTTGACCGGCACGATGTACTGTACGCGTGCGGTGCTGCGTCCTATGATACGTCAGAGAAGCGGAAGAATCATTAACATTTCATCGGTGGTTGGCTTAATGGGAAACGCAGGACAAGCGAACTATGCCGCTGCGAAGGCTGGCATTCTCGGTTTGACAAAAGCTACTGCCAAAGAGGTTGGTGCCCGCGGCATTACCGTGAACGCTATCGCTCCTGGTTTTATTACGACGGACATGACAGCACAAATACCGGAACAGAGTCAGGAACAAATCCTCGAGATGATTCCCTTACGAGGATTTGGAGACCCAGAAGATGTGGCAGACGCTGTCTGTTTTTTAGCATCGGATGCTGCACGCTATATCACCGGCCAAACGCTTCAGGTTGATGGTGGCATGGTGATGTAATTCAAAAGTTGTCAGTTAACAGTTAACGGCCATAAAAGATGTGTTGTTTAACCCAAAGTCTCTTTTAACTGACAACTGTAAACTCTAAAAAGGAGATCAGAGAACGCTTATGGCAACGAACCAAGAACGCCTTATCGAAATTATTGCGAAACAACTCGGTGTTGATGAAGATAACGTTACCCCAGATGCCTCCTTCATGGAAGACTTGGGTGCTGATTCACTCGACACTGTGGAACTGGTCATGGCACTTGAAGAGGAATTCGACCTCGAAATTCCAGATAGCGATGCGGAGAAAATTACGACTGTTCAAGATGCCCTGAATTACTTAGACGAGCATGTATAAGTTAAGACATATCACTGGAGGGTGTGTAGCCCAGGATACTATAAGCCCTCCTCAGCGCGCAATGTAAAACTAAGACGAATTTTGCCCGCAAATCAACGGTATGAAGTCCGTATGGACTTCACCGGGGCAAAAAATGTAAAGCTAAGACAAATTTTGCCGCGTGTGGGCAAAATTTGGTCGTTTTTACAAGTGCGCCTGCAACCTCAACAAAAAGGATCGGTCTCGTGGAGCGTGTAGTTATTACAGGAATCGGTGTTGTCAATGCAATTGGCAACACGAAAGAAGAATATTGGGATGCGCTTGCCACCGGTAAAAACGGAATCGGACCTATAACCTATTTCGATGCCTCGGAGCATCGCACCCAAATTGCCGGAGAGGTAAAAAACTTCCAAGCGGAAGCATATATGGATCGTCGATCGGCATCTCGGTTGCCCCTTTTCATCCAATATGCGCTTGCTGCCTCAATCATGGCACACGAAGACGCAGATTTGGAACTTGACAAGGTTGATCCATACCGTGCGGGGGTCCAAATCGGTTCTGGCATCGGCGGCATTGGGGTCCTCGAAGATAACGCAAAAACGCTCGCCGAAAAGGGCGTTAAACGCGTGAGCCCATTTCTTGTGCCCTACATGATTATTAACATGGCAGCGGGACGGGTTTCAATTCATTTCAGCCTCAAAGGTCCGAATTCTTCGTCTGTCACGGCATGTGCGAGTGCTAACCACTCGATTGGTGATTCCTTTCGCATCATTCAGCGCGGCGAAGCGGATGTGATGTTCACGGGAGGGACAGAATCGGCGATTACCCCTTTGGCTTTCGCGGGTTTTTGCTCAATGCGGGCGATGTCGGAGCGAAATGATGAGCCTGAACGCGCCTCGCGTCCGTTCACTAAAGACAGGGACGGCTTTGTGATGGGAGACGGTGCTGGGGTCCTAATCCTTGAATCTTTATCACACGCTAAAAAACGGGGTGCCCATATCTACGCAGAAATCATCGGTTACGGCATGACTTCAGATGCACACGATATGGTAAGTCCACCTGAAAACGGCGAAGGTGCAGCGAAAGCAATGGAATTCGCACTTCAAGACGCAGGATTGCCATTAGATGCTGTCGATTATATCAACGCGCACGGTACTTCCACCCCGATAGGCGACGTCGCAGAAACCAACGCCATCAAAACTCTTTTTGGCGAACATGCGTACAAAATCCCTGTCAGTTCCACCAAATCCATGATCGGTCATCTACTTGGTGCAGCTGGAGCCGTGGAACTCATTGCCTGTTTAGGTGGGATGGAAAAGGGCTATCTGCCACCAACCATCAACTATGACATGCCAGACGAAGCCTGTGACTTGGACTATGTTCCGAATGAAAGTCGTGATGCGAAGATCAAGGTTGCTCTCTCCAATGCGTTCGGTTTCGGTGGGCACAACACGTCTATCGCTATTCGCAAATTTTCAGGTCAGATGTAGTGAAATTTTCCGCATTGGTAAGTTTATGCCGAGAAAAATACGACAACTCATCACGGACTTGAGAAAAGCAGGATTTACCAATACAGGCGGCAGAGGAAGCCACAGAACTTATGAACATCCTAAAGGTCCAATAGTTGTCATTTCTGGGAACTTAGGCGATGATGCTAAACCTTACCAAGAGAAACAGGTTAAATTAAAAATTGAGGAATCACAAAGATGATTGAGAGTGCGAAATACATCAAGATTGTCGAATGGTCAGACGAAGACGAATGCTTCATTGGATATTGTCCTGGCATCATCGGACCGTGTTGTCACGGCGACGATGAAGTTGAAGTTTATCGACAGTTGTGCGAAATTGTTGACGAACTGTTGGATCGCGCTCAGAAAAAAAATAAAAGTCTTCCGCGCCCAACTATTGGTAGGAATCTTGAGGAACTTTTAATGACTGCCTAATCAGTTAGTGGACCTCATGAATTGCCCGGGTTCAGCATGTCGTCATCAACTGCAAACTCCATTCACTTAGCATATATTGGTTTCGGAAGTAACATCGGCGATCGGCTCAAGCATCTCCAGAACGCCATCCACGCCTTATCGAAAATGGAGGAAATCGTTTTAGAACAGATTTCCTCCATTTACAAAACAACTCCCGTAGGATACGAAGCACAGGGACAATTTTTGAACGGTGTCGCTGCAATCCAGACCAGCCTTTCTCCCCTATCTTTGTTACAGACCCTAAAAGACATTGAAACCGTTATTGGCAGACAACACCGCATCCGTTGGGGTCCGAGAGAGATCGACCTTGACATATTAATCTATGGGAATTTGTGCGTTCAAACAGAGAAACTCGTCATTCCGCATCCTGAGATGCATCTCCGCGGTTTCGTATTGGTCCCATTAGCCGAGATCGCCCCGGATTTGGTGCACCCCGTCTTTCAGGAGTCTATTCAAACTCTTCTCAATCGTCTTGAAAATGATAAATCCGTAATCCGAATAACATCCATCTTATGTTCAGGGTCTACATAAACCCACTTGATTCTGATGTAAAACTACTATCCATCGCCAAATTTGATCAGTTTGGACTTTATGCCTTTACTCTTCTGCCACAGCAATTAGCTTGCCCGACCCACCTTCAAACAGATAACGTCTGCCATCCAAGAAACCGACAACATCGCCTCGCGCTTCAACACCGTCTGAGTCAATCAACTGCCAGCCTTTCGGTATACTCGTATAGGTATTAGCACTATCATCAACTAAGAATAAGAAATCCTTGTCGTGTCCATTTTCTTTTGGACTGAAGACGAGGAGTTCACGAAGAATGTCATCACTCCCGTCAATGCGAAAACGGGCTTTATCTCGAAAGCACTCTACTTTCTGCATTGATTGTACGCTTTGACTGGTTTCTGGATGATGATATGACCAGTGGTATCGCCAATGTAATAGAAAAATCCTCGCGAACTTCTGCCAAAATTGAACAGTTCTCATGATATTTGTCATCTTTGTTCCGTCCTCCATTTGATGAGACAACACTCGTTTAACACACGACCATCCTTATGCCCCTCGACATCTACGAATTAAAGTCTTTCAGATAACCGACTATATCCGTTGCTTATGTTATTATAGAGTCCGCAAAGCAAAAAAAGATAGTAAAAAATTTAGACCTGCCTTGCAACACACCTGAGGAGGAACACCAACGAACTTGAAAAACTTGCAATCTTGCCTCAACTATGATATAATTCCTAATGTGTTTAATATGGGACACACTCCAAATACATCAGCAACCACAAATGCCAAAGGAACGCTACCGCAGCCGAAAGAAAATGAATATTCACGAATACCAAGCCAGACAAATCTTAGAATCTCATGGTGTCAATACGCTACCCGGCAGGGTCGCTGAAACGCCAGAGGAAGCGGAAGCCATCGCTCAAGAACTTAATTGTCCAACATACGTTATCAAAGCGCAAATTCACGCTGGTGGACGCGGGAAGGGAGGCGGTGTCAAACTCGCACACTCGCCCGCTGAAGTGAAAGAATGGGCTGAAGCGATCCTCGGCATGCAACTCGTAACACCACAGACGGGTCCCGAAGGAAAACTCGTCCGAAAAGTACTTGTTGCCGAAGCCGCGGAGATAGAGAAAGAATTCTACCTCGCGATACTCCTTGACCGAGAAACTTCACAACTCACGCTCATCGGCAGTGAAGAGGGTGGGGTTAATATTGAGGAAGTTGCGGCACAAACACCCGAAAAGATTATCAGGACACAAATTCATCCAGCCTTTGGGTTAACTGAGTTCCAAGCACGAGAGTTCGCATACAAATTAATCACCAATGCAACCTACCGTTCGGTAATTCCTAAAGCTGCGGAACTGATCTTCGCACTTTACAACGCCTTTACCGCTTGCGACTGCTCCCTCGTAGAGATTAATCCGTTGGCAATTGTAACAACAGACGACGGATTGGATATCGTCGCACTCGATTCTAAAGTCAACCTCGACGATAATTCGCTCTGGCGGCATTCCGATCTCTCTGCGATGCGTGATCCACATGAGGAAGATCCGAGTGAATTAGAAGCCAGTGAATCTGGCTTGAGTTACATTCGCCTCGAAGGCAACATCGGCTGTATGGTGAACGGAGCAGGACTCGCAATGGCAACGATGGATATCATTAAACAGAACGGTGGGGAACCGGCAAATTTTCTCGATGTTGGCGGTGGAGCGTCCGTAGAGGCAGTTACGCACGCCTTCCGTCTGATACTCGCAGACAAAAACGTGACCGCCGTTCTTGTTAATATCTTTGGCGGCATTATGAAATGTGACACAATCGCCAACGGCATTGTTGAGGCAGCGAAACAGGTTAAACTCAATGTTCCGCTCGTCGTTCGGTTGGAAGGAACAAATGTGGAACTTGGAAAACAGATTATTGCCGAATCGGACTTGAACGTTCAACAAGCAGAGGGACTCTTTGAAGCGGCACAGTTGGCAGTAACAGCGGCAAGTTCTGCCTGAATGGTTGTCAGTCGTCAGTCCTCAGTTATCGGTTAAGAGTCATTTTGTAACAATCGACTCCGATATGGAATACTTCAGGAAGTGGTGAATTTTTACATCAAGAAATCTTAACTGAAAACTGGTAAGCGAAAGTTGACAACTATTAAATCGGAGAACTAAACAGGTGGCAAAACTTGAGTTAAAGGACATAGACGTTACAGGAAAACGTGTTCTCGTGCGGGTAGACTTTAACGTCCCTATGAAGGAAGGAAAGATCACAGATGAAACCCGTATCACTGGTGCTTTGCCAACCCTTCTGGCACTCATCAACGCCGATGCTAAAATTATCTTAGTGACCCACTTAGGTAGACCCGAAGTGGGTTCAGCAGCCGATCGAGAGACCTTCACAACACAGCCGATTGCTATAGCACTTAGCCAAAAACTTGGTAAGCGCGTCGAACACGTCAACGATTGTATCGGTGTGTCCGTCCAGCGTGCTGTTGCTTCCATGCACAATGGTGAGGTGCTGCTCCTTGAAAATGTCCGCTTCTACGCTGAAGAAACCGCAAACGATCCAAGATTTGCACAGGAACTTGCCTCGCTTGCCGAGGTCTACGTTAATGATGCTTTCGGCACAGCGCACCGTGCACATGCCTCAACGGAAGGTGTAACACACCATCTGAATCCGTGCGTCGCTGGATTCCTAATGGCACGTGAAATTTACTATCTCAGCACTACTCTTGAAGATCCTCAACGCCCTTACGTGGCTATTCTTGGTGGTGCGAAAATATCCGATAAAATTACACTAATTGAAAATCTACTGGGGAAAGTTGATAGACTCCTCATTGGTGGTGGCATGGCATATACATTTTTGTCAGTGATGGGGCTTAGTATTGGCAACTCAATTGTCGAAACCGAAAAACTTGACATTGCCAAGTCCCTGGTCGAAAGGGAAGCATTCTCAGCGTCCGTCCTACTACCTATAGACCACGTTGTTGGACGAGACTTTGATCCCGAAACCGAATCCCAGATTACTGACCAAGACACCATTCCTGACGGATGGCAGGGATTAGATATCGGTCCTGAAACGGTATCGGCGTTTGGGGAACAGATCGCAGCAGCGAAAACGGTGGTGTGGAACGGTCCCTTAGGTGTATATGAATTTGAGAAGTTTGCACAAGGCACAATTGCAGTAGCGAAACAGATCGCCGATTCGGAATCGGTGAGCATCATCGGCGGCGGCGACTGTGTCGCGGCGATACAGCAAGCCGGTGTTGCAGAACGGATGACACATATTTCAACGGGTGGCGGTGCGTCCTTAGAATTTTTAGAAGGAAAATCTCTACCCGGTATTGCCGCTTTAACGGACGCTTGATTTAGAGTCCTAAAGGAAAAAAGATGTTTGATAAAATAGTTCCGCGTAGTGAAGACTACGCAAAATGGTACACACAGGTTATCCGTCAGGCTGAAATGGCAGATTACGCGCCCGTACGCGGATGCATGGTAGTGCGTCCTTACGGCTACGCGCTCTGGGAAAATGTCAAAGAACAACTGGACACCCGATTCAAAGAGACAGGACATCAAAACGCCGCTTTCCCACTCTTCATTCCTATGAGTTTCATTGAGAAGGAAGCAGAACACGTCGAAGGCTTCAAACCCGAACTTGCCGTTGTTACACACGGCGGCGGGAAACAGTTAGAAGAACCGCTTGTGATCCGTCCGACCTCTGAAACCATTATCGGCTACATGTATAGTCAATGGATCCAATCTTATCGTGATTTACCGGTCCTTATCAATCAGTGGGCAAACGTAGTCCGATGGGAGTTACGCACCCGCCTTTTCCTAAGAACGATGGAATTCTTCTGGCAAGAAGGACACACTGCGCATGCAACCCACGAGGAAGCAAAAGAAGAGACGCTGCGTATCCTTGATATATACACTGATTTTGCAACCAACGAAGCCGCAATACCTGTTATCCCCGGTCGTAAGAGCGAAAGTGAAAAGTTCCCGGGGGCATTGACCTCTTACACGATTGAGGCAATGATGGGCGATAAACGCGCCTTACAAGCAGGAACATCACACGATCTCGCACAAAACTTTGCTAAAGCCTTTGACATCCAATACCTTGACGCGAACCAAAAACAACAACACTGTTGGACAACAAGTTGGGGTGTAAGCACTCGAATGATCGGCGCTATTATTATGACACATGGAGATGACCAAGGATTGATTCTACCGCCGAGACTCGCGCCCACACAACTCGTCATCGTCCCGATCGTCCCGAAAAACAGAGAAGACGATAAACAATCCGTTATGCAAGCCGTCGATGCGATCTGCGAAACACTGGGCAGTATTCGTTACCACGTTGACGACAGACAGGATCAGTCACCAGGTAGGCGATTCAACGAATGGGAACTTAAAGGTGTTCCACTGCGCATAGAGATAGGTCCCCGGGACTTGAGTAACCAGCAGGTTGTCCTCGCACGACGTGATATACCCGGTAAGGAAGGCAAAACGTTCGTCCCGATCGCTAACGCCGCTGAAGCGGTAACACAAATGCTTGACACGATTCAAGCGGATATGCTCAAACGAGCAACAGACTTCCGCGATGCAAACACCTTTGAACCTACTACCTACGAAGCATTCGAAGAGGCCATTGAAAATGGATTTGCACGCGCGCACTGGTGCGGTGACGCGGCATGCGAAGACAAAGTTAGAGAGGAAACACAAGCAACCATCCGATGCCTCCCAATAGAACAACCCGATGGAGGTGGCGAATGCATTGTCTGTGGCAAACCTGCAGAAGATGTCACAATTTTCGCACGTGCATATTAAATTAGTCATCAGCTATCAGGTGTCAGTTGTCAGTTAATATCTTATGGTAGACAGTTTTCTTATGGAATCCACAGCATATCCGAACGCCACAACAAGGTAACCAAAAACCGATAACTGATAACCAACAACCATAAAAAATATGAGTATACTTGTTAACAAAGACACGAAAGTGATCGTACAAGGCATCACAGGTCGTTCTGGACGCTTTCACACAGAGCAGTGTGCAGCTTATGGCACCCAAATTGTCGCCGGTTCAGTCCCCGGTAGAGGTGGATCTGACGTGAACGGCATTCCTGTATATGATACTGTAGCAGAGGGTGTTGCAGCAACAGGGGCAGATACATCGATGGTTTTCGTTCCGGCGCGCTTCAACGCGGCGGACTCTATTATGGAAGCTGCCGAGGCAGGGGTCGAGTTGATCGTCTGTATTTCTGAACATATTCCCGTTCTTGATATGGTTAAAGCGAAGGCGTTTCTTCAAGGAAAATCGACTCGGTTAATCGGTCCAAACTGCCCTGGTGTTATCACACCCGGCGAATGCAAAATTGGCGTGATGCCTGAGTTCGCCTATACCGCAGGCAACGTTGGCATCGTCTCGCGAAGCGGAACTTTAACTTACGAAGCCGCCTATCAACTGAAACAACTCGGCATTGGTCAATCCACTTGTGTCGGCATCGGTGGTGACCCTGTGATTGGAACGAATTTTGTTGATGTTCTTAGACTGTTTGAAGCAGATGATGACACACACGCTGTCGTTTTAATAGGGGAAATTGGTGGAACGGCTGAAGAGACAGCGGCGCAATTCGTGAAAAAGGAAATGACAAAACCTGTTGTCGGTTTTGTTGCCGGTCAGACTGCCCCACCCGGTAAACGAATGGGACACGCCGGTGCGATTATCTCCGGTGGACAAGGCACTGCTGCGGATAAAATTCGAGCCCTCAAAGATGCGGGAATCATTGTGGCAGACAACCTCACGACTATTGGGAAAACCGTGGCAGAGGTTTTAGTTTAAAACGATTTTTCGGTTGGGATTACGCGCGGAGGCAAGCGGAAAAGTGAAGAAAGACATCACTTACCTGCACACCAAAAAACGAGAGCAGCAACCGATCACCGTGTTAACCTGCTACGATTACCCGACTGCCTGTTTGCAAGACGAGGCGGGAATTGACATTGTCTTTGTCGGGGATAGTGTCGGTACGAATGTGCTCGGCTACAAAAGCGAGGTAGAGGTAACAATAGCAGATATGCGACACCATCTTCAAGCGGTGCGTCGCGGTGTGACAGGCGCTTATCTCCTCGTCGATATGCCTTACGCTGCTGACCGAGATGTGAAGCAAGCCGTTACCAATGCCAATCTTTTCTTGGATGATGGGGCTGACGGTGTTAAATTGGAAGGCGGTGTTGAGAAGGTTCCGATCGTTACCGCACTCACCGAAGCAGGGGTAGAGACCTGCGCCCATATCGGACATAATCCGCAAATCCATGGGACTAAAGCGGCGACGCACGGAAAAACATTTGCGAAAGCGAAGCAACTCATCGAATCAGCAGTAGCACTTGCAGATGCTGGCGCGAAACTCATTGTCCTCGAAAAAATTACCGAAGAGGTCAGCCAAATCATAACGGATACCCTGAATATCCCTACCATCGGTATCGGGGCGGGACGGTTCTGCGACGGACAAGTCCTTGTTATCAATGATATATTAGGGATAGGTCCTCCCTTCAAACACGCCAAACGCTACCAAAATTACGACCACCTGACTTTTGAAGCAATTTGTAAGTATCGGGAAGAGGTAGCAAACGGCACATTCCCTACAGACGCGAATGTCTCACACATCCCCCCCGATAAACTTGCTCGCGTGCAAAAGTGGTTGGGATCCGAACGCTAAGGTGTTTCCTTTCACACCACCTCTGCATAAGTAAGGTAGTAATATTCGACTGCCTCAACGACCTGTGCACCCTCTAACCGTACAGCTTCCTTGAAAAACGGAGCATCTAATACCCATGTGTGGTATTCGCCCTGTTCCCCACAGGCATCAATTGGTAACTGCTTCAGTTCTGTAATGAGTTCCGCGTCCAAATATCTACCGGCGATAGTAGACTGGAAATATTTTTTGTAGGCGAGAGAGCAGACGACTTTAAATTGGTTGGCGATCAGTGTATCTAATATTGCTTCCCGATCCAATTCCCACAGCGGTTTATAAACATTTACCAAACCGGCAGCGACGCCGTCAATCCAATTGGGCATTCCACCCACAGTAGAAATATCCCCGGTAACCAATACTTCAATCCCACTATCTCTTATAGTCTTAATTTGTTGACGATAACTCAATTCATAAGGCTCAGAAATCGGCATGAATTCAATAGGGAGTCCGATTTTTCGCGCTTGTAAGGTCATGAGTTGTGTCGGGTGTGCATAGAATTGCCTGTTATCTGCTGGGACAAAACAGACAAGTCTCCTTATATCGTAAAGATTTAAGGAGACTTGAAGTGCAAGGGCAGAATCTTTTCCACCCGTCCACAGGACCGCTGCTTGCTTCATAATATTGCCAAAATTATCCATCCAAAGGTACTACATCAGCATAGACATAAGTCGGCGAGGTGTTGCTTCTTGAGTGAATTTTGTCATCCTTATCTTTATTAGAAACAATATCTCTTTGAACAACCTGACCCGGTTTCGCGGCAACAGGCGAACTAAACATCGGTCCATCAACGACACATGTATGGAATTCACCATTTTCGCCGAGTGGATCCACGTCATCTGGCAAGTCCGCAAGGAGGTCAGCATCAAACCACCGTCCCGCAAAGTCGGCAGGCACCTTAGTAGGATTGAGTGCCGTGACAATCGCGCGCATACCTGAGGCAATCATCGTTTGCGCAAGGTGGGCGGTTTCCTCTCCCCACACCGGAAAAATCGGTGTGAAGCCGGTTCCTTTGAGTTTATCCTCGCGGTATTCACGGATGTCTTCGAGGAACAGATCCCCAAACGCGAAATGTGATGCTCCCAAATGCTCAGGCAATGCTTCTACCTCGGCGAGAAACTTTCGCATCGCTTCTTCGTAGATTGCGTTAGAACACGGATAAGGAATTGGTATCTCGTACAACGGCACTCCGAGTTTTTCAGATTGCTGTTTCAGCACCCATGCTGGCGTAGAGTGGATTGAAACCCGGTCAAACGTCTTTGTGACGGTGGTAAAGATACCGCGTACGTCGTAGTGTTCCGGCTGCTGCCGTAGCGTATGTAGTGACCATGCGGAATCTTTACCGGAAGACCAGGAAACTAAGACGGGCACCGGTGTTGTTTCATTCGTCTGTTTTGTCATTATTAAACCTTTCTACATATACTATAGTGCCAAAAAGTTATCCAGTAAGCTCTTTCCAGCAGCTGTCAAAATCGACTCCGGATGAAACTGCACACCCCAGATAGGTAGCGTTTTGTGCCGAAGCCCCATGATCTCGTCCTGATCTGTCCATGCCGTAACCTCAAGGCAATCTGGCAGCGTCTCCTTCCGGACAATGAGCGAATGGTAGCGTGTCGCCTCAAACGGGTTATCCAACCCTTCAAAAAGGTCTGCTCCGTTATGGATTATCATAGAGGTCTTGCCGTGCATTAACCGATCCGCACGAACGACGTCACCCCCGAATACATCACCGATGCATTGATGTCCAAGACAGACTCCTAAAATTGGGACCTTTCCAGCAAAGTGCTTTATGACATCGTTGGATATACCCGCTTCTCGTGGCGTACAAGGCCCTGGAGATATTACAATCCGCTCTGGTTCCAAGGCGTCTAAGGCGTTCAATCCTATTTTTCGACTCCGATGAACTTCCAATTCAGCACCGAGTTCACCCAGATACTGCACGAGATTGTAGGTAAAGGAGTCATAGTTGTCAATCATTAAAACCATTTTTTAGCTCCTTCAATAGTGGTCAGTTAGTAGTTATCAGTGGTCAGTTAAAGGAGGGTTTGATGAAATCGAACCCCCTTTTAGCTGATGCCTGACAACGGGCAACTATTACAATAAGAAACCTTGCTCTGCCAATGCAATAGCACTGAGCATTGCTCGCGCTTTACTGACGGTTTCGTAATACTCAGTTTCAGGAACTGAATCTGCAACGATACCACCACCTGCTTGCACATAAGCGGTGCCATCTTTGATGACGGCGGTTCGGATCGTAATCGCTGTGTCTGCACTACCGGAAAAACTGAAATAACCCACCGTTCCGCCATACGTGCCACGACGCGTCGGTTCAAGTTCATCAATGATTTCCATTGCGCGTATTTTCGGGGCACCAGAGAGTGTTCCGGCGGGCAGACAGGCGCGCAGCACATCAAAAGCCGTCAGATCCTCACGTAATCGTCCAATGACATGTGAAACGATGTGCATCACATGCGAAAAACGCTCAACGATCATAAGGTCGGTCACTTCAACGGTGTGATATTCACAGACTCTTCCGAGATCATTGCGCCCCAAATCGACGAGCATCACGTGCTCCGCACGTTCTTTTGGATCGGAGAGAAGCTGGTTCTCCAATTCCCGATCCTCTTCAGGAGTTGTGCCGCGCGGGAGCGTTCCTGCGATTGGGCGCGTTTGGACGATTCCGTCTTCTACCCTAACCATCATTTCTGGTGATGCCCCTACAATGTCAAATCCATTAAATTTCAGGTAATACATATACGGTGACGGATTGACCATTCGCAATGCCCGATATATATCGAACGAGTCTACGGACACCGGACAACTGAATCGCTGCGAAGGCACAACCTGGATGATGTCGCCTGCAGCTATGTATTTCTTAGCGCGCCTGACTGCGGCTTCGTAATCGGATTTCGTGAAATTCGATTGGGGGTCGGATATAATTTTTTCATACCCTTCCTGACTCTCGCCGCTATTCGTGTGTAAATGCGCTTCGGAAACAGCTGTAAGTTTCTCGACCAATGCCTCAATCTTCACAACAGCATCTGTATAAGCCGCATCTACATCTCCATCAATATGTGCATTCGCCACGACCTTAATCTGATGGTTCACATGATCAAATATTAAAAGCGTCTCGGCAATCATGAAAAAGCAATCCGGAAGTTGCAGTTCATCTTCGGTATCATCTGGCAATTCCTCGACGAAACGCACCATGTCATAACTCATATAACCGACTGCGCCCCCGTGGAATTTTGGTAACTCCTCGTTGTCAACAGGTCGATAATTCTGCATCAATTCCTCAAGAGCACTTAATGGATCTTCATACTCCTGAACTACGGTTTCGCCTTTTTGCAAATACTCAATGGTAACCTGATGCCCTTTACTATGGAAAAGCACCGAGGGTTGACTCCCTAAAAAAGAGTAACGCGCAAGGGTTTCACCACCTTCAACGCTTTCAAGTAAGAACGTATAATCATCTGGCATCAACTTGTAAAAAGCAGACACCGGTGTCTCCATATCTGCTAAAATCGACCGATATACCGGTATTGTGTTTCCTGATTTTGCTTCTTCACGAAAGTCTTCCAACGTCGGATAATACATTTTTCAATTATTCCTTGCGGTTCGGTCAGGTGCGTCTGGAATTCAGATTCTTATCCGTATATCCGCCTGCGCCGTTGTTGCAAGCTATCGTTTTGTTTAACTTTTTAAACGGATATACTCTTGTCTGAATCCGAAGCTTTATAATTTTAGCCCGCTATAAACGCCCAACCATCCCTTAATAGGTAATTAAGGACTTTCCTATAAAATCGAGACTGTAGATAAACTTAATCAAGCAATTCCCGAACAGACGCAAGGACCCAAAAACCGACTAACATATCGGTGTCTAATAAACCGCATCTGCATCGAAAATCTTTTCACCTACTACATGCGTTGACTCTCCGTCGGGAGAGACTTCTCGAAAGAAGCAGGAACGATAGCCGGTATGACACGCTGCAACCTTCTGCTCAACCTTTATGAGCAGGGCATCGCCGTCACAATCGACAGCGATAGACTTAACCGTCTGTGTATGCCCTGAAGTCTCTCCCTTTATCCAGAGTTTCTGACGGGAACGGCTCCAGAAACAAACGCGCCCGGTTGTTAGCGTTTCTTTTATTGCTTCCGTGTTCATATAGCCTACCATTAAAATTTCGTTGTTCGTGTAATCTTGAATGACTGCAGCGATTAAACCGTCTCGGTCATACTTAAGTTCCGATAGAATTTTCATGCATATTCTCCTCTTTAAAAAGAAAAAACCTCATGCCGCTTGGATTCGTGTGCATAAGGCTTCAACAAGATTTAAAAATGAAAAAAGACAATTTTCTATTTTTATCTTAGTTATCTGTCTAAGCGCACACTCCCCCGCAAGCAATTGGAATGCCACCAAATTCTGCCCGTGTGGGTAGAATTTGTCTTTGCTTCACATTGCCAATGTTCAGATACACTATACAAGCTGGAGTGTGAACGTACAAAGGTCATTTTTTTCACTTTTCACGAATGGGCTAATAGCCGTCAAATATTCGCATTTGTCCAAGTCAATTTTCGATACCACTATTAATAATACCACATCAGATCTACGTTGTCAAATTTTTATGGCAGAAAATTTTTTAGTCAGTATTTTCCAACGTTTCACAAAAAAATTTGCAAAAAACAGAGACGCGTGATATAATATAGGCATTACAATCGAATAAGCTGAACGGTTCAGGTGCCGGAAAAGCCGGAGAATAGGGAAGCGCGGTGAGAATCCGCCACGGCCCCGCCACTGTGAACGATCGTAAATATCCACTGAAAAAACCACTGTCAATTTACTGATGGGAAGGTCCAGCGGATTTTTGTAGATTGCAAACTACATCAAAAGATCGGAAGTCAGGAGACCTGCCTGAATCGCGTTTCACACATCTGCTTTCGCGGGAAAGCAATGGAACAGCGCGCAGCAGTATCCTGTTAGACTACAGATAAATACCGGCATAAGGTATGGAATTCTCAAACATTATTACAGGATAAGACTTACACAGAATGTCGTCGCCTCCTCCTCTGCTTCTCGGAGATGCTTGCTACAAAAAGCCACGAAAGCAGGGGTTTTTTGTTTCATTACGGAGGTTCTAATGAACAAAGTCTTTTTCGCTCGACGGCATTTCTCGTGTTCACCACGTCACAAACCACTCTCATTCTTACTCACAGGTGTATTACTCCTCATGCTCCTCGTTGGTCCTGCACTCGGACAAACAGAGGTTCAAGACTTGGCGGTTGTCATAAATGCCCTGACGCATCCCGACCAGGGTATCACCGCTTCACTCTCACTCATCGACCTGATGGAACCGAATGAGCGCCGGGCTGTCGATAATGAGATACTCCGTTTCAGTGTTGAGCCACTTGTTCGGAGACGAGCAGTCGGCATTTCCATTCACGGACATCTCGCCTACATCCCCACTTTTAACTTACCCATTACTGGTGCTGCAAGCTCTGGTGACAACATCTTTATTATAAATTTGGAAGATCGAGAGATTGTCGGTGAAATTCCGATTCAAGCCGGATCAACACCTCAGCAGATCGCCTTGATTAACGATAACAAGATGTACGTCACTTGTGCCGCGGCGCACGAGGTGCATGTCGTTGACATCGGCAATCGGAATGTGAGGAAGGTACTCACTGGCTCCTTCAATAAACCGACGGGTATCACGCTTCTCAACGGCAAAGCCTATGTCTCGAATCCCGCATGGGAGTGGGACCCGGTTGCAAGGAAAACTACCTATTACGATAGCACCGTCACAGTGATTGATACGGAAACTGATATCGTATTGAAATCCATCCCGGTGCCGATAAACGCAAGTGGAATCCTCAACGATGGAGAATCCACTGTCATTGTCAAAACAACGGGCAATTACAATGACATTCTCGGACATCTGGTTCTGATTGACGCGGGTACGGATGAGATCATCGAAACCGTTAAACTCAAACTAACACCCGGTTCCTTCGCCCTTAACGCACAAAAACAGTTGTTTATCCAAGGCAGTTGGCAAAAACCTGGCTTGCTCATCTATGATGTCGCAGCACAAGACTGGATCCGTGACGAAGATGATCCAATCGCTAACTTCAGTAACGATGCAGATGCACCTATCAGCGGTTCCCTGACTTTTGCCCCGGATGGAAATCTCTATATCGCTAAGCCTGATTGGTCGGGCGGTGGACAGGATTTCGTTCGCGTCATGGACGTTGTAGATGCGTCTCTTCTGCAAGCCTACCGCGTTGGTCCCGGTGGCTCTATTCTGGCATTTGCACAGATTATTCCGCGCCCCCAAGATGTAAACAACGACGGATTCGTCAATGCGGCAGATTTAGTAATCGCGAGCCGATTTTTGGGTGACGAGGGTCCTGGATTAGTTGCTGATGTCAATGGGGACGAAATAGTCAACATTCTTGATTTAGTACTAATAGGTCAGGGACTTTAACTGTTATCGGTTATCAGTTTTCAGTTAAGAGAGGTTTGTGGAATGGATTTCAAGGTTTGCTGGTGCCTGCCACTTTTCCTTTTCCTGCTCAGTTGTACCTCAGAACCTAAAAAGGAACCGTTCTCATGGAAGGTGACGTTCTTTTCATTGGGGGCAAAGGCACAATTAGGAGCAGAAGCACCGATACAGCGTCTGAACGCCTTTAATTCCGACGGCGTGATGGTTGCCCAACTCAATTTCCCTGTGCCGCCTCGACAGACGGAATCGCTCTATTTTGAGTGGCGCGAAGGAGAAACTTACAGGTTTGAAGCGACCCTGTCAACAGGTGATGTGGATGTTCAAATAGTAACCGCTCCGCGGACATACACACAAGGCAATTTAGAAATTGCCATTCCTTACGGCATTGCGACGCACTCGGATCCGGGAAACGTGTTAAACAACCAAGTTGCCCTTGTCTTGCCCGAAAGCGAAATGACAGCCACAGTCGTTGTTAAAAACGGAAAAACACCAGCAAACTTTGAAGTTGAGCTTTGTCTACCACCGTCGGTAACTGCTGCCCGTCTGCCGACAGACTGGAAATCTGAAACAACTGACGCTGGTGTATGCCTCTCTATCACCGGCAGATTTCGTGTTGCATCGGAGGTGTGGTATCGCGAGTTAGTTCTGAGAACTTTCACAGCAAATAATTCCAACAGTCAAAAAATTTCGGGGATTATTCGTTTCACAACAGATACAGGACAAACGTGGGAACAGCAAGCAACAGTGCAGTTACGCGTAGCAACCGTTTCGGAGATTGCTGAATATCTCTCGATAGAATCAATCGAGATGCCGACAGACGCAACAGGTACATCAGATCGGAGACAGCGTGAAGATACCGTTTATTATTCACGTCCGTTATTCGGTTGGCTTGGAACATCGCAGACGAATCCATTCGAGCCGGTAACGTATCAGACAGTACGACTCCTCAATCAAAGCGAGGAAACCATTCATGTAGTCGTATCATCAATGAACAGGGATCTGAAGAGCGGTGAAGTCGTAACATTTCTTGCACCACCGGAGTCAGCTAACGGAGGCACGCATCAGAGCGTTGCTTTTGCGAGTCTGCCGGGTGGCGAAGTCACTGAAATTCCTCTACCTATCTATTTTCATCCGATTTACCTAAAACAGGGTAAGCCAGAACAGGCAACTCCTGGAGAATATACACGCGATATCGCGGTGAAGGTCTGGGGAAGCGATGTAACGATTTTACGCGAAGCACACCCACTGCGCCTGATTGTTCCCAACCAACAAGCACTGCTCGTTAGTCTGCTGGCAATCATTAGCAGCACCATAGGATTTGCAGTTGTCCTAAAGTTGCACAAGCAACTGTTCGCTGGTTTTACAACGAAACAGCTCATCGTCATCGCGCTCTTTGGCACAACGGTTTTTGTGGCAGTGATGGTCCCATCAACGCTGTTTCTTAATTTAATTCGTGCCGTCCTCGGACCGATTTCTGTTCTACTGACAGGTTTGATAAATGAGACGCTTTACTATGCTTTGCTGACTGCGCTGTTAATTTACATCAGCGGTGACCCCGAAAGCACCGAGCGTCCCGATTCAAGGTCATACAGCAAAGGTAGTGGTGTCATCTTGCTCGTCTCAGCAGTGCGTTTACTTCTCAGCGGTGTGACATTCGGACAGTTCACACCAATGGCAATTGTTTATACTGGCACGAGTGTTCTCTTGTTAGAAACTGGCTTTTTGTTCGTGCGAGGGCGGAGCTTGTTTACGTGGGCAGTCGTATTAGGTGTGTGCGACGCAGTCGCCGTCTACGTCGATTTTCAACTCTCCATCTTGTTCTATCGGCTTTTTTACGCCGATTGGTATATTATTCTCCGGATTCTAATAGAGGGATTCGTCTATACATTTATCGGCGTCCTGCTCGGTGCAAGATTAGGACGTGGACTCTGGCGTGTGGCGGATTAAAGCAAGCAATCGTCTGAATCAGGATTTACAAGATTAACAGATGGATAGGATTAGAGAGCATCTAAGGGTAACAAACATTTCTATAGAACTATTCTACATTATGAGGACGTATTACAATGAAGCGAATTCAATTCTTTAGTCTACTCTGTCTGTTTATCGTGGCGCCCATCAGCATTGTGACAGCCGATATGGACATCACATGGGTACGGACAGGTGTCGTACTTGAAGTTCAATCCAAAGCCGATGTTAAAGGCGAAATCAATGTCGCTACGATATCCAACGGCACAACGCATCCGTTAACCGAGTCCCCCACAATCCAACGACTTGATACAAACCGTGTTCTGCTACAATTCGTTTGGCAACCCAACCAGAATTACCAATTTCGCTTGCGTAATAGCGAAATAACGACGACTTCACCGCTGAAGCCCGAACCTTATCTTATTCGTACCGTTGCGTTAGATGGACTTCTATCGTTGATGGAAAACCTACGTCAACCCGCAACCCCATCTGCGGTCGCCTTAGGAATGGGAAACGTGTCTAACACAGAAAAATTGGCAATTGCGACGAACAGTGGTCACCTCGCGATCCTCCAGCCAATCACCGGTGAAACGCTTTGGAAAACTCGCATTTCGGAAGGCTACGTGAGACGGGTGGCGTTCAGTCCTGATAATACCTTGCTCTACGTTGGGGAACAAGCAGCAGATGGATTCATTTACTGCTACGATCTCACAGCTGATACACCAACACTTCGTTGGAAATATCGTACCGCTGACGAGATTGAAACTTCCACACCGAACGATCCAGGAAGTGTCTATGCCTGGGTAAGCTATCCTGGTCCATCTTGCATGCGAACACTGATGGATGGCGATCTTCTGGTTGCGAGTGTACATTCATGGACAGAAAATGGGACGCCACTTAAGAAGTCTCAACTCTATAGATTTGATAACGAAACAGGAAACGTTATCTGGAAATGGCCCCATGACAGCGCGATCTCAAGAATAATCCGCTGGTTTGACGTAAGTGCTGATGGAGAAACGATCGCACTTGTAACAGATGCTGGACACAATTTACAAGGAGCGACAGGTAAAAACGGTGCTGGCAACGGAAAACTTGCCCTCCTTAACGCGAAAAATGGATCAGAAAACTGGCATACCGATATTGAACCTCTGACCCCCTACTTCGCACAGGTTACGTTTTGGCGCGGGGTGAGCGTATCTCCCGATGGTAAGTTTATTAACGTCACAACGGACGACGGGCGAGCATTCATTTTCGGCGTGGATAAGCCCGAACCGATATGGAGCGAAAACTTGACGACTCCGTTAGAGGTGAGCGGTATTCCCATTGTCGCGACTTCAGGAACAATCGGTGCGACGGATACGGCGGCACTCTTTGTTACGGGCGATACGTATATCCCCTATCATCTCCGAAAAGGCGCACAACGACCTTCGGCATCACACCCAAATGGGATGACGCTGTTCGCCTATTCGTGGACTGGCGAAAAAGTCTGGCAGTGGCAACTTGAGAACATGCCACAAGGTTTACGTATCGACGCGAACGATCGTTATGCCGTATTATCTATTTCTAAGCGCGCTCAAGACCCAAATGAGAGTCTCCACGGTGTGTCGATGTTTGACCTAACAACAGAAGGAAGTGGTTTATCGAAATACCTATATACCTACCGTACAGAGGGGCAACTTCCTTATGATGCGCTTGCGATTAGTGCAGATGGTTCGCTTGTCGTTGTGGTTGAGGTGCCGACCGCGATGCCAGATGATACGCTGCGCGGGAAGAACCGGGTGCATGTATTATATTGAATGAAATTTGTACGACGGCTTGACAAATCCAGATTTTCCCAGTATACTTATCGTGAAAACTTCCGATTTCGTCAAATCAGGTAGCGATTCCGATGTTAAATTTTACAGATGAAGCATTACTACAAATCATCAAAACAGGGGAATCTGACGCTGTTGAGTTTAAAGCGTCTATGTCAGGCGGTGCCCCAGAAAGGATCCGAGAGGCGATCTGTGCCTTTGCCAATGACCTACCAGACCACAGAAAACCCGGACTCGTTCTCATGGGTGTGAAAGATGACACGACACTCGGAACCACACCGATTACGGATGAACTTTTGCGCCAGTTGGCAGATATGAAAACAGATGGAAACATCGTGCCTCCGCCATCACTAACGGTGGAAAAGCATGTATTACAAAACAAGGAAATCGCCGTTGTTACGGTACAACCTTCCAATTCACCACCAGTACGATGTAGAAGCGCGATTCATATCCGAACTGGTCCGCGTCGCGGTATCGCTACAGCGCAAGATGAACGGATACTCAACGAAAAACGAAGATACAGCGATCGTCCGTTCGACCTCTACCCTATTCGTTCAACTGGGATTTCCGACCTGAACCTTGCACTGTTCAGTTACGAATACCTACCTAAAGCATTTTCTGCAGAAATACTGGATGCTAATGAGCGGAGTCTAAACGAGCAACTCGCAGCTACAAAGATGATCACTGCTGCTGACGATCCGACTGCAACTGTACTCGGAATCCTCACGATTGGGAAAAACCCACAAGATTTTCTGCCCGGGGCTTATGTGCAATTTCTCAGATTCAATGGGAATGAACTTACGGATGATATTATCGACAGCCTGGCAATCCGTGGCGCAATCCCTGATCAGGTCCGCTGTTTAGACGATAAACTGATAGCACATAATCGCATCGCTATTGATATTACGTCTGGTCCTGTTGAGAAGCGGACAGCACTTTATCCAATAGAAGCGGTGCAACAGATCACGCGGAATGCCATTATGCATAGAACCTATGAAGCGACAAATGCTCCAGTTCACGTATATTGGTACAACGATCGAATCGAGATTGTAAGCCCAGGCGGTGTATTCGGAGCCATAACAACTGAAAACTTCGGAGAGCCGGGGTTAACTGACTACCGGAACCCCAATTTAGCAGACGCAATGCGAACTTTAGGATTCGTACAGCGTTTCGGTATGGAGATACCAATAACAAGAAAGTTATTAGCAGAAGCAAGACACCCAGCACCGAAATTCAGAATAGATAGCACACACACGTGGGCTACTATTCAAGCACGATAATCTACTGTGCCATTATCGCTTTACTTGACACCATAGATACCGAAAATATAAGGGGAACAACACTTATGTTGTTCCCCTTACCGCGTTAAAATAAAACAAAAATCAATTCAGAAAAAATCATCAAATATCCAACAGAGACAAATTGCACCTCAACAACATAACTGAGAAACCACTTCTATCCCTTCACTTCGACCGTGTATACTGAGAAACCGCGTTTTGCGTAGAGACAAGCACACTTTGCAACGCCTGAAAGTAGTTCATTTCAGCCATCTTGATTGTGTGGTTATCCTCGGTTGCCCGTGCGCGTCTGAGTGCCTCCCAACTCAACGCCAGCATCCGATTCGTTTGCTCTAAAATTCTCCAATCCGCGTTCGAAATCATGATACCCTCCCAGAATTCATGTCTTATGCTATTGGCGGCTTGTTGTTCCGCTCAAACAGCGCGTTCAAAGCCTCGCTGAGCAGGCTCTGAATACTCGTGTCTTTCTCAAGCGCGAGCATTTTTAACTGTCGATGCACATCTTTGGTGAAATGCCCAGAAATCATCTTTTTGCCCTGACGGGATGGCGGTGCCGTTGCGGTTGGTTTCGGTGTTGTCCCAACGGCAGTTCCGTCCTTGTCCGATAGAATTGCTACTGTTCTCATATCGTTTATGCCTCCGTACATGTACACATGTGTACATGCCAACATGTAAACATGTATGAGAATATAAAACGTTGGCTTCGCGGATAAGTTTCAGAAAAACTCCCAAAAAATTGAAAAAAATGTTAAATATCTTTATGCGAAATTACGTAAAACTTTTAGTAAAAAGGAAAATGTTAAATATAATTTAGCATTTTGTTGTCTATTTATAAAACACATATTCACCCTCGTAAACCCTTGTGAAATCTAACACGAACGGCACAACATATAAAACTATTTGTAAGTTTAAAGTCCGTTTAGAGCATTTGGCGTTTAACAATTGCAAGCATGAGGCAATCCCTCAAGAACCCTTATGGACACTGGACAATTAGGAGTTCCGGTTTCCTCTTGATTAAGATTGGGATTGCTATTAAGATGGTGGTATTAATCGTGATATTTCCAGCAATTTTGAAACGGATAACGTGCAAGCAACACAAACCAATAGAAAAGGAGCAACAAAATGAAAAGTCATTTCTGGATTTTCGCTGTTTTCGTGTTTTGTGTTGCAACTTTTGATGTAATCGCACAAGTAACAGAAGGTATACACTTCTATATGCCGTTCAATGAAGAAAAAGGTAAAGTTGTCAAGGATGTAGGTCCAAAAGGGTTTGAAGCAGAACTTCACGATAGCGCGAAATTCGTTAAGGGTAAGGTCGGAACGGCGATTGAATTCTCAGAGGGACCCGCGGTGATTATCGATCCACGTCCAGGTGGTCCGAGTCAACTCTACGTGGCACATTTGACTGTTGCTGTTTGGATATATCCTTTTGAAATATCAGATGAAGTTTTCGGCAAGGGGCACCTTTATGGAAACATCTTCTACGACAAATCGGGTAAAAGCGACGACAATGTTGAATTCGGACTCGGTAGTGGTGAGGGACTTTATTGGTATATCAATTCCGGGGAAAAGAAGATGAGACCGTTTAACCCTGCTGATGTTAACACGACACTTTCACTACCTAATTTGGGTTTAAAGCCGGAAAACTGGTATCATGTCGTCGGCACCTTTGATGGTGAGAAAGTTCAGGTTTATCTCAATGGGAAACTTGAAGGTGAGAAAGATGTACCAAGGCATGGTCCCGTGATGCTCTGGAATGAGAACGATATTCACATCGGAGGCAGACCGAATATAAACGATGGTGCGAATCTTTACAAAGGTTTGCTTGACGAATTGGTGGTATACGACCGGGCGCTAACAACCGATGAGGTTGTAGAAGTCATGAATTCGACAAACATCTTGACTGTTGACTTTGCAGATAAACTGACAACAACATGGGGTGTGCTTAAGACGCAATAGTGGATATATGCTATCCGCCACCAAAAGCCTTTCAATACACAGATACGGTGGCAAACCGCGTCTATCTCAAATTGAGGATAAAATAAAGCATAGAGACCGCACTAAACAATCTATCGACTTTTGGTCAAGTTACTTAACTATTCTCAACTCGATTCCTGCCGTATTTGCAAGCATAAAAATCCAAAATGTGCTAAACTAATTACAAACTGAAGTCCGAATAACAAGGAAAATAAAATGACAAAATCGATAATATGCTTAGCAATAATTCTCTGTTTCGGGGTTGCTGTCCATAATACCAGTGCAAAAAAACTCACATTAGACGATATTTTTCCAACCGATCGGGTCATAGACGTACAGATTACGATCTCGCAAGAGGATTGGGATACAATTCGGTATCAATCGCGGGATATCAGGACAGCTCTCGGTGCATCTCGCCAATTTGCGCCGATGGAGAGTCCGTATAGCTATGTAGAAGCAAGCGTCAGTATTGACGGCGTGGTTTTTCCAAAAGTCGGGTTGCGTAAAAAGGGGTTCATCGGTTCGCTAAGTCACACCCGTCCCTCTCTCAAGATCAAACTAAATCACGTTGATAAAGCGGGTGAAATTGAAGGGTTAACGAATCTAACACTTAATAACAACAAGCAAGACACAAATCTAATGAGCCAATTTATGGGGTATGCCCTGTTTAACGCAATCGGATCCCCTGCGCCGCGATGCGCGTATGCGAAGGTGACAGTAAACGGCAAAAACCTCGGCATTTACTCACATGTAGAGACCATCCGCCAACCATTGTTGAAACGCGCCTTTGGGAATAGCAACGGTACCCTCTATGAAGGAACAGTCGTGGATTTTTACGAAGGTTGGGAAAACAGTTTTGAACATAAACGGGGTGATGACACACAGGGTAGAGCACAAATTAACGCCTTGATTAACCTTCTGGCGGACCCGAAAGCAACAGAGGCTGAGATCGGTGAATTGGTGGATTTGGAATCGTTCTATAGATTCTGGGCAGCTGAAGGCTTAGTCGGATTTTGGGACGGTTACTCCGGAAATAAAAACAACTTTTTTGCCTATTTGAACCCTGAAGATAACAAATTCTACTTCATTCCGTGGGGTATGGACTCCGTCTTTACCAAGCTGAGTAAAATTGAGTTCATGAACGACAGAAATGCACCAACCTCTGTTAAGACGCAGGGGTTGATTGCCTATAAGTTGTATCAATTCGAGTCCGGACGCCAACAATATAGGAAAGTGCTCACTGAGATTTTAGATAAACACTGGAATACAGCAGAATTGTTAGCGTCGTTAGACAAAATCGCTGCAATGGTGGAACCGCATTTAGTGTCTGCCCAGCGTATGATTGAAGAAGAGTGGGGCGGAGGCGGAAGTTGGGGAGCGGCTAAGCCGACTTTTGCGAGCGAATTAGAGGCATCGCGTGCCTTCATTCGCAGCCGCAAAAGTGATATACAGGCAGAGATTGCCAACGGAATGCCGATATGGAGCAAACCGCCTGACCCACTCTTCGCTATTCCAGAAGATGGCGACCTCATGAAAGGGTTTCTAAAATTAACAGAAAACACCTTAATAGGTGCTGCACGCGCGGGAGATATGGCAGCCATCAAACGGCACATAGCGGAAGGTGCCAATGTGAATGAGATGCGTTTTGAGATGCCGCCATTGGCATGGGCAGCGATGATGGATCAAACAGCTGCTGTTGAACTGCTGCTCCAACATGGGGCAGATATCAACGGTAGAAATAGAGACGGTAATACCGCCTTGCATCTATCTGCGTTTTTAGGACACGCTGAAACTGCCGAACTGCTGATAAAGAACGGAGCTGATGTAAATATAAAAAATGGCGACGACGCGACATCTATAGACATTTTGGCGGTTCCTTGGGAAATGACGCAGTTTTTGTCCAGGTCGTTAGGCGTAAAGCTGGAACAGGAGCAGGTCAAAGTAGGAAGAGCCAAGATTGCTGAGATGCTCAAGGTTAAACCCCCCACGGAATCACACACAGTGATAAGTGATATATGGGCGGCAGCATTCACAGGTAACACCGAGGCACTTAAACAAGCTTTAGCAGATGACGCGAATGTCAATGCCAGAAATCCGGAATTCGGGTCAACACTGTTGAGCATAGTAGCAGTGATGGGATACACAAAGGCAGCCGCGATGCTTCTCGAACACGGCGCAGACATCAATGCAAGGAGTCGAGACGGTGGAACCGCACTACACGCAGCGGCTTTCTTCGGACACACTGAAACGGCAAAGTTACTGTTAGAAAAGGGTGCGGATACAACCATCCGGGATAACAACGGTGCTATACCTCTGGATGTAACGAAAGTTGACTGGCAACTGACGCAATTCGTGGCTGGAATGTTACAAATAACGGTCAATGAATCAGAAGTCAAAGCAGGCAGAATTGAGGTGGCGAAACTCCTCAGTGCCTCAGATGCATTTGAAAAAGAAGAGACTTCCTCAGTAGTGGAGGTATGGGATGCGACATCCACAGGTAATCTCAGTGTGGTGAAACAAGCATTAGTAAACGGAATGGATGTCAACATGAAAGACCCAAAATCTGGTGGCACGTTGTTGGCTACTGCTGCCCTGATGGGGCACACGGAAATTGTGGCACTCCTTCTTGAACACGGTGCGGATGTTAATGTAAGAAGTAAGGACGGTGGAACCGCATTGCATGCGGCGGCTTTTCTTGGGCGTGTCGAGACAGTGAAACTCTTACTGGATAAAGGTGCGGATACCACGCTTCAACATAAGATGGGCGGCACAGCGATAGATGGTGCGAAACTGAACTGGCTATTGACGAAAGGGATACTCAGCACAATGAAAATCGAAGTGGACGAGGCAAAAGTCAAAGCAGGCAGAGCCGAAGTTGTGAAACTTCTCGGAGAACAAGAGAAATAAGAGGTATCGCCATCAGGAGATCACTCCTACAAAGGCAGGAGGAAACCGATGCTTAATTCGCAAACGAACTCTGAGACTATTCCAGATACACCAACACCCCACACAATGACGTTAGAGGAGTTTCTTGAAAACGATTTCGAGGGTTATGAATATGTAAAAGGAGAGTTAATCCCGATGTCCCCACCCTCAATGGAACACGGTGAGATAAGTTCCAATGTTCATTTACGTTTAGGTTTGCACGTTCGTGAGAATCAGCTTGGACGTTTGTATATTGCAGAAACGACGTTTCAACTGGGGGATCGGTTAGTGAAACCCGATGTCGCTTTTGTTTCGACTGACCGGTTACCAGAAAATAGACGGAAAGGCTCGCCTATCCCCCCAGATCTCGCAGTTGAAATAGTCTCGCCGTCAGATAAACACTACGATGTTACTGAGAAGGCGTTCGCCTACCTAAACGCGGGGACGCGACTCGTTTGGGTGATTGAACCGGTTGCGAAGACGGTCATGGTCTATCGTTCTGAAACAGATTTCACACTGCTTACCTGTGGAAACACATTAACAGGTGAAGATGTCGTTGAAGGATTTGCGTGTCCGGTAGCACAATTGTTTGAATAGAAAACCTGAGCGAACATAGGGACCTATCCGAATACCAAAAAGAAATGGAGACATGGCACAATGGCAAAACCGATTAACTATACTGATATTTTGGAAACTGGCGATAGCGGTATCTATGACATCCAGACGCACGCTGCCGGTCCCGAAGGCAGCCTGCCGCTCACGGCAGAGATGCTTCTTACTCGACCGAGCGGAGATGTATTTGGCTTGACCCACAATGCTGCTATGGGCTGGGCACCAACGGAATTGCGGCGCGAGGAGTTCCTAATTCTCAGCACGCAAGGCGGTATCCGTGCGCCTGATGGTACCCCTATTGCCCTCGGATACCACACTGGGCATTGGGAGGTCGGACTCCTTATGCAGGCAGTTGCGCACGAACTTAAGGAACTCGCAGCGATTCCCTTTGCAGGTTATTGTTCTGATCCGTGTGACGGACGAACACAAGGCACCGTTGGTATGATGGACAGCCTCGCCTATCGCAACGATGCAGCACAGGTTTTTCGCCGACTCATTCGTTCCCTACCGACACGAAAGGGTGTCGTCGGTGTAGCCACTTGCGATAAAGGTTTACCTGCAATGATGATGGCACTCGCCTCAATGCGAGAATTACCGGCTGTCCTCGTTCCGGGTGGCGTGACACTACCACCCACGACGGGCGAAGATGCCGGAAAAATCCAGACCATCGGTGCCCGCTTTGCACACGGTGAAATTAGCCTGCAAGACGCAGCAGACATGGGATGCCGTGCTTGCGCGACTCCTGGCGGTGGATGCCAATTCCTTGGAACTGCAGCGACCTCACAGGTCGTCGGTGAAGCATTAGGAATGAGCCTCACACACACGGCATTAGCCCCGTCTGGACAGAATATCTGGTCAGATATGGGACTCCGCTCAGCACGCGCTGTGACGAACTTAGCTGCGAAGGGACTGACGATGAATGATATTGTCACACCGGCGTCAATTCGGAACGCTATGGTAGTGCATGCAGCGTTTGGTGGATCAACCAACCTCCTACTGCATATTCCAGCGATTGCACACGCCGCAGGACTCCAACGTCCAAGCGTAGACGACTGGACCGAAGTCAACCAGAACGTCCCACGTCTCGTTGATGTGCTACCGAATGGACCGGTTGGACACCCCACAGTCCGTGTTTTCCTCGCGGGTGGCGTACCGGAAGTTATGCTACATCTCCGCGAACTCAGATGCCTCAACGAAGATGTGCTAACAGCAACAGGTGAAACCCTCGGTAGCAACCTTGATTGGTGGGAAGCTTCTGAACGGCGAGGACGCGTCCGTGAAATTCTGGAGACCCAGGATAACATCGCCCCTGATGAAGTGATCCTGAGTCCGGATGCAGCACAGGAAGCGGGCTTGACCAGCACTGTCACGTTCCCACGAGGCAACATCGCCCCAGAGGGCTCTGTCATCAAAAGCACAGCTATTGACCCAAGTGTCGTTGATGCTGACGGTGTATATCGAATGACAGGACCTGCGCGTGTGTTTGTCCGTGAATCCGATGCAATACAAACCCTTAAAGGTCAAGGGGAGCGTAGCATGCAACCCGGAGACATTATGGTTCTGTGTTGTCGCGGTCCACAAGGCACAGGCATGGAAGAAGTTTATCAACTGACAGCAGCACTGAAACATCTTTCATTCGGTAAAAACATCGCCCTGATCACCGATGCGCGATTCTCTGGGGTGTCAACGGGGGCATGTATTGGGCATGTCGGACCAGAGGCACTCGCAGGCGGTCCCATCGGGAAGGTGCTTGATGGCGACATAATTCAGATCGAGATTGACACCCGACAACTGGTAGGCAGTATCGATCTGGTAGGACACAATAACGAACATTTCGGCGCAGAAGCGGGTGAACGCCTGTTAGCGGAACGCCAACCGAGGGCAGACCTTTCACCAGACGAAGCACTGCCAGATGATACGCGACTCTGGGCAGCACTGCAATCTGTCGGTGGGGGCACATGGGGTGGCTGTGTTTACGATGTTGATGCAATCCTTAATGCCCTGAAGTAAGGAGCGGTCAGCAGTCAGTAAGAAACATTTGTAGTAGACACAATAGAGAACCTTGCCACACGATTAACTGACCGCTGAAAGCATTCCGAATGAGGATTAACAAATAAATTGGGTAATTCCGGTGCGGTTGCAAACCGCACCAACCTTGATTCATTGATTGGGATAAATCGGTATTACCCGATTAAATTCTTAAACTTCATAAGGAATGCGCCCTGATCGCTGACTGCCAATACAATATGCGAATCTTGAAGTATTGGGTACCGCCCCTTCTGTACATGGTCCTCATTTTCGTCATCTCGTCCATGGAGCAACCACCGCTTCCGATGCCAGAATTTGAGTGGCTGACAATTGACAAACTCTACCATTTTATCGAATATGCCATACTCGGTGGATTACTCACACGCGCCTTTGTAGCGGCGAAACCTGCAATAGTGCCCTCACAATCGGTATGGTATATCGCAGCACTGCTCTCGATTCTCTATGGCGCGAGCGATGAATGGCATCAGACCTTCGTCCCGGGCAGATTCGCTACTATTGCGGATTGGGTTGCAGACGTGTTAGGATCAATTGCTGGTGCGTTTGGGATCTATCTTTATTATGGTTATCAGTCATCAGCACGTTCGCTACGCTCACTTTCGGTTATCAGTCCAGAGACTATTGTGGACATTAGTAACCTTAGGAATCGCCACAAGAACGTCCCAACAACTGACAGTCGACAACCGACAACGATAAAAAAAGGAATTAATATGCATCCACTTGTTGACTTAAAGGTGCCAGAAGGTGCTGTTGCTGTTCACTGGTTTGAACAGAGCAGTTTCGCGCTGAAAGATTCAGCTGGCACGATTGTCCAGATTGATCCCTATTTCCCGCGGGAACGTCCCGCCGACCGTTTTATTCATACCCAACCCCCACTCGATGAATCAACACTTCCAACCAATTTTGTTCTCTTGACTCACGCGCACGGAGATCACACCTGTTCAGAAACCATACGCCGCATCTGGGAAACTTCTAATGCCACTCGGTTTGTTGGACCTGAAGAGAGCACACGTCAAATCTCGGAAGAAACAGATGTCTCGACAGAGAACATTTCAGAGATCCGAGCGGGCAAATCAGTAACACTAAACAGTCTCACTGTACATGCCGTTTATGCTAAACCGCCCGACGGTGACACATCCGCGGATATAGCACCCCCCGACGTCACGCACTTAGGCTACGTCATCGCCAGCAACGGCGTAACACTCTATTTCAGTGGCGATCCGATTAACAATTTCGCCGAGCATAACGAACTAATTTCGGCAGTGGCAGCACACAAACCAGATGTCGGTTTCCTGACGAATCATCCCACCGAAGGTGAGTTCCCATTCTACGATGGATGCGTGAAAATGGCAACGCGAATCGGGCTGACCCACGCTGTGCCGGTGCATCGTGCCTGTTTTGTCACTCGCGATTACGATCCGAACGAGTGGGCATCCAACTTTCCTGCCGGTGGTCCTGAACCACTTATCATTGAGAGAAATTCACACATTATTTATTCATAGAAAGGAGTAGTTGTCAGCCATCAGCTGTCACGCCTTGTTTTTAACTGAAAACCGACAACTGAAAACCGACAACTGATAAGATATGTCGCTTCAAGAACAAAAAACTCCCCTTGTTGGTATTGTAATGGGAAGTGATTCCGACTTAGAGAAAATGGCAGAAGCCGCAAAGATTTTAGAGGAATTTGAGGTCCCATTTGAGATAACCGTCTCCTCGGCGCACCGTTCACCAGAACGGACAGTCGCGTGGACGGAAAAAATTAAAGCAGAAGGCGGACAAGTAATTATCGCTGGTGCCGGACGCGCAGCGCACCTTGCCGGCGTTATTGCAGCACACACAACACTACCAGTGATTGGTGTCCCAATTGACGGTGGTCCGCTCAACGGTGTGGACGCACTTTATGCAACAGTGCAGATGCCTCCAGGCATTCCTGTCGGAACAATGGCAATTGGATCCGGCGGTGCACGAAACGCTGGACTTTTTGCTGTCCAAATCCTAGCACTCCAATTTCCCGAACTGGATGCAAAATTGTTAGCATATAAAGAAAAGTTGAGTGATGGTGTCGCGGAGAAAGCGGCGCGCCTCCAAAAAGTTGGTTATCAGAATTATTAAATGGTTTTCAGTCTTCAGTTATCAGTTATCGGTTAAAGAGGTCTCTGGTAACAGCACAGTATAAACTTGGCAAGACAGGATCAGATAAAAGTTTGTCGGAAGTCGTTGCGTCACAGAAGATGCAACCGACACCTATTCAACGAGGGGAGACTTCTGCATGCCCAACGAACAGAAACAAAGGTGCGACGATACAGAACTGTTTGATATGATGGAAAAGGAGCTATACGCTGCTGTCCTTTCGGACGCTTTGGACGCAGTCGGGTACCGCGAGCAGGTGCTACGACACACAATCCGTCCGCTGTATCCTGATGCGATTGTCGTGGGCCGGGCAATGCCTGTGCTATGCGTAGAGGTCTACGAGATGCCAGATGAACCGTACCAGCAGGAAATCACGGCGGTGGACAGCCTTAAACCGAACGATGTGCTCGTCTGTTCCACTAATGAGAGTCCACGCATCTGCATTTGGGGAGAACTCCTTTCAACGGCAGCACGGGCGCGCGGGGCGCGTGGAGCTGTTATCGAAGGCTTCATCCGAGATGCTCGCCAGATCATGGCGATGCAGTTCCCTGTGTTTATGACGGGTTTATCGCCTATTGATTCTTACGGACGTGGCGATGTGATGGCGTACAACGTTCCAATAGAATGTGGTGGTGTCACGGTTAATCCGGGCGATATTCTGTTCGGTGACATAGACGGCATCGTTGCGATTCCACAAGCAGTGGAAGTAGAAGTGATTGAGGCAGCATTGGCAAAGGTGAGCGGTGAAAACCGCACACGAGACGAACTCCGCGCCGGTGCAACGCTTCGGGAAGTTTATGATAAGTACGGAATTCTGTAATCTGTAGCGCAAACTGTTAGTTTGCGTCTTTTGCTTAGGAGAAAAACGAATGATTTATGAACTACGCACGTATCAGGTCGTGCCGGGAAAGATGAAAAACCTGAACGACCGGTTTGCAAACATCACTGTTCCCTTGTTTGAAAAGCACGGTATGAAGGTTATTGGGTTTTGGGAGACTGCCATCGGTGAAGCAACAACAACAGAACTCATTTACATACTCGCTTTTGAGGATTTAGGACACTATCAGCGTGCGTGGGACGCGTTCATTGCTGATCCTGCATGGCAAGAGGCGAAACGACTGACCGAAGTCGGTGGTCCGCTGGTAAACGTGGCAGGCTCCAAAATCCTTGAGCCGACGGATTATTCGCCATTGCAATGAAGCATAGGTAAGAAAAGACTGTATGAACAAAGAGAGAATCCAATCCGCTTTAGCAGCAATACCGAAAATACGTGAGCACGCCACGGTAGAGATCTACACACTCCACTCGTAGGGGTTGGGTAACCCAACCCCTACGGTGCGCGCCGAATGCACAAATAATTATGGGCTTTACCATAATCAGAAACTTCTCTAACCAACAACTAACAACCAATAACCATTCAACGTAAAATGGCGAGTTTCCCTATCTGCTCAATCTTATTTCCATCTTCCGTGCGGGCAATGACCCGATAAAAATACACACCGTTGGCACACCGTACTCCCGTCTCATCCCTACCATCCCAACGGGTTTCGTTGATCCCACGGTTAGCACTCGCATCGGTAAGAGTGCGCAGCAGTCTACCGCTGACGCTGTAAATTTTGATTGCGACAGTGTCCGGTGCTTGTGCAAGGTGATAGGTGAAAAAGGTCTTTCCATCAACCGTCGGGTTTGGAACGTTGAATACCTCACTCAGTGTGATCTCCTCATTTAAGATAAAGGTCATAGCAAGTTCCGCTGTGTTTTCACTGGTATCCGCAGCAGTGATCTGGAACTGATACTCACCATTAGCGAGATCCGGAGCATAAGTGATAGCGGCGTCTGCTGGCGCGTCAGGATCAAAGGTTTCGGTATAATCACTCGCCTCTAACGGTTCAAGGGTTTCGTATAGATTACCGAAATCGAGACGAAAAGAGGTTTCGTCAAGGGCACTGTCATCGGTGAGTGTAATTTTAAATCTGGGTTGCTCTGTGAGTACCGCGCCATCTATTAAGGGTTCGTCGACCAGCTCACGTGCTGAACCTGTGCCGAGTGCAGTTATTTGGATGTCAATAGTAGGGGGTGTGAGGTCAGGGGCTTCAGTGACAAAAAATCTGTAACTGATGATTCCGTCGTCGTCCCCCAGAGCGTTTCCATTGAAATCTTGTACAGTGATATTAAACGTATGTTCACCAGGGAAGAGAATTGGTTGGTAATCAACCGGCACCGTCTGCGTATTCTCCTGTATCCGAAGTTCATAATCGGTGACAGGTTCAAAGGGGCCTCCATCCTTTTTTCTTTCAAAGGTAAAGAATTCTGTATCAATACCGTTGGCATCTGCCAACACGATAGAGATGGTAGGTCGTGGGGGAATCACACTCCCGGTTTGTGGTTGAATGCCATCTACCCATATATTGAACGTAGGCGGCTCAGTATCGGTGCTCCGCATGAGCGCAAATTGTGTAAGCTCGTTGACCTCCGCTGTAATAGTTCCAATCTGAGCACTGCTAAACTTAATCTTATCACCGAATTCAAAACTTTCGGAACTCCCGGTGACGAGAATCTCCAATCCGAGGTGACTAAGATAAATCGGTTGGTTTACCTTGCCTCTGATTTTGACCCCATTCGGGTAATGCGCAGGTTCGGCAGAAGCATCGCGGAGTTCATAACGTTCAGGTTCGACAAAGAAGATAAACCAATCGCCTATTGCGAATTCCCCCTTGGCTCCAGGTCTACTCTCCACCGTGGCATTGCCATTACCCATGTTAGCGTTCCACGTCTGCGTAAGGACGACATCGCCTTGCGGGTTATAATCGGTTTCAAAAGCAAGAATATCGGCAAATTCAAAGGTGTAATTGACACCCAACGGTGTGCTCTCTTGTCGTGGGATCCGCAACTCTAAACCGAAACCTTCCTCTCTGAACGGATTATCCAATTGCCCCGACTGATCAAGCTTCTGCACAGTTGATTCCCCCTTCCGCTGGAGAAACACTTCGTATTCATCAGTATCTAAAAATAGAACTACCCAAGTACCAGCAGGCGTAAGATTCGGATTAACCCTAATAAAGGAAGCCTCCAATTCCTGCTCGCTGGCATTCTCCATTTGCGTTGGAGTGACATAGTTTTCGAGCAGAAAATCCTTTTCAGAGGTGTAACCAATTTGAGATGACAAACGCCGCCACGCCGAAAAATCTGCTTGCCATGCATAGACAGCCAACCGATCGGCAGTTTCCGCCAACGCTGCTTGAAATGCCGGTGTCCCAGATTGGAGTGCTGTCTCTTCCCGAACGATATCCTCCAGAGCACTCACATCAAAGCGTAGCTTGATCTCAGCTGGCTTAGCGAGTTCTGTTATACCTGTACGAAAGGTGGGTTCGTAGTATTGGGCGGCCTCTGTTCCCTGTCGGATGAGTCCGCGCCGGAGGGCAGCGACCCGTGGAATGGGTGCGAATCGAAGATCCGGTTGGGATGGATCGGTAGGCGACTGTGAAGAAACAGACAATGGAACACCAGCATTACCTTTTACCTCAGTGCCGAGTGCATTCGTCGGGAAATGGATGTCAAACACCCTATCCAAACTAAACGCTGTCAGTTCCTCTTGCGGTTTATAATTAAACTCATTGACAATAAAAGAGACGTGTTGTTTGTTATCGAATTGGCGCGATTCTTGGACATTCCCGAGGATTTGGTCATCAATCCCCGGATCATCAGGATCTGCGATGACATAGATTTTGTGTACACCCGTTACAAGAGGCTTTTCAAGTTCCAGCGTCGCAGTCACATATTGCAATACAAATGTACCATCCACCCAATCAGTGGGTTTGATGGTCAGATGCCCTAAGATATTAGCATCTTCGTCAATGATACTATCTCCTTCTGCATCCGGATTGCCCTCAGCAAATACTACCTCAATATCAGCGCGAACAGGACGTCCACCGGCATTGACGATTTCCGCGACGAGTTGGTAGCCGTTTTTCTCTTCATCAAACTCATATCGGATAGGTGCCCTGTCTGCTTCATCTGTACCAACAGCAATATTGGGACCTTCGGGGACTTTAACGATATTACGTTCTAATTTCGATGGAATGGCTATCTCATGCCCTGTCCTATCAGTGATAAGGATTCGATAGCGGACCTGCCGTCCGCCTTGCGGAAGTGGGATAGGTGTTTGGAGTTGATACCACTGTCCACCCAGCGGCACATCACCGAGGGGTACACGGGCTTTAACCATAGGTATTGTTTCGTCTTTGAAGGTAGCAGTATCATCCCATAAGACGTTGATATTTCGTATACCCGCTGGACCGCGATCATCCACAATAAGGGCACTGATATTGAGAGTATCGGTGACTTTGATGTCGAGCGTTTCTCGGATGTCGTGTACAACCGGGGTTTCGACCCAGAATCGGGCACCGCCGACAGCGGCACGGGTATCGTCATAAGCAAAGACGCGAGCGACACCGCCGCCCGGTAATGCGCTATTTGGAACATCAATGCGAATCGTTCCATATTCGCCCTGCCAAACTCTACCACGTGTCCGTGGTGACAACTCATTATTAAGGTCATCGTCGAAATTATTTGCGAAGACCGCGATAGCAGAAAGTGATTCTGTACTAAAATCGGAAGCACGGGTGAAAGTCGGACTTCCTGTAACCCCAATTTCCGAATTTTCAATTATGCCTACCTCGCCCGCCTTTATGACAATCTCATGCGTCTTGTTGACGGCGATGCGTTCCAATTCGACCTTTATATCAAGTTCGGGGAGGGCGAGGCGAGATGCGGGATCACCAAAGAGCGTATATTGCTCGGTACCGGGAATCCACTGCGTGTTCCGGATACGAGTGAGAAAACTAATCTTTGCATTGGCAATAACATGTCCTACAGTCGCTGAAGTGGACGGTGTCTGAAACCCTGTATTTAAATTCCCGGCGCGACCGACTTCGAATAAAGCCTCAAAGAGATCCTCGTCAAACTCAGCATTTGCTGCCCCATAAGTCAAGCGCGTTGCCGAAAGCGCCGCAATAGCACCATGTTCACCCAATAAAAATTGTTCACTAAGACAATGGTTTCCTGCCTGCTGCGGTTTATCAAACTGCCCATTAAGGCAGGTTGTCGTTATGACAAAAGGCAGGTTTCGGTTTCGTAATTCGAGAACATCCTCAAGCCGGAAAATAGATTCATCCGCCCAAGTTTGAATACCCCCGTGGCCCGTGTACTCAATTAGGAGGGCGCCTTGATTGATCGCGGAACGGATTCGGAAGCGTGTAAGCTCTGGACTTCTAATCTTTCGGAGGTAGATTTGGCGGGTGTTGTAGCCTACCGGTATAATTTCCTCTATGAGTTGGTCGCGCGATACCTCAAAGACACCATCGGACGGGTTGTCCGTGTGATCATCAGCTACCTGGATTAACGTACCTTGCCACGGTCCTGTTTTAAGATTCTTTTCATAGTTGATGATCTTCTCAACCATAGTTGTGAGATCTTCAGGGTTTTGAACAGAGAGTCTCCCAATTAGCATATCAGGCAGCGCATCATCACCACTGACGTTGACGAAGCGTTGATCCATAGCAGTTTCACCACTTTCAGGCGACCAACCGTGGAACGTCGGCACGAAGATTGGATAGAGGTTATAAGTGCCTCGGAATGATGGATCTCGACGATAAAGTTCAACGGTAGCCCTCTTGTAATCGTAGTGAGCATCCCCAATCAGAACAACATAAGTAGGAACAGGCTGTTGCCAATTGTTATAGACATATCGGAGAAATTTTTGAATAGCGAGCGGGTTAAAAAGACCATCACTAAATTCGTTGTAGATGTCGCCAATATCAACCACCATAGCAGTTAAACCTTGTGAACGTCGGAACTCAACAAGAGGCTGGATGGCCTGAGTAAAGGTCGGATGTGTTATGACAACGTAGTCGGCTTGATTGGCGGGGTTCCGAAGCAACGTTGGTGGTGTCGGAACAAGGGCATTGATACTGCGATAAGCGGTACGGCCTATGACAAAATAGCGCGTATGTCGATTGACGGTATCCTCAAAGAGGATTTGATAACTGGCACCTCTCCGAGAGACCTCACCGCCAGTGAGTTTACTCGTAATGCCGTTATCATCAAGCTGATACACATCTATCGTTTCCTGGAAAATGTTACTAACCCGATATTGGACTTTACCGCGGTTGCGAGGTTCGGTATTCGTATTAAATTCCAAGCGGTTGGTATTTCCCTGAAAGTTCCGCCAATAATCGAGTTCATACCAATCCAGATAGAAATCGGTGGAACCTATGGGGGTTTTATTCGCATCAAGTGCATCAATACGCATAAAATTCACTTGGTTATGATGGATACGCGCCTGTGGAATGTTGCGGGTTGCGATCTGCGAAGCTTGACGTTTCCACTCCTCAACCCTACCAAGTTGAAGTCCATTGAAGGAGATTCGTGCCAAGTGGAGTGCCGACCCTCTGCGGGAAGCTCCTTGGAACTTGAGACGCAGGAGTGCATTGCGATTGACCTCAAGACGCGGCACTGCCATAGGCAATTCTATAGGGAAATCCTTTCGACTCGTGTTAATATTTCCACCACGGAAGGAAACCCAGAAATAGTGATCAGCAAGTTCAGACTTAACATCAACACCGGACAAAGTATCGTGATGCACATTTTGTTCAAAACGTTCTCGTGTTAGAAAGGCGGTTGGTGCTACCAAGTTTTCCGTACGTGGTGTCGCGTCTCGCGTCGTCACGCCGGAAGGCTCAAGATTTCCGGCAAGCTCTCCGCGCAAAGCAAAAAGGAGCCAATAGACATTCTCATCAGTAAATTTATTGTCCGACAACGCACGTCCGTAAAAGACGATCTGTTCACCAGTGTCAAGAACATCGTTTTCATTTTCATCAAAGATGTAAACGCCCTGCTTCTGTCCCCCGCTTTCCAACTGAAGTGTATCAAGATTAATATCCTCTGGTTCAACACCCGCAGCCTTAATGTTATTATAAGTAATGCGATAAAGATCTGTTTTAATAACCGGGATTTTAAAGCGGTATGTGTTAGCACCCGTTAATGCTGGTGCTCCAGGAATGTTGTTCCCACGCGCGGTGCTATAGGATATCCGCCGCTGACTCCGCCACAATTTCGCTTGCTCGTAGTTTCGCAATGTATCCCGGAACATGCCCTCAAAGACGGGACCGGCACCTTGAACAGGTTTTTGAACAGAAGAAAATGTGTTGTCGACAGATGTTTCGTCCGCTGCTGGAGCGTAGGGAAAATTAATACGGAACGTCACAGACGTGAATATTCGCAACTGTTTTGTCCCTGAATTGTATTGCACTGGGTTGATTTGCAGGCTAGCGATGCGCTGATCACGTACAAAGCCGCTGGGGATAACCTCCACGAGTTTCGAGGGATAAAACCCTTGCGAAGCACGGCGAGGGGCAGAAACCGAAGTTGGAAAAATGGGATCGTCGGGTGTGACACGTACATTCTCAACACTTCTTACCTCTGGACGCGCCTGAATGACTGTAACAATCGGCGTTCCAGCGACAGGAATCCCGATGCACTGGGCGTAGATAGGGAGTCGAGGCCTACCTACGTCAAGCGTCCGATCTGCACCCGCAAAATGGATCTCGGTTTCCAAATCTGCAGCATCGCCTTCAAGAGAAGGGGAAGGGGTCTTTATCTGAAGTTCTGGTAACTCAAAACGCGCCGTGAGCGTATCCCCTGTGATCGAAAGCATCCTTAGAGGTGACGCTGGATATGTCTGTCCTATCGCAATGGACATTGAATCAGCATAGAGTACAAGAACTATCAATACAAAAATGTAAGTCTTTTTCATAACAATTTACAGTTTGTGACCCTAGGACTTTGTAAGTTGTGAAGCACACCTTAGCGCTGCTACCAGACTCGTTGCGTTAGCAAGCCCTTTACCAGCTATGTCAAACGCAGTGCCGTGGTCAACGCTCGTGCGGACTATCGGTAAACCCAAAGTGACATTTACAATCTCACCGAAGCCCAAAAGCTTTATCGGGATATTGCCCTGATCATGATACATAGCAATAACAGCGTGCCATTCTCCTTGTACTGCTTTCACAAAAAGTGCATCGGCAGGAAGAGGTCCGTCTATTCTGCCGACTTGGGCTTGTACCTGCTCAATGGCTGGACAGATAAATTGCGTCTCCTCTTTTCCGAACATGCCCTCTTCACCGGCGTGTGGGTTCAGTCCCGCAACAACGAGCCGTGGATCAGAAATACCGCTACGCATCAGCGCACGATGGGTGATGCAAATAACATCAGCGATTCGTTGTACAGATAAGTGTTTTGGCACATCAGCCAAGGCAATATGGTTCGTCACAAAAGAGACAGCAAGAGAGACCCTATCGTAGATTGGTGTGGTAGGGGCTGTACCCAAAATAGGCTCGGACAACAGGGCACCAGCCGTACAGAGCATCATCACTGCATCGGGCGTGTTGGTTAACGCGGCAAGCATTTCTGTGTGTCCAGGGTAGGGCATTCCGGCGCGGTGTATAGAAGCTTTACAGATCGGCGCGGTTGTAATAGCGTCCAGTTCACCGCCTATCGCAAGACGTGTCGCTGTTTCAATCGCTTTGATAGCAGCAGCACCAGCACTGGCATCTATAGTGCCGATGGAAATATCTTGTGGAGAAAGCGAAGCGACACTCAAAACATCAATTGTCCCGTGTGTTGCAATCGCTTGCGCCGGCGTTTCGATGATATTGAGTTTTAATTGTGGGACATTAGAGGGAGTGAATCGAACAACCGCTTCCCGAAAAATATCTGGACTACCAATGACGATCGGTCGGCACACCGAATATATGCTTTTACATGCGAGTGCCTTGACGATGATCTCGGGACCGATGCCAGCTGCATCGCCCATCGTCACTCCAATCTTTGGTGTGCGTACATTGGATGACGTACTTGTTGGGTGGGTTTCTGCCGCTTCGTGTCGGCTTTGGACATCTTCGCGAGTCATTGCCCGGTTCTCTCCCTTGATCGAGTCAGTTGGCAATTGGCAATTGGCGATTGGCTATTAGCAAGAGGTCATTCGGAACTCGTAATCTCTTTTTTTCTTGCTATCTGCGAATTGCCATAAGTAGAGCGTAGCGGAACGCCCTAATTGCTATCCGCTAATTACCATCAAGAGATAGAGGCTACAGGCTAATTTTGCGATAGAGTGTTGTAGCACGGGCACGCGAGACGTTCCCCGAAGGCAGCTCAAGAACCTCATATTCAGGTTCAACAACTTCCTCTCCATCGGGCTGCGTCAAACGGATCAGATCACCGATAGCGAGCATTTTCCCAGCTTTTGCGATGTGTCCGTTGACCCTAACTGCCCCTCTGCTACAGAGAGTGTTGGCAATGGTTCGTCGTTTTACGAGGCGGCTCACCTGTAGAAATTTGTCCAATCGCATCTTTTTAACTAACGATTCGCAAGCGTTCTATCAAATACTTGGTTTAATAATAACTTCGCTCAAGAGTCGCCTGCGCCGTTGTTGCAGGCTGCCATCATTTCTAAGTTTTCTCTCTACAGCCCCTATAAGCCTAATAGCGTTTCTAAAAGAATTTTATTCTTCGCCACAACAAATAGGAAACCCTGGAGTTACATAGGGTCATTTAGTTTTTGATTTCACATTTCGTTTGCGTTGACGTGCGTAAAGCAAAAACACATAAAAGGCACTTTTCATACCCGTTACGGCACACGGTGTGTGCTTACTACTTTTAAAACTAAATAGCCCTGAGAACTACACAGGCGGTTGGGAGACAACCGGTACTTCTACAGGAACTTCGGATTCCACAATCGGTTCCCTGAGTGCCTGTTCCAGGACCTGCGTCATATCGTTGACTTTGTGGAAACGGATTCCCTCCCGAATCTCGGTAGGAATGTCAACTTCATCTTTCTCGTTTTCTCCGGGAATGATGATGTCGAAAATACCGTTACGGTAGGCGGCAAGCGCCTTCTCTTTTAAGCCACCGATCGGTAGTACTCTGCCACGGAGCGTAATCTCTCCGGTCATAGCGACATCTTTTCGAACAGATTTTCCCGTGAAGGCAGAGAGAATGGCAGTAGCAACAGTGATACCTGCTGAGGGACCATCTTTCGGTACAGCACCTTCTGGAATATGGATGTGAATATCCTGCTTCTCAAACTGCTTTTCAGAGATTCCAAAAGAATCCGCACGGGATCGAATGTATGCGACAGCGGTTTGGACTGATTCACGCATCACTTCCTGCAGCTGCCCCGTCATATTGAGTTTGCCTTCGCCCGGCATTGTTGTCGCCTCAACGGAAACAATGTCGCCACCAATCTGCGTCCATACCAGCCCCGTAGCGACTCCAACTTCATCGCTTTCTTCAGCTTTTGTGCGTGTCCATTTCGCCGGCCCCAGATAGTCGCTCAAATTCACTGGCGTTATTTCAATATTGAAGTCAGGTTTCTCTTCCGTGACAATTTCTTTCGCTACCTTTCGCATGACAGTCGTGATTGTCCGTTCGAGACTTCGCACACCAGCCTCACGCGTGTATTTGTGGATCATCTCATAGATGGCTTCGTCGGTAAAAGTAATGTTATCGGATGAAAGCCCGTGGCGCTCAAGCTGCTTGGGTATAAGCCCATTGGGTGTGAAAGTAGCGATATTATGTTTCTCGAAATCGGTGTAACCCGGCAATTCGATGATCTCCATACGGTCTTGGAGCGGCGGCGGAATCGTGACACGGGTGTTAGCCGTTGTAATAAACATGACATCAGAGAGATCAAACGCAATATCCATATAGTGGTCTCGGAAAGTCGAATTCTGCTCTGGATCAAGAACTTCAAGGAGTGCTGATGCGGGGTCTCCGCGAAAATCTGAACTCAGTTTATCAATCTCATCAAGTAGAAACAGCGGATTTTTTGAGTTGACATCTCGGAGCCCTTGGATAATTCGACCCGGAATTGCGCCGATATAGGTGCGTCTGTGCCCACGAATTTCAGCCTCATCGCGTACCCCGCCGAGGGACATTCTAACGAACTTTCTACCGGTGGCACGAGCAACCGATTTACCGAGTGAAGTCTTTCCAACACCTGGCGGACCGACGAGACAGATAATAGGTCCCTTCAAATGTTTGACGAGTTGCAAAACAGCGAGATATTCAAGTACATTTTCTTTCGGCTTCTCCAACCCATAATGGTCCTCATCGAGTATACGTTCAGCTTCAGGAAGATGGAGTTGATGTTCAGTGCTCTCTTTCCACGGTAGTGCGAGTATCCAATCAACATAGGTCCGGATGACTCCAGATTCAGCGGATTGCGGCGGAATCTGTGAGAGTCGATCAAGTTCCTTGAGTGCCTTCTCTTCCGCTTCTTCGGACATCCCTGCGTTTTTCACCTGCTCTCGCAGCTCGTCAACTTCAGCGATATCATCGCGACCGAGCTCCTTCTGGATAACCTTCATTTGTTCCTGCAGGTAAAATTCGCGATGCGTCTTCTGGATCGATTCGCGGACCTGATTATGAATGTCATCGCGTAATTCATTCCGCTCCATCCCTTCCTTCAAGTACTGAATGATGAGTTGGAGCCGCTTAATAGGGTTAAGCTCATCAATGACATCTTGACGTTCTGGTGCTGTGAGATTTAGAAATCCAGCGATCGTATCGGCGAGATGTCCAGGCTCTTCCTGTTCCGTAATAGCGCGTTTGACTTCTTCGGAGGTTAATGCATGGGACTGCGAGCCTTGTCCTTGATCTTTCTGTCGGGCTTTTGCGTAACTATTGAAAAGTTTCCTTGCATCTTTCATGAGAGATTCAGAGGTACTCGCCAAGCCTATCTCCTCATGCACAATTTGCACGTCCGCCTTTAGAAAGTCATCAGCTTTGGTATAACGGAGGACAATGGCGCGTTGCTCGGCTGCAATAGCAATACGGATAGTGCCGTCGCCAGGTTCATAAGATTCAATGATATTCGCGACAGCACCAATAGCGTGAAGGTGTTCGGGAGCTGCTTCTTCCCCTTCGTCCAACTCCACTTTTTGGTGGAGAAGAAGTACATGCCGCTTTGAACGGAGCGCAGCATGCGTTGCCGCAACGCCCATTTTGCGAGCGACATTTAAAACAGATTTCGTCCTCGGAAAGATCGTGTCAAAATCCGGAGGCAAATAGATAACGGGTAAACTTACCGTTTCATATTCTTTCGTTGCTGTCGAGTTCATGATTCTTATCCTTTTGGGTTACTGGTTCGCCTGCTGCGCAGGCTTTCAGTTGTTGGTTACCAGTTAAGAGCAACTGACGCGGGTCAAGCCCTCCTACCGATAACTGATAACCGAAAGGATTGCATAGCAATCCGAACTGACGACTATTATGCAGTTTTCAGTTCTTCGGATTTTCTGTAGATTAGTTGCGGTGGTTCACTCTTGCGCACAGAGTCTTCGGTAATATGACAGGCTTCGACATCTTCAAGCGAAGGAAGATGATAGAGCGTATCAAGCATAATTTTTTCAAAAACCGCTCTCAACCCGCGCGCCCCTGTTTCTCGTTCGATCACTTCATCTGCGATAGCAGTTAACGCTGCATCGGTCACCTGGAACTCCACACCCTCATAAGCCAAAAGATGGCTATATTGTTTCACAAGCGCGTTCCTTGGCTCAGTAAGAATCTGAATTAACGCCGCGGCATCTAACTCGTGGAGGGTTGTGACAATCGGCAGTCGCCCAATTAATTCCGGTATAAAACCGTATTTAATAAGATCCTTGGGTGTTACCTGGGCGAGGATCTCATGAATCCTTGTTTCATTTTTGGATTGTATAGCAGTACCAAAGCCGATGCTCTGTTTCCCGAGCCTGTCCTTAATTGCCTTTTCCAACCCGATAAAGGTTCCACCACAGATAAACAACACTTTGGTGGTATCCACCTCAATCATCTCTTGGTGTGGATGCTTCCTACCGCCGCGCGGCGGCACATTCGCTGTCGTCCCTTCAAGAATTTTAAGCAATGCTTGCTGGACACCTTCACCAGAGACATCCCGGGTAATCGACGGGTTCTCGGACTTACGTGTAATCTTGTCAATTTCATCAATATAGATGATACCCGTTTCAGCGCGGGCAACATCGCCATCCGCTGCCTGTATCAATTTTAAGATGATATTTTCAACATCCTCACCAACATAGCCAGCTTCGGTCAATGTTGTTGCATCGGTAATAGCAAAGGGAACATCTAAAACTTTAGCGAGCGTTTGGGCGAGTAGTGTTTTTCCTGTACCCGTTGGACCTATGAGCAAGATATTGCTCTTGTCTAATTCAATTTCATCCGCAGTTTCGCCATGATGTAAGCGTTTATAGTGGTTATAAACAGAGACAGATAAGTTCTTTTTTGCTTCTTCTTGACCTATTACATATTCATCAAGTTTTGCTTTTATTTCTTTAGGCGTAGGCGGTCGTGCGAGTGCCTCTTGTTGCGTTTGTGTTTCCGAATGCGTTGTGCTGGCAGCATCTCGGGCTTGTACACCCTTTGCCCGTGAACGCTGTCTGCTGCCAACCCCGTGGTGTTCCTCTGAATCTTCCTCCATCGACACATCAAAACTACCATCTGGCTGGTGAGCGAGAATGTCGTTACAAACAGTGATACACTCAGCAAGACATTTTTCACAAATATTCGCGCCAACGCCATTAAAGAGTCTTTCAACCTCTGTATTATCGCGCCTACAAAATGCACAAGCAGCATCTTCTGCAGTAGATGCTGACAGCCTGACAATACATTCAACGCAAATATTTGCTTCCCTGCCTTGTAGGAGGCGCCGAACTTGTGTACTATCCCTTTGGCAGAAAGAACAGAACAACTCACGATGGATGGATTGTGACATACAGATTTCTCCTCTATTGGCAATTAGCAATTAGCAATTAGCAATTGGCAACAAAAAAAAGGTTTCCGAGTTATCTAATTACCAATTGCCAAAAATGGCTTCGGCTTTTGAAGCGAACGCCCTAATGGCCAATAGCCGAATCAAGCTTTAATCCTGCTGGACGGCACGTTGCGTAACAACCTGATCAACCAAGCCATATTCAAGTGCCTGTTCCGAAGTCATATAAAAATCTCTGTCGGCATCGGCGGCAATTTTCTCAACGTCTTGACCGGTATGTTTGGCCAAAATAGCGTACAGCCGATCTCGCTCATGTAAAATTTCCGTCGCATGGATACTGATATCTGAAGCTTGCCCACCAATGCCGTTCGCCATTGGTTGATGAATAAGTGCTTTCGCATGTGGTAGCGCATAGCGTTTGCCTGGCGCACCGGCAGCGAGCAAGATAGCCCCCATACTATAGGCTCTCCCCAAACACCAAGTTTGTACATCTGCTTTGATGTATTGCATTGTATCGTAAATCGCCAAACCGGCAGAAACAGAACCACCGGGAGTGTTAATATAGAGCACAATGTCGGCATCTGGATCTTTTCCTTCAAGGAAAAGCATCTGTGCTGTTACGATGTTTGCAACGGCATCATCATTAATGGGAGTCCCAATCATGATAATACGATCTTCAAGCAGGCGAGAATAAATATCGTATGACCGTTCGCCCCGGCTTGTCTGTTCAACGACGACAGGTATCAGATTCATATATTTTGTTTTGCTACGATAGTTTTTGATTAGGAGATGAAGGCTACTGGAAATCCTCAAGTAATTATCAGCGACTGTTTAGCAGAGGCACGGTTAATGAGGAACTGATAGATTTTTTCGTGTTGCAGCTGCCCGCGGAAATCCTCTAATCGATTGCTTGATTTGAGGAGCGCAGCATATTTTTGAGCATCGCGATTTTGCTGCTCGGCAGCACGCCGAATCTCATACTCCAGTTCATCATCAGATACAGAAATACCTTCCTTCTCGGCTATAGTCTCAAAAATCCAGGATTGCTTCGTCTGTTGAATGACATCCTTCCGCAATTCAGCGGGCAGCGTATCCATGTCAATCCCAGCCTCTTCTGGCGTTCTATGTTCATTTTCTAACTGCCGTGTGACATTCTGAAGGGTGTTTTGCACATACTGATCCACCAACGGCTCAGGAATGGCAATATCAATTTTTTCAATGAGCTGCTCCAACAATTCTGCTTTCTGCTTGTCGACCTGTAGGCTTGTCTCCTCTTCAACAAGATTATTCCATATTAACCCATAAAGCTGAGAATAACTCTCATATCCAAGATCCTTCGCGAACTCATCATCTAAATCAGGAAGTTGTTTTTGCGTGATGGCATGCAGCGTAACTTCATATTGAGCAGATTTACCAGCAAGTTCAGCGAGATTGTGCTCTGCTGGAAACTCAATATCCACAGATTTTGTATCCCCAATTTGCATTCCAAGCAGGGCGTGTTCAAGTTTCTCGTGTATTGCAGCGATGCCGAGTTCTATGTCAACGTCTTGTCGCGATTCAGTGTCTATGCGTTCACCATTGCGTACACATTCCCAGTCGACACGTACGCAGTCATTTTCCTCTACTGGACGTTCAACATCAAGAGGTTCATAAGTCGCAGATTGCTCCTGTAACCGTGTAATATAGGCATCAACGTCTTCGCGAGGCACATCAACAGGACTTTTATCTGCTACGAGTTCATCGTAATTCGGGAGACTGATACTGGGGCGGATATCCACCGTGGCTGAAAATGCAAATGTTTCATTTTCTTTAACCTGTAATTCATTGAGCGGAGGGGCAAAAGTAGGTTGGGCAAGTGGATTTAGTCTTTCTCTATCAATTGCTTCTTCGTAAGCAGGAGCGACGAGGTATCGGACAGCTTCCGTGCTGACATACTCAGGGAATCGAGATTTAAGGATTGCTACAGGGACGCGTCCTTTGCGAAAACCAGGTATAGAGACTTGCGAACGCAATGTCTCATAAGTTTCTGCCAACGCTGCGTTAACATCTTCAGAAGGAACCTCTATGTCCAGACGAACTCGCGTGGCATCCAACCTTTCAATTTGAACTTTCAAATCTTTTGTCCTCATGTCGAGACTACAAAGCCTCGATACTTTAAATCACAGTTCGCTTTCCATTTCATCCTACCAAGTTAACTATAGTAAAGTTTAGCATTAATTGGACACTCTGCACCGGCGAGGTTAGAAACCCTGAAGAAATTCGCAGAAACACCGGATTTGGTCTGGGAATAGACCAAATTTTGTCCCGGGGAATGCCATTAAGGCATTCATACCGTTGATTTACGGACAAAATTTGTCTTTGCTTTACATTTCCATTCCTTGTATTACATTGCAAAGACCTCCAGCAAAAACCCTACCAGGGTAGGGAAGAATGTCTATTTATTTTTAGGTTTTACTATAGATGCCACGTTTACAGCCATAGAATAGATGCCACGTTTACAGCCATAGAAAAATTTCGCAATACTTAAAAAACAAAAAATTTCGGCTATTAAGTACTACCAAACTCGAAAAATGGAACTTAAGAGAGAATTATTGCCTTAGAAATGCTTCCTGCTATAAACTACTGTCCTGACTAAAACTTACGACTATGGGCGAGGAGGGACTTGAACCCTCACGAGGCGTAACCCCAATAGATC
>JAPPNJ010000117.1 GCA_028818705.1 Candidatus Poribacteria bacterium
CACGCATCAAACTCAGGAGACTCTATCCAGCAACAAACGATTGACACAGCACTAGTTTCTTTGACAGTGCTTTGAGAAATTCAGGCTTTAAATTAAGAGGGCGTTCCGAAGACAAATTGAGTTCATTCGCATCAGGATACAGATATAGTGGGAAGACATAGCCAGATTCACTTCTCCCGTTTGAGACATAATTCTTTTCGGTAATTTGATTGGTTACCAAAGCATGTTGCCAGACCGATCTCGTGACAATCTTACAGACACAAAGTGCAAGGTTATCACCAGCAAGAAGGTGACGCATAATATCAGGACGAGGTCTATTGTGAAAACCTGACGACTTTCCAGTGTAGCAGGTAAATTGAGTGTCAAATGGACGATAACAGATAGGTTTAATGTGCTCTTCAGTAGTGGACAGGTTTTTGAGGTCTGATTGAGCTGCTTTGACTGTCCAATCTTTTTTATCTTTTTGATCTAATTTGTGTTTTTGTCGAATTTCAGTCTCGGAGAGGGATACAAAGTCATTTACAATATTGCGTGCCAATTCCGATGTCCGTTGAATTGCCAATTTATCTTGTCCAGTGAAAAGTCCAGTCAAACCTTGTGAAAAAATATCAGAGATTGTCCATCCTTTTTTGTATTCTTTTTCACGCTTTTGCTCAATTCGTCGTGGTACAAAAAGGTAGAGCGGTGATTTCGGTCGTAGTTTTTCCCAATCTGTATTTTGAACGTCGGTATCTAAAAGCGTTTGATATTTTTCCTTGCGGGTCCCCCACATATCGGCGTAATAAACTTTTGCTGGTGTTAAATCATCGCGTTTCTTCACACACAACAAAATTGATACGCCCTGCTGAATTTCAAAAACATTTTCATCTTTTTCCCCATCTGGAACGGCTTCTTTTGCGAAGGGATTACCGTGCATGTTGAACAGATAAATGATGTTGAAACTATTTATCAGACTCTGCCGCATACCGCGAAAAGCTTCACCGTTAAGGAAACTATCTCTTACAACATAACCAATAACGCCTTCACCGTTTTTTTCAATACGCCATTGTGCCCAGCGGATAAATTTTACGTAATCAGCCTGAAGAGGTTGAGTGTTCTCTTTACTGTTAAAACGCTTTCCATCTACCCACTTGTAATCTTCAATGAGATCTCCAATAAAAGTTAACTTACTGCCTTTACGACGGCTTGGATTAGCGGACTTTCTCGGCCATGGCGGATTTCCGATGATAGCAAGGATAGGTGTTTCCCTTTTGATTTTCACTGCGGCGTTCGCTTCTTCAGTGATAAACCCCGCAAAAGGGATTGTTTCCTTTTCCTGTGCTTCTTCAAGCGTGTTTGTGAGGTAGATAGGAAGCCGTTCACTGTCTGTAGGATCCCAACCTTGGTCTTGAAGAAATAGACTCAACTTAAGATGTGCAATTGTATAGGAGGCTATTAAGATCTCAAAACCGGAGAGCCTCTTTACCAATTTACCGTTTACGTATTGCTGCCAATATCCACTACCGTATGTGTTTGTGATGTACTGATAGATATGCCTAAGAGTTTCAAGAAGAAAGCCTCCAGTGCCGGTCGCGGGGTCCAAGACAAAGGCAGTATTATCAGCGAGACCATCTACCTTTCCAAGTTTAGTTTTGAGTAGGATATCAACGGAACGAACAATGTAGGAGATGATAGGCGATCTTGTGAAGTATACACCGCGATCGATTCGTCGTTCAGCATCATATTCTTTGAGAAATGTTTCGTAGAAGTGAATAGTCGGATCTTCAATATGTGTTTGTGCATCAAAAGCAGTACGGAGCATTTCGGTCGGAACATTTCGCAGAAGACTCGCTATATCGTCTAAAATCCAAGTGACGTTACTATCAAGGCTATCAAGGTCAGGTGAAATAATCTGATGGAAAAGTCTTCTCAAAAACGGATTTGAACGTGGGAGAATTTCATTGGCGGTTTGCCGCGAGAAGTTAGTACCGTTGGGTAAAGTGCATCGTGCAGCGAATAAACCATAAGTTAGTGTTTGCGCGTACATATCAGCGAACTCATCGGGAGTGAGTGTTGAGAGAAGCAATTTTTGAAACGCTTTAAACATGCTATAAGTTTCGCTCTGTTGATCACATAAGACCCTTTCAATTTGGGTCCGGAGTTCGCGTGTACGACGGGCAAGGTAATTTGCGAGTGCCTCTGAGGTTGCAAGAGATATTGGGTGCGCGCCCAAAAACCGATCAAGCAGCGTTTCCAATTTTTCGTCGTTCTCTTGTGTTCCTGTGAGGCTTGCCTTTGCGCGAAGCGTACCCTCCGTGTACAACTGAAACTCGACAAAATTGGTGAGCACAAAGTTATCAAGGTTTTCGATGAATCGATCGTTCTGTGTTTTGGCGTGTCCTGTGAGTCTGTCCAGATCTGTCTCAAATGCTTCGGCTTCCACATAACCGACATGTAATAACCCATCCTGTACAACAAAATCTGGTCTGCCAATATCAAGTTTTCGGGGCTCATGAATAATTGTGACGTCATGCCCTAAAAAATCTGCTGTTTCTTCAAGGAAGTCTTGAAGATATGTATGAAGGGAGAGCTCTGCGGTTGCATTTGGCTCGGCTTGGATACTGTAGATATTCTGCCGATATTTGTTGATTATTGTTTGATATGACATCACTACCCTCTATTTTATACCTTAATAAGTCAGGATTTACACAACGCGCAATAATGCACGTCGCATTTGGGCGAGTACGCCGCAGAATTACGCTACTACAAACCACATAGAAACCTTTGAGAAACACACATATTCGCAAGGTGTACCTGCTCGTAGTAAGATGATTTATCACCTGTCCGCTTAAATCTTTATGCGTTTTACCGATTGGAATGGCGACAGATCGTTGGTTCCATAACTGCGAACTCATTATAATTCAAAACGATTCAAATTTCAAGATAATTGTTGCAAAAAGGAAGAATAATAGGTATCCTTTAACCCAAGTTTTTACTTACAAAACCTTGAGTATACAGGTAGTGTTTTCCAGTAAAAAAAGCTCATTATTTGCGGTATTTTGTAGCGTATCCTGTTAGGTTGCGCTTATTTAGGCACCATAGGTGTCAATTTAGGGATTTTTCATAGCATTTTATAGCCGTCTCTCTATATATGCCGCCCTTACAGGGCTTAGGTCTTTTTGGGCACACACTGCTATAAACATTGTGAAGAAACACCCAAGCAAATAAACCCTACGGGACTGAAGAGGGCTTTTGAAGTCATCAAGGTTTTCGCGGAGTATCCGGTTCGGTTGGGAAACCGAACCTACCGGGCCTGGAGGATCCCCAAATCAACACCTATAGTTGCGCTTATTTAGGCACAGGCTAACAGCCTATGCTACAAACTGACAACTTGGATTATTCTTTAACCAAATGAAAAAACAGATTGGACAGGTTTTTACACCTTTGAAATGGGCAGAGTGGCTCATTAATAGATGGGGCATCTTTGAGGCATGGCTTGAGGGTGCACATATCTGCGACCCGACTGCTGGAGCGGGTGCGTTTCCGCTTGCAATGCTCCATATTGCAAGACAAAAAGGCGTTCCTATTACGCCTGAACGCCTGTCACGACTGACGCTTATTGAGATTGTCCCGTCACATCTTGAACGGTTCAGGGAAAACGTCCAGCGAGAATTTGGCATAGACTTTCCGACCTCTCAAATCTTCTGCCAAGATGTTATTACGGAGACGCATGCGGGGAGATACGACATTCTCGTCGGGAATCCGCCGTGGGCTAACTTTGGAGATTTACCGACAGCATATAAAGCGCGTGTAAAACCCTTTTTCCTTGAAGAAGAACTCGTGCCAGATAGACAGAAAACACTTCTCGGTTCCTCCCGAACTGACATAGCGGCACTGGTGCTGAAGGTAGCTTTGGGAAGACTGCTTAAAAAGAATGGCGTTGGATATTTCTATCTGCCCACTTCTCTCTTTTTTGGCGACGGTGCCCATAGCGGATTTCGGAATTACAGTGCCAGAGGCTCTCGTAACGGCGTTGATTCCCGTCGGGATTTTGCCGTAGACACGGTTTATGAATTCACATCGACGAAAGTGTTTGACGGCGTTGGCACATCCTATTGTTGCGCGAAATTTCAAGGAGACACACCACAAGATTTCCCAATCTCGTATTTCAAGGAGTTGGACGGCGAATGGGTTGAACATAAGGCACTGCCGCTCAAAAACCCGACAGATCCGTGGCGGATTGTGAGAGATCTTGATGAATTGAATATAGGCACAACGCTTGAAATTAGACTGGCACCAGAACAAAAACCGCGACAGGGTGTGAATACGTGTGGGGCAAATAGCGTCTTTATCTTTGATCGCAAACCGCCACATCTCCCCGAGCAGTTTTTATACCCGCTCGCAACAAAGGAGATATGGCGGCAAAACACATCATTACCCCACAAGTGGATCCTGTTGCCGTACGATCCGCAAACAGGAAAGCCGCTTACATGGGATCAAATTGGACAGTGGGATACTTTAAAAGAATATCTTCAAAACGCTCAAGATGTGCTACAAGCCCGCAAAGGAACGCTCCTCCGATCTGCTATCAATAAAGGCAATTGGTGGGCACTACTGGGTGTTGGTCCTTATGCATTCGCGCCTTTCAAAGTAATTTGGCAGGCGTACGGGAAAAGCGATTTTACACCGGTCGTGTTGAGCAGTGTAGAGGGTCAGATGTGGCAAGGGAACCAGGCAATGCACGCGTTCATTCCGTTTTGGTCTGAACGTGAAGCACAACGAATCAAGACCGCGCTTGAGCATCCGGAGATTCCGACTCTGTTGCGACAACTCAATGGTGCGGGGAAGTGTAATTGGGCGCAGCCGGGCAAGATAAAAAAAATTCTCGCCTTCGACAAGGAGGTGGTAGATTCCCAGATTTCGTTATTTTGATAACTGAGCGTTTCTTTTTTAGGTAGGTTAAGGGAAGCATGGACGAGATGCTTAAGATATTGTGCGAGGACTGTGCTTGAGCATATCCCCGCACAATGAAAATAAATTCACTTCATCAACGAAATTATCGGGCAGCCTTCACTCTTCCCCACGCTGTTGCCAATTTTCCTTCCGGCTCAACGGCGAAAGCATCCTCCCAACCGTTCAGGAGCTGCTGAATCTCATCTGCCTCAAGGGCACGGCTGAGAATCACAATCTCGTCAATACCACCAGTAAAGGACTCTGGACCGAATTTGAGCTGCAAAACCTGACCCGCAGCGACCTTACCGTTCCACTCCGGTTTCCAATCTGCCTTGGCATCCGACAACGCGCCTTTTTTACTTTCCGGCTCACCATCAACGTACATCTCAACATTTAAGCCGTCGTACGTCCCTGCAACATGGTGCCACTTTCCCTGTTCCAGTTCTGTTTTGCCATAGAACCCAGGGGTGATACCTGCATCTGTCCAAACCCTGAAAGAGAAACCGTCAGGTATTGGTTCGCCAGCAGACTGATCTTCCAGCAAATAGGCACCATTTTTCCTGACCCCTGTATCTGAGTCGGCATCTACTCGGAACCAAGCAGCCACAGTCAATTCGTCACTGACGCTCTGGATGCTTTTTGAATCTTGGACATCAATACTGCCACCGCCTCCAGCGAGGACTGCCTTCCCAAATTTACCGTTTTCAAATTTAAAATTGCCGACAATCTTTCCATCATTGCCGTTGCCTGATGCATCTTTAGCATCGCCTTCAAAGAGCCACACGCCAACAATCGCTGGGTCATCCTCTTCGAGTGACCACGATGAAACGGCACAAAGACATAAGAGTAACACAATACTTGAGGTTAGTAATTTCATTTTAACGCCTCCATGTTCAAAATTTTCTTGAAACAAATAATAACAACAGTATAACAGGTTCCCTATACTCCGTTCATGCGATGTATTATATCACATCTCTTTTTTTTCCAAAAGGATCTCGTGTGTAGTAGTTTGGCAATCAAAACGAATCCTCGTTTTTTTCTTGTAGATTCGCGTGAGATATGCTAAACTTTATGACATCTTTGGAGTCTACGCTATGAGGTCAAGCAAAAAGAGGACAATCAGATGGTTCAACACAACACACCGCGCGCATTTCATGTGATGACGAAGCCGATCGGGCCAATATGTAATCTGGATTGTGAATACTGCTTCTATCTTGATAAAGAAAAACTCTACCCGGAAACGCGATCGTTCCGGATGGATGACGCAGTCTTGGAGAATTACGTTAAGCAGTATATCGAAGCACAAGAAGTTAATGAAGTTACGTTCGCATGGCAAGGCGGCGAACCCACACTGATGGGTGTAGACTTCTTCCGTCAAGCGATCCGATACCAGCAGAAATACCGCCGTCCGGGCATGCAGATCCAGAATTCGTTTCAGACGAACGCGACACTCCTTGACGATGAATGGGGCGAATTTTTCAAACGTAACAAATTCTTGATCGGCGTGAGCATCGATGGACCGCCAGAGACTCATGATAAATATCGCTACGATAAACGCGGTCGTCCGTCGTCCGAACAGGTTATCCGTGGTTTACGTATCTTACAGCAGCACAAAGTTGACTATAATATTCTGTGTGTTGTGAATAAACACAACGCTGAGTATCCGAAGGAGGTCTATGATTACTTCAAAGAGCTTGGTGCGGAGTTTATGCAGTTTATCCCTGCGGTTGAGAATTTCGGTGGGAAGAATGTGTCCCCGCGTTCTGTCACGGCGCGTCAGTATGGTAAATTCCTTTGTGCGATTTTCGATGAATGGGTAGTGAATGACATCGGTAGAATTTTTGTCCAGATTTTCGATGTTGCGTTGGAGGCGTGGTTGGGCTATAACCCCAGTCTCTGTGTCTTCAATGAAACCTGCGGCGACGCACTCGCAATTGAGCATAACGGCGATCTCTACTCCTGTGACCATTTCGTTACGCCTGACTACCACGTCGGAAATATTGAAGAGAACACTATCGCGGAGATGGTGGATTCAACGTTCCAACGCAAATTCGGCACCGATAAGCGGGACACGCTCCCCGAATACTGCCGCAGCTGCGAAGTGAAGTTTGTCTGTAATGGCGGCTGTCCGAAAAACCGTTTTATCAAAACGCCTACGGGTGAAGATGGTTTGAACTACCTCTGCGCTGGCTATAAGCAGTTTTTCAATCATATTGACGAACCGATGAAGATGATGGCTGCTGCGCTACAGGCAGGACGACCCGCGAACAGTATCATACCTATCCTACGGCAGCGTCGGGAAGAAAAAGCACAAGTTAATACGCCGATAGCCGCACAAGCCTCACAGAAAATCGGACGGAACTCGCCGTGTCCGTGTGGTAGCGGTCGGAAGTATAAGCAGTGTTGCCTGAACAAGAAGTGACATTAGAGAGGCAAAACCTTGTTAAAAAATGTGATAGTTATTGCCGGTCCAAACGGGTCCGGCAAAACGACTTTTGCAGCTGAATATCTCCGCAATTCAGAGGTTTCTGTATATATCGGTGCCGATGCAATCGCCGAAAGATTGGTATCCCGTCCGGAGGAGATGGACAGCGTCAAAATCCAAGCTGGACGACTCTTCATACGAGAAATCCACGCGTTGATTGAAGCGGGGACAGATTTCATTGTGGAGGTGACGCTTTCAGGAAAGGGATTTGCGCGGATTATTGATCGATTGAAAAGTGCGGGTTACACGGTCACCATCGTCTTCATTTTCCTCAAGTCCTCTGAAACAAGCGTTGCTCGTGTGCGGAATCGTGTGCAGGCAGGTGGACACCATGTACCAACGGAAGATGTCATGCGTCGGTTTTATCGGAGCAAGCATAACTTTTGGTATACCTATAGAAATTTAGTGGATGAGTGGCATCTGTTCTACAATTCTACTGAACATTTTCAGGAAACCGCAATTGGTAAAGGCAATCAGGTTAAGGTAATAAATGAAGATTTTTTTGAACTGTTTATGCGAGACATTCGCAATGGAGGTGCATAATGCGCAACGACAAATTAAGCCTTGAAACCCATGAGCGGGCACGTAAATTCTTGCGGATTGGTAATCGCGCTGTCAAAAGAGTGCAGGAAGAAAACCGAAAAAAAGGGATTCCAAACGTGTATGATTTTAACGGACATCTCTATTATGAACTCCCTAATGGTGAACTGACAAAAGAAGATCCGTACCCATTATCAAAAGAGACGGAGCCAAAAGAGGAAAAATGCTGACTATCTGTTACGATCCTTATGCTGGTACATTAGGCAGGTTTACGCGTGCCGAGATTTTTGATCTTGTCGCCGAGGCAGGCTACGAAGGTATCAATATTCCTGTACATTCTGGGTTTCTCGGTGAACTTTCCACGGCGGAGATAGACGACGCGGTGACCCTTGCCGAAAAACATGGGCTTGTCGCGCCAACAATTGGTTTCGGCAATCATATTCTGACAACCCCCACCCGAAAAGCCGAGGCGTTGCAACACTTTGAGATTGTGCTTGGAGTCGCCCGTCGATTCAACGCCGATGTCATCGGTGTGTGGGTGAACCCATCGGAGGGTGTCTCACGAGAAGCGTCTCTGGACGCGCTCGCCGATAACTTATCTCAGATGGTAGACCCCTGCCGTGAAAACGGAATGAAGATCGCGCTTGAGTTTGAGAAGGGATGTCCGCTCGATAACTATCGCGAAGGTATTCAATTCATTGAGGACACAGGATTGCCCGTCTATCTGACGTGCGATACGTATCACCTTTTCAACGATGGTGCGGAGCCACACGCAGCGGCACACGCTATGAAGGCGTGCCTTGGTGATGTCCACGTATCGGGGAGCAACCGTGGTGAACCCGGTGGCGGCGTTTTCGATTTCGAGACGTTTGCGCGAGGTTTGAAGGAGATCGATTTTTTTGGTCCGCTGGTTGTCCAATATAAGATGGAAGATATAGCGAGTATTGCGCGTAGCTGCGAATTTACCCAAAAATTTCGAGCGATGATACAAGCATAGAGAGGAAATTTAAGAATGAGACAAGCTTTCTATTTAATTGTCGCTGTTACCTTTGTAATCGGGCACGCTTCTGCACACGTGACAGAACACCCACCAGCGGAGAAAGAAGGGTTTCAGTTCGTCGCACATCACGAGAAAGCACCGGATACAAAACTCACCAGTGGACAAGGCGCGCTTAAGTTCAAAGTCCTTTATATGCGTGACCATTTTCCAGTGGAAGTCGTCGCTGCAATTGATAACGCACACGGTGGGTTTGACGTGGACCGGCGGGAAAGCAAAGGCGAAACCTACTTTGCACTGCCTGAAGTCGGTATTATCCAAATCAGTGCCGACCTGAAAACGACACGGCTGATTGAGACTCCCGCTGCGTTGAAAAAAGCCAATGCGCACTATGTAACTGCCTGGACAACATCCGGTGGTACACCTTACCTCTCTTTCCCGGCAAACGATGTCGGCAAAATTTTCACGACGACGATGGATGGGAAGCTCGTGCATACATTGGAAGCCCCAGACGCGATGACGGATTTCAAGCATCAGGCGGTCAATACCTATTTTAGTGAAGGTGGAAAGTTTGTCCCGACGGGGGTAACGCACGTCGATGGCATGCTTTACGTTACGACCGGTTACTCTGATTTAGATTACATCTTGGGTGCGAAACTCACGAGTCTTGAACCGCTTAAGGCGAGTTGGTATCCGTTGGCATTCGGCGGCAAAGGCGATGAACCCGGACAATTCGGGACCGGGCATCACATTACGGTGCCTTATGGCACAAACCGATTGGACGCCTCCGATCGGGCAAATGCGGAAATTGAACGCTATTCACCGGATGGCACCTATCTGGAAACACTGCCGTTGATCAAAGGCTCGTTCCCGTGTAGTATTGATTACGAGGCGGGATATGCTGTGGTTGCGTGTCTCTTCGGACCCAATAAAGAGAAAGGCGCGCCGCTCTACATACTGGAAGGAAACAACCTCGTCTCAACCGTTATGCTAAAAGAAGAGTTGGGTGTGGAGACTTTCCAGCATCTGCACGGTGCCGTGATTCGCAAGATTGATGGTAAACTTTACATCATCGCGCAATCGTGGAATCCCGGGGACATCGTTATTTTGGAACAGGTAATGTAGGCTCTCACCACTGACGAGGCAAAGTTACATCATAAAACCCAACCTCGTTTTGGTAAGCAAGGTCCATCTCTATCTCAATCGTTCCAAACTGTTCTCACCCGGTACATATAGATACGCACTTCTACCGGTGAAATATTGCGCGTAAACGTTTTCCCAGTCGCTGTTTGTTAGTTTCCATCGAGGTGCGGGCCCGAGTTTAAAATAGACGATGTCCGCCTCTTGGAGACTCTTAAACGGATAATCGCCAATCGGCGCGCCTCGGTGTCGAGACACAAAAATAACAGCGTTGTGAATGTTTTGGTCCGCTACCATCGGTGGTAACTTCTGATAGACATGCCCCCAATTCTGGTATCTTTCCCCGATGCGGACATAACTCCATACCGTGTTGACACTCAACAACAATAGGCACACGCCGACAGCCAACGCAAGTCCACGCCTCTCACGCAGTTTGAAACGCTCATAGCAGATAAACATCCCACGTGCTACCAAGGGGATGAAGCCGAGGAATGTCGATTCTGTGTAATAGCGGGCGTTTACGGGCGTGTACCCCCATGTTGAACCCTCAAAATAGAAAAAAGCGTAAAGCAACAGGTTCGCAACAAGCAGGGTCAGACAGAACACATCGTATCTGTTCCGAGAGGGGTGGAAAAACGGAACAAATAACAAGTACCACGGCAGAATTAACGGGACGAAAGCGATCAGCCATGTCAAAGATAATTCGGCATCTCTCAACAAATGGTGGTGATAACTCCCCCAGCCGAGCGCGTTGAAACTGATGCACGGGAGGATGTGTCGCCATGTCCTTTCGATTGCCCATGCGGGTGTGAAAATACGTGCCCCTTCAATATCGGGTACGTAGCCTTCTGTCCGAGGACCGAACCCGATTTTATCATAAGGCTGCGCAACCGTGTGCGTGAACATGAACGGATCTTCCGTGAAATGTGCGTTCCACGCCATACATATACCCAGCAGGACGACAAATGGAATAAAGAAGAATCCGAAGCGTTTTATCGTGCCGAGTAGTACTTGCCGATGCTGCCGTTGTGAGAAAAGATGATAGACTGTTAACCCTCCAGCGACAACGCCAAAGACCACAGCGGAGAGTGGACGCGTATTGAAAGCATATCCCAAGGCGAACCCTGAAAGCAGTGGATAGCCGATCCGCGCGAGACGCGGTGCATCGCTTTTGCAGTTTAACGTCTTAAGCAGCGCAAACAGGAAGAGTGCGAGGTAGAAACGACTGACCGGTTCACTGAACCACGTTGACCCCATACCGAGTGTCGCTGGTGAAATGAGTCCAAGCACCGCGGCGATGAGTGCGATGCCGTTATGGATGTCCCCATATATCTCTTTCACAAAAAGGTAGAGAAATAGTAGCGCACCGCCTGTTGCGAGTGCGGGGATCAGCCATGGTGCGTTGATAAATACACCGAACATTAGCATCAAAGCGTTTCCGAATGGGTATTTTGAATACCATTTACCGTTTAGAACATTAATATGTGGCGAAGAAGAGAACCCATGTTCGGGGGGTGCGGGCACTGAGAGTTTACCCTCAGCAAACAACTTCGCTTGGAATAGATACGAGACAGTGTCTGGTTCAAAGTAAGTGAACTGGAAATAGATGCCGCATAGGAGTACCGATAGCAGTACACCAAGTATTGCGATGATGAAAATAGGTTTAATTCTCATAGCGTTATTGGGTAGCCTTTTTTTAAAATTTGACATTTACCATTCCATAGGGTATAATATCATTAAGTGTAAATTAAAGTCACTAACTTTTTAGTAGCAAATTTTGGCTTGCAAACGGTACCGAAAAATGCTTAACACGACTACATTTAATATCCATCACCATCATTCGGTCCACTTTTGAGTAGAGCGGATGAGGGAATGTGAATAAACATCTTTGATACGAAGCAAGTTTAATTTGTTTGAACCCTGGTAAACGAGCCGCTCTCCTCCGTGCTATGTTGTCGGCACGCGCGAGAAAAGAGCAGACTGTTTACTGGGTTTTTTTTTCGCTTTTTCTCATTGCCTTACATTGGTCTATTATAGTAAATTCCAAAAATAAGTTTACACTTGTCGCTCGTAGGGGAAACCGGGTGACCCAGCCCCTGAGGTCTCCCACCTCTTCCTCAATTATAACTAACGTTGTTGAAATTTGGCGAAA
>JAPPNJ010000018.1 GCA_028818705.1 Candidatus Poribacteria bacterium
CAAACACCCCTATCAAACTATATTGATAGCACGTGGCAAAAATCAGCGACGGATGAACTGCTTGACGTTACGAATCCAGCAACCGGGGAAGTCCTGGCACAAGTCCCGCTTTCACCCGCTGAAGATGTGTATCAAGCTGCCACCGCTGCTGCCGAAGCACTCCACGAATGGCGACGTACCCCGCCCGTTCAACGCGTTCAATACCTCTTTGCTTTGAAAAATCTTTTGGAAGAAAATATTGACGACATCGCGCGAACGATTACCTTGGAGTGTGGGAAGACGCTTGACGAGGCAAAAGGCGAAATGCGGCGTGCTATCGAAAACGTCGAAGTGGCGTGCGGAATCCCGACGCTCATGCAAGGCACGAACTTAGAGGATATTGCCACCGGTATTGATGAATTCATGATTCGTCAACCTGTCGGCGTATGTGCTGCAATCGCGCCTTTTAACTTCCCAGGGATGATTACCTTCTGGTTTTTACCTTATGCAATCGCTTGTGGCAACACCTACATCGTCAAACCCTCCGAAAAAGTACCGCTCACGATGCAAAAGGTGTTCCAACTGCTTGAGCAGACAGGATTGCCTAAGGGGGTCGTCAACCTTGTTAATGGCGGACGGGAGACTGTAGATGCCATCTTAACACACCCCGATATCCGCGGCATTAGTTTTGTCGGTGCGACTGCAACCGCAAAAGCTATCTATGCGAAAGCTGCCGCGAATGGGAAGCGGGTACAGTGCCAAGGTGGTGCGAAAAATCCACTGATTGTGCTTCCAGATGCTGACCCGCAGTTTACTGTGAACGCTACAGCGGAGAGTGCTTTCGGGTGTGCCGGTCAACGGTGTCTTGCGGCATCGCTTGCATTCACTGTCGGTGGTGCAAGAAACTGGTTCACAGAAGCCATCGCTGACACTGCCACGGATCGAGTTGTCGGAAACGGATTGGAGGAAGGGGTTGAAATGGGACCGGTTATTACCACCGAAAGTAAAGCGCGAATTGAAGGGTTAATTCAGGCAGGCACAGAGGAAGGCGCCCAGCTCCTTGTTGATGGTCGGTATCCAAGTATCTCCGGTGGTGAAAACGGTAATTTCATCCGCCCAACGATCCTCAACGGTCTTAACCCGGAAGGCGAGATTGCCAAGACCGAAATTTTCGGACCCGTTTTGGGGCTTATCCATGTGGAAACGATTGACGATGCGATTGAACTCATCAATAGCGGCAGCTACGGCAATATGGCGTGTCTCTTTACGAGTAGTGGCGCATCTGCCCGGAAGTTCCGTTATGAAGCAGAAATCGGAAACATCGGCATTAACATCGGTGTCGCTGCCCCGATGGCGTTCTTCCCCTTCAGCGGCTGGAAAGATAGTTTCTTCGGAGACCTCCACGGTCAGAGTTGGGATGCTGTAGATTTCTTCACACAGAAGAAAGTCGTCGTTGAACGCTGGGCCTAACGCAGCTTTTCACTGGCATGGTTTACGATTTTGCCTGTATAAGAAACGCATTGAGCAGACGTGATTGAACTTGAGACTAATCTTTTCCTTGATATCCGTCACCTTGTTGTGGTATGCTAATTCAGTAGAGCGGACTACCTCATATTACATTCAACGTGAAATAGAATATTATTGAGTGGAGTCTTGATATTCGTGTGAAGACCGATTTGCAGTTCTGGAAAATTTATCTTGATACATGTTGTTTGAGCCGACTTTTTGATCCACCAATCCAGGATCGGATTATTCAAGAAGCCGAAACTATTAGACGGATCCTCGCTTACTTTTCCAGAAGGGATTGGTCCTGGATTGCCAGCGATGCTTTATTGAATGAAGTTAACCGAACTCCAGATTTGGAAGAACGCTCTCAAATTAGAACTTGGTTAACTCTCGCACACCAGACTATTCGGATTGGAGAAAGTGAAGTATCAAGAGGTTTACAACTTGAGACATTGGGCATCCAGAAATTGGATGCTTTGCATATTGCTTGTGCTGAAAGTGGTGAGGCAGATCTCTTTCTTACAACCGATGACAGATTACTCAGAAGGGCGCAACGCTACCATACGCGACTTTACATCCGGGTTGAAAATCCGACTACATGGTTACAAGAGGTGAGTTAAAATGAACGTTTTAGAGATGACAGATATTGAGGTTTATAAACTTGGAATTAAAGAACTTACCGAGAAGATTGGACCATTATATACAGAACAGTTTCTCAAACAGTGTAAACCGCGCGAGTACGATTACACTGCTGAGCGACACAAATTGCAGGGTAATACCCCAGATATCCCTACGATGGTAAAGCAGATTCAGCAAGCAAGCGCAGCGCAAGAAAAAGAAGAACACATCAAAAACGAAAGAATCAGTGCCTGGCGCGCCGGTAGATTAGAACTCACTGGTATCGAAATCTATGAACTCGCTCTTAAGATCCTGGCAGATAGACTTGATGCCTACGGGTTAGCGACCTTTATTATGTATCATTTCAAACAAAGCAGCAGTAATAAGCATATCAACCTGTTTCAGCAGTCTCTACGGGAGGATAATGCTGATGCCACACATACTGAACAGGAGAGCAAAGTAGAACCACAAGATTAGAACGAAATATCTTCTTACCACGGCTGCCTATATGACGGCGTATTCACGAAACGTTCCAGCCCCAATTCCAAATCAATCTCTGTGTTCGGCGGCAGTTGGACGCGAAGATACATGCCATTGACTGGAACCGTTTGCACCGCCTCACCAGTATTGACGCGTGCTGAAGTGAAGTTATGCTCACCCATCGCACCTGCCTGCACAATTACCTCTCTTGATGTTGTTTTATTAAGATTGACAAGCTGCAACTCCGTTGTATCCGCTGTCAGCTTGGTAACCAACGCACCGACATCCGGTGGAAGTCCGGGTCGTTTCTCTTGTGGATCGAAGTGCCGCACCCGCGTCACAAACAATCCACCATTGTAGTGAGGTAAAGGACCGCCACACGTGAGCTGAACAAGTCCTTCACAGGTAACAGGGTTGCGTCTCTGGAAATAAGCGTCTCCGTATCCTGCTGGATCTTCCTCGTCATTTTCCATGTAGTTGAGGCGTTGTTCAACTTGGGAGAGGTTGTGGTTAAGAATCGCTTCAGGATATTCAGGATAATCGCCTCGCATATACGCTAACCACCCGCCATCGCGACCACCACTATCCTTAGTGTGATGCCATGCGTTAATATCAAATTTTGATCCCGTCTTTTTGGCAATCTGTTTAGCACGGTCTTGATCAGCATCATCCATGGACATTGCCCAAAGATGTGCCACATCAGACGGATGCATCGGCATGAATTCAAACCAGCCATCAATTTGTAGAACGGTGCCATCCTCGTTTGTTATTGGATACTGCATCCACGGCCCAGGTGTATAGTTTGCAATTCCAGGATCACCATACTTCTGCGGCACGTAGAGTTGGTCGTTGTGTTCTATACCGTGTTGTATGAGAACATCAATCTGAGAACGCGGGAGGTCCATATATGTCAAATCCTTGTGAAGGAGTGCTGCATTCTGTGCCGCAACACTGATTGCCTGACCAACGCTATGCCACCCATGGGGCCAACTCCAGCCATAACGTGAACCGTACCATTTGCCATCTATATGTTCACCGATGATACCCGAAAGTCCAACGTTATCCGGCACAATTCCACCATTTTCCTCTGTGCGTGCTATCCAGGCATCAACATACTCCTGAACCCACGCCTCGTATTTCTCATCACCTGTGAACATATATGCATTCGTAGCAAGCGTCGTTGCAGCGAGATTACCGACTGCGTCTCCTTTCCCTTGTCGTTCATAGATGACCCGTCCCATCAGATCGCGCAATTCTTCGCTTTCCAGCATCACATCACGACTTGTGCAGCCCGGAACATCGATAAACGGCAGATTATACCCCATTGAAGGATAAAAAGATTCTCTTTCAAGGATCCAAAACGCCGGTCCTTTACTGCCGTTCATCGCACACTTGATGATTTTGTGTTCTGGGTCGTAATTCTGTGCATCGGGATCCTCGTTCAGAAAGAACCCTGCGAACCGTATCGCGCGTTCAACGTTCTCTGTATGTGACGGATCCGCCATACACAGCATATAAAACAGATAGTTCCCTTCGCTTTGGTGAAACCAGTCATATCCCGGTTGATACTCTTTAAAGACCATCGGATAGTTGTGTCCTGAACCGTAGCGCGCCATGTCTTTCGTGATAACCTCAAATTCGGTTTGCGCATCTACTAAGAACTGTGCATCTCCACCAAGCATGTAGAATAGTGGCCAGTTATGGAAACTCTCATAAGCATCATCTAATCCATCAAAGCTTTGAAAATCTGGATGTGTGGGCCAGAACAACGTCCCATCTGGACGTGTGTATTTCTCTAAAACCTGCGGAGCTGCGTCATTGATTTTGTCAATCAGTTCACGTTCAAGGACTGCCCACGTCGGTGGTGTCTGGAGTTGTGTCTGTGCTTCAATCGTTGGGAACATCATCTCTTTGCTCCTAATAGAAGTATGAAGTCTTTGGATTCGGTTAGTCGTAGTATACCATGTTTCTGTATATTCATGGAATTTATGTTTTATCTATCAGGAGTGTGTAAAGTCTTTGACGCGCAATTAATATAAAGTGCGGCCCTGTAGCATAGACTGTTAGTCTGTGGCATGTATCCGTTGTAGCATAGACTGTTAGTCTGTGGCATGTATCCGCTGTAGCATAGACTGTTAGTCTGTAGCACCTATTTCCCAATCCGTGATGTCTGTGAAAATCCGTGATTTGCGGAGCACTCGCCCAAATTTGGTTTCCCACACGCGGAGACCCAATTTTGCTTCGCAGTGAGAATGCTTTATATTTTCGACCTGTATTCAGACAAAAATTGACAAAATATTCACACACCCGTCCATTAGAAACAATTTGCGGTTTGAACGCATATTATGGTATAATTGCGTGTAGGTAATTATCCAACAAACAGGTTTTGGATGTGCATGTGCAAACTGATTTGCCATTCTGGAAAATTTATCTTGATACTTGTTGTTTGAGCCGACTTCTTGATCCACCGATCCAAACACGACTTCACATCCAGGTCGAAAATCCCGCTACATGGTTACAGGAGGTAACAGGAAGTGGATATTTTAGAGATGACGGATCTTGAACTTTATGAGGTTGGGATTAAGGAACTTACAGAACAACTTGGACCCGCGTATACTGCAAAGTTTCTCCAGCAGTGTAAACCGAGCGATTGCGATTATACTGCCGAGCGGCATAAGTTGTTGGCAGACCAGCCTAGTATTGACAAGATCGTGGAGCGTATCCACCGTAGAGAAGTGGAGCGAAAAGAGGAAGAACGCATCAAAACCGAACGGATCGCTGCATGGCGCAAGGGTTTATTAGAACTCACCAATATCGAAATCTATGAACTCGGACTGAAGATCCTTGCCGACAAGCTTCATGTGTACGGATATGTTGGGTTCTTACAACAGCATTTCAAACATCTCAATAGTGATCAACTTGTTGACAAGCCGCAGCTCCAGTCAGACAATGATGTTAGTTTGGCACAGGCTGAACAGATACCAACAACCGAGCCACACGATTAACTGAGCACCAGTGCCTATATGGAAAAAAATGAATGAACACTCAATCCGACCCCCAGAATGAACTCAGTATAATCATGCAAAAAATCTGCGAAATAGCCGAAAAATCCGCTGATGGAGATTACATCTTCCGAGGGGAAAGCAGGGCCTATGGGAAAGTCGGGTCAAGCCTCTACCGCCAATACGAGTATGATGTTGAGGCAGACGATTTTGAGATAGAATTCGTCCAAAAAGAAATTCTGGACGAAGCAAGGAGATATACTGAGAAAACGGACGAACTTGAAATCCTGATTGAACTCCTTTACCACGGTGGTACAACTAACCTCATTGAATTCACAACTGATTCTCACATCGCACTTTTCTTTGCCTGCGACAGTTCACCTAGTGAGGATGGCAGGGTTATTTTGCAAAAAAGAGACTCGGTAGCGGGTTACCTCAGACAGCCACATGGGCCAAAGAATCGGATTATTGTCCAGAAACCAGTGTTCCTTCAACCGCCCAAGGGCTTCATTATCCCAGATGAGGTAATCACTATTCCGACTAACCTCAAATTACCCATGCTGGAGTATCTGCGCAAGTCTCATGGCATCTCTACAGAAACTATCTACAATGATCTCCATGGTTTCATCAGAAACTGGGGTATACATAAGAGTGCCTACACACAATTTCATAGGGGCAAAACCTGTCGAAAGAGAGCAGACGCGGTGCAGAATTGGGATGAAAAACTGAAGTGGTATGAACGGGCCATTGTACATTATACTGAAGCATTGGAACTAAAACCTGATTTTCCCGAAGCCTATAACAATCGGGGTTCTGTTTACGCCGATGCAGGCGATTTTGACAGAGCTATCAAAGACCATAACACCGCAATAGAACTCAAACTCGATTATGCCTCAGCCTATAACAATCGCGGGATCGCTTACTATAGCAAAGGCGATCTTGATAGAGCCATTCAAGACTACCGAAAGGCTATAGAACTAAAATCCGATTACACCTCGGCGTATAATAATCTCGGTACTGTTTACAGCAAACAAGGTGAGTATGAACATGCTATTCAGCACTATAACACAGTGATAAAACTGAATCCCAATTCTACCGAGGGGTATAACAATCGCGGTATCGCTTACTATAGCAAAAGTGATCTTGATAGAGCCATCCAGGACTTTGATACAGTTATAGGACTGGATCCAAATAATGCAAAAGCCTATTCCAATCTTGGCACTGCTTACCTCCTCAAAGGCGATTTAAAAAAAGCCATTGACAACCATAATACTGCGATAAAACTAGATCCAGGCTTCGCTGGGTTCTATAGCAATCGTGGTGAGGCTTGGTTACATTTAGAAGAATGGGAAAAGGCGAGGGCGGACCTGACTGTTGCAAGAAACGCAGGTGTAGATATCATCGCTTCATTTCATAATGACTACGATAGCATTGAGGACTTTGAGGAGAAAAACGGTGTTGAATTACCGGAAGACATCGCGGCGATGTTGAGACAGCAGTAAGTCTAAAACCCATTGAATAGGGAGTATAGTGAAATGGGAACACACAAACCTATAATGATACCGAGTCATATTACAATCGCGGCATCGCTTACTACAAAAAACGTGAGTATGACAAAGCCATCGCAGATTTTAGCGAGGTCATAAAACGTAAGTCATACTGATGCTAAGCCTAAAGAAATCAACAGAAATGTCAATCTTCGGTGTCAGGACGCGGTATATGCCCATTCATATTGTGTTTGTCATAAGCGTCAAAAACAGACTCACAGAATGCTATCATTTTCTCGTCTTCATTTTTTACAGCTGTCTCATAAATCTTTATGAAATACCGTTTACCGGCCTCCGTTTGTGAGTAATTCTTCTTAATTGAGTTATGCTGATAGCAGAGCGTTTGACCGTTTTCAATGTCATTTGTGCCTCCTCTATCAATAGGTATTTTGTGGTCAGCAGCAATTTTAACCCCATCCTCCTCACTAAGTCCACAGACAACACATCGATAGTTATCTCTCTCAAAAATTGCTTGTTTGTCGGCTTCGGAAAAGTCCTGCAATTCGACTTCGTGATCATGGGTACGGTCGTATTTGTAGATACCATAACGGACTTTAGTCAATCTTCCTTTTTGAGCAAGTCTCCTGATAGCTCGAGGAACATCTCTTGGGGTTTTACCACGTTCTTTTTCATACCGTGGTGTTACCCAGTCAACTACATCACTGGGTTCAAATTCTTCACCCGGGTGCTTCATGAAAAATTCCAGTATAAAGTCGTCAACAGTTTTTGCCATATGGTGTTTTCCTTATTTTTTGAAGGAATATCTGTTTTTGCGTTTGGTACCTTAATTTTTAAAAATTGTCTAATCTTTAGCCGTTTAAGTATGCTATATTTTCCTTTGTTTGTCAAATTAATTTGCTTGCCACGCTAAAGCAAATGTTGTATAATAAACGAATATTATCCTCAATGGGAATGCTTTAACATCTACCTTGAGCGCATAGGAGCAAGATGTGACTTTTACCAACGAACAATTCACAATAATCAACGAAAATGTGTTGACGACAAACGCCCTAGAAAAAGACAGCATCGATCTTATCGTCACATCACCGCCATACAATGTTGACATAAAATATAATTCAAATGACGATGACCTTTCTTACACGGACTATCTTGCCTTTTCCGAAGAGTGGTTTTCCCGCTGTTTCCAGTGGCTTAAGTCTGATGGTCGGTTTTGTCTTAATATCCCGTTAGACAAAAACAAAGGTGGCCAACAACACGTCGGCGCGGATTTAACCAAACTCGCAACTGCTGTCGGATTTCAGTACCACTCTACTATCGTTTGGAACGAAGGTAACATCTCCAGACGAACTGCTTGGGGGTCATGGATGAGAGCGTCCGCACCCTATGTTATTGCTCCTGTTGAACTGATTGTTGTTCTCTACAAAGATCAGTGGAAAAAAACAAGCGGAAGCGGTGAATCGGATATGAATCGAGAAGAATTTATGGAATGGACAAACGGTCTCTGGACTTTCCCCGGTGAGAGCAAGAAACGGATTGGTCACCCCGCGCCTTTCCCGATAGAACTCCCACGTCGCTGTATTAAACTCTTTAGTTACGTGGGTGACACAGTCCTTGACCCGTTTATGGGAAGTGGTACTACGTTAGTTGCTGCATGTTTAAACAAACGCTATGGTATCGGAATTGAGGTTGATCGGGATTACTGCAAACTTGCAAAAGATCGGATAGGACAAGCTACGGATCAATTATATCTATTTGAAGGAGAGAAAGAATCACATGGCGAAGACAATTCGTGAACTTGTGTTAGAGTTTTTCGTAAATCATTCAAACGAAGAACTCTCTCATGCCCCTGTGGTTGATTGGGTGACAGAACAATATGTTCAAGAACACGGTAGCCCACCGAGGGATCCGTGGCGAACCATTAGGCAACTCCATCAGGAGGGAAAACTAATCAAGGTTCGACAGGGCATCTACAAATATGACCCGAATTATGAACATGAGGTCGTGTTGTTTGAATTTTCTCCACGAGACAGAGAAACTATTTTTGAACGCGATGGTTATCGTTGTGTGGTCTGTGGACGTGGACCCAGAGATGGTGTCGTGCTTGCTGCTGACCATATCAAACCGAAGGATAGAGGCGGTACCAATACTATTGAGAACGGACAGACCCTCTGTTATGAACATAATTTGCGCAAGCGTAATTATTCGCAAACCGAGGCGGGCAAAAGATATTTTATCAGAATGTACGAGACAGCATTGGAGAATCAGGACGAAAAGATAATAGCATTTTGCCAAGCGGTCTTTGATGTTTACGATGCACACGATGTTAATGGTCATATTGATCGCCCTGACACAGAAGATTGACTGGTGGAGACTATGACTGGAGCTGTTAGCCAGTCCAACGGCATGATACGGGAAGATAGGAAGGAATAATTAGCTCGATGAAAATAGCAAATGCCCCATGTTCTTGGGGCGTGCTTGAGTTTGAATTGGACGGCGAAGCACCCGACTATACACAAGTATTAGACGAAATGCACGCCATCGGTTATATCGGCACTGAACTCGGAGATTGGGGGTTTATGCCGACAAATGCCGGTCAGCTCCGCGACGAACTTGCGAAGCGACAATTAACGCTGTTAGGTGCATTTGTAGGGGTCGCACTCGCCAATGCAGAGGCGCACATATCAGGTGAAGCAACAGCACTGCGTCACGCCCGTTTGTTAGCAGATGTTGGCGGAAAAACGCCGTTCATCGTGCTTTCAGATGATAATGCTACCACGGAACTGCGTACCCACTATGCCGGTCGTGTCCGTCCTGAACACGGATTAACACCCGCACAGTGGGATACTTTTGTCCGGGGCGTACATCGTATCGCAGAATCGGTGAAAGATGAAACTGGACTTCGCACCGTTTTTCATCCGCACTGCGCAGGGTATGTAGAGACAGCAGCGGAGGTGGATACATTGATGGAACGCACCGACCCTGATCTCGTTGGGTTGTGTTTCGATACCGGACATTACCGATTCGGTGGCGGTGACCCGCTTGAAGCGTATGCGCGTCATGCAGACCGAATCTGGCATGTCCATTTCAAAGATTGCCGCCCTGACATCGCTGCCCGTTCTCGGAAAAATGAGTGGGATTACTTTGCATCTGTCGGCAATGGTGTCTTTTGCGAGTTAGGCAACGGAGATGTCGATTTTCCGGCGTTCCTTACAGAGTTGCGAAATCGGAATTACGACGGTTGGATTGTTGTGGAGCAGGATGTCCTACCGGGGATGGGCAGCCCTTATGAGAGCGCAGAGCGGAACCTTCGGTATCTAAATTCAATTCTGTAGCAGTAAAAAACAACGTTAGCGTTAGGAGACCTTTGATGAACAAATCTTCAAAAATCCGTGTCGGTCTTATCGGTGCTGGACGTATCGGTAAATTGCACATTGAACACCTCGTCCAGAATATACCAGAAATTGAACTGGTCACGCTTTGCAGTTTGAACCTCCCGAACCTAAAGTCTATTGCCGAACAGTATAATGTCCCGAAAGTGACAACCGATTACAATACCCTCTTGGCGGATCCACAAATTGACGCTGTGCTTATCACCGCTTCAACAAATACACATGTAGAAATGAGCCAAGCCGCAGCGAAGGCAGGAAAACACATCTTTTGCGAGAAACCGATATCCTTGGACTTGGAACAGATTGACGAAACCTTGGCGATCGTGGAAAAGGCAGGTGTGAAGTTTCAGGTCGGTTTTAATCGTAGGTTTGATGTGAGTTTTAAGCGTGTGCGTGAAGCGGTTGCCTCTGGCGAGATCGGCGAGCCGCACATCATGCGGATTTCGAGCCGAGACCCGGCACCACCCCCGATTGAATACGTCAAGGTCTCCGGTGGGATTTTTCTTGACATGACAATCCACGATTTCGATATGGCACGCTATCTAATTGGGGATGAGGTGGTTGAAGTCTATGCAACAGGCGGGGTACGCGTCGATCCGAAAATCGGTGAGGCAGGTGATATTGACACGACGGTTATCACCTTACGATTCCAGAATGGGGTTATCGGAACAATTGATAACAGTAGAGAGGCTGTCTACGGCTATGACCAGCGGGTTGAGGTTTTCGGCGCAAAAGGGATGGTTACGGCGACGAACCCACTGACAGATACTGTTACCTTTAGCGGTAGCGATGGGAGCCGTGCAGCATCGCCCCCATATTTCTTTGTGGAACGCTACAAACCAGCATTTCTCTCCGAATTGCAAGCGTTCTTTACATGCATCCAAGAAGACACACTACCAGCAGTTACAGGGGCAGATGGTCGGGCACCTGTCGTGATCGGTTTTGCAGCGTTGAAATCGCTGCGTGAAAATCGTCCTGTCCGTTTGTCGGAAATTGAGGGGTAAAGTGCTGAGCAGATGCCCTACTCACCACCGACATCACCGACTTCGATTTCGATTTCATCTCGATTTCGGATACGTTCCACGAGTCCGTCCCGGATGTCCACGATCCGATCAGAGACATCGAGCATCTTCAGGTCGTGCGTTGCTGAAATTACAGTAACGCCCTGCTCTGTATTCAAACGTTTAATGAGGTCAATAATTTCGCGTCCCGTAATGGTATCAAGGTTTGCCGTCGGTTCATCGGCGAGAACGATGCTCGGATCGTTGGCAAGTGCTCTCGCGATAGCGACGCGTTGACGCTGACCCCCGGAGAGTTCGTCGGGGAGATGGTACATCCTGTCCCCTAAACCTACCATATCCAGCAATTTTTCCGCTTTGTCATTGCGATCTTTCTCAGAAATCCCAGCGAAAATCATAGGCAGCGTTACGTTGCCGTGCGCGCTCCGAACGTGCAGCAAATTATAACTCTGAAAAATGTAGCCGACGCGGTGGCACCGAAACGCCGCAATCTGTCTTTGCGAAAGTTGGGACATGTTTTGCCCGTCGATGTAGACCTGGCCCTCTGTGGGGCGGTCAAGCGCACCGATCATGTTAAAGAGTGTAGATTTACCGGAACCGGACGGGCCCATAAGCGAGATATACTCGCCGCGTTCAATCTCAATATTGATGCCATCCAAAGCACGAAGAATGTTTGAACCCATGCGATATTCTTTGACAA
>JAPPNJ010000181.1 GCA_028818705.1 Candidatus Poribacteria bacterium
TGGACAAGCCGGTTTTGAAGACCGGTAGGGCCACCGGACCCTATCCTCCCCCATATTTAAGTCTTGCAAAACTATGTCTGCAAATGCCTCGAATGCAGTCTTCGGACGTTCTCGTCTCGGATCGTGATGTTTTGACTATCACAGTACTCTAAGAACGGTACCGCATATTTTCGAGAGGTTTGTGCAAGTTCACGAAATTCCGCAACAGTTATTATATCATTTTTACGAAGGTAAGTAATTAATAATTGCTGTATCTCTTCAAGAACGGCTTTGTGAATGAAGAAATCGTCTGCTATCTTTACGAATTGTCCCAAGCGTAGCAGCGCAAAAAAAGTCGATTCAAGCACTTTGGGCGTATATTCTGGGAGTCGCGTACTGAGTTCATTAAGCGTTGGCGTATGGATACCGACTTCTAAGAATAACTTTTCTAACGTCCCTTTAGCGGTTTCTTCTTCTTGGGAGAACTGAATCTCATGGGAACTCAAACGGAGGAGATTTCCATCTTTAACGAGTTGTCCTTCCGCAATGAGTTGATTTTCCAGTTTCTCAAAGCCGATTTCATCCAATTCGATCTCGCTGCGAAGTTGTGTAGCGTTTTGGCCTGGGAGCATTGGCTCTGCTGTATGAAAGTTAGCTAAGGTATTTAATATTTTCTCTTTCGTTTTCGCAGTTCGTGAAGCATCGGAGACTAAAGGAGTTCTACCCGATTTATCCCAGCGGACAATTTTTCCATCGTCTTCTAAACCGTTTAAAATCGCTTTCACGCTCAATTGCGAATGCGGTAGATAGTAGTGAAGGAAAGACTCCGGCACACAAAGTGTCTCGCTATTTTCGAGAACGATATTAACGATCTGGGCGTTATCGGCCTCTTCCCATTGTGCTAAAATAGTTGTCGTTTCCGGAGTAAATCGTTTATGTTTGGGGGCAAAAGGATTGATAACCTCACCACCACCGACGGTGTGTTGCGCTGAAAAATCCCGTAAAATGATACGGTCACCCCTAAACGTTAAGATCGGTTGTTCTAAGCGCAGTTGGACTTGCACGGTATCTCCGGGTAGAATTGCCTCGTCAACCAACAAAATCAATCGACAAAATATTTCACGGGTCCCCAAGTACGCCCGCAAGCGGCTCCAGTGTTCCAGTATCCTTGGGAACGATGACAGCACTCGTAGTGACACGTCTATGTTATCAGTTACTTGAGAAAACTCCGTTGGACAGAGTACATCGCCGCGTTGAATGTTTTGAACAGAAGTGCCAGACAGGTTAAGAGCTGTTCTTTGACCTGCCTGAGCCACGGGAGCAGGTTCGTTGTGTACCTGTATACCCCGCACCCGGATAGGTTCGCCTTGCGGGAGGGTAACCATCCGTTGATCGCGGTTAATAGAACCGCCGATAAGGGTGCCAGTAACAACAATACCAAATCCTTGCACCGTGAAAACCCTGTCAACGTATAGCCGTGGAATGCCGTCGCTCTCCTGGACTTCTGTTGCGAGTGCGACCTGTTCAACGATGGTTTGCTTTAGGGTATCGATGCCGGCACCAGTTATCGAGGAGACGCTAACGGTAGGAATTCCTTCGAGGGTTGTGCCGATAAGCATTTCCTGCGTCATTTCCGTGGCTTCTGCTAACTCGTCCGGGTTTGCCAAATCCGATTTTGTCATAACAAGGATGCCATTTGAAATTCCTAACAAATCCAAAATTGCCAAGTGCTCAAGCGTCTGTTCTTGAACACCTTCCTTTGCATCTACCACAAAGAGGACAATATCCATTCCGTAAGCACCGGAAAGCATACTTCGGATGAATTTCTCGTGTCCAGGGACATCAACGATACCGGCACGTGAGTTATCCGGCAAATCAAAGTAAGCGAAACCTAATTCAATGGATAGACCGCGTTCACGTTCCTCTTTAAGCCGGTCTGTCTCCATACCGGTAAGTGTGCCGATGAGAGCGGTTTTCCCATGGTCCACGTGTCCCGCTGTTCCGATGATGAGATGTCGACTATCTTGATGCATTAGTTTTCACTATAACGTTTTGGGGTCACACATCACGGATGTGCCTGGATAAGTTTGCCAATTCGATTATACCTGACGTTCCCTACCAGTTTCCATACTTCCCATAGTTTTGCTGGACGAGAATCAAACGACCAGTATACCATGAACGCTTGCCCTTTGATATCGTTTACATCCACCGGTCCCCAAGATCGACTATCGCTACTCTGGTCTCGGTTATCACCCATCGCGAAAACCGTACCTTTCGGAATAGTAAAGGGTTTACCTTCAGGAAACTGGCGTTTAAATTGGCTTGCGGTTAAGGTATAATCAGAAAACGCTTCATTATCGGTCAAATACTCCGGCTGACGGAAAGGCGGAAAATCGCCTCTTCTGAAGTGACTAAATGTCATGTGTTTCGTATAATGACCGTCGTCAACCGCTTCGCCGTTCACATAAAGTGTATCACCACGGGTTTCAACTGTATCCCCTTCAACGGCTACAATGCGCTTGATAAAATTGCGTTCCCGATCGTGCGGTGGGATAAAAACGAAAACGTCACCACGCGCAGGCTTATGGAAATCAAAAACCTTTATATCGGTGCCCGGAATTCTAACACCGTAGATGAACTTGCAAACCAAGATTCGGTCTCCGATGAGGAGTGTGTCTTCCATTGAGCCTGATGGGATTTTAAAGGCTTCTACAACAAAAGGACGTATGAATCCAAAAACAAGGATGAGTGCAACAACGATTACTTGCGTATATTCCCATACGACGGTTTTTCGAAATTTTTGCCATTTAGATAACTGGATATCGGAACTCATGGTGTGATGAAACCGCTATTGATAAAGCGGTGAACTCCTTTCTTCAATGTAGGAAGGATTTTAAACTTATCGTGTTTCTTGAGTCGTATCATTCTTCAGTCGCCAGCATTGCTGTGAATGCTTCTTGTGGAACATCAACGTTGCCAATCTGTTTGAGCCGTTTTTTACCCTCTTTTTGTCTTTCCAGCAGTTTCCGTTTTCGTGTTACATCGCCGCCATAGCATTTCGCAGTGACATTTTTTCTCAGTGCTCTCACTGTTTCGCGAGCGACAATTTTGTTGCCAATCGCTGCTTGAACTGGGACTTCAAACATCTGCCGTGGAATTAATTCTTTCAATTTGCTGACTAACGTTTTTCCACGTGTCTCTGCTGTGTCTCGCGGTAAAATGGTGGAAAGTGCATCTACGGGTTTGCCATTCAGTAGGATATCCAGTTTGACAAGTTTTTCAGTTTTGTATTCGCCGATGTCATATTCTAACGAACCATATCCGCGTGTCAATGACTTAAGTTTCGGGTAGAAGTCCATCAGCATTTCACTGAGGGGGAGTTCATAGAGTAGTTGCACACGCGTTGCGTCCAATTGATTCATCCGTTTGTATATACCCCGACGCTTCTGACAAAGTTCCATCGAATTTCCGATATACTCGCGCGGCACGATAAGGTCAATGTTCACGTATGGTTCCTCAATGCGCTCGATGTCATTGGGTTCCGGTAGGTGTGCTGGATTGTCAACGGACACATACCCACCACTTTTCAAGTGAACACGATACATAACACTCGGTGCAGTCCGAACAAGTGCCAGACCAAATTCCCGTTCAAGGCGTTCATGAATAATCTCCATGTGGAGCAAGCCTAAAAAACCGCAACGGAACCCGAAGCCGAGCGCAACAGAGGTTTCAGGTTCAAAATTGAAAGAAGAATCGTTGAGTCGTAGTTTATCAAGTGCCTCACGCAAGGCATGGAATTGATTTGTATCTGCCGGATAAAGCCCACTGAACACAAGCGGTTTCATCTCGCGATAGCCCGGGAGCGGTGTCGCTGTCGGTTTCGTGTGATGTGTGATTGTATCGCCGATTTTTGCTTTGTCAATCTCTCGTATGCCCGCGATCAGGTATCCGACTGCACCCGTATGGAGTTCGGTTGTCGGTTGCATCTCTGGTGTAAAGATGCCGACCTCTTCAACTTCGTAAGATCGTCTCGTTTCCATGAGTTGAATCTTCTCTCCCCGCTTCACACTACCGTCAACAATTCGCGTATACATAATGACACCGCGATAGTTATCATAGACGGAATCAAGTACGAGTGCTTTCAGTGGGGCATCGGTCTCACCGACTGGAACAGGAATGCGATTGACAATTGCCTCAAGTATAGCAGGGATACCGATTCCCATCTTGGCACTAATGGGGAGGGCATCGTCAGCCGGGATACCAATTACTTCTTCTATCTGACGTCTGGCTTCATCCGGTTGCGCCATAGGCAAATCAATTTTGTTGATAACCGGAATAATCTCAAGATTGTTATCAATGGCGAGGTAAGCATTTGCAAGCGTCTGTGCTTCGACGCCTTGGGCAGCATCAACGATTAAGATTGCACCTTCACACGCCGCGAGGCTACGCGAAACTTCGTATGTAAAATCGACGTGCCCAGGTGTATCGATCAAGTTCAGTTCGTAGCGATTTCCATCGGGGGCGGGATAGTGGAGTTTGACGGCGGTCGCTTTAATCGTGATACCGCGCTCGCGTTCCAGATCCATCAAATCAAGCACTTGTTCACGCATCTCACGTTCTGCGAGTGTGTTAGTGTGCTCAAGAAGCCGGTCGCTAAGTGTGCTTTTTCCGTGGTCAATGTGTCCTAAAATACAGAAATTCCGTATGTTTTCAAGATTCGTTGGCATAATATAGATATTATATCACAGTTTTTGTCGGGTTGTCCATAGAATCCCCTTGTTCTGTCGGCAACATTTTTTATGCATCTCGTATTTTATTTTACGGGAAAGCGCGATCTAATGATCGCGCCTGCACACAATAGAGGGATTCACAAAACCCTATGGGTGTCCTATAGGGGCTTGACTTTGATGTTTCTGCACCAGATTTTCCCGCCGTGATCTTGGATGCCAATATGTCCGCTTCGCGGAAAATCTTTGAGAGCGATGCCGAACTTATTTCGACTGCCATCGGGATTTTGGTGGGGTGTGTCCCAGTCGTCTAAGTCCGCCCGGACAATCTCCTCGCCGTTAAGCGTCACAGCGATAATACTGCCATCGCACGTGATGATCATTTCATTCCACTCGCCAGCCGGTTTACAGGTGTTCCGGGTCGGTCCCAAAGCATCGTAAAGCGCACCACAGTCGTGGGTGTCGGTGGGTTCTTTACCGTGTGTATCCAAAATTTGGATTTCAAGTCCGCTCTGAACGGCGTCTTCAAGATCTGCCCATCGGACAAAAATACCGCTGTTAACTTTCGGCTCGGTTTTGAAATCGAGTGCCAGTATGAAGTTATCGTAATGTTGTTCGGTGTATAGATATTTTCCACCTTGAACAGTGCAGAGAATACTATCGTCGTCAATAACCCACCCTTCGGCGTTTCCAGTGGCTCCCCAGCCGTTAAGTGTCTCGCCATCAAAGAGGGAGATCCAACCCTCAGTTTTTTCTTTTTCTGTTAACATATTGTCTCCTTTTATTTCTCGAACTTAGGTTAATCCAACCAATTTGTAGCTTAACTCAACTAATTTCTTTGCAGTATCCATATCTCTGGCATTTGAATTTGGAGATGTCATGGGCCAACCACCATTTTTACATTCTTTGTCTCTATACAGCACGCTACTTTGGCTAAAATACGCGCCTGAATGATTTGGTACATCGTCAGAGAGCAAACAGTGAAGTGATGTTTGGGCTGCTTCTTCGTTACTGTCAGTGATGAAAGGGCTCAACGGTGCGAGCATCACTCTCATGATTTTCATAACCAAACCATTGCCTCCGAAGTTTGATCGTGCCCAACCTGGGTGAACGGAAGCTGTTGTAACACCTGTCCCTTCCAGTCTTTTCGCAAGTTCCATTGCATATAATACAACCGCAACTTTAGCCTCGGTGTAAGCAGCAAAATTATTGAATTTCCTTGTGTTAAAATTCAAATCCTCCAAATACACATTGGGTCGATTTCGTTGGCTTCCTGCATGAACAACAGACGAAACAATCACCATCCTTGATGGGGTACTTCTTTTTAAAACATCAAGCAATAATTCAGTAAGCAGGAAATGACCGAAATAACTAACGCCTATCGCCATCTCAAATCCATCTTTCGTCCGTTCAATTTCACTGCCAAAGGTCACGAGTCCGGCATTGCATACTAAGGCATCCAGTTTATCATGTCTCTTTAAGAATTCGTTAACAAATTCTCTCACCGACTGTAGGTCAGCAAGGTCTAATCTCATTATTTCATAACTACCTTTTAATCCGGTAAAACTTTTGGCCACTTCCTCTGCTGCATCCGGTCTTCTGCATGCCATGATTACATGGCCACCTTGCTTAACCAATTGCCTTGTTGTTTCAAGGCCAACACCGGAGTTAGCTCCCGTCACAATATAAACTTTTTCATTTAGGTCTTTTGAAAGCGTTTTTTCATTGACCCATAATACATTACTTCTACCCATTATTATTTCCTTGTATAACCCAAGTTGCCTCTTTGTAGCATAACCTAATCAAAATCAGAATCAAATCAACGGTATAAAGCCTATAAAGGCTTTACCGGGGTATGAAGTCCGTATGGACTTCACCGAGATTGTGCATCTTAAGGACGCAAACTAACAGTTTACGCTACGAAATGCCGCTGAATCATCAACCGGCTTGAAAAAATAGGGTGCGTTTATCTAAAATCCTATAAGTAGCAACTTGGGTTATAATACATAGCGCATTGGAGATGGTGAATCCTATTACCTAACGTAAACTCTCTAAAAATAGTCTCCCGACATCGACATTATATTCAAAATCTGTTGCCGACCAGGGGCTGTTATAACCGATGATTGGCACATAACTTTCGTGCCGCGAACCGTGTGAACGCACGGTGGTTGGCTCTACTGTCGCTTCCAATTCTCCAAAGGTAGTTGTTTTATCTGCTAATACAAAAATGTCACCAATCCGCTCACGGTGGAGTCGAAACGTGCTTGCGGCATCTTCCGCACAATATGCTTCTTCAACCCCGGGTGTATCCAGAAGCGTCTGAATCGCTTTCGGGGCGTCAGCATCGTTTTCCAGAAACACATAAGCGGCACCCCCCAAGTTGCCATGATGCGCCACGTACCGGTCCTTGATAATCGGGATAGCACTGGCGGGAATACCGTGATCTGTCAGCAGACGTCCCGGATCAAGTGCAGTGGTTTTCGCTAACATCCCGTGGTCGGCCGTAATGTAAACTTCGCGTTCTGGCTCATCATCGATAATGTCTCCAATAATCTTATCCAATTCTGCGAGGTGCCTCTGGGACAAATCGGCACTTGGGGCGTATTTATGTTGAACCCAGTCTGTTGTTGAGCAATAGATTAGTTCTGGATCGTGTTTACGTATGGTGTCGCGGACAGCGCGAAGTAGCCACCAGTTAATTTCAACTGAATAAATTGGTTCGGTGGGTCCAGTGGTCTGAATGTATTCAGGTGGAGGGTCTTCAGCGGCAACAGCGATGTCGGTGCCGGTTTCTAACATTCGTAGCAGCTTCTTCTTGGTTACAAACAGAGCAGTTTTATCGGCGAATTGGGAGGCTTTTGCTATCTCAAAAAGCGTTGGCGCGAGTAGAAAACGGTTGTCTTCAACAAATTCGCCTTTGCCAGTTATTCTATCTACGTGGTAGTTCGTCGTGATGCCGTGTGTTTCTGGAAACGTTCCTGTTGCGATACTCACATTGTTGACATTCGTGACCGACGGAATAACAGCATTGGCGTGCTGATAGAAGCCGGTTTCTGCCAATTTTCGGATATTCGGGATGTCGCTCGCGGTGAGATAATCGTGGCTGCCCGCATCAATACAGAGAATGAAAACCTTACGTCTTTTCACGCTGCGTGTGTTGCTCCATTATCAGGTGTTTTAATGTGCTAAATCTGCCTGTCTGTGAAGGAAATTGTAGCAGCAGTCCGCTCAAATTGCAAGATTTTTTCTTTCATGTTGGGATTTGAGATTGTTATTCTAACGTAGATCTGCTATAATTAACCTAAATCGGCAATATAGCGAGGTCTAACTATGCATGGGAGCAACGGATTTTCCGAATTAGCCAAGCTGATGTTCAAGAATTCGGGAGACGAGGCGAAAATCAAGCAACTGCTGAATGTTGGTTATTCAGAGGCAGATCTGATAGCTTATCTTCATAGCAAAGATCCGCTGCTAAGACGCGCCGCGGGATTTGCGCTCCGGTTAGTCGGTAGCCCGGAAGTGATTCCTGAACTCATAGAGGCACTCAAGAACAATGACCGCGGGACACGCTTTAATGCTGAATACGCCTTGTGGGAAATCTGGTCGCATTCGGGTGATGACGCCGTTGACGCTATGCTTGCGGATGGAAAAAATTTACTGAAAAATGAGGCATATCAACAAGCCGTTGCGCTTTTCACCACAATAATTGAAGCAGATCCAAGTTTTGCTGAGGGCTATAACCAACGCGCAATCGCCTATTTTATGCTTGAAGAATGGAGTAAAGCAATCCGTGATTGTAAGCAGACTGTCGCCCTTAACCCCTATCATTTCGGTGCGTTCGCCGGAATGGGACACGTTTACGTTAGACTCGGTAAAATTGAAGATGCAATTGAGGCATATAAGCAGGCGTTAATTATTAATCCCAACCTTATCTCTATTGCTGAGGCAGTTTTACGACTCCACCGCCAAGCGGAAGACAAATAAAATCAGTTCATGAATAAGGCTATATGGGATCGAAACCGCTTCCTAAAGACACTTTTTGCTTGTATTGTGACAGCAAGTTTTTTGCTCTGGGCAATTTATCAGGTATTACTGCAAGCGCAACTCGGTCTACCGGTGGAATGTTTCTTTATGGCACAGGTATGCGTTGTGCTCCTGGTCGCTCCTTATCTTGCTGCCTACGCTATTCATACCAGTTTCCTTGGGACATGTCCTGACTCGCCGTTCGCAAGTTCTGCTACGTCGCTATTCAGACTCAGCCCTATGTCTTCTGGGTGGTATCTATTGCGGACGCTTCTAATAAGTCAGGTGCCACTACTATGCTGGGTGTTTTTATCGACAGCTATCGCTTTTTTTTTCACGAATACCCCTTTCACAAAAATATTTCAGATGTTCACTGTATTGGGGATTTATAGTGTGTCGGCGGCGGCGGTTGGCGCATGGGGAGCGCGGCTCTTCAAGGACGAACTTTTCGGGGTGGAATGTGCCTATCTCTTATGGTGTGTATTGATTGGTGGCGCATTTTTACTGGTACCCGTGGATCGTCACATCGGCAATATTCAACCGATCGTCCCATTGGTGCTTCACCTTAATCCGCTCACTGCTGTCTGCTATATCTTTGAGATGGATCCTTTTCACACGCCTTTAATCTACGATCTGACTCCGGTTCCATCGTATTTGTACGCGTATGTGCCTTGGTATATCGTCGGCTTCTGGCAGCTTTTAATCGGCGGTTGCTGTTTTCTATCGGCGTGGTGGATATCCGGGGCCTATAGGCGCGTTTTGTAAACATTGCATCCCACAGAGAGGGTTTCATGGCTAAAGTAGAAAAACCGATTATTAGTGTTTCAGGTGTCCGCGGCGAGATTGGTGTTTCGCTTGATGTCGGACTCGTTGCGCGGTTCGCTATGGCTTTCGGGACCTTTGTCGGCGGTAGAACAGTAATTATCGGACGGGATTCACGCACCTCCAGTCCAACACTCCGACACGCAGTACTGGCTGGGCTTTTTGCTACTGGATGCCATGTTATTGATGTAGGAATTTGTCCAACACCGACAATACTTTTAATCGCAAAAGCACTTCATGCGCAAGGGAGCATTACCATCACAGCCAGTCACAACCCGGTCGCTTGGAACGGAATCGAATTTGCCGCTGCATCAGGAAATCTCTTGACACAAGCGGAACGTGATGTATTGATGCAGATTTATGAAACAGAGGATTTTGCACTCGCCCCTTGGAACGAGCAAGGAACACTTGAGAAATACGGGGAGGCGATAACGTATCATCTGGAGCGGATTCTATATTCTCCTTGGCTCGCGCCCGATGTAATCCGAAAGGCTGGCTTGAAAGTCGTCCTTGATTGCGGAAACGGTGCTGGAAGTGTCGTGAGTCCGTCTTTATTACGAAAACTCGGTTGTCGGGTTGTTGCGCTTAATTGTGTTGCGGATGGGCACTTTCGCCGTCCTGCTGAACCTACACCTGATGCGTTGGATGAACTATGTGAAACGGTTCGTGCCGCTAAGGCAGATATCGGCTTTGCCCATGATGGTGATGCCGACCGGCTTGTGGTCGTTACAGAGCACGGTGTCCCGTTGAGTGGTGAATGGACACTCGCTTTTGTCGTCGATTTTATCCTCAGTAAGACGAAAGGTGATATAGTCGCTACAGTATCGACGAGTCGGATGTTAGACGATATTGCTGCAAAACACGGTGTCGCGCTCCACCGTACGAAAGTTGGTGTGGGATGGGTTGTTGAGAAGATGCACATAACGAACGCAGTTATCGGTGGCGAAGGCACCGGTGGTGTTATCTATCCTGATATCCACTATACAACAGACGGGATCGCATCTATTGCCGCAATTGTTCAGTACCTTGCCGAATCTGGTAGTACAGTCACAGATCTTGTGAAAAGCATGCCGCAATATCAGATGTGTCGAAAAAAATTGGAAATCTCGTCCCAAGAACTCGCTGCACGTCTTGTCGATCTCACGTTGAAAGTCTATGAAGAGGAATGTGCTATAGGAAAGGAACCTCTGCTTGAGCTAACGGACGGTGTGAAGCGCGTTTGGAGTGATCGGTGGGTGAACATTCGTCCGTCCGGCACAGAACCGGTAATTCGGGTTTTCAGCGAGGCACCGACTTTTGCAGAGGCAGAGCAGTTGTGTGACGAAACACTTGAAACGCTATCGGTGTTAATGAAACAGATTTAGTGTTAACTCCGTTATCTATTATTATATGTATTGTCAAGCCTTACAAAGGCGAAATGCTTATATGTCGCGGAAACCCTAAAGTTCCCACCAGTTCCTATAAGGTCCGCGATTCAGTTTGGAGATATTATGGCTTTGAAACTTGCCTGCATCGGGGGAGGCAGTGGTTTATCCGCCTTGCTGAGTGGAATTAAGCACTATGCCGATCTGGAGAAAGGTAAAGATAATATTATTGATTTGGATAGTTTGGCGGCAATCGTTACTGTCTCTGATGACGGTGGAAGTTCAGGGCGACTCGTTGAAGAGTTTGATATGCTACCACCTGGTGATATTCGCAGACTTTTGTTTACCTTATCTGATGCTGATGAACTCGCAGGACTTTTTGAATATCGTTTCTCAAGCAATGGTGAACTTGGTGGGCATACCGTCGGGAATCTCTTATTAACGGCGTTGACAGAGAAATTTGAAGGGAACTTTCCGAAAGCAATTCAAGCCGCCTCAAGGCTACTCTCGGTTCGAGGACAGATTATCCCTGTGACATTGGATTATACCGTTTTATGTGCAGAACTCGCAGACGGAGAAATCGTTAGAGGTGAATCTACTATACCTGTCCGGGAAAATCGTGAACCAATCAAACGTGTCTTTTTTGAACAGCGCGAAAATGGGAAAACACATCATGCTACCGATGAGCTCTATGAATGTCAGGCGCATAAAGGGGCTATAGAGGCACTCATTAACGCTGACGTGATTATCATCGGTCCTGGTAGCCTTTACACCAGCATTATGCCAAATCTGGTTATTAAAGGGGTTGTCGAAACAATCCAACGCTCGGACGCTATTAAAATCTACGTCTGTAACGTTATGACGCAGCCCGGTGAAACCGACGGTTATGCTGTTACCGATCATGTTAACGCTATTTGGGACCACGCAAAGATTCCATTGGATTATGTCGTGGTTAACAACCAGCCCGCCCCAACAGAAATTATGCAAGAGTATGTTCGCAAAGAATTGGTTTCGCAGCTAACACGGATTCGTTCGCTTTCAGAAGAAGGACTTTCGATGCTCTATGAAGATACCCAACATCTTATGGACGTCCTTAACTTAGCGAAGGACATCTCATCGTTATCGGTTGAAACGGTGCAGGTCGCAGACGCTTCAAAAGTGCAGGTCTCCTATAGTCGTGAACAGGAAAGTCTGGAAGAGGAAGGAATTTGTGTTGTTGAAGCGGACCTCATTCGGGATATGGTTGTCACTGAATTTGGGACATGG
>JAPPNJ010000090.1 GCA_028818705.1 Candidatus Poribacteria bacterium
GCCCAAATGATCATTAACATAGATATTAGAATCAAATGAAATGCCACCGCTGAGCGGATGGCTCGCACCAACTAAAAAATAGGTACCTAAACTATCAACATCAATCTGAAACCATCCGGTAATCTTTGGTTTTTCTTCTGCCTTTTCACTTTCCATTTCATGGCTATCAGCGAAGGCAGTAGAAAAGTCAGCAATAGATAACATACATATTAATAGAAAAACAGCAGTGAATCGAAAGAGATTGCTGAACGTCTGTACACGGCAGACCCAATAGTTACCCATAAAAAACTCCTTTTGAATGGTTATCAGTTGTCAGTTGTTAGTTAAGAGACACCTTTGTAACAATACACCCTTCTTGGAGTACTCCGAGTTGGGGAAGATTTTACAAGTATCTTTTGACCAACAACTGATAACTCCTTTTTAATTGGCTTGTTTAACTTGTTCCATGAGTTGTTCGAGTTTATGTGGATCCTTGATACCCTTTGACGCCTCAACCCCAGAACAGAGATCAATGCCGTACGGACGAATTGTTTCAATAGCCGCTTTAACATTCTCTGGACGGATCCCACCAGCGAAAAATACCGGCAGTGGACTTTCCGTAATCAACTCAGCGGCGACATTCCAATCACAAGTTTTCCCAGTACCACCGTACCTGGGTTTCTCCAAACTCATATCAACACTATCAAACAGAAGGAAATCTGCACCTGCATCTCGATAAGCTTGCATCTCCGCTTGAACAGTAGGCATATCTACATTTTCAGGGCTGCCCGCAGGCAGATAGACAGATTTCCAAAGCTGACACGGCACGGTGTCTTTAAGTTCTTCAACTTGTTGTGGTGGCTCCTGTCCAAGGAGTTGCAAGGCAAAGGGTTGAATTTGAGAAACGATTTCTTGGATATCAGATGTTGTGCGGTTGTATAGCAGAAGCACGGTAGGAATGGGGCTGCCGCTTGCGATTTCAGAGGCCTGGGCGGTAGAACGTGTTCGTTCTGATACAGCGACATCAACTAACACACCGACGTAGGCCGCGCCTGCATCAGCGGCGAGTCGAGCGTCATGGATAGAGGTAATACCGCAGATTTTAACACTGCAGTGGGATTCTTGTATATTGGATTTGGGTTTTTGCATAACTGTATACCTATCGAAATCCCTTTCGTTTGGCAGGTAGCAACGCCTTAAAAGCTTCTGGAGACCTCTTTTTTAATCTACCGAGTTGTCTTCTGATAAGTTTCCGAGTATCTTTATCTTCCTCTATCAATGTCATCAAGAGCAGCATCCGAGCTTGTTCCTTTTCTGGTAAAACTTCTAGTTTGTCAAGAATGACATCTATGTTCATCTTCACCTCGTCAGGCTCTAGAAAACGGCGTATGGACCAGAACAGTGCAACCGCCATATACATATTCTCTTCCGATTCGGAATTGATCAATTGCCCGAGTATGCCTTTTATATGTTCCTGCAAAAAAGCACTATTAAAAGACATATCAGTCAACGTAAAGACTATGAAATCATAAATGATTTCTGGGATATTCGCGTCCGCAGAATCAATAAATGCTTTGAATTTTTTGCGAACGTAGGGTGCGTAGCGAATTGCATTTTCAATACCATAGATATGTTGTTGGGGAGGAGAGTGCCATGCCGCTTGCAACAGTCGTCCACCAAGGAGTTTACCAAGGTCTGCTGTTAATTCTTGGTCAGCATGCGAGTAAATTTTCTCCAACAGCACTTGACTTATTTCTTGCCGTAGACCAATGTAAAAGAATGCAACCTCACTCCAGATATCATCAAAATACGTTTCCACAATTAGGTTGTCATTTAGTTTGTCAGTATATCCCCAATTTTCATGAACGTAAAAGGCAGCGAAGTAGTCCAAGAAAGCCTTATGTTTGAAAATCACTTCAACCTGTCCGTTCAAGATGCCAGCTCTCTCTATTTCTCGTACAAAACTTCTAAGTTTTTCAGAGTCCCATCCATATTGTTCTGCATAAGAGTCAAGGAATTGTTCAAATTCCCCACGTGGCATTGCTAGTCTGTTTTTGTCCCGAAACTCACTGTAAGCCAGGGTGCCAAGAAATTTTTTCTTGATGCGGTAGTCAAATAAAATTTCAATTCCCTTTTCCCTATCCTCTCTGCCGAGTGCCATGTCAAAAAATCGATCGTAAAGTTCTGTGAGCGAGGCAGGAATCTCTTTATGTTCCTCAACTAACTCAACAAGCAACATTAAAGAGAGCGGGACTAGAAGAATCTGGGCTTGTATTTTTTCAAGGCTCTCTCTCATAGTCTCCAAAATGTTGGAGTTGCTTGCTAATTTCGAGACCATTTTTAAGGCTTGACTGAATTCAAACGGGAGTAGTTCATATTTCTCATATTTCTCAGACAATGTGTTGAGGATGTCAATTTTCCGACTGGTGAGGATGTAAGAACATCTTATTGCTTCGGAAAATTTATCCAATTTATCAATGACAGCAAGTCGGTTAGGAGATTCAATTTCATCTAACCCGTCAACGACGAGTATATCCACTTTAAAACGACTTTCGGTCTCTTCAGAATCAAAGTATGCTGACAGAAAACTTTCGGCCGATTCTAATTCTCGAAATTGCCTTGCGGTAATAAGTGCTGGTATACCTATTTTTTCATCAGATTTCCTCGGTTTTTTCAACAACCGTTTGCAGGCATCTTGATACATATCAATTGCTAATTTCGCCATAGCCCCTGTTTTGCCTGTTCCTGGATCACCCAATAAAATCAGTTTTTTCCCATGCTTGGCAGAAATCTTTCGCAGATGCAAAAAAGAAAATTTTCTTTTTTTTAAAACTGTTCTTATACTTTTTTCGTCAAATTCAAGAGGGGAGCTGAGCGGTCTAATCAAGGGATCCACAAAAAATTCAGTCAAATTCTTACCAGACTCGTCCCGCTTGTGATTTTCCTCAAGTTCCCTGATTTTCTTTTCGAGGAAACTAATAATTCTTCCTTCAAAGAAAATCTCTGGATAAAACTCGGTGAAATTGTCAATGAGCCAATCGATATCAAAAACCACAATATCCGATTTAAGTTCATTTGTAAGCCTTTTTCGGGCATTATTGCTAAACTCACCGGCGATTACAACATAGACCGTGGAAACCGGCAGATCTTCAAGAATTGATTTCGTTTCAGCCGGATGCGCTAAGGCTTGATCAATCTGGCTCCGAATTTCTTCGATTTTTTTTTCAGCACTACTTGACAACACAGAGTGTGTGTGCGACTTTAAGCCATCAACATCACCAAGGGTCTTACCGTTGATAGCACCGCGTTTAACGACAACACCAATGACATGGGTGACAAGTCCTTTGTTTTTAACCATAACAAGATCCTTACCGAATTCCCGTACGCCATGGGTGATTTCGATCACATAATCAGGCTCCATAATCTGGAATAACTCTTTCAAGAACCTATGTAAGTCAGTTTCCCGATATTCCATGATGATTTGCCTCCGCAGGGCTTTTGGTAGAGCTTGAGCTTTTTTTCTTAAATTCATTTTGGAACTCCTTTTTTGGGAGTAGATTCTATTTTTTTTCTTTTCGATTTTGCTAGGTAACGCGAGTTTGATAAAAGTAGGATGTCGGGTTTCGCTACCAAGATTACCCCGAAAAGGGGCCTTGAACAGGGCATATTTGTCCAAATTATGTGTTTTTTAGCGTATTTACCGCTCTACCCGACCTACAGATTTATTTTCAAGCTCACGTTAGGTAGTGTTTACATTGTGACTCCGGATCCAGTCATAGCAAGACTTTCATAGTTCGACAAGATCCAATTTGATGGACAGACACAAATTCTGATAGGCAGTGACTTCCAGATGATTTTGATGATACAATGTAAACATAACGTAGTTGGATCAATAAAGGTCTTGCTCAATCTCAGCGATGAGATCCATATCGCCTTTCTGTTCTGCTAACTTCAATGCTATCAGAAGATCTTGTTTCTCTTCCCGAAAGAGCCCTAGCATGCCCTTTGTAAGTCCACGAGTGTAATAAGCCCCTGCATCAGTGGGTTTAAGACGAATCGCCTTGTCATAGTCGGAAATGGCAGTAACATATTGCCCTAATTTAAAATTAGCGGATGCGCGCAACATATAGAAGTCAGCTTTATCAGGCATCAGGAGAATTGCTGCGTCATAATCAGAGATAGCCGAAAAGTGCTCCCCAAGATCCGATTTCGCTCTTCCTCGCAAGAGATAGATTTCTGTATAATAGGGTTTAAGACGAATCGCCGCGTCGAAATCGGATATACCAGTAACATACTGCCTCAACTCATGGTTTGCGAGACCGCGATATTTGTATGCTATATAAACCCAAGTTGCTACCTATGTAAAAAGTTGTTTGATATTGGTAGCGATGATAAACAAAAACACTTTCAACTCGAACCCGTCAGCTGTCACGGCGTGAATCGACTTAGGTAAAAGTTGTTCAATGAGAGCGTTTGATGTCTCAACACGCTTGCGATATGTGTGTTGCAAATAAACTTCCCATGGCGGATATTGCCGCTTTGAGTTCTTCTTGCGTAGGGGTTTCAAGGTTATCTCTGCTGCGTGTAAAGCGTCTTCAACGCCATAATCAGAATACGCCTTGTCGGCGTATACGACTGATCCAGGGGGTAGATCGAACCGATAACACCCTAACCCCTGCACATCACTGGAGCGTCCTGGTCTGAAGAAGACTTCAACGATATGTCCGGCTTCAGTGACCATCAGATGTGCTTTGATGCCATAGAAATAGCGATGCTTGCTTGCGATTTTCCCGCGCCATGCTTCGCCTTGATACCGTCGCGAGCGAGAAATACGGATGTTGTCGCAGACTGCCACCGGATACGTGTCAATGCTATAGATGTGATTCGGATTCTCTGCTTTGAATATCTCTGCGAAGTGTTCAAACAAGGTTTGAAACAACTCAGAGAGCCGATGAAGTCTGCGATTATATCGTGAGTGTCCTAACATGTTTGGGATATAACCAAGCGTCTTCAAAGCCGCAGAAGCGGTGTGTTGATTCCCTCCAAAGTATCTCGCGGCTACCAAAGCTGTCGTCATCACTTCAGCATCCGACATCTTTGCCAAGGGGTGCTCTTGATGCCCTTCTGCGATTAAAAGGTCGTCACAAATCGTGTAAACTGCTACAATAGTCAAGTCCATGGGGTGCTCCTTTGGTTTTTCGGATAAAAACACTATAAAGGATATCCCATGGATTTACAACTACATACTAACTCGCAACTTGGGTTATATAAGTTTCTACATCATTGGAATTCAGACGGAGTGCCATGTCAAAGTTAAAAATGGCAGCAACATATTCTCCTAACTCAAATTTTGAAATGCCCTGGTTGTTATAGAATTCTGCATCATTGATAGGTTGGATAATTTCTTCCTCATACGCAGATTGAAGGCAATTCCATGCGTCTTGAATCAACCGAAACATTACATTTGCATTCGCGGCAGTATTCTTATCTGGATGATAAACTTTCACCAGTTCACGATATGCTTTTTTAGCATCGTCTCGTGACACATCTGAATTTAATCCTAAAATTTCGTAAGCATGCTCAGGAGTCATATAATTTCTCACTCTTCAAAAACGGTTTGCCTGTCGGCATCCGAATAACAGATAATCATTGTCACCGGTTGCCAGCCGGTGTTGACGGCATTGTGCTTGACATTGCGAGGAATACGCAACATCATCCCAGGTTTGAGCGGAATGACCTCATCTCCCAAACTGTGATCGCATTCACCGGAGAGGACATAGATGAGTTCTTCACAGTTTGGATGGTAATGGACAGGATTGCCCTCACCGGCGTTAATATAGACGACCCCGAAAGTCATCTCAGCCTCTGGATCGATTTGATCATTACATAGCCATTTAATCGCACCCCAAGGGAATTCGAGTGCGCCTGCGTCGTTACTATTGGTTATTGTTATCTCCATAGCGTTTTCCTTTCTATCTTCCGAATTTAATCATACCTTGAAACAAGCCAAACATTGTGCGGCATAAGCCTTCAAATCTACGGTAGGTTTTTCATATAGATAACCTACAGGCGCACAGATAGCACGTACACTGCGAAGTTGCATATCAATCGATCGATGGACATGCCCGAAAAGCACGTGTGTAACAAGGGGTTCTCGCAAGCAGCATGCCCCGATGCGTTTACTTCCCATGAAAGCCCGAAAGAAATCCCACGGCAATTCGCCTCGGTATTGGATACACTCGCGAAATGGGACGTGGTGTGTAACCACAATAATACGGGACACGTCATCTCGGACACAAGCAATCTGTGCTTCAAGTTCTACTTCAAAACGCTGGGTGACAACGGGATCGGTGTCTGCCCATTTGGCGTATCGCTTGTCATTCCAGACTGCCCCCATCAACTCCTTCTCGGCATATTGTGCGTCGGAAAAGTCGTAGCCCTCCGGTGCAAAACTGTAATCGTACCAGCCGATAGTCCCGCAGAAAGCGATTTGCTCGGCGACAAAAGGCTGATCCATAAGCGGGTGAAATTCACACTCATAACAGAGCTGAGAAATAATATCGCACTTCTGTTCGCTTGTAACGTCTGCAGTCTCAATTGCCCAAATGTCATGATTGCCTGGAACAAACAATTTCTCACAGGCTAAATCTGCCATATAAAAAGCGTTGAGTGTTTCAGAAAGTTGAACGAGATGCCGCGCGAGATCGCCTGCAATTACTAAAACGTCGAGTTTTGCTGCCCTGACGGCATCAATGAGATACGGGATGAGTGCTTTATTTAGGGGCGTAACGTCTGTGTGTAAGTCTGAAATGAGTCCAATTTTCATTGGTAGCACACAACCCGTTGCGTGAGCCCTCCGTTGAATTACATCGATTCCTTCGCTAAGTTTCTAAAAACCTCATCAAGGAAGATACGGAGACCGCTATCAGTATCCTGCTGGTATTGTTCACGTTGACGCTCAAGTGCCTGAATTGAAGGGCCGTCTCCGATCTTGGCAATTGCGTCGACGAGTGTGAGTCGGATTGCGGGTTCATCGGCAGCTTCGAGCACACTAATCAACTGATTTCGTGCTTTAGCTCCTCCGATACCGCCGAGTGCAGAAGCCGCTATGTCCTTTGTGCTGGTATCACCGCTTTCAAAAGTGGCGATGAGAGCGTCAACAGCGGGTTCACCAATCTGACTAAGTGCCAACCCTGCTTGAAAGCGGATACCGGGAATTTCTGCTGGATTTTCAAGGACAGCAATAAGAGCATCAATCGCCGAAATCGGTTTGAGAATTCCGAGTATCGCGAGACAAGGGCGCCGAATCTCCTGTTCCGGTTCCACGTTAATCTGAATATATTGTTGTGCCAGTTCAGCGATTTGTCCCTCGTTGATTCTCTGATAGAGTGTCTCGGATTTGTGTCTAAACTGTGTTCCGAAAGGGGCTTTGAGGGTAGCGGTATTTTCTGTTCTATCTACGGTAAGTAAGCCAAGAATTGAGGCGGATTCGAGTTGGCTCGCTTGAAGGCTATCAGCTGGAAGTTGATTCACATTGGTGCGTTGGAATTCTTGGAAAAGGTCATTTAAGACGCTTAATTCAACGAGGCGTTGAAGACTACTGATTGCAGCTTTACGGAGTGAAAATTCTGTACTATTTTTGAAAAGGTCTATCAATGGCTCAATTGCGCGGGCATCACCTAAGTCACCGAGGGCAGTCACAGCAGCGATTTTCACGCCTATCAACTCCGAAGTTCGGAAGATGAATTTGTGTTTGGAGAGTTTTCCGAGCATCCTCTTATAATCAGCGATGCTGTTAATATTTTGCTCATCGACAATCTTTTCAACAATATCGCCCACCTGAATATCAGCGTTTGCAGCGGGGGTTCCAGGTTGAATCTGCTTAACACGGACAGTGCCACTTCCTTCAACGCTGAGTCCCACCTTATCTCCTTTTCTTCGCAGGGCGATACGGATAGGATCTTTATCCTTCAAATGAAGCATCAGATTACTATCCTCATCCAGTGCCTTTTTCATTGCACTGTTAAAGTCCCCAGGACTTTTGACTGGATATTCTACGATGACATAAGAGATGAGTTCGCCAGCTTCGAGTTGCGCTTTACGTGCGGGCCCATTGGATGTGGTATCTAAAACAACGACACCACTGGTAGCCCAACGATTCATGAGGTCGCTGTCTAACTGCTGGACCTCCATTTGCAAACGGTCATCGTAATACCGATTGTCGCATCCGAGTCCCAATGCGAGGGCAAAGATTAGCACAATAAATGCGAAACAGCGGGGTTTGACCGACTGTGTTATTTTTTTTAGCATGCTGGATCCTTTCGATTCAATAGCAAATTTAGGTCCTTCCCAATAGTCTTTCCAATAACGGGCAAGATCCCGGTGTCGCAAACTACGCCGAAAAGTACAATCACGACTTGCGTTCAATTAAGCGGGATAAGCACGTCTCGACTGCTCTGTTCTCTCAAAGCGTCTAAGAGTGGTTCGACGACCTTGTCATCGCCGAGTGTTGCCAATGCGCGGATAGCGTCAACGCGAAGTGACGATCCCTTGTTCTCGACAATTTTGACGAGTTCTGGAACAGCTGCGCCGCCAATTTTTCCGAGTGCCTCTACGGCGAGTTGACGAACCTCAGGTTCCTCCCGATCGCGTTTCCATTTGGCAGCACCGGATTCAATTAACGCAGCAAGTGCCGAAATTGCTTCCTCACTTCCAATTTCGCCGAGTGCCTTGACTGCGTTCAAGCGCGTTTCTGTCCGGCGGTGATCCAGAAGTTTCACCAAAATGGGTACAAGGGTTGTCGGATCATCCTTACCGAGATGTCCGAACACCCAATGTGCGCTGTGTCTATCGCGATTATCTCCGGATTTAATAGCTTTCTGGAGTTGGCTGATGAGGCGCTTGCGGTCGCCCTGCTTATATACGCGCCTGAGCGCGTCAAGTGCAGCATTTTGAATATCTAAATCGTCATCGCGGAGTGTCTCAAAAATCAGTCTTTCGAGATACTTACGCGGTTCCTCTTTATATGCGAGGAACATGTGTTTGCCGCGCGCAACGATCGAAGCCTCCTCCCAATCGGTGGTATTGGGTTCGTAAAACTCCTGGGAGTTGTAAAATCCGAGCAGATAGTGTGCTTCGGCGTTATCAATGGGTCGTTGGAGTGCGAGTTTAAATTCCCGGACGGCGCGTTCCTCTTTCCGTCTTTTATCTGATTTAATCAATTCCTTGCCCTTGGCGAGGTTCTCATTCTGGGTGCCGCACCCGATGATAAAGAGAACGAGTACGGGAGCAAGCCAGAGCTTCTTCATAGTATTTCCCCTTTTAGGCATCAAGGAGGCTCGTTTGTCCATCACCATTTTCAGATGCCTCATCCTCTGTGCTTCTGTCGGTATCGTCGACTTCCACTTCTATTTCTGCTTCTGCTGCCGCTTCTTCTACTTCTGCTTCCAGCACTTTTTGGAGGACGACGACCGGTTTCTCGATGAATCCCCAGTCCTTGTACCTTTGAATGACGCTTGCCTCTGAGGGGGCTAACTCTACTTCAAGGGACTTAACACCGTTTGCTGTTGCAGTAGCCTCAGCGGCACCCATAAGGTGGTCAGCCACACCTAACTGCCGAAATGGACCTGCTACAGCGAGATTTCCCACCTGTGCGATTTCTGGGTTGATAGGACTGTGCTTCACAGTAACTTGTCCGATCGGATATCCGCTGGCTTCTGCGACAAGCCGATAGGTTCCGTTCCCCGTTTCCAGATCAGTTCTCAACTCTTCAGCAACCTGCTCTCCGGTTTTTTCAGGAAAGCAATATGCGTGTAAATGTGGTGCATCGTTTTCTTCAGCCGAGCGTACTTTAATAGCTCCGATTAGGTTGAAGTCTTGATTAGCCATAGACTTTCTCCTTTGGTGATTATTAGTGTTTTAGTCAGTGCCCTCGCGGACTGCGCGGCAAGCATTTTACATATTCGGTGTCTAAACACGCTTACTACAGTATTGTAATACAATCAATTTCACATTACAACTACTTTCTCTTCAAAGCGTTGTGGCCAGAAAGCGACGCGTCTTAGGAAAGTAGAATATTATTTTTAACCGCGTCAGGATCCGGATTTCCATGGTCAGTAAGCGGTGGTTCCTCGGGAGCACCACCGTCCGCCGTGGATGCTGCATCACTAAGATCTTCCTGCCCAATCCGCAATTGCCGTTCCGCGTCAACAACATCTCTATTGATTTTCCCGATACATCGATTGAGTTTATCAACGAGAGCAGTGTGTCCACTCATTGCGCGACGAATTTGGCGGAGCTGATCAATGACGAGTCGAAAGGTTCGGACGAAATCGCCAGCATCCACACGAGCATATCTCTCAAGTCTGTCAAACTGACAACCGCGGCTCCAAGCGAGCATAGCAGTGCAAAATCGAAGTTCCAACATGGGTGTAATTTCCGTTACACCGTGCTCGACCTCTAAATATTGGATGAATGAAATCTCGGAACTGACTGTGTAGAGGACTTCGAGTAAATGTTCGTCCTTGAGTGGTTTAAAATACCCGTCTTTACGAGGTTCGGATACAATTGCGATCATGAGGCAGTTAATTTCATCCTCGGAAAGCCTTTCAAAAAATCCGCCTAACAGCAATTGGGTTAACTGAAGCTCATATCCATAAATATGTGCGGCGGTGCTCCCGCGTGGCAGAAGTGCTTGTCCCTCAATGTAACCGAGTTCCTCAAGCACTTTAAGACGGGCTGCTATTTGCTCTTTCGGACTGTTTTGAATAAATGTTGTCTTCTTTTTCAGTTTTTGGATCCGATCTTCTTCTTTACGGATAGCCTTGTATCTTCCAGTGCAGGTTTTTAAATGTTGACATTCGTCACAAAGGCTCTGATCACTTCTTGTCTGAAAATGCTTTATCCTCCGTTGAACACCCTTTAATCTTTTAATTCGTTCTTTTTTTCGCTTCTTCCCTCGAGTCTGGGATTTGATTTGCGCCATCTCTGCGTATAAACGCTGGAGGTTCTTTTCACGATTTCGCTCGTGGCGATAATGTTGCTCAATTTGTGTGCTCCCATCAATTCCGTCATGGATGCACTGAGGTTCGGGTAGTGCCTGGAGTCTCTTGGTTTTTGTCTTAATCTGCTCGTTGAGTTTTGCGACTCGGACGTAGTTTTGATGGTTACTCAAACTCATTGTGTAAACATCGTAAATGTCATCGCCATACTTCTGATAAAGATTGAGAATACTGGAATAAGAAAGATTAAACTGGCTTTCAATAGGCTCTATCTTATTAGCGACAACACCTCGAATCTCTTTTGAATCAGCATAAGCGGGTAGAATTTGCGCATAAACGTAACCGATGGTGTCAATCCCGCGTCTACCGGCGCGTCCAGACATCTGATGATATTCCCGTGCTTTGAGATAGCGGAATCCGATGCCATCATATTTTTCAAGACTGTCAAAGACAACAGTACAAGCGGGCATATTAATACCGACGGCGAACGTTTCAGTGGTGAAGAGAAGTTGAATTAATCCAGAAGTAAACAGTCTTTCCACTACTTCTTTGAGTGTTGGCAACATGCCTGCGTGGTGATAAGCAATTCCACAACCAATCAATCTGCGAAACGCGTCAATTTTCTTTTCCTCTACGATGTCAAATTGAATGCAGAGTTCATCAAATTTCTCTAAAATTTGGGTCTGTTGTCCCTTATCAAGTAGCTGCAGCTGCGAACCATACACGAGTGAGTTGGCGTTTTCCTCACAACCCTTACGACTAAAACAGAAATAAAGGCAAGGGAGCCGCTTTTCGCGACGAAGATGTGGAAGGAGTCTTGTCTCTATAAAATCAGGAGGCAGCACTGGAGCGGTCTCATCATCGGACTTGTCGGATTTTTTTCGTTTACGTGCATCGCGCTGTGCTGTGCTATGGATGATCGGGATATGTTTTGTATTACCGATACCGTAATCCTTAAAATAGAGATGATGTTCCAAAGGCACGGGACGGTTTAACTCTTCGACTATTTCAATGTCTATATCCCGCACGCTCTGCATCCATTCCGCGAAAGAACTGATATTCGGAATAGTAGCACTCAGACAGACGAATTTGATATGTTGGGGTGCAAAGATGAGGCTCTCTTCCCAGACGGTGCCGCGTTCAATATCGTTGATATAGTGGATTTCGTCAAAGATAACATAAGAGACATCCTGCAACCGTTCAATGTCATCAAAAATAGTGTTGCGGAAAATCTCCGTGGTCATCAAGAGCACTTGGGCGTATGGATTTATGACCACATCGCCGGTAACAATACCTATTTTGTCTCCATATTCGGCGTAAAAATCCCGATATTTCTGGTTGCTGAGGGCTTTGATGGGTGCAGTGTAGATAACTCGATGATTTTCTTCAATGCACTTTTCGACGGCATACTCGGCGATGACAGTTTTACCTGCACCTGTAGGGGCAGTAACAATGACCGAAGCATCCCGATTAATAGCCTCAATCGCTTCCTCTTGGAATCGATCGAGTTGTAACCCTTTGTAAAGCATCCAACCCTTCCTTGCCCTCCAACCTCTCTGCATAGCATGCAAGCAGTTTGAGGTATAATGTTAAAGGTAATTGTAACAGATAGGGTATTTTTTGTCAAGGGTTTTCTGGGTACTTAGTTGTCAGTTATCAGAGATAGTACTTCGTTTACCCTTGACATCTCCTGGACTCCGTGTTACTATAGTACAAGAATGCCTGAAACCAACCATCGAAATTAGAGGAAAAAGATTATGCGAGATGTTGAACAGATACAATGGCAATATCGAGATATATGGAAGCGTGCCTTGGGGATTTTGATATGTGTTGCGCTTTTCGGCGTTATAGGGTGGGCACAAAAGAGCAATAATGAGGGCGAGAAAGGCCTCACCTTGGCTGACCTTGGTGTGACAGAAGCACAGCAGAACGAAATTAAAGCACTCTGGGAATTAAAACGTCAAAAGCAGATTCAGGCAGTTGCCAATTTGAAGACGCTTAATAGGCTTGTAAGAGATTCGCTTGCTGAAGATGCGGAGATCCAAGAGACGTTGGACGAATTCCGGATGAAACGTAAGGAAATGCAAGAAGGGATTGACAAGATCGAGGAAGGTTTGATTCAGACGTTGCCCTCTCGCGCACAACTCCATTTAACTGTTTTAGGGGTGCTGGATAACGGTATCCCACGGAAAATGTCGAAGTCGCAAACCCGCAAGAAAACGGACGAAAAGTCTACATCTTCTCTGAAGCAACAGCGGGAATAAAAAAGGTGGAGGATACCAGACTTGAACTGGTGACCTCTTGCATGCCATGCAAGCGCTCTCCCAACTGAGCTAATCCCCCACTTAATTACTGCCCTTAATTATATCATACATCTTCAGGGAATGCAAGAAAAATTGCATTTTTAAGAAAAATGGCGAAAACTCCGCAAACAGATCCATTTTTTTCCTTTGCCCAACGCGAGGATAATGAGATTCAACTCGCAACCGGTGCACTTCTTATCGCTCAAAGCGAGTACATTGAGCTTAATATTGAAGATTATCTGTGCCGTTTGGATGCAATGGCAAACGTTGTACGAGAGCGGATCCAAAATGCGACACTCCCTGAACACCACATTTCTGAACTGAATCGCTATTTTTTTGCAGAAAATGGGTTCACCGGGAATACCGAGAACTACTACGCTTTGGGTAACAACTTTCTCAATGCTGTGTTGGATAATAAAACTGGCATTCCTATCACGTTAGCGGTTGTCTATATTGAAGTTGGCAGGCGTGCAGGATTACCACTCGTTGGCGTAAATTTCCCGGGGCATTTCCTTGTTAAATATCAGCGTGAGCATTTAGATATTCTCCTTGATGTATTTAAAGACGGACGCTTCATGTGTGAAGACATGCTCCAAGCAAAACTCAAGGAAATGATGGGTGAGGCGGTATCCTTAAAACCAAGTATGTTAGCAGAAGCTACGGATCGGGAGATCTTAGCGCGTATCTTACGGAATTTGGTGCGCGCCTATACGCTCCTTGAACGTTACGACAAAGCACTTACTGCGGCAGAACGCATTACGTGGTTGCTCCCCAATGCATCAACGGACTACCGTCTTCTCGGTTATCTACACTATAAAAATCATGCATATAGCGAAAGTATCGTAGCTTTCGAGAAGTACCTTCAACTTGCAGAAACACCCCCAGATGCCGCAGCGATTGAGCGGGATATACAGCATCTTCACAAACTACTTTCGCGCCTGAATTAAATTCAGAATAGCATACATTATCGCTCTCGCAAAGACAGAAATCCCCAAAAAATATCGTTCTTTTCTTAGATGTGATATACTGAGTCTGAGTGTATCGTTAGCGGATGCACGCGGTGCGGTGGGTTCCTGCTTCCGAACCCGTAGCGGTCCGCAAAACAACTAACAGCAAATATTATACTTGAATCTTAGCGGTTTCTGGAAAATCTCAACCCGAATTAACAATTGAAAAACCTTTATACAAAAAGCAGAGGCTTCAAAGAATGTAATGACAGAAGAAGCTATGAACGCAATTCTATAAGAAGGAGTGAGTGCTAAAAAGATGTTAACCAAAGCCAACATTGAACACGAAAAATTAAATCCAGACTCATCATTTTTCAAGAATGCCCTCGCACCGACTTGCGATGAATCGACACTTCTGTCTCTACTCGATAACCTTGGCAGACTACCAGCAGGATTTAATGGCGAGTTATTCATTCCACTGCTTACGCATGTGAATCCGAAGATTCGTATGCTTGCAGCAAAAAATGTAGGCAAACTCAAAGATGAAAAGTTCTTAACGGCACTTTCACAATTGGCATCTACCGAAAAAAATACTTTCGCTCGTCGCGAGGCGATTTCTGCTATCGGGCGCATGAGAAGCGAGAAAGCAGTATCAACTTTGATAGAATTCCTCACCGATGCAGATCCAAAAGTCGTCTTACAAGTGCTACGAGGACTGCTCTATTTCAAGGAAAAACCTGAAGTCCAAACAGCATTAGATTCCCTACATGAACATCCGAATGAACTCATTCGCGAACACCTTGCCAATGAGGTAAAGAACAAAAGTGCACGCTTGCAAGGTATAAAAAAAGATCGGCACCATCCATCCAGCCCAGATCCTCTCAAAAACGTGATTGTCCATGCCGATGTACAAGAAGCCCTAAAGATAATTCCTGAGGAGTCAATCCATCTTACCTTTACGTCACCGCCTTATTACAACGCGCGCGATTACACGATTTATCAGAGTTACGAGGCATATCTTGACTTCCTAACAACTATTTTCAAAGAAACACACCGCATTACTAAAGAGGGAAGGTTCTTTGTGCTTAACACGTCCCCTGTTATCGTGCCGCGTATTAGCCGGGCACATTCCAGTAAGCGGTACGCCATTCCTTACGACATACACCCACGTCTCACTGATATAGGGTGGGAGTTTATTGACGACATAGTTTGGACAAAACCGGACTATGCTGCGAAGAACCGAAATGGCGGATTCTTTCAACATCGTAAACCTCTCGGTTACAAGGCAAACTCTGTCACCGAAAGTGTTATGGTGTATCGTAAAAAAACGGACAAACTGATCGATTGGAACATCCGTCAGTACGACGAAGAAACCGTTGAGGCAAGTAGAGTTATGGGAGAGTATGAAAAAACGAACCTGTGGCATATTAATCCCGCAACTGACAAGGTTCATCCAGCAGTTTTTCCGCCTGAATTGGCGGCACGTATTGTGCGATTTTATTCCTTTAAAGGCGACCTTGTCTTCGATCCGTTTGCCGGCAGTGGGACTGTTGGCCACGTTGCCTTGGCTCATGAACGGCACTTTCTTCTTTGCGAAAAAGATGCGGAATACGTTGAACGGGCAAAACAGCTGCTTGATGTTGCTTTGTTTACTGACGCAAAGCCCCGGGTTCGCTCACTCACCGATCTAAAGTCTGAATTCGCTGAAAGGAACCATAATCTATGACTCTTGCCGGTATCGTTATAAAGAATATCATTCGCAAACTTCTCACAGGCCAAGATTACCGTTCTGAAATCGTGACGCTGCTTGATGCTGAGTTTTTGCAATATGTTATCGATTTCTTCAAACGGGTCGCTTGGGCAAAACTGGATAACGAGGACGTGACTATTGATTGGTACAAAAAGGAATTCCTTTGTTTAGATTCATTTTCCCCCCAAGAAGTCGCCATCCATTCAGGCCTGAACAAGAAAACAATCACGAATATGTACAATTCAGGCCGTAAACAAATCGTGTTAGATGCATCTGCAGACCATTACGATGCACTTTACAATGCAATTAACAGTCTGACTGAACAAGACAACATGGATGTAACCCTCACAATAAAATTTCGGGATGTGAGTGTCGATCTGAATATCAACGAGAGTTTGATTGTCATTAACACACTCGCGGTGAAACGTTCCGCGATCAGTGGAGGATTATGGAGCACAGCTGGCAAACAGGTTGAAAAACCTTTAATGGCAACGCTTTGTGCCCTTTTCCAAGTACCTCAAAAATATTACGATCAGAGCAAGCTCCCAGACTCACAACGTGAATCCGACTTTTACCTGTTTGATGACATAGGGGAAGGTTTTCCCTGTGAAGTAAAGTTGATGGGAAAAGGAAACCCTGAAAGTGCAGACGCGGTATATGCTCGAGACAGCCGCGTATTGGTTGCGAATACACTCTCGGATTTGAACAAACAACAAATGGATGAAAACGGTATTTTCTGGGTTGAACTTAAAAACACAGATGATTACAAGCGGTTTAAGCAGGTCCTAAACGCCCTCTCAATTCCGTGTAAACCCTTTACCGGCAATCTTCAAGACGCATTAGATAAAATTTTACCTGTTATTCTGTCTGATGAGGTCCAAGACTCTGTAACGCCAGAGGCAGTCCTACGAGAACGTGAACAAGACGAAGATTCCGGCTCACAATTACTGGTTGATTTTGAATGAAGATTTTAGGTATTGACACTTCAACCCCTATCGGGAGTGTTGCTTTAATAGATGATGATAACGTAGTCGCGGAGCATACGCTCAATATTGTCCGAGCGCACTCCTCAAGGCTGATGCCCGCCATCGATAGCGTCCTGAAGTGGGGCGACATTACAGTAAATGATTTAGATGGGTGTGCTGTCGGTATTGGACCTGGTTCGTTTACCGGTATTCGTATCGGTGTTGCGACAATTAAATCTATCTGTTACGCCGTTGACAAACCGATCGTCGGCGTTTCAACCTTGGAGGCAATCGCTTATAACCTCCGATGGTCAAATAGCATTATCTGTCCACTGCTCGACGCGCGGCGCAGTGAAACTTACGGTGCTATTTTTGAAGGGAATACAAACTGGGAGCGTCTTAGTGAGGACCTCTGCCTGCCAATCGATGCCCTCTTAGACCGAATAAAAGAAGGTACCCCTGCAGATTGTGTTATCAACTTCGTTGGGGATGGACTGGCAACATACGGGGATGCAGTCCGAGAAAATCTCGGCGATCGGGTGCACTTTGCAGACGCTATTTTCAATGTCCCGCGTGGTGCGACCATCGCCTATCTCGGCGCGCAGCGCCTACAGCAGGGAGATAGCGATAGTTATTGGACTTTAGTCCCGAACTATGTGAGAGTTGGATTGTATTGAGATAAGGACCTTCAATCCTCAGCAAGATCGGAAGTAGTTATACATGTATATCAGCAGATTGGAGTGGGAGGAGTATCGTGTCGAACATATTGCTCGACATGAGGTTGTGCCAGACGAAGTATGGGAAATCTGTGAAGATCCACATCATTTAGCCCGCCGTCAAGGGCGCAATCGATATCTTGTTTACGGACAGACAGCGAGTGGGCGATACTTATTTCTTGTCTTAGAGCATACCCGAGGAACCGTGTATAAACCAATTACCGCACGAGATATGACCATCAACGAAAAACGAAACTTTAGGAGAAATCGAAAATGAAAGCATTACAGGTACCAGAGTTTTCGACTTATGAAGAAGAAGCTGATTTTTGGGATAATATAGACACCGCCGACTTCATGGAAGATGATGGACAATGGTTTCGCTTTGAAACACCTCACAAGCGGGCGATTCGTGTTGCGATTCTTCCTGAAATCGCCGAAGAACTCAGTCAAAAAGCATCTGCACAAGGCGTGTCAATTGAAACCTTAGTGAATGTTCTTTTGATCGAGCATATACGGGAATGAATATAGCCCAATTAGATGAACCGCATCTTTAAAAATACCTCCTCTCTCTTCGGTGCGCATCTTATCAGCCGCCTGGGTTCACTCGTCATAACGATATGGCTAATGCCTCGTTATTTCTCTGAAAGTGAACTGGGTGGCTATTTTGTTGCGATTGCCCTTACCAATCTGATTGCCAGCCTGACAGAACTCGGTATGCAAAACCCACTCATACGGGAAATGACGTTGCACCTGCAACAGACACGACACTACCTCGGCAACGCGCTCATCGTTCGCAGTATTCTGTCGATCGTCGCCTACGGTATCATGATTGTTAGTGGTATATTCCTCTATACCCCGATAATCGTGGAGATGATAGTCTTCTTAGGATTGGCAGAGATTGCGAATTCCTTAGCGCAGTTGTATCGCTGTGTCTTTCGCGCACACGAGAAGATGAAATATGAAGCGCTCACCGTGATAGCTGAACGTGGTGTGTTTCTCTTAATAGGTGGTGGTGCGATCCTCTTCGACTATGGGCTGGTAACTGTCTGTCACGCGATGTTGGTAGCAGGTTGTATTAATCTGATCTTAAGTGTTGGACTCACCCGATACCGTTTCACTGTACTCGGCTTCCAACCGAGTCGAGAGATTGTGACGGTGCTGATGCAGCAGGCTTTGCCGTTTGCTATCGGCAACCTTTTCAACCTCCTCTATTTTCGTGTCGATGCGATTCTGGTGTCAAAACTGAGTTTAGATGGTGTGGATGCCAATACATGGTATGGTTTGGCGTATACGATTGTCAACGCTTTCACGATTCTACCCGGGGCATTCATGATGGGTGCCATGTTTCCTGTGTTATCCCGCGCGTGGGAACAAGAGAAAAATCGGTTTCCGGGAGCATGGACGTTCGGTATACGGTGGATGGTGCTGAGCGGACTTCCCTTTGCTGTCGGACTCTCAATACTATCTCCCGAAATTACAGCAGTGTTATTTCCGACCTATACACCAGCAGAAGTCGCCAAAGTGTCAGAAGCGCTCCAATGGCTCAGTTGGGCGGGCGGACTCATCTTCTTGACAACAGCTGTGCTGTCAGTGCTTCGGGCAACGGATAAACGCCGCGCTTTTTCGGTGCTTATGGGTACAACGGCACTCCTGAACATCTGCCTGAATTTATTCCTGATTCCGCGTTTCAGTCATGTCGGTGCAGCGATAGCGATGGTGATAAGTGAAGTGTTTTTACTGGTCTTTGGGATTGGCTACATCTCAAGAAATATTATAAGGTTCCGCGAAACGCCTCATATATTGCCGACGCTTTTGAAAGCGGTCTTTCTATCTGCTGTGATGGGTATCGGTTTGACCCTATTGAAAGGGTTTCTTTCCATTTGGGTATTGATTCCGTTGGCGGTGGTGTTTTATGGTGGTGGGATTGCTATTTTTAAGGAAAATCTTGAACTTAAGATTTAAAGGGCGTATAATAGGATCTGAACCAGGATTATAGTTGCTTGTTGATTGATAACTCTTCTTTATAGCATTACCGAAATATTTTCTCTAGCTTTATAGATATGAATTTCCAAGTCCACTGCAAGCGTTATTTACAAAACATAGACCACACTCAAGCCGACACCGAGGCTACTCCTGAACTCTCCTTTTTTCCACATTTTCAAGCGTTTCTTGAGGACATTGCCGTTAACCATTTTGAGAGAGCCACAATAACATTCATACAAGAACCGAGAAGGCTTGATCAGATTGGAAGACCCGACTTCATTGTGCGCGAGGAATTACTGCCTATTGGTTATATTGAAGCGGAGGCTTATGGCAGAAATCTTGATGCACTCACCGGACAAGCTGAAACACAGAATACTCGGTTTATTGAAAATCTTGATAATTTCATCCTCACCAATTTTGTTGAATTTCGGTTGTATACAGACGGACAACTCCGTTTAACAGCAAGCGTTGCAGACGAGAGTGAAAATTTAGAGAGGCTATTGGAGCGGTTTCTCAATGCCGGTCCCTTGCAAATCGGTACGCCAGAGGTGCTAGCGAAACACCTTGCGCGCCGCACACGTGAACTCCAAACCCAAATTGAAACGACGCTCACGGACGAAAACAGTCAGATCTACGGTATGTTTTCAGCGTTCAAGGAGCTCCTCCTTGCTACATTGACCCCAGATGATTTCGCCGATATGTATGCTCAAACGCTCGCTTATGGGCTCTTTGCGGCACGTTGCACACTTCCCAACGCAATCAATTTTTCACGCGAAACAGCAACCAATGCACTGCCACGCTCCAATCCGTTCCTACGCCAACTTTTCTATCAGGTAGCCTCTCCGAATCTTGAGGAGAACGTTACTTACATTTTAGACGACATCGCGACCCTCCTCCGAAACGTTTCCACAGAGATGCTCCGTACTGCCTTTAGTGTAAGGACCCATTTTGAGGATCCAGTCGTCCATTTCTACGAGACGTTTCTTGCAGAATACGATCCGCAGCGGCGCGTTGACCGTGGCGTCTATTATACACCGCCACAGGTTATCTCCTATATTGTTCGTTCCATTGACAGTCTACTCAAAACAGAACTGAACAGACCAGATGGGCTCGCTGATGACAACACGCTCATTCTCGACCCGGCAACAGGCACCGGAGGCTTCCTCTTAGCAGTGCTTGACCACATCCGCGAATATGTCACAACCCGTTATGGCACAGGAGACTGGAACCGATATATCAACGCTCAACTGGTCAAACGGCTTTTCGGGTTTGAACTATTGGTCGCTCCCTACACGATTGCACATCTGAAGTTGAGTCTGTTTTTACAAACACACGGTTGGCACGCCGATGAACGCCTCCGCATCTATCTCACCAATACACTGGAGGAACCTGTAGAGCGGACGGAACGGTTACCTTTTGCGGAATTTATCTCTCAGGAGGCGAACGCAGCCGTCTCGGTGAAACGGGACAAACCCTTGCTCCTTATCCTCGGCAATCCACCCTATCCGCAGGATTCTGCCAATCCAAGTCGCGAAGGACAGAGGTTAACTTTTATTGGCGAACTTATTGAAGATTATAGACAAATAGATGGTCAACCACTTGGGGACATAAATTCTAAAGTCCTTCAATCAGATTACGTGAAATTCATTCGGTGGGCACAGTGGCGGATTGACAAAAATGGTGAAGGCGTTGTCGGCTTTATTGTCAATAACAGTTTCCTTGATGGACCGACCTTCCGCGGTATGCGGCAAAGTTTGTTAGCAAGTTTCAATACCATCTATCTACTCAACCTACACGGCAGTAGTAGAATAACAGAAGTTGTTCCTGAAGCAGTAAGAGATGAAAACGTCTTTGACATTTCACAAGGGGTTTGCATCCTCTTGTGTGTTAAAGAAAGTGATAACCCAGCACCAGCAAAGACTTATTACGCCGATATGTGGGGACTTCGAGAAGAAAAATACAATACGCTTTCCGAGATCGATGTCCAATCCACGGAATGGTGCGACTTACAACCGATTTCACCGTACTACCTACTTGTGCCGCAAGCAACTGAGCTTATAGCTGAGTATGAACTTGGATGGAAGACCACAGACGTTTTTCAAACAGACTCAGTGGGGATCGTCACCGGACGGGATAAATTTACCCTTCATTGGACAAGTGAAAAACTGCGCGAGACTGTGGATGATTTTGTTTCCCTCTCTGAAGATGACGCGCGCAAGAAATATCAATTACCGAAGGATAGCCAAGATTGGAAGATTCACCGTGCCCAAGCCGATCTTCGCAATCATCCGGATGCTGACCAGCACATCACGTCTATCCATTACCGTCCATTTGACACACGCTGGACCTACTATACTGGACAATCATCTGGTTTCCATGGACGTCCGCGCCCTGATATTATGAGACACATGCGGAGGGAGAATCTTGCCCTTTGTGTTCATCGCGGTATCAAAAGTCCTATATGGCAACACGTTTTGGTGACTGATCAAATCAGTGAGAAAAGTTATATTTCAAATAGGGGTGAACCCACGGCACATGTATTTCCGCTCTACCTATATCCGAATCCAGCGGAGTTGGAACTCTCAACAGAGCGTTCGCTCAATCTAAAGCCTGCGTTTCTCAAGGCGTTAGCAGAGGCGTTAGGAATCTCGCAAACAGATCCTTCCGGGCTGCCTGAAGATATTTCACCCGAAGCAATTCTCGGTTATATCTATGCGGTTTTGTATAGTCCTACCTATCGTGAACGGTATTACGAATTTCTGAAATACGATTTCCCGCGCATCCCGTTACCCCAAGATATTGCATACTTCCGTAAACTCGCAGCGTTGGGGCAGAATTTGATTGTCTGGCATCTTTTGAACGCGTCGCGATCAGAGGTCGCTCCTACAGCAGGGGAGGGACGAGCACGGCATCGGTTTGAGGGTGAAGGTGATGCCGTTGTCTCAAAGGTTCGCTATGCAGGTGGACACGTCTGGATTAACCCAACGCAGCACTTCACGGATGTGTCTAAAGCGGTATGGGAGTATGAGATCGGGGCATATCAGGTGTGTGAGAAGTGGTTGAAGGATCGGCGGGGGAGTGTCTTAAGCCATGCGGAGGTGCGTCAGTATTGCGCGACTTTGGTTGCGATTGCAGAGACGCTGCGGATTATGGCGGAGATTGATGAGGTATTTGATTTTCAATAGGCTTGGGGCCATCAACATTCCTAAAAGTTTATCACTCACCTGTGGAACGTTCGGTTTGGAAACCTATTTCCGAACTTTTACCCATTCCATTCCATATGTTGAAAAATATCTGGGCATCGCGCCTGAAGCGTAAAATTTGCTGTTTCCCAACCATGTCGATAAAGAAGGTCATATTCAGCTTCTTCTAGTCTCCAAAGTGTAGTTTTAAAATCCTCAGCATCCTTGGCCTGTTTCATAGATAAAGTATTCCTCGTTAATTCATCAATTAATTCCTCGTCTAATCCCTCGTCAGTTTCGATGGTTTCCAGTATTTCGCGCGCGGTATTACCGATTTCAAAGTAAACACCAGAATTGCCATGACTTTCAAAATGATTCATCAGAATGCGAGATCTTAAAATCCGAGCCTGGTCTATCATTACAGCCAGAACCCGGTCCATACGCTTCCAAAACCAACGAGAATGCTGCTCAATTTCAATAGGATCTGAAGCATCACTTATTACTAAAAAGTCGTAATCTCCTTTATACTCCTGGTTTTCAATATCATAAAGTCCTTCAAGGCCCAGGTTGTCGTAGACACCGCCATCCCAAAGATGAAGTTTTCTAAATTGTGCCTGAGATTCTTCTCTCCTTTGCTCTTGAAACTGGAACCATCTGAAATTTTTTGTATCCAGAACTAGCGGACCGATTAAGATCGGATAAGCGGCAGAAGCAGCCATTGCATCAGTTAGAGGGATACTTGGTTTTTCAACGTAGTTTGTGACATCCTCCCCCATCCAGCCTTGGGGGATGAACTGCCAATTCCTACCGGATTCATACGTTGTTGCGTTTAAAATCCACCGGGGTTCGGGGGGAATATCATTTAGACTCTCGGAAATTTTCCACGATTTTTGTATACTTTTAGAAATTGATTTTAGTCTTTTCCCAAGGAGGAGTCTAGGTTGGGTTATTACCCTAAGTATTGCTCCGAGTTGAATGTTTGTCTGTGTTAGATACCTTCGCGCCTGAATAAGACATTCACGGAGGAAAAAATCACTCGCCGGCCACCTGTTTTCAGCAATGGAATAAATCAAACCGGTCACCAGCGTGCCACCTGAAACGGTAGAGAGATACTTGACTTTTTCTAAAAGGCTGTCTTCTGCCAATCTGCCCAGAATACCTAAGTGAAAAACGGCAGCTCGAACTCCGCCTCCTGATAGTGCAATTCCAATTTTCAAGTCATCTTTTGTCATTTCCCTTGTCCTCCTTTACTACTCTGATCTTCACGCACTTAGAAAACTCTCTTGTAAGAAAAGAGAGTCTCGACAAAGTTTGGGTTAAGACTGAATATGAAAAACACATTTTCAAGCGTACAGTCCGTCAAGCACCTGAAAATAATGAGGGAAGGTTTTACCGACACATTCTGGATTATTAATCCGGACACCGGGGACTTTCAGACCGACGAGCGAAAATGCCATCGCCATGCGGTGGTCTTCATAAGTGTCAATTGCTGCAGGGGTAATAGAGGTGGGTGAAATTTCGAGACCGTCTTGGTGCTCAACAACAGGGACGCCTAATTTTCGGAGTTCCGTCACCATTGCATGGATTCGATCGGTCTCTTGCCAACGTGTGTGTTCAATGTTTCGGATGGTTACTTTGCTATCGGCGAAGGGAGCGATCGCAGCGAGGGTCAGGGAAGTATCCGAAATTGCTCTCATATCTATATCAATTCCCTTTAACCGCTGCGGTCCGGTGACAGTAATGCCCATGTCGGAAACGGTGACCTGACACCCCATCTGCTCTAAGACATGGACAAATTGAATATCGCCTTGTGCAGAATCCAAGTGTAGATGTTTAACTGTGACGCGTCCACCAGTGATCGCAGCAGCGGCAAAGAAGTAAGAAGCGTTGGAGGCATCGGGCTCAATGTTGTAGGTGCGTGGCTGATATTGCTGCCCACCTTCAACCCGAAAATATCGATAATCTTCGTTGACAACCCGCACACCAAAGGCTTCCATGACCGATAGTGTAATGTCGATATAGGGCATTTCGCGTTTCCCGATAACCTCAATCTCCATTCCATTTTTCGCACACGGCGCGATGAGGAGTAGCGCAGTTAAGAATTGGCTGCTTTTGCTGACATCAAGTCGGGTTTTTCCGCCTTCCAATCCATTTGCATCGACCATAATAGGTAGATGTCCGTTGTCAAATTGTGAGCGCGCCGAAACCCCGATTTGCCTCAGCGCGTCCAGCAAATCGGAGATAGGACGACTACGCCGCATCGGTTCATCACCATCAACGACGTATTTTCCGTGTCCTAACGAAAGATAGCCGGTCAGGGAACGCGAAGTAGTACCTGAGTTCCCGATATAGAGTTCCGCACTGGAAATCGGAATATTGTCCCCATTTCCACGCACATCAAACGTTGCGCGCTTTTCATCAGCGTTAATCCCGACCCCGAGTTTTCGCAAGGATGTAGACATATAATGTGTATCGTCGCTGAAAAGAGCACCGGTCAAAGTTGAAGCACCGCGTGCCATTGCAGCAACTAACAATGCGCGGTTGGTATAGCTTTTGGAACCAGGGACATCTATTGTGACATCAATCGGTTTGCGAATAGATTGTATCTCAACCATCTTTTAATTTTACCTTGCGGTTCGGTCAGGCAGATTAGATACTTGACGCGCTGCTCCGTATATCCGTCCTCCACTACGTTACGGACTACGCACAGAAGATAATCGGGAATCGGAGTTCCCTCCTACAGAATTTGTCCTCCTTGTGCAAGCCTATAGAGGCTTGTGGGACAATGTTACGGACTACGGGTTTTCATTCATTTAGCAATCCCTGCTTCCGATAATAATTGTCGAAGTTCGTCTTTCGCAGCATCGCTAACTGGAAGCAACGGGTTCGTCGTATAAGCGTTGCAGACGCCTAAAATTTCCAGACATGCCTTCATGCCGCTGACACCTTGCCCATACGTATACATTTTGCTGAGTTGGAGCAATAACTTTTGCAAGCGGTGGACTTCGTCAATGTCGCGTGCCTTTGCAGCGTTGTAGAGCGCGACCGATTCTTTCGGGGCGACGTTTGAAATCGAGATAACCCCACCATCAGCACCGAACAGCACAGCTGCACCAATCGCTGTATGTGAGCCGAGCATGATAGAGAAATCCGTCCGGTCCCCGAGCAAGGTCAAGAGATTGAGGCAGTTTGTCCAATCACCAGAACTGTCTTTAATACCGACGATGTTATCGCAATCCTCTGCAAGTTGCGCGACTACTTGCGGTTTGATTGAAGTTTTGACGGTTGAAGGTATATTGTAAATGAAAACGGGGAGTTCAGTACTTGCAGCAATAGTCTGATAAAATTCAATTAGATCTGCGTCATCGGTAGAAGGATAGTAGTAACCCGGAGTCGCGGCAACGACATCGACACCGAACTGTTCGGCGATTTCAATGTTCTGGATGATGCGCTGTGCACTTGTGTCCATCACACCACAGATGATCGGGACGCGACCACCGACTGTTTTGACAGCGATGTCCATTGCACGTTCGCGCTCCGTATTTGTCAATGTCGTAAATTCGCCAGACGTTCCTAATAGATAGATACCGTGAACACCGTTGTCAATCAAGCGATTGAGCTGTTTGACAAATCCAAGTTCATCGACGCGTTCTTTTTCATCAAGCGGTGTTATCGTCGGTGAAAAAATGCCTTCAAATCGGATACTCATGAATGCCTCCTGTGGGGCGCAATTGTAGTCTTTGCTTACTGATACAAACTTATAGAGAAGGTTTTATAGATTATCTTTCAGCCTTAAAATTTTAGTTTAGCAGAATTGGTTTTAGATGTCAAGCGCTGAAAAAATAGGTGCATGGCTATTTATGGTAGATTTTAGAATTACTTATGCACTTTGAGAAGCAAGGCACAAAGCCGAAGCCATCCTCGCTAAACACCTGTTGTAAAGACAGAGAATATAAAACTAAAACAAAGTTGGATAGAGTCGAGATTCGGAGATCGCTCCTACCACTTTATCAAATAAGTTTAGACTTGTAAGCTGCGCCGAATATGTGCTATCATGGTGTGTAATATCGGCTTGCATGCTTTGGACGCATATTCCTTCACAGATACGACCCGTATAGGAGGCAGATAGTGTCGAACGACACCAAATAAGTCAGAGATGAATATCCGCACACAACTGACTCTCAGATACATAGGTATCCTGCTTCTGGTGATGTTTGCTATGTATCTCTACCTTGGTACAATGCTCAAAGACTCAATGAGTAAGCGAATTACGCGTGAATTGGAAACTCAAGCAGCATTAACTCGGGAACTCCTCATCGAAAAACTCCCCGCCGAAGATAACTTTACTTACAATGCAATAGATCCGCTTATCGATAGACTTGGAAAGACCGAGAAGGCTCGATTGACCTTCATTGGCACTGACGGAACTGTCTGGGGCGATACAGAACGAGATGGACAGGCACTGCGAGCGATGGATAACCACCTCAAACGTCCAGAGGTGCAGGAGGCTCTTAAAAACGGAAGCGGTATTCGGGATCGGTACAGTGATACAACACAGACAGAATTCCGTTATTTTGCCCTGCCGATACATCGGACAGTTGGAGCGGAAGAACCGCAAGAGGAGGATCCTTTAATAGGGATTTGCCGTGTCGCTTTTCCGATGGAAGATGTTAATACAGCAATTGGCAATCTCCGACGGATAGCCCTACTTGCAAGTGTGGCAGGATTGATTCTTGCCATTGTGTTTAGTGTTTTTAGCACGGGTGCCATCACAAAACCCATTGAGAAATTAACACAGATGACCCAATCGCTTGCGGCTGGCAACGTAAACTCGCGTGTCCCAGTCGACTCCAGAAATGAATTGGGGCAACTCTCTCAGAATTTTAATCTGATGGCAGATAGAGTGCAAGAACAAATTGACGAGATCTCCGAAGAGCACCGACGTTCCGAAACTATATTAACAAACATGGGTGAAGGTGTGTTACTTGTGAACGGTGTATTTGAGGTGACCTATGCCAACCCGACGGCCATCTCTATGTTGGAACTCCCGGATGACTATATTGGCAAAGCGTTGATCGAAATCAATCGGATTCCTGAATTACAAGCGCTACTGAAAAAGGCAGAACAGACAGAAACTATAGCGTTCGCAGAAATTCAACTCGGTAATATACAAGAACCGGAGGCAGAGGTCACGATTGTACCTGTTTCCGCCGGTCAAGAGTATGTCATTGTTATCCACGATGTCACTAAGGAACGGCAGTTAGAGCGGATTCGTGCCGATTTCGTGGCGAATGTCTCTCATGAACTCCGTACGCCACTCACAGCGATCCGCGGTTATGCTGAGACCTTACTGGGTGAAGATTCTGTTCGAACGAAGACAGGCGAACAATTTCTTGTGAAAATCCTCAATCATTCTGCCCGGCTCTCAAGATTAGTCTCGGATCTGTTGGAACTCTCTCGACTTGAGTTGGGTGAGGTGGAATTGAAACGCTTACTGTGCCATCTCAATACTTTCTATGAACCGATTTTAGACGTGTTTGAACCGCTATTAGAGGAATCAGGATTGATTTTAAAATGGGAGATTCCTGAAGAACTTCCAGAGGTTAATGTAGACCAACAACTTTTCATGCAGATTTTTATAAATCTGATCGACAACGCGATTAAATACACGCCAGATGGTGGGACAATCACGGTTTCGGGAGAGATTAACAGTGGCGATGTACTCGAAAATTCCGATACAATTGGCGAAGAAATTGTTGTGCATGTAAAAGATACAGGCATTGGTATCCCGATGGAATCCCAGTCTCGTGTGTTTGAGCGATTCTATCGCGTGGATAAGGGTCGCGCCCAAGAGATGGGAGGCACCGGCTTAGGGCTGGCGATTGTTAAGCATATTGTCCTCCGTCATAACGGAAGGATATGGCTGGACAGCGTTTTAGGGCAGGGAAGTGTGTTCCACGTTGCTATACCACTATCAGATTAAATTTTCCATTCCTCTTGTGTGTAAACCATCTCCCAAAAAAGGTATTCATAACGGCTACTCATCAAGAAGGTGTTTTTAATTCTCTCTTTTTCGGAGGGACTATACGCCGCGACAAGACCGTTGAGCAGACCCCGCAGCCACTCACCGAACGAGAGGAATTCAGGCGAGGCGTACATATCAATCCACTCCTGATAGAGCGGTTCGGGTGAACCGCCTTGTTCGGCAAGTGTCGTGCCGATTTCGGCATAGCCCCATTGACACGGCAGAACACCAGCGACAAGCTCAGCCAAAGTACCGGATTCAGCTACATTGAGTAGATGTCGGGTATAGGCATGCGTTGTGGGTGCGATCGGTGCGGCTTCCATCTCAGCAGCTGAGATACCAAATTTCTCGCAATACCCGCGATGCAGATCCATCTCAGTGTTCAGCGTTCCATCAAGGAGCTGTGCAAATATTGCCATTGTTGCTTCATCGGAGGCTTTGATAACACCGTGTGCGAACACACGACTATAGTCCAATAAGAAAAGATAATCCTGAATAAGGTAGAACTTGAACTTCTCTGTCGGAAGCGTACCGTCAGCGATACCACGAACGAATGGGTGTTCAAGATCGGCTTCCCAAATCGGTGCGGCAGCAAGTCTGAGTTCATCGGTAAATTTTGTATTTTGTGCCATAGGAACTGTCGAAACTCCTTGGAAATATGCTATAATTTTTCCTGTGTATCATACCCTAAAGAGAAAAGGATGTCAAAATGTTTGAAAAACTCGGAATTGTAACCAATATCTGGTCTGAAGAGGTAGAAAACGGGGCGCGCTTTGACGCACTGATGGTCGAATTCGGTACGAATGGGTTCCGGGATATGGAAGTTCGTGAAGGCGATTATCTCCGCAACTCCGAATTCGGGGAACTCGTTCAACAAGTGGAATCGGCAATGTCTGAATATACCGACGCGGAATTCAGAGTGATCTGTGACGCTGTTTGGAGTGGACAGGCTTACGAAACGAAGCACTCTGGACTTTTTGAAGAAGTTGCAGCCTTCGCTGAAAAAGCATCTGGACTCACCTTGAGTTACGCTATGTCCCACCCTTGGCTCTCCGCTCCAAATGATAGGGAAGCAGATACACAACAAATTATCAGCGCGAAGAAATTGGCATACCTACTTTGTCCTGCGCGTCCGCGGCTCCGCCTCGTTGATCTCGACACCGAAGGCGACATTGATGAATCCGCTGCTACCGCTAACTTGAAACATTATAACGCCCTGTTACCAGATTACCCGATGATTTTCGCCGTAGAAAATGCGCGACAGACTGCCACGTTAACTTTGAAGTTAGCAGTTGCGGGTGGTACGAAACTTACATACGACGAGACAAATACGTATCGTGCTGACGGAACAACGGTAAATTCGCCGGACGAATTCTGGAACACTGTCGAGATGACAGACCTCACGTCGGTGCATTTCAAACAGAAAACGGAGGCGGGTGTTCTCTCGGAAGTGTGTGATGGATTTGTCGATTTCCGAGCGATTGCGGCACGTCTGAAAACACAGCAGTATACTGGAGATCTGCTGCTTGAAAACACACCCACTGCCCATTCACTGCAGGATGCGCTGCGGAGCCGTGAATACCTGCTCGACTGTTAGGACAGTATAGTAAGTACCGGGAAGCAACCCGTTGCGCCATTCGCTATGAAGGTTCCAAAGCCATCTGTCCTTTACCAGGCGGACTTACAGCAACAGATATCTTGTTTACATTGCTTTAAGTTTGCCCCATGTGGTAGCGAGCTTCGCTTTGGGAGAAACGGATAATACCGCTTCTAACCCTTGGTCTCGGATCATCTCTGTGTCCTCGAAGGTGAGTGCAACGCCGTTGAATAGGGCGACATGCGTAATTGAGACCGGAAAGAAAGCACCGGGAAGTTTATTACACTCTAACAGGCACCCCATCAATAGCGCGTATGCCTCTTGTGTTAAGTCGTTGCCCTGGACGACCTTCACTGCGACCTCTTCACCATCTCTGTAGATGTATGAGTCTGAATCCCGTGTGACGATTGCAGCGACAAATTGCCACTTGTTAACATCCATTGTTCCTGCTGGACTGATAATACTTCCATTATCTCCGCCATCTGCAGAGGTTTCCAAGCGGATTGCGCCAGGACCGGTGTCACCGATGTCCAGGATCCACCCACCATTCCAGCACCACGCACCTTTGGAGATGATACCCTGACCGGCACCGGGTGCAGCTGGATTCAGCCACGCTACCAATGTGAAATCATCCTCACCAACATTAACGGTATCACTGTGCGGGATCTCAAGATAGTCGTCTTTCCCATCAAATTTGAGGGCTGGACCGAGATCGCTATCTACCCATTGCGGATCCCCCACGATTGTTCCATCGTTGCCGTTACCAGAATGATCTTTTACTGTTTTGCCTTTACCTTCATCAAACAGCCATGCACCCCCAAGGGTATCCAAGTCTATTTTGGCATGACCTATCGCTACTGAGATAAGCAGCAGCCATACAAAGATCGCATACCCTACATTAGCATTAACTTTCATTGTCAATCTCCTTTTGACAGTTGTTTAACTGTAAAACCGTTCCACGTCCAACGTTTTTTCCGTGTATAGATCACCTGTGTCAGACGTTCGTCGGTGATTGTGACAGTATATTGCTTTTCCTCGGATTGATCTGCAGAAGTGAGACGTAGTTTCTGAAATTTCTTTTCGCCGTTTGCAATGAGGTTAATCTCCACGGGTGCGATGACACCGGCGTGGAAATAGCATGTTATTTCATAAGTGCCATTGGGGAGCGCGATTCTGAAAACGCCATCTTTCGTGTCCCAGAGGTTGTCTTGATACAACAGAAGGTTTGGTTCATTCTCCCCTAAAATATCGCGGACCTCTGGTGCAGGTTTCGTGTCTTCGGTGTGCCAATATTTGAGTTCAAAACCGCCACCGCCGGTTTTAAACTCATCCTGAATGGATTTCGACAGCCACCCGTATCGCCCATCTGTATAGCCGGTGTCCTTGTATACAGAAATGTGATTTGGGGCGACGCTTCCATCGGCGGGTTGCAGGTCGAAAGTGAGTGTTGTGGCACCTTCCCACAATCGCGCGTCCGGTGCCGCCCTCTTTCGTCGATAAAGCCGATTATAGCTCGTTGAATGAATTACTTCATAATCGTGAATAAGATCTCCGACGCCATCATATTCTGTGCGCCAGACAAGAACGTAGTCTGCTGGCACTTGCTTGTTCTTGTAACGGAGTGGAAAATGATCTGTGTTAGGCTCATAGTTCCCAAGATAGGCAACACCGTTTTCTAATGCCAGATAGCCTTCTATATGCTCAAACGGAAGAATGTATTTGAAATCCCAAGTCGCCGCATCAGGTGTCCCTCCCCATGAACCCGGACGACTTGCGAGGACGGTGTGTGGCTCAATCATCTCTGTTGACGAAAGTGCTTCTTTAGCGGCTTTGTCCATTACGGCGTAGGTTTGAACGTGATAACCGAGATGCCACAATGCCAAAACAATCAAGATACCGCTAAAGGCATAGTCAACGAATTTATGAAAACTAAAGGTAAAGAATGGCAGCAAGGCGAGCAAAATGTAGATATGTATCCGATCACTGATCCACATGCCACCAGAGCGCAAGCTCCAAGGGGATTTGAAATAGAGGAACGTTAGCATGAGGGTAACCAGCAAAAACACATCCGTCCGATCCACAATTGCGGTAATACCTCCATACCGGCTGTCTTCTGATTCCGGTGAGTTCCGATGTGCATAAATCCTGCGAACCCTGTCGATTAAGGTGAATAAAAAGGCGATAGTAAGCAACGCAAGGAGAAGATTGCCTATCAGGACATGGGCATCCCGAAAAGAGACAATGGAACCGACGGAGAGGAAGTACTCCATCAAACCTTCAAAACTTCGATGGAAACCGCCCCCCTCTCTTTTCACAAGATAGTAAGTCAGCAGGATTACATAAGCGGGGAGCATAGAACCTAAAAAGAGCAAGATAGATTTTAACTGTGCAGTTAACCGGACGCGAGGAGATTCTAAGGCTTCGTAAACATAGAGAAAAACGCCGATGCCTGTTAAGGATACCGTGAGGAGCGCATAGGACTGAAAGTGTGTAAGGTAAACGACAGTAAGCCATACATAAGCCGTGACCAGTGCCTTAGCACTGAGTTTATCTTCACATCGCCACCAACTACCCAGTGCGAAGAAAAACAGCGAAACACTCAGGGCAAAGTTATAGAAGCCCATGTGCAGCAAGTAGTTATAGGCAAAAATGAAACCGACCAAACAGAAGAGTGTCTTGCCTTTCTGAACACTGTTGAGGAGATAAAGGAGGGAGAGCGGTAGGAGTCCTATGCAGAGACTAAAGAATATTTTTTCGCATACGAGAGGCGGAAAGACGTACATGAGTCCCGCCATCAATACGTGGGAAGTCCAATTCGGAAAAAGCGTTGGGTTGCGTTCGTGGACTTCCCTCAGGATGTAGTTTTCGTGATTGTGATATACCTTTAAGATGTGTGCATTGTGGGCATGGGCTGGTCCATCTTGGGTGCAGGTATATTTGAACAACCAAACCGGCAGAATATGTATGACCAGTAGCACAATCAGGACAATGTGCTGGATGGACAATCGACGCGCTTTCATAAGTGCCTCGCATTTAACGATTACTTTTCGCGCGAATAGAACCACAATTCTGTTATTTTACAAGAACATTGCTGTGAGGTCAACAGAAATCGTGAGGATACAAGATTAAGTCCCCGTTCCGCTGCCGGTCGGATTCAAAATCGCACTAACAGCGGAACGTGTTGCTATGTAAGGCACACACTAAAAAGGCGGAACTTGAAATTGTGAGTTTTTCGGTTGTGTCTCATTGGCAGATGCGGTTTCCGGCTCAGTGGTTTCCTCAGGTACGGGAACCTCACTCTCTTGGGAAGCAGCTGTTAATTGCTTAATCCGTTCACACAATTCGTCGAGTAATTGTGGTGAGGTTTCCGCCGCTTTTAGTTCAGCGGAGAGCTGCGTCCATTGCATTTCGCTCATATCGTTTCGGGATTCAACGCTGTATTTACGTTTGATGTAATCCCAGAGATCTGCCTTACCGATGCCCTTCTTTTCAAGCGGCTCTGCCAGATTGTTGGCGATAGCGAAAGCAGCTTTTTGGGCGTTAGCGATATTCCCGCCGCTCTGTGGTGCAGACTGTTGAGGTATTGCGTTGCCGCCGGTCGATTTCCGATGGAGATAAAAATTGAGGACCTCTCGGATGACCGGTACGGGGATTAGCTGTTTTATGGCGTTACGTTGCGCCTTATGAATTGCCTTGGTAAAGGCAAATGGGTCGGGACGATTGCCTGCATTTTTGGCTTGTTCATAGGCACCGTAACGAGACGAACCGGTAATTGTATCAACCGCCTTGGCAGTCGCAATCCAAGAATTCTCGCGTTCCTCGTATTTGATCTCTTCGATCTGGATGCCGCCACGGCGATTGGCAGCCTCGTTAATACCTGCTAAAGTTAATCCTTCGACTGTGCGTCCACCCTGTTTAAAAGAATAGACATAATCTTGAATCGTCTGTCCCGTCATCAACTCAATGATAGCCTGGTCATCCACCTGATCAACGACTTCATATTCAGCGGCAACCGGTACCATTTCGTCCTTTTTTTCTTCAGCCATGATGTCCTCCGATTCTCAAACATTCACGAGATTGGTATCCATATCCCTCAATATAGATTAGAAAAAGCGCTGGTTTATTGATTTATAGTCTGTTTTAATTTTAAACACACGCGATGTATTACAGGGTTTATTCTATCATTTATCCCTTCATTTGTCAAGCGGGATCATTGATACAACTGGATTTAGTTAGCCTTTGATATTCGGTTTATGTAGTGATACGTTTTTTCAAAAAAGTTGTTCCTACGATATATACGATAACATTTACTACCATATATATGATAACATATTTAACAAAAAAAATCAAATGTATTTTTAGTAGACTTTAGAATTATTTGGACATTATAGAGAGTCGGGGTTACAAACCTCTCCTACAGGTGTTGGCGTGTGTCCCCTGTTATGAGGAGATAATGTTTATTGATCTCTACAATTCACCACAAATAGTTGGACGGAAAACTTGATTTCTGTTCCGAGGTTTGCTATAATAACCGAAAATTGAGTATCAGAGGACTGATGGCCAGTGACAGCTCCGCTTCTCCACATGCAGGGGATTACCAAAGATTTTCCAGGCGTGCGCGCCTTAGACAACGTCTCTTTTGAAGTTAATCGTGGCGAAATCCACGCGCTCTGTGGAGAAAACGGGGCAGGCAAATCGACGCTGATTAAGATTCTCGGTGGCGTTTATCCGTCCGGCACTTATGAGGGGCAACTGTGCCTTGATGGGACCGAACAGCATTTCTACACCGTGCGCGATGCAGAACGCGCCGGGATCGCTGTTATCCATCAGGAATTGGCTCTTATTCCAGAGATGACGGTCGCCGAGAATATCTATCTCGGTAAAGAACCGCAACGCAATGTAAAGCTAAGACAAATTCTGCCTGTGAATCAGAATCAACGGTATAAAGCCTATAAAGGCTTTACCGGGTATGAAGCCCGTGTGGGCTTCCCCGGGGCAGAATTTAGTGTTATTGATAAACAAAGGCTTTACCATAACGCGGGACAACTCCTTTCGCAATTCGGATTGACACTCCCACTGGATCGTCCGGTTTATGAACTCGGTATTGGGCAGCAACAACTCGTAGAGATAGCAAAGGCTTTGGAACCTAGCTTGCAAGTCAATACTGCTTCACCCAGTAACTCGCTGCTGCTCGTGCTTGACGAACCGACAGCTGCCTTGACAGAAAGCGAAGTGGAGATGCTCCGGCAAATCCTGACGCAACTCCGAGAAAAGGGTATCGCCTGTATCTATATCACCCATAAACTTAAAGAGATCTTTCAAATTGCCGACCGAGTGACCGTGCTGCGTGACGGCAAAGCAGTCGCAACGCAATCCATTGAATCTCCCGAATGCACCGAAGAAGTACTGATTTCGCAGATGGTCGGTAGGGAGTTAACGGCGTTCTTCCCGAAACGACAATCGCCTTCGAGTTTCGAAGACTCATCAAGTCCGGAGGCAGCACTCAGGGTAGAAAATTTAAGTACCTATCCGTCGGAACCGCCCCAACTTGAAGAGATCAGTTTTGAGGTGCGACGTGGGGAAATCCTCGGTATCGCAGGCTTAATGGGTGCAGGCAGAACAGAACTGATTAGTACTATCTTTGGGGCTTATAGCGGGAGATGGCGTGGAAAAGTTTTCATAGATGGTGTTCCTGTTCAAATTCACTCCCCATATCAAGCGATACAACACGGATTGGGATTGGTCAGTGAGGACAGGAAACGTTACGGATTACTTTTAGATGTGGATGTTGTTCGTAATATGACGCTTGCGAGCCTCGGTGCATCGTCAGATCTTGTATCCTATGGCGTAATTGACGACAACGCGGCATCTCAGAAAAGTGAGCAGTATGTGGATTCTCTGCAGATTAAAACGACTTCGCTCAATGTCCCTGTGAACCATCTCAGCGGCGGTAACCAACAGAAAGTAGTGCTGGGTAAGTGGTTAATGACACAGCCGAGGGTGTTGTTCCTTGATGAACCGACACGCGGTATTGATGTCGGTGCCAAGGCGGAAATCCACGCACTCATGGTAAAACTCGCGCAAGAAGGCGTTGCAATTGTGTTTGTGTCCTCTGAATTGCCGGAGATTTTAGGCATGAGCGATCGGGTTTTGGTACTACATGAAGGCAAAATCACGGGTGAATTTATCAACGATAATCTGACGCAAGAAGACATCTTAAGGTGCGCAGCTGGGAGTTAAATTGAAAAATAGAAACGAAATCTTTAAAACAGAAACACCTGAGGAGACACAGGTACTCGGTGAAAAACTCGGAAAAACGCTCAAACAGGGGGATGTCATAGCACTTATTGGTGATCTCGGTACGGGTAAGACCTGCTTGACGCAAGGTATCGCGCGAGGTGTAGGCATCGCACCTGATGAGATTGTCAGCAGTCCTTCTTATATTCTAATCAACGAATACAATGGAACGGTGCCGATCTACCACATTGATTTGTATCGACTCGAAAACAGCGAGGAGATCGCCGAACTCGGACTCAGCGAATATGTAGAAGGCGACGGGATTTGTATCATTGAGTGGGCAGAACGGATGGCGGACGCCTTGCCTGATCACTGTATAAAAATTCATATAACGCTTGCAGAGACAAACACTTCATACGAGCACAAACCAATATTACAAAGCCCTGCTGATGAAAACATCCGACACATCGAAATTCAACATCCTATACCTTGATAGCGGTTCGGGCATCGGAGGCGGTCAACGGAGCCTTCTACTGTTGTTAAGCCTGTTAAACAAAGATCGCTTTACGCCTTTCGTCGGATGTCTTGGGGATAGTCCTTTTGCAGCGGAAGTCGTAAAGACAGAAGCAAGTATCGTCCCTTTGTCTCTACCGGCTGCACACAACAAAACCGATAAGGTGAAGCGGTTCACGCTCCGCGATCTTTTGGATGATCTTCGACAACTTCAGGTTGTTCTCCAACTCCATCGAGCGGTAAAACGACACGCCATTGACCTCATCCATGCAAATTCACTTTCGGTGGCACTGCTGGGTGGTATCGTCGCGAGACTAAATCGCATCCCGATCCTGATGCACAAACGTTACGCAACCTCCTACGGCATTTTAGACAGATTCTGCGAGAGACTCCTTCATCGCGTGATTCTGGTGTCAGAAGCGACCCGTTGGGATTTTGCGCCCGTGGCAAAGCAAACACTCATCTATAACGGCGTAGATTTGGACGCTTTTCAGGCATCACCGAAAGAGGTAGAAACGCTTCGGATAGAACTTGTTGGTGATTCGCCTGACTTACCTATACTCGTCGGTGTTGTGACGCGGATTACGCCAGAAAAAGGTATCCACTTTTTAATCCGTGCGATGGCAGAACTCAAGGAGAAAACACCTGTTAAATTGCTGATTGTAGGCGGTCCATATTTCCAAAAAGACATTGACTATATGGAGGCACTAAAACAGGAGGTCGTAAATCTCGGTGTTGAAGACTCAGTGATTTTCACCGGATTCTTATCCGATACGCGGGTTGTAACAAGCCTACTTGACATTGTACTGGTGCCATCTATTATTCCAGAGGCATGTCCACGTACCATCATCGAAGCGATGGCGGTAGGCAAGCCTGTTATCGCGACACCACTCGGTGGGAGTAAAGAACTTGCCACACCCGAAACAGGGATTTTAGTGCCTCCTGAAGATGCCTCAGCGATTGCAGACGCTGTAGCAACTCTCACAACCGACAGAGAACGATTGCAGGCGATGGGAGAAGCCGCTCATACCCGTGCCGCGCAGCTATTCAGCAGCGAAAAGAACATCGCCCTGACAGAGGAAGTTTACACTGAGCTGCTAATAGGGACTTGATACGTAAAGGAGTTAGTGATTATGGATGGAGACAGAAAAAAAGTTAGTAGTTCACCGCAAGGTAACCAAGTCAGTCAAGGGCAGTTGAGACAGGTATCCCAATTGTTTGGCGAAGGTATCAGCAATACTGAAGATTGGGTAGAGATTCATCGTACCAACGATGAATGGGAAGTGCGACTGGTCCAAGCCACTCTGAGTGCGCAACAGATCCGGTGCAGGCCGATTGAACTAAAACAGGAACGTCAAACGGCGCTTCTTGTGGCACCAGAGCACGAAGTGGCAGCTATGGAACTGGTGAGTCGCATCGGCGTAGCTGTCACAGATAATGAAATGGCAATGCAATCTGAAGAGGCAGCGGCAGCACTTAAGCAACGCGATATGGCTGTTGCCCAAGAAAACCGAAGTCAACAACCAGATTTCGATGATTCGACAGAATTACTTATCTCCGAACGCGAAGGTGTCGGCAGTGTTGTCTATATTACCGGGCAAGGCTATGAACTCCGCGTCGGTCCCGAACCGTATGTCACCATTCCAGAAAGCGATTGGGAAGAGTTCACAGATTTTAGTGCACAACGTCAAGAGTTTGTGATCCTGCTCCGTCACGAATACCCGGCACTTTTTGAGTGGATTCAAGAGGGAAAACTACTGGCAGAATTTACTCGTCTTATCGAGATGACGTATCAAGATGGTGCACCGATTCCTGCTTCCTACAGACCCGGTAATGCTTCCGATGTTGAGGAAATGGATGGCCCCCCTTATCATCCGCTTGCGCAGTTGAGTCTGACTGTGGCAGTGGTTTCGTTGATTGCTGTACTCTTTCAAGTGCCTTGGTCTGTCAACCTTGTATTCGCTGTAGTGGCAATAGCATCGGCGGTCGCCGCTAAATATCAGATCGATGCAAGTGAAGGAAAATCTACAGGCGTTCCGATGGCGCTGAGTGCGATTGTGCTTGCGTGTCTTGTCGTCGTCTTTGCATGGTGGTTGGACCAGCGTCCCGAACCGGTAGCACCAGAGAACCCGCCGCTCCGTGAGATGGTCGAGGATCGGTAGGTACTAACAACACCAATTATCTACTCATATCCAGAAAACCAGAACTATTTAGCTTTCGACTTATTAATCATTTTTGTAGAAAGTCGCACTCCTACACGGAGGAGTCAGGAATCGGAGTTTCCTTCTACAGAAGATTGGGAATGAAGCCTGGTAAGAGCCAGGTAATTTAGGTCGGAATACACTCCAGAGGCTGGTGATGTCGTAATGTAGGACAGTTTTGTAATTCAGTCCGAGGTAGGACTTGTAAGCGGAAGGCGGTCATGTCAGAAGAGAGACACCAACCCCAAATCGGAACTGAAACGACTTCGCTCCTCCTTCCTCTCGTTATCGGTGTGATACTTATTTTACTCAATGCGTATTGGATTGCACTGGTCAGCGGTATCTATCACTCCCTGAATCCTGCTTATGCTTCTCTATTTATCCCCCCGATTGTCAACCTCTTTTTTGGGCTGATGCTCAACACGTTGCTAAAGCGGATTCGTCCACAACTCGCCTTGAGCCGCGCTCAACTCCTCTTAGTCTATCAGATGCTGGTTATGCTTTGCGTGGTCTCTGGGCATAACCCGATGGACTTTATTTTGGGAATTTTGGCGCATCCGTTTTGGTTTGCTACCTTTGAAAACGAATACGCAACTCTGTTTCACAGGTATATCCCGTCTTGGTTCACTGTTCAAGATAAAGACACTCTCACGGGTTTCTTTGAGGGCAATTCGACCTTATATACAGCAAGGCACCTATCAGCATGGATAGGTCCAACCTTGCTTTGGTCGTTTGTTACGTTTGTGCTGTTTTTTATCTTGATGTGCTTTAATAGCATTCAGCGTTTGCAGTGGAGTGAACGGGAGCGGCTTAGTTATCCGATTGCACAACTCCCGATAGAGATGACCACGCCACGCTTTTTCTCAAAGCGACTGTTGTGGCTTGGGCTTGGTATCTGTGCGGCGGTAGAACTTCTCAACGGACTCCACGTGCTTTATCCGCCTGTGCCAGGTGTTCCACTCAAAATCCCGGACTTCGGAGCGAAAATTTTTACGACGAAACCTTGGAGTGCTATTGGATGGCTCCCACTCTTCTTTTATCCTTGGGTCATTGCCTTGACCTTTTTTGTACCGCTTGAACTTTCGTTTTCAGTCTGGTTTTTCTTTTTATTCACAAAGTTGCAGCTGATTTTAGGGAGCATGGGAGGATGGAAATCGTTACCGGGTTATCCCTACTACAACCAACAAGGAATTGGCGCATGGTTGACCCTCGGAATCTTGATTCTATGGGTAAGTCGCAAGCACCTCAAAACGGTGTTTACTATGGCTTTGAAACCCTCTGATAACGGCACTCCTGCTTTTAGAAACGAACCGCTTCAATATCGCACGGCTCTGCTTGGGATTTTGATTGGGGTCATGATACTTGTCTTGATTTTTCAACAGGCTGGTATGTCTGCCGGAATTCTTCTCGCCTTTCTATTCCTGTATTTTCTCATGTCTATCGCCATAACATACGCAAGGGCAGCGGTCGGTGTGCCTTATCATGAAGTGATTTGGACGCATCCGCCACTGATGCTGGTCTCGGTTTTAGGTGTGCGACGGATCGGTGCGGCGAATCTGACACTATTTACTTTTTTGTATCCGTACGTTCGGGATAACGTCTCACACCCGATGCCGAGTCAGTTAGAAGGGTTCAAGATAGCAGAGCGAGCGCCAGCCTCTCAGAAAAAGATGACGATTGCTATGATAGTCGCTCTGTTGGTCGCAACGCCTGCTTCTTTCTGGGCGTATTTGCATCTGATATACCAACACGGTGCGGTCCGAACTGAGGGATACATTATCGGTATCGGCTTTGAAACCTTTGAACGTCTGCTGCTGCCGTGGTTGCAACAATCACACGCTACGGATAGCACAGGATTGAGTTTCACGGCGTTTGCCTCGCTATTCACGTTGGGATTAATGTTTTTGAGAAGGCAGTTTATATGGTTTCCTTTTCACCCAGCAGGTTATGCGCTGGGTTTATCTGCGGGAATGGTTTGGGTCTGGAGCGCGGTATGCGTCGGTTGGACCATCAAGGCGGTTCTACTCAAATTCGGAGGTTTGCGACTCTATCGGCAGGCAGCGCCATTCTTTGTTGGCGTAATTCTGGGTGACTTTCTGACGGGAACGTTTTGGAGTCTGGTTGGCGCGGTCTTTGAGATACCGGTGTATCGGGTTTGGTATTAGGGTAACTGTCGGCTGTTAACAGTCGGCAGAAAGAATTAGGCGCAGTTAGGAAATCTCGCCTACTGTGTATCGGGAGCGCGTCTGGAGTTCACTGAGAGTCTACACATTATAATAATTCATCATAATTATCTGTAATTATTTAGTTGACGCTTCAACCGATATATGGTAGAGTTAAGCGTCAAAAAAGAGTGAGATTGTCTAATCCCTACAAGAATAAGGAATTTTATTGGTGAAGGTGTGTGTTATTGTTTTTGCTAAGAATCCGATGCCGAATCAGGTTAAGACACGGCTCATTCCAACGCTCTCACCGGAACAAGCGGCGAGACTATACACCGCATTTCTTACAGATTGGTGTGAGATACTCGCCAAACTCTCTGGTGTGGACTTAATCATTGCATATACACCCACAGAGGCAGAAGCGGATTTACAAGCGTTAATTGGAGACAATGCCACCTATATCCCGCAAATAGGAACGGATCTTGGGGAACGGCTCACTTCAGCAACACAGTGGGCAGCTAAACAAGGATACACAAAGATTTTACTCGTTGGATCCGATAGTCCGACACTACCGATCTCATATATCTCGAAAGCGCTCACACTGCTTGACTCGCGAGACATTGCTATTGGACCGAGTACAGATGGTGGCTATTATCTCATCGGCTTTTCTGCGGCAAATGTGGCAGTGCCAGTGCCGTTTGTCTTTGAGGAAATTTCATGGAGCACGGCAGACGTTTTTCAACAGACAATGACACACATCTATTCAGCAAAGGCAACGGTCGGACTATTACCGCCATGGTATGACATAGATACGGCCGAAGATTTGGCGTTTTTGCATGCACACATATCGGCGATGCGGCTCGCTGGCGGTATGGTGCAGGCAGTCAGAACAGAAACACTATTAGCAGAATTATTTTAATAAAAAAGGAGAATTGATAATGGGACAATTAGATGGGAAATTTGCTATTGTAACAGGTGGAAACCGTGGAATCGGAAGAGGGATTGCAAGGGGACTTGCGGCGGAAGGCGCAACGCTAACTATTGCTGCAAGAGATGCTAAACTTCTTGAGGAAACCGCTGACGAATTTCGAGCGAATGGCACAAAGGTGCTAACTGTTCCAACGGATGTAACGGACGAGACACAGATTAAAGCACTCTTTGAAAAATCGATGGATGAATACGGACGCTTGGACATCCTCGTAAATAACGCAGGGGCATTCAATGGGGGTCCGATAGGTGAACTCGCAACAGACGATTGGGATTGGGTCATTAATGTGAATCTCCGGGCGCCGTTCATCTGTACACGCGAGGCGTTCGCAATTATGAAGGCGCAAGGTGAAGGTGGACGTATCATCAACGTCGGGAGTATTTCTGCCCATCGGGTTCGTCCTCGGACAGCACCTTACAGTGCCAGCAAATTCGGCATCTGGGGCTTGACGCAGGTAACGGCATTAGAAGGAAGAGTCCACGGCATCACAGCGAGCTGTTTACAACCCGGTAATACCTACGTAGAGCGTCATCAAAATCGTCCACAGGAACCCACTGAACCGATGATGGATGTTGACGATCTGGCACAAGCCGCTGTTCTCATGGCAACCCTACCGCCAAACATTAATATGTTAGAAGCGACTGTTTTGCCTATCGGTCAGCTTTATGTTGGGCGAGGCTAACATGTAGCCGGAGACACATTATGAAAGTAGATCGGACCCAATTTATGGAAGAAGGTTACCTCGTGTTTCGAGAGGTAATCCCACCGGAGGAGCTGGACCCGCTTCGAGAAAGTTATGAATTAATGGTATCTCGTCAGCGAGAACTCTGGTCACGAGAACGAGCACCAAACGACCCACCTGGCGGCGTATGGGAGACTTCAGCACAACCACGCTTACTCCTCGGACGCGACCCACTCGCGGGACATGTCGATGAGAAAACCGCCAGTGCTATCGAAATTTGGGCACATGAAAATATGCAAGGTGTCAGCAGTGAACTCCTTGACACGGAGGATGCAGGTGTTACCGAGATGATGCTCATGTGCAATCCGGTCAAAGACCGCGGTCCCGCTACTTGGCATCGCGATCATCACCCTATTGATACCGCGCCATTACAGGGCTACATCGACGATATTGTAGAGACAGGACCGCGTTACGTTCAGTGGAACCTTTCACTCTACGACGACAGTGTGTTATGGGTGCTTCCAGGTAGCCATTTACGCGTGAACAGTGAAGCGGAAAACGAGCAGCTGTTGGCGGATCCGAAGGTTCCGTTACCGGGTGCTGTCCAAACACACCTCAATGCAGGCGATGGGGTTGTTTACATTCTGCCAATTTTGCATTGGGGCAGCAACTATAGTAAAAAGATGCGTCGCACGATTCACGGTGGGTTTGCAAACTATACCCATTATCCCGCGTCTGACTATTTAGATTACCTATCACCCGAAGTACAAGAGAAGTTTGACCGGTGGAATGCACGCAGTAATCAAATGAAAACTTGGTGCGAAGAGGCACTCCGAGCTACTATTGAGAAGGATGCCACTGCATATCATACCGCCTTGGAAAAACTGCATCCAGAGCGAGGCGAAAAAGCGAAGATGCTCTCAACCGTCTTTTTGTGTAAAGCTGCGTGTTTTGTTGCGCTGACACACGGTTATGAACTTGCGGACCTTCCAGACGAACTCAAGAATCGCGGCAAAGGTCCTCACCCTATTACTCTTAATTGGGGACCGCCTTTCGCCGAGCGGTTCACAAAAGAGGAAGCATCTGTCTTATGGGATCGCTTCAAGCCGCTTGACGCGCTTCTTAAAACCGACGAAGAACTGTATCTGCCAGGATTCCAATCGGGTCCGATGCACTACTATTTCAACGAAATGCCTGCTGACTTCGGTGTCGCAGATTTCATCAAAACGTGGGAGCTATAGTTGCAAACCGAGCATTCCCTTAAGATAGAAATATGCTTCTTCGGTATAACGAGGTAGGTTTTCTGGGTCTTCGACTTCTAATTCTAAGGTCAAGTCGCCTTGGTAGTCCACCGCTTGGAGTGCCTCAATAATCTGCTTGAGATTGAGATCACCACGTCCAATGCCGACAGAGACAGTACCGAGATGGTCTTTGAGGTGTACCGCATATAGACGCGAGGCAAATTGACGAATTGCGGCGAGCGTATCAACGCCGGACGAGTGGAAATGCCCCGTATCTATACAAACACCGACCCGTTCGTCTGGAATCGCATCTAAAATGGTTTGGAAATCTGAGGCTTGTTCAAGGACATTCCCGTGGTGTGGTTCGAGCGTTAACTTGATTTGACTTTCCGGAGGTATGCGCTGCAGTACCTCGCGAACACAGGCAATCACTCTATCCAATGCCCCAGGGTCCGTCCTACGTTGCGCACCACTTGTCGTTAGATGTGTTGCGCCAAGTCCTTCGGCGATTTCAACGCATCTGGCAATTGCGCCTGCGCGTGCGTCAACATCTGCATTGTCTTGTCCTCCCCAACCGGGTGGATAGAGTCCAGCACACTTCATACCAGAGGCGTCAATCTTCGCCTTCATACCGCTTATGTCAAATGTGTGTGCGGCATCCACACTCCAGATGAGCGGTCCGTGAATTTCCATGCGTTGATAGCCGATTTGTGGGGCGTATTCCAAAGTTGCGGCTACCTCGTCTTCAGCGTAGCCTCGGTAACAGATAGAAGCACAGATAATATCCATACAGACTCCTTATTCTTTCGTTATCAGTACGGGTTGCTTCGCAACCCTTTCAGTTATCAATTATCAGTAACTCGTTTGTGTCAGTAAAAATGTTTTCACGTACCAGATGCTTAACTGATGACTGACGACTATAATTAATCAGCAAACTTGGAGCGTAGTAAAAAATGATTCAGCAAATCGAAATAACCTTACCCGAATATCGGCGCGGCTTCCATCTCGTCACAGATGAAATTATGAAATCGCTCGGTGAACTGCCAAAAGCGGGCATCCTACATCTTTTTATTAAGCATACTTCAGCAGGATTGACCATCAACGAGAACGAAGATCCGGACGTACGCGAAGATTTTGCGAACAGTTTTGACCGACTCGTCAAGGAGCGCGAGCCGTTCTATCGACACACAATAGAAGGAGACGACGATATGCCAGCGCATATCAAAGCGTCGCTCGTGGGTTTTACCGTTTCCGTTCCGATTACCGACCATAGCCTCAATTTAGGCGTGTGGCAGGGCATTTATCTATGCGAATTCCGAAATAGGGGTGGAAGGCGGAACCTCACAGCGACGCTCTATTCTTAGAAAAGCACACCCAACCATAATAGATTCTACAACTATCAATACACAACATACTGGTGCAGAGGGACCGGCGAGGTTGGAAACCTCGCCTACCGCGTGGGGACCATTGCGTTTCCAGTTCATCGAACAGTCTATTTATTCTTATAATTCACTATAATTATACCCACGACGACTTCAACTCATGTACCTTCAGCGATGCCAACCTCGCCGTGCCGCCATCGGCATAAATTCCGATGTCTGCCTTACTGAGATCTGGCAGGAAATAGGAGGTCATTGAGAGTTCACCGGCGTTGCCGAACGCCTCAATAGAGATACGATCGACCAAAATTTGCAAACTGATTTTTCCATATTTTGGTGCAAGCGGACCGCTTCTTTCAAGGAATGTGAGCTGCTGTTCTGCGACGTCGTAACGGATGTCCTGTCCACGAATGTTGAACCCGACAGCTGCAGCGTCATCCAATGCTATTTCAGCTCGGATATCGAACAGTTCACCTGTCAATCCAGCAAGTAGATTCTCGCCGGGTTTCAGCGGGAGGTCGCTCCACGCGTGTGTATAGGTGTGGATATTTTCAATCTCTGCTACCGGCTCGCGATGTAGACGGATTCCCTCTGAAGTCGTCCGAAGGGTTAGTTCACAAGGGAAGCTCATCTGCTGATTAAAGGGCATATCGGGAGGTTTACTGCCGCTCATCCAAGCAATTTGGATGCGTCTTCCATCGGATTCGGGGACATCGCTCCACGTTTGTGCTGCATAAAAGTTGGCACCCTGATCTGAACGATGTGCGTCTCCCTCCGGCGTAAAGGTTGTCCCATCAAAACTACCGACGTAATACTTTCCGGCGGCACCCCAGAAAACCCATTTGGTATTATCGGGATTACCGTCAACAGGAAGCTCGAAGATATCGGGACACTCCGTATCGGGGATTTGGAGGTCGGACAGTCGGGTCCATTCCTTAAGGTTTGTCGAACCGAACAGGGCATAGTCATTTTGGTCGAGGTAGAGTGCCATCACCCATTTTTGTGTAGATTCATGCCAGATGACCTTCGGGTCGCGGTTGCTGCCGACGATATGCTCAATGACAGGATTGCCTTCATATTTTGTCCAACTTTGCCCTCGGTCGTTGCTGTAGGCGATGCTTTGGGTAAATGGGACTTCTTTCGGTGCGTGGCTGCCAGCGGATGTATAGAAATTGACGAGGACTGACTCGTCGCCAGTTTGGAAACCACCGGTATTGTTCCAATCTACGACCCCAGAGCCGGAGAAGATTGTGCCGAGTTCATCAGGATGAAGGGCGTGTGGGAGCTGCTTCCAGTGGACGAGGTCTCGACTGATAGCATGACCCCATGTCATGTTGCCCCAATCGATGCCGAATGGATTGTGCTGGAAAAAGAGATGATATTCGCCTTTATAGTAAATTAAACCGTTCGGATCATTGGTCCAGTTGGTTTTCGGTGTGAAATGGAACTGCGGACGATATGTTTCCTTATAAGCTGTTTGGATCATTAACGATTTCCTTTCCCTTTCAAGAGTTGCAAGGAGCGATTCACTATTTCTTTCTTTTGTATACTATTCTATACAGATACCTTATTTTGTCAAGTTTGGAGAGAAAGACCGGTGCAGAATGTAAAGCTAAGACAAGTTATGCTTTCGTAGCATAACTTGGAAACAGCACCTAACCAATATTCGGAGATGATTTGGTGAAAACAACACGGAAAATTGTTGCAATCGGCGGTGGAGAGCTTAGAACGCTGGAAACTACCGAAATCGACAAACGCATTATTGCGTTAACCGGCAAAAGACGACCTACGGCACTTTTTATTCCGACTGCCAGTGGCGATGCTGCTGGATATGTAGAAACCTTTGAGGCGTGTTATGGCAAGGAATTCGGGTGTCAAACGCGCACTCTTAACTTGATTCAAAGTCCACCCGCGTTTGAACAGATGGCAGCGTTGGTTTTGGACTCAGACCTAATTTATGTCGGTGGTGGAAATACCTACAGGATGATGAAAATATGGCGGCGGTTGGGATTGGATAGTGTCTTAGCGGAGGCTGCATCCCGTGGCATCGTTCTGTCTGGTCTCAGCGCAGGTGCGATTTGCTGGTTCAAATACGGGCACAGTGATTCCCGCTCCTTCTCCAACAACGTAGAATGGAGCTATATTCGGGTCAGTGGGTTAGGACTTATCAACGCTGTATATTGTCCTCACTACCACAGTGAGAACCGGGAAGACGCCTTTTCGCAGATGATTGCAAAACGGGGTGGTATCGGGATTGCCTGTGACAACAATGCAGCGATTGAGATTGTTGGAGATTATTATCGCGTGCTTACCTCTACCCCGGACGCAAAAGCATACAAACTCTTCAAACGCAAGGGATGTGTGGTTGTAGTGGAATTGCTCCAAGACAGCGAGTATACCCCTTTAACCAATCTCTTGAGACGAAAATAATATCAGATTTCTTTTGAGTTGTAAGGGCGAATTTCCGTATCTATCTTATATCTGACGATAAAGCCTGTGAGTCAGTACATGAATTCACGTGTCAGATTACGGAGAACATCTACAAAGATCCTCTCTGTTTCCTTTTCGCCTTTTTTGTATGTGAAGCTGGCGTTGATCACAACCTCAATTTCATCGCTCGACTTGAAGAGTTCATTATACTTAAAGTTTCAATCAAAAAAATATGGAGACGCACTGGGATCCAAAGGTTTGGCAACTTCAAACTTGCCGGTCATCGATTTACGCGTCAAGACGATAATCCCATAAGAACTGTGTGTGCCTTGTGTTACCCAATACGCTTCATCCACCAAGACATCTTCAATACCGTCATTGTTAAAGTCGGCACGCACGATTTCCTGCAATGATTGCACCAGACCCGCGTCCGCTATCTCCAAAACATGTTCAGTTTTTTTTCTGACCACCAGCTCCCCAGTCTCTATCTTTTGCTGATACGTCGTTTGTAAATCTTTTGCGAACTCTTGACGGCTTTTGTACTCGCCAATATGCGGAAACAGCGAAAATGGGAGCAACTCTACATTCACAATGCCAACTTCGGCGTCTGTGATAAAACTTTCTTCGGGAACAGACGCTATTTCAAGTGCCTTTAACAAGGCGCAAGGATACTTGAAAAATGATGAAAGTTTTCTCTCCATATTATTCGCTGGTAAATAGCCGCGTTTCAGTGCAGCATCATATCCCCGACACGTCCGCACTTCAATCTCGTCGCCCTTTTTTTTCCAGAGTCTGACACTCTCAATACCCTCATTCTCGCCAAAACTTACAGGCAGATCCCGAAGTCCTTCAATCTCAGACTTAGCAATAGATTTCACTTCCGTCCCATCCGCAAACTTTATGCTCTCCCTGAGGTGAAAGATAACTTCAGAATCCCGCGGCGCTTTCTCAACCGATGATGATTCTTGGGCTTCAACAAATTGATAACAAAAAATAAAAAGCAGTAGACACAGGATGCTACAAAAAAGGTTCATTCGGCTACTTATTTTCGAGGGGGATATCATCATTAACTCCTTTTTCACTCGGGGTGTCCTTCATACAATCTGAACACGGCGTCCACCAGATAAACTCATGATTATAATCAGGAACCGTTGGGAAATATGGGGCGGGACGCAACTTATTGTAAAGTTTTGGATCAAAGATAACAAAGCCAAATCTGAAATACTCATATTTATATCTTGTCAGCGGTTTCGTCCAATTTCGTTTTACGCAGCAGACGTATTCTACGGTGCCCAAAACGCGCTGGATCAGGATGGCATTAGAATTCCTTTCCTTGAATCTGTAAATTATACACGACACTCTGATGAAATTCAAGTTTCTCTTTGTATGAATTCCTTCACATGAGGTTGCAATAAAAAGTTCTCTTTATGTATAGGCATGCTGGTATTTATGAGATCGGCTCTAAGTTTGCTAATCTTTGCAGAATTAGGCAACCGTTTTGTCCTTTACCCGCGTCACTATACATTAATACGATATTTGTGGAACAAATTTCAAAAAATGCCATAGATTTTATAGGAGAACAAAACATGTTACGAGTGTTTGTTAGGGTCACTTTGGTGAGTGTTATTCTACTATTGGTAGTGCCTTCCGTTAATGCGGGACTGGATGAGGGACTCGTCTTTTATCTAACTTTTGATAACGTGAAGGACCAGACGATTAATGATGAGTCCGGGAATGGTCTTGACGCAGAGATAGTTGAGAATGCTGAGGTTGTCAAAGGTAAATATGGAGATGCGATCCATATTACGGATCGCGGAGGGGACTGCGTCAATATTCCTGCTCAGGAGAAACTGAAAGTTGTCGGTGAAATTACGATGACACTCTGGGTTTATTATCAAAGAACATGGAGAGGTCAGAGAATGGGTTGGATCGATAAAGACTGCCATACGGCGGGTTGGGATATCTGTTACGGTATTGCCAGTGCTGATAACGGTAGTGGACCAACAGCCATATTGCTTTTAGGTTCTCGAGATAAACAAGGGAAAGTGAAGCGTCATGATTTCATCAGTCCACATGAAATGGACGAGAAGAAATGGCATCATGTTGCCGGAAGTTACGATGGCGAAACGATGAAAATTTATATAGATGGTAAAGTCATAGGAGAAGAGAAGAAGAAATTCGATTTCGTTGGCAACAATGACTCAGACGTTCGGATCGGATGTTTAAAAGATAAACCACATGTTACATTCGTCAACGGCTCTATTGACGAAGCTGCAGTCTGGCGGCGGGCACTGAGTGATGACGAAATCAAACAAGCAATGTTGGGAAACTTTCTCGCGGTTTCACCGAGTGATAAAGTGACGACGACTTGGGCAGATACGAAAATGAGAGCGATTGCTCCTTAGTATGTGCGCTTTTGCAGAATTAGGCAACCGTTCTGCTTCTTAACCGCGTCACTATATATTGATACAAGTAAACATCAAAACTTATCACACATCTATAGGGGAAAAGCAGTTATGAAAGATTGTACGAAGTTTATTATATTCAGCTACACCCTTAGCGCGCTATTTGTGTTCAGCGGAACTTCCGCGGTGTGGGCACAAGCCTCAGGCACATCGGAAATCGCGTTTACATCAAAATGGGATGGCAACGCCGAAATCTACAGCATGAACGCCGATGGGAGTGATCAAGTTAATTTGACTATGCATCGGGCAGAAGATTACGATCCGGCCTGGTCGCCAGATGGAAAGCAGATACTTTTCAGTTCCAATCGCGGGAAAGGAGTCTTTGATTTATACGTGATGGATGCAGACGGTGCAAATGTCCAGAAGGTGTTTACAAACAGCAAATATAGAAGGTACCCCGACTGGTCGCCTGACGGCAAAAAGATTGTTTATGCACAAGGAGACCCGCGACTGGCAAAGTTATTATTCGGATTCCGATTCGTGCCATCAACCCAACTTACACTTTATACTGCTACAATAAATGGGGGATCCGTTGAGAAATTGACAGACGGTTCTAATCCAAGTTGGTCCCCTGATGGCCGGGCGATAGCCTTTGAAGTGCGCGGTCGCCAAGGTCTACCCTTAGGAATTTTCGACCTGCAGGCACGCACCAAAAAGACACTTCTCTCAAGGGAGATGCCGCGGATAATTGAACCGAGCTGGTCCCCAGGTGGTGACAAAATCGCCTTTGCCGAAATCGATGGGGGTTTTAATGCACAAGGCTTTCTTTCGGTTCAGAGATCGACAATCTATGTTGCGAAGGGTGATGGCACAAGTCTTCATCAGATTACCAAAAATGAAGAAAAATTCGCCTCTAATCCCACATGGTCTCCAGAGGGCAACGAAATCATTTACAGCAATGCCAGTGGTCGTCACCAACTCTACAAAACAGATGTGAAAGGTGGCAACACAATACAATTGACGCACGAGGGAAGTAATCATTGGCCGGATTGGTTTAATCCAACGACCTTAAGCGTTTCGCCTTCGGTGAAATCGTTAACCACGATGTGGGGAAAATTAAAGCAGAATTAAAGGAGACCGAAAATGAAAACTTTAACTATTGGGTTTCTCATCTTTGTAATGATGAGTGCCCAACTGAACGCTGACAACCATTCAGTGACTCATAACAAAATTACACTCAGCCTTGACAGCACATCAGACGTGTTGCTCAAAGGCTTCATTGCTCCCATTGAATATACACAATACAACTTCCATGTGGAGTGGGATGCGTTGGCGAACTTCACAGTGGCTGAACCTAAGAAGCAGTATTCTGCATCGATTTTTCGTGCTTTTTTGCCAGACAAAGCGGTTGCGGTTGGCGATCTCTGGCAAGTCGAAGAGGAAGGTGCGTTAGCACTGTTGAGGCAGCTTAACCCGAATCCGAGGTTTAATCTGGATATCAATAATGGAGATTCTTATGGCTTATGGGCATGTCTACGCGCTTACAATGATGCGTTTGCTGAAATTGTGTTCCGCATCCATGCTGAATTTGTTCTAAATGATGGTCGGTTTACTCCGTCTCAGTTTAAAGGACATCTTGTTATTGATCGGATTAGCGAGAAAGTTGCCTCCTTCAAAATGTACGTCCCTGAAGGTATAGTGAATTTTGATGTTGGACGAGACAGTACCAGAAAGATAGACATCGGTTTCTGTCCGCAAATAGAACTCCATACTGAGACACAGGCAGTTTTATCGGACACTGACGTTGTGGCATCCATCACGCAAGAAGAAGCTGAACGCAAGATGATATTACGTTTTTACAAATCGCAGCAAATCAACTGGGTGTCGTTAGAAGAGGCGTTGGAAATGATGCAGGCACAACAGAAACCCGTTCATGCGATTTCGATAGATGGTCCGCTTGCCGATGAGTCGTGCTGAGGGAGCGGCAAAAGCCTGAGGGCAGTTGTCCTCTCTGACGACCAAAATATTGAATTCTTGAACGAAAATTTTATCAATACATGGGTACCGAATTCCGAATTAGGGCGGGTCCCAAGTTTATTGGAACCGATCGCCAAGAGACGCGAGCGTGAAGGTAAAACCTTTGACACAAGCCATGCTTTAGCACAAGCAATCATGAAAGGGTGGAAGAAAGGTTCTCCGGCAGACTCTTTGGTAATCTCACCGGAATTTGAACTGATGGGTAGACAACCCGTTAATGAATTGCTTTTCAGTAGAAACACATCAGCGCGTTATCTGATGTTCCTTCAGGAATCTTTAACAGGGAAACTGCCCGGATTGGTTGATGATACCTCAAGACCAGAACCTATCAACTCGGATCCTGTATTAAGGAACTTGTATGTCGTGCTCAATAATACCCGCTCTTCACAGGAAGTACTCGGTGTCTTTCAGACGCCAGAAGGAGGGCATCAGGATTATACCGTTGTTAATATTGATGCAACAGCGTTTGAAAATGGCGGGATGCTTACGATTGAGGTCTCAGTCGGGCATGCCGAGGCAGCTGGTTCGTTTGATCTGTTCGATGGTGATAGTGAACTCCCAACGAGAGGCGCGCCAGAGAACGCGCTTGCCTCAGCATGGAGTGTTTCACCGGGTGGAACACGGAAAATCACCTATATCTTCGAGCGAGGTCAACACTTTAAATTGGGTGCTACCGGTGATTGGTTCAGCAAAAAGGGGAGCACCAATGCTTTTCTGGCTAACATTTCTGTGGAATCTATGTTGGAAGAAGAGAATGGACATTAAAAACGAGTTTTTTGTGATTTTTTCTACAGAATTTGGTAACCGTTTTGTCTGTCATCGGTATCGTTATATATTGATTTGGGTCCTACGTGAACAGAGACTTTCTGTAGCAACCATGTCAGCGCAATGTATTCTTATTGACTGTTATAAGGAGATTTGAAAATGAAAATATTAACCATTGGCCTCCTGATGCTGGTTATAATGAGCGGACGACTAAATGCCGATAACCACTCGGAAACTAATAACAAAATCACACTTAGTCTTGACAGCACATCAGAAGTGTCTGTCGAAGGCTTCATTGCCCCGATTGAGAACACCTTGTCTAAGTTTCATGTGAGGTGGGATGCATTAGCAAATTTGCGGGTTGCTGAACCGAAAAAGCAGTATCAGACATCAGTTTTCCATGCTTTTCTTCCCGATAGCGCGGTTTCGGTTGGTGATACTTGGCAGATTGAAGAGGGAAGCGTACTCAAGTTGCTACGGCAGCTTCATCCCAATCCAAATCTGGATATGCACATTAACGCCGGAGACTCGCGTGGTTTGTGGGCATGCTTGCGGGCTTACAACGACGCTTTTGCTGAAATCGTGCTCCGTGTTCATGCAGAATTTGCCTTAAAAGATGGTTGGTTCACACCTTCTCAATTTGCTGGAAGCTTAGTTATTGACCGAGTTCAAGAAACAGTTGCGTTTTTTCAGATGTATGTCCCTGAAGGCACAGTAAACTTTGATGTGAACTGGAAAGAAGACCCAGACGCATCTTATGCTATTACGGATGCTGGTCTTTGCTCGCAGATGGAACTCCGTGCTGGAACGCGCAATGTCCTGCAAGATGCCAAATTCTCAGAATCTATTTCGCAAGAAGCAGCTGAACGGGCATTAATACTACGTTTTTACAAATCGGCGCGGATTCATTGGGTGCCGCCGGATCAAGCGTTGAAGATAGCACAAGCAGCGCAAAAGCCAATCCATGTAATTTCAAATGATGGTCCGTTGGCTGATGAATCGTGCTGAGGGAGCGGCAAAACCATGAGGGCAGTTGTCCTCTCTGACGACCAAAATATTGAATTCTTGAACGAAAACTTCATTAATACTTGGGTGTCGAATGTCGAATTAGAGCGCACACCCAATAAGCAAGCTTTTATGGCACTGAGACGCCAGCAGGGATTCAAGCCATTTGACAAAACAAGCGCGTTAGCACGGGCAATCATGAAAGGGTGGAAGAAACACTCACCATCAGATTTTTTGGTTATCTCGCCAGATCTCGAATTGATGGGTAGACAACCTGTCAATGATCTTCACGGTGGAGATATGTCAGCGCGTTACCTGAGGTTTCTCAGAGTATCCTTAGATGGAAAATATCCGGGATTGCGCGAGAACGCTCCAGTGCCTCAATCAACCAATTGGGAGGTACTTCTTGAATCAGATGACGTAGCGGTCGATGACTTGAAAGCTGTGCTTACGCATGAAAAACTGGAGCAGGAAATTCTTAGCATTTTTCGGACCCCGAAATATGGCTATCAAGATTACACCGTTATTGAGATTGATGTGACAGCATTTGAAAATGGCGGTTGGCTCACCATTGATACCTGGGTCGGGGATGGTGAGGCTTCCGGTTCGTTTGATTTGTATGATGCCGACAGTAAACTCCCTACAGAAGGGGTGCCACATGGGGCACTTGCGCATGCATGGGATATTCCACCTGGAAATGTCGGTATAATTGAGCATTATTTCGATCAAGGTCAAGTCTTTAAGTTGGGCGCTACCGGTAATTGGTACAGTGAGAAAGGGAGCATTAACGGTTTTCTTGTGAAGATTTCTGTTGACCCTGAGACAGAAGAAGTGAACGATCATTAGTTTCATTCTCCTGTTAGCGCGTTTGCAAAACGCGCTAACAGTAAATACCGTTTTAGTCTATAATGAAGTTATCCTTTTTTCGAGGTAACAGATGAAGAACGACGATGTTGAACTAATTCAAAACAGCCTCACAGGCGACGAAAACGCTTTTGCGACATTGGTGAGGAAATACCAAAAGCAGGTTCATGCACTCGCTTGGCGGAAAGTAGGCGACTTCCACATTGCCGAAGAAATTACGCAGGATACTTTCTTGAGAGTCTATGAAAAACTGGCTACGCTGAAGGATCCAAACCGTTTTGTGGGATGGCTTTATAGAATTGCTGCACGTCAATGCCATGCGTGGCTCAGAAAGAGCCGGATGCAAACACAATCGCTCGAAGATACAGACATCAAACAGATAGAAAAGATGACATACTCGGAGTATGTCGCTGAAGAGCAGGCGAAAGCTGCGACTGACGCACAACGGAACATTGCTCAAAAATTGCTTGCTCGGCTACAAGAAAGTGAGCGCACTGTTGTTACACTCCACTACTTCGGGGAGATGACCTGTGAAGAGATTAGCCGGTTTTTAGGTGTATCGGCAAGTACCGTTAAGAGTCGGCTTCGTCGCGCGCGACACCGTTTAAAGAGAGCGGAGCCCATGATTCGAGAAGCGTTAGAAGGCTTTCAAATTAGGGCGAATCTCACTGAGAGTATCATGCAAAAGATCTCCAGTATTGAACCTATTGCCCCTTCCGGTGGTAAACCGTTCGTGCCGTGGGCAATTGCTGCTTCAACTGTTGTTTTGGTTGTGATGATGTTGGGAACAGGAAATCAAGTCTTGACTCAATTCCAACAGCCTTATGACCTTGATTCTACGTCGGAGATGATTATAGAACTTATTGACGTGCCTATTGCGCTGAATCTTACGTCGAAACCGGATGTGCGAACCCAACTTGGCAGGTCCAGGGCACCGAGTAGAGGTCAGAGATTTGAGCCGAATGCCTCTCAATCCGAATATGTCCATAGGTTTCTTCATACGCAAGCAAAGAACGTTGTCCTCGATGATGAAAAGCCTTTACAAGAGATCCTGAGCGTTTTCCGGACACCGGCAGCAGGCTATCAAGATTATACTGTTGTTGAAATTAATGCGACAGCGTTTAAAAATGGTGGCACGCTCACCGTCGATATCTGGGTCGGAAGCGCGGAAGCTTTCGGCAAGTTCGTTCTTTTTGCAAGCAATAATGAGTTCTCTACTACAGAAGGATTGCCTGAAACTATACTCGCCTCAGCATCGGGGATCCGACCCGGTAAAGCGGGAAGGATCACCTATCGTTTTGAGGAAGGTATGATTTTTAAGTTGGGCGCTACCGGTAATGCGTTCAGTGGAAATGGAAAGGTCAATTCTTTTCTCGCAAAAATTTCTATCGAACCGACATTGTAAGAAGGGCAATACGGGAATTTGTATTAGAAACACCACAAACCTTGCCGAGTCCCGTCCCTTGTTCGGCGGTTTTCCCTCAATCCATCTTATAAAAAACAACCTTCCTGCAAGTCCTATGATCGCAGAGTAAATCAAGCCCACTTCCTATCACATTTATCCACTTTTCAAAATTATGCAACAGTTTTGCTCCTAAATAGCGTCACTATAGAGCAATTGGAGGGATTTCATGAAAAATAGGGACGTTGCGCTCGTTCGTCGGACGCTTGATGGCGATGATACTGCATTCACTGAACTTGTACAGAAATACCAGAAGCCGGTTCACGCGCTGGCATGGCGGAAGATTGGGGATTTCCACATTGCCGAGGAGATCGTGCAAGATACATTCCTGAAAGCATACCAGAAACTGGCGACGTTGAAGAAACCACAGCGCTTTGCGAGTTGGCTTTATGTGATTACCACAAACCTCTGCAGCACGTGGCTCCGCAGAAAGCGTTTGTGGACGCAACCGCTTGAAGAAGGGACCTTCGCTCAGGAAAAAGCAACATATTCGGGGTATGTCGTTGAAGAGAACGAGCGAGTGGCAAGAGAGACCCAGCGCGAAGTTGTTAAAAAGTTGCTTGCAAAACTCCAAGAGAGTGAACGCACGGTTATCACGCTCCATTACTTCGGCGAGATGTCAAGTGCTGAGATTGGCGAGTTTTTGGGTGTATCGGCAAATACAATTCGGAGCCGCCTGCATCGGGCACAGCAACGTTTGAAGAAGGAGGAACCGATGATCCGAGAAGCATTGAATAGTTTCCAACTATCTGCGAATCTAACCGAGAACATTATGCGAGAAATCGCGCGTATCAAACCCGTTGCCCCGTCAGGAGGTAAACCGTTGGTACCGTGGGCAATTGCTGCTTCAACTGTAGTGGTGGCACTACTGATGATAGGCGTTGGTAGCCAATATCTCACCCGATTCCAACAGCCCTACAGTTTCGATGCTGCCTCGGAAATGACGGTAGAACTCATTGAGGCACCTGTGGTGCTGAATCTTGAATCCAAACCGGATGTTCGGACGCAACTGAACAATTCGATTACGCCGGTTAAAAGTAATGGTCCTAAACAACAACTCAATCAACCAGAATATCTGGCAAGATTCGCTGCCGCTCCTGTGGATGAAACAGAGGCAATTACTGATGTCAATAAAGGTAAACGTTACATCACTCTTAGTGCCATCACTAAGGAAGAACGTGGAACAACTTTGGCAGCAGGGAATTTCCATTTACACAAAACAGATATAGCTTTGAAATCCAGAGGTTTTGGGACACGGGGAACTGGTAAAGGTGATCCAAACCCCATGTACATGTTGACGTATTATTTTCTCCACTACAACAGCGACCTTTTCAGGTTTCCTTTGGTTATAGGGGACACGTGGGCACAGGCAGGTCACTGGAATACATGGGTACAAACGACCATAGAAGGTTATGAACGGGTAGAAACCGCCGCAGGGATTTTTCATAAATGCCTCAAGCATAAAACTGTCTTCACAGATGCCAAAGCAGGCTCGGCGTTGAAGAATTCACTTGTGAATGGCACGCGCTATTTGTGGTTTGCTAAGTGCGTTGGCGTCGTGAAAATGCGATATGAACATGCCAATGGCATCATAACGGAAGCAGAACTCTTAGAATATAAGGTCCCAGAGAACGCGCCAGGTTACTTCCCTTTACAGATAGGCAATGCCTGGATCTATAAATGGCAGAACAATTACCGAGATGAAGCAGCCATTGAAAAGTGTCAGGTCGTCGAAAATTCCGATAAGCCTTCAGACCGAGATACAACACCTCCAAAAATAAAAAGGATCATTCCCGACTTATCTGAAAAAGTTTCAACAAATCTAAAAGAGATAAGAGTTGTCTTTAGTGAGAGAGTGATAGGTATGGATGTGGGATTTGCTGGGGTTCCAGTTGGTGATATGCAATGGGCAAACGACAACACAACCCTTGTTATTTCGTTTGAACGTCCCTTGGCATCTTCAAGGATTTACCGGCTTATATTAGGTGGTGACGGGAACATCAGAGATGTAACAGGCAATCCGTTAGAAGAGCAGACCCTTATCTTTACGACCGAAGGTCCTGAGCCGGTTACGCCTACTTTCGTGGACACAACGCCTATGGACGTAAAAGGTATTGAAGAACTCGATCTCTCAAGTGAGCTGCTGTGCCGCGTCTCAACGAATTTCACAGACGGATTTGCTTTTCCATATTATTTGTTCATTCCGCAAGGCATAGACTCCAGCAAACCCGTTCACTTACTGGTAGAACCATGTAATACAGGGAAGACAACTGATAATTTTAAAATTCACGATAGGAAAGCAAAAGCACTAATAGAGACATCTCATGCGACTGCGATCGCGAGGAAACTGAAAGTTCCATTGCTTGTGCCTGTTTTTCCACGGCCGAGCGGAGATCGATGGCAAATCTACACACATTCTTTAGATAGGGACACTCTCCTGATTAAAGAGGGTGAACTCAGGAGAATTGATTTGCAGCTCATCAAAATGATAACCCACGCCCAAAAACTCCTGCGACACAATAATGTGAAGGTGAATGAGAAGGTTTTCATGAACGGATTCTCTGCCTCCGGGACGTTTGTAAATCGGTTTGCTATTCTGCACCCATCAGTTGTGCGTGCAGTCGCAACTGGCGGTGTCAACGGCATTCCGACTTTTCCGACAAACCAATGGAACGATACAACAATGCGTTACCCAGTCGGAATTGCTGACCTGAAAGAGATCGCTGATGTTGAGTTTGATGAAATGGCATATAAACAGGTCTCCCAGTACATCTACATGGGTGCTTTGGATGATAACGACACCGTTCCGTATCGGGATGCATACGATGAAGTGGATGCCAAGTTAGTCAGAAGGTTTATCGGTACTAAAATGATGCCGGATCGGTGGCGTGCGAGCCAGTCCATATATAAGGCACTTGGTATTCCTGCGCAATTTGTCACGTACGAGCGTACTGGACATAAAATTAAAGTTGAGATGATCGATGATATTATTGCTTTTTTCAAGGCAAATTCCGAGAATGAGGTCGTCGAAATCGTTCCCCATCAATATCCATTTGAGGAGTAAAAAAATGAAAGGTATACTATTTCTTTTTCTCACTGTGTTATTTACAGCGAGCCAAGTTTCTGCTGGACTGGAGGATGATCTCATTCTGTATCTCACTTTTGACAATGTGAAAGGCAGACAAATCCTTGATGCCTCTGGTAACAACTTGGATGCTAAGGTTGTCCAGAACGCAAATTTTGTTGAAGGCAAACATGGTGATGCTATTAAGATTACGGCAAATACTGAAGATTGCGTCAATATTCCCACCTCGGAGGCATTGAAAACCAGTGAAATAACTGTGAGCGCCTGGATTTATCGGGAAAATTGGGCTAATGGATCCGGCTACTGGCTTGATAAATCACTCGAGGCTCAGTGTGAGTATTCCGAGTCTGGGCAAGAGAACGTGGCATCACATCGTTGGAACTTACGACGGAGCGTTCAAGACAATCTATCTTAATGGAGAAGTTTTTTTCGACGCAGAAAAGGTAGGTTTTGATCCAATCAAGGTTATCGCAGCCACAAATGATGAGGATTTACGGATTGGATGCGCCAAAGGCAAAAAGGAGTATGCCTTTGACCACGGTTTGATTGATGAAGTTGGCCTCTGGCGTCGGGCACTCACTCAAAGCGAAGTTAGAACAATCATGAAAGGCAACTTTCTCGCTGTTTCACCGAGAGACAAGATGGCCACCACATGGGGTGATATTAAGCGAAGATCCGTTACGTATTAGGTTTAAATTAGGGTAAATTTTAGAATTACTGATACACTGAACTGTACCTTAAGGACACGTTAAAGCTCCGCGCTCACTGTCATCTCCAAACGGTGTTCTGGCTTTCGCTGCTTTGTTGAGAGTAAACGGTAATTGAGTCGAAACAGAAGATCGGTAAATCTTCGCAATCTGTAATCGGCGGTCGTTCGGATTTCATGGCTGATGCCTTCGTAGAAAGTGTATTGTGCAAAAGGTATACCTCCACTACTTTCGCCATAGCCGAGTTTGTAGTTGATGTCAATACGCCCCTTGCCGATAAGGCTGTATACAATACGGTTTTCATAAAAGAAAGTGCGGGTTCTGGCTTCCGGCTCCTCATCGAATTGTTCCTCGTCGGTTGTCCGTCTGTACCCACCAGTGCCGCTCCATCGTAATGTGTTGCTCAGTTCATAACGGAGTTCTAATTCAGTGACCTCCTCAAATTGACGCAGGTCTGAGATGGGTATTGGTGAAGATTTTGCTGCATCCGCCGGTGTCTGTGCCTCCTGATCGAACTCTTCAAAATCAAATTGGCTATACTTCTCGGTCTCGCGGCGTTGCTCCCAGTTTCCGCTGACAGATACCCGTTGGGTCGGGTTGACGGAGAGACCGACATCCCACGTTCGATGGCGTCTGTGGCGTTCTTGGCTATTAATCCTCCGGTTGAGTGTCTCACCAGTCCGAAGGTTGAATTCAAAACTGAACGCTGGTGAAGGTGAAAATTCAAATCGATGGTGCTGGTTCAATCGTCCGAAAAGTGTGTCTGAACCTTGTAGACTTTGAAGTAGATAGAGCGACACAGCATCTTCTATCTCTTGCTCCTCAGTCAACCATAGTCGTGTCTGTCCTCTAAGCGCCTTCAGAAACCACTCCATACGGGATGGCTCGTTAGTCGTAACCCCCCTACCCCCCTTATCAAGGGGATTAGATAGTGTCGGACGTAAACTATCATGCGTAGGCATTGCGCTGCGTTGCTGTCTTTGTTGCTCGCGTGCGCGCCGCGCGAAAAATTGGCGCGGTTGAAAGCGCAACCGAAACTCTGCATCCACCGCCGTTGTCGGTTTATCGCCAACGTTTTGGTAGATTTTGATGTAAGTGCCCTCCTCAGGATCTTCGACATAGTGCAAGTCGTCCAACTTCACGTAATACCCTTCACCCGGTTGGATCGGGAATCCGGTGTGTGGATGGATGTCGGTGTAAACTTCACGGCGTTGACTTGTCAGTTTTTTATCCAATTCGTAGGTGATTTCCATGTCAATTGCGCGACTCAGTGGCGTCAACTGGAGGCTGATATCGGCGAGCTGCGTTGTTGTATTGGCACCCAGGTCGTTGTGTGCTTTCAACATGCGGCGTGCGATGTTCGCCGTCAGATCCACTCCGCCCTTGAGAAAAGACTCTTGTTGTGAAAAGACGCCAACTTTCCACGTTCGGGCGGTAGTACTTCGCTGCCAATCGGACAAGCCAATGGGTTCATTATCTACAGTGAGCAACGGTTCTTTAGCGAAAGCTTCCTCAAGTTCATAACTGGTATCAAAGGATGCCCATTTAAAATCGACGAGATTGATGCGTCCGGTTGTGCGGTTCCGCTTTCGGTTAAGTGCAGCATTGAATGGCTCGTTCGATTCCACTTTGCCCAGCGTCCCCATGACTCTAAATGGTCCGATAGGATAAAGGAGATTGCCTTCCTGTCGCAACTTTCCCTGTGATTGTGTTGTAGTTGAATTGATGTCCTCTACACGCGAGCTGCTCCGATAGTCGTCCCAGCGAAGGTTAGGAAGCCATTTTTTGAGTAACTGTGTTCTCGTAGAGGTACTCCGTTCCGACGCTATGGCCCCTCCTTCTTGTCTATAAGCGTTTGTGAGGTCAGGGTTAGAAACGCCTCCTACAATAGTATTTGTGGAGATCGCTCCAATACCACCTGAACGTCGATTAAAATTTACACCCCAATTGAAATTATTTCGGATAGTTGCGTTTGCAGTGCCAGTGTTAGAAACGCCTCCTACAAAGGGGTCGAGGTCAGAGACCTCTCCTACAGTGGTATCTTCAGGGACTTTCTCCTCGCTTCTACCCACACCAGCATCAATTTCCAACCAATCTACTGGAAGCACTTGGATGTCAAAGTTCATTGTTCGCTCATCTTGGGCAGTTCGGGAGGATCCAGCGATGCCAAGCAGAAATGCATCGTCAAAGCCCTCTTTGGCGTATTGTGTCTCATAGCGGGAACGGGTGCGATTGCTACTTGATGCCCCAACAGGCACAAAGTCAGCATCCATCGATCTGACATCAAGGTTTGTTGTTAATTTAGGGTGTAGTTTATCGGACCAGGCTGCGAAATCCCAATCCGCATAGCCGATGAGTTTCCACGCCTGACTCACCTCTTTCCGATCAGCAGTGGAATAAGTGTTTTTATCAACAGCACTATAAGCGATTTCGCCTTCAACCCATGCCTGTTCGGTGAGATTCAGGCGACTTTCGAGTCCCCAGACGCTATGTTTTTGGGGTGCTGTAAGGGATGATCCGTCACCATCGGGATCAAGTATGTTTTGGCGAAGTGCTTCCAGTTCTTCGTCAGCGAAAACGATTAAAGCCTGTTCTGGCTGACTCAGATCTGTTTCAACGGCATAGGAGGCACCGAAGGAAATCCGCTCACCCGGCAGCGTAAAGATGCTGCTGAGTCCATAAAGATTTTGCTGGTATGCGCGTTCTTCTGAGATGTATTCAAAGTCAATCCGAATTACGTCGTTGCTGGTTATTAGATGCTTACTGTTGAATTCAACAATGGGATCCCCATATTCACGGATGACGTAATCGTTATTTTCACCGCGTCGCATTCTCTCGCCATTCAACCAGACGATTTCACTACCGGCTTTCACAATGACATATTGTCCATCAACCGTGAGCCGATATTCACTACGTCCCTCCTCACCCCGAAGGACTAAACTCGTAGATTGCCCCTTCGGAATAGCACTCGGAATGAGATGAAAGTCCACCCACTTAAAATCGCCTTCTACTTGTACACCCTCCAAGGCACGCGGAAAGAAGATAAATTCCGACGGACCGAGCGATCCTTCAAAATCACCTAAGGTCCCCCTCATATTCGGATGTGTGATGCGGATTAACTTCTGATCGATGTCTTGGATATTCTCAGTCGTACCCTCGGGTTGGATGGGTAAGTCTTGGTCGGACAACATTGCTAATACACCAATGTTCTCAGAGGCTTTTCCTTCTACGTTGACCCGGAGTTCCTGATTCGGCGTCACACCGCGTCCACTACCAACTGAGATCCCAAATGTTTGACTTCCAGATACCTCCAATTGTGATACGCTATCACCTGAAGGCTGTGTGCCCGGTTCCCCGAAGGGTCGTCCGGGTAGCTGCCCAGATTCGCCAGTTTCGGGAAGTAATTCGCGAGTCGTATCAGTGAGTGCACGCTGGGCACCGTAAAGATCACGTTTATAAACCTGTTTAATGGCAAAAGGTAGCGTTCGGTAACTTATAGTTAACCTATAGGGTAGGTCGGATTCAGAGGCAGCGTCCTGATCGGCTAAAGTAATTTTTCCCAAATAGAAATCGACTTGATAATCCACACCGCGCACGAGGACTTTCCCATCCGCCTCTATTATTCGTTCAGTCTTCGGAAGGATTGGCGGATATTTCACTGTGAATTCCAGATCGTCTACGCTTAGTTCGAAGGATTCAGCTTTTTGAAGGACAGAAAAGGTGGGAAGTTCAAGGACGTTAGTTTCGTTGTTAGGAGATTCTTGTCCAGTACTTCCGGGACGTGGTAGGACGCACAAACAGAAGATAAGGAGAAAGAGTGTTATACGCATTATTAGTTGTCAGTTATCGGTTGTCAGCAGTCAGTTAAAAGAGGCTACTGTCAAACGAAGACTTCTTAACTGATAACCGATAACTACTTTTTACGAAAGACTTGGAACACCTTTATATCGTTTGCTTCCGCATCGCTTACGAAGACCTGCCCGGTTTTCGAGACTGCGATACCGGCTGGCTCCAAGAGCCCAGGGGTGCTAAACTCTACAATACTCTTTCCATCAGGTGTAAAGACTTGGATACGCCGGTTCCCACTATCTGTTACATAGAGATAATTCCATTCGTCAAGAGCGATGCATTTGGGATCGCGCAGCTGTCCAAGCTCACCGCCTTCCCCACCCCACGCATCAATAGGATTGCCGCTGAAGTCGTATTTTTTGATGAGATGATTCCCGGTGTCAATGACGTAAACGTTCCCCTGTGAATCAACTCCCAAGTCCGATGGGTTCCAAAGTTGTTCTCTGCCACTCCCAAAACCACCGTGTGCTATAACAGGAACACCCGCGACATTGAATTCAATCCAGCGATGATTACCCGTATCAACGACATAAACCTCGCCATTTCTCCCGATGCCGATGCCTTCAGGTCGATCAAGTAAAATGCTGTCTGCGCTTTCACTGATCGGATAAAAAATCTGATCGACGAAATTGCAGTATTGCACCCGATCATTCCCTGTGTCTGCGACATAGAGGCGGTAACTCCGTTGGAAACTCAACGCTATGTCTGTGGGGTGATCGAACTCACCCCGCTGCCATCCACGACTCCCAAATTCGGTAACAAAATTTCCAGTACTATCAATCACTTGGACGCGATTGTTTCCTGCGTCTGCGACATAGATCCACTGCCGTTCATCCATCGCGAGTCCCAATGGGGTCCGAAACTCACCTACACCTTGTCCCGCCCTACCGATCGTTTGAACGTAACCGACCCCAATTATAGGAGATGCTTCCCGCTCACGGTTCGACGGAAGAATTTCAATCAGCCCCTTTCCAGTCCCAGGTGGGGACCCCGGCTGTGCAATTTCTGTTTCGGGTAGGGTACAACTTAAACAGAGCGCGAGGAGGAGATAGCCAAGACGTTTAGTACGCTGCACAGGCTTCAGCAGTAATATAGGTTTCCGTTTAGTGTGCCCCAACTTAGCCTCGTTGCACCTTAAATTTGAAAACGAACGTCGTTTGCTGGTCATTGAAATCGCTTGTAACTCTGGGGACAATAATCCGCAAGTTGCTATAACTAATGCTGCGTTTGCGGAAGTAGAGGAAAAATCTCGTATGTTGCCGTGGCATCACCGTTGTTTTCTCAATATCCTCTCTGGGAAGTATTGCTGGATCGCCTTGTATCCTGAGGGTCTTATCCCATCGGAATATTTCGGCTGCAAACTCGGGTGGTAGCTCCGGTCTGAAATTCTTTTTTAGATAAAAGGATTCCTGCGATTTATCGATGGGTTTCGTTACATTTCCTGTGCCATCAAGCATCTGGCAATCCTTTCTTTTGAAGGAAATCCAGTAGTCGGTGCCGTTATAGATAAAGATAGCAAAGGCATCAACCGCCTTTACGTTATTGAGGGGTAGTGCCATTGCCGTAACGCCATTTTTCACATAAACGACAGTGCCTGTCTGTGGCATGATGACAGCATCCGGGTCAAACATAGGAACAATCGTTTCTGGCTGGAATGTGTCCTTAATGAAATCTGGAACCTCTGGCACCTTTGAACAGCCCAGAGGCGTGAGTGACAGACATATACCGCCCAAGATTTTCAAGACCGACCTTCGTGGCAGATTCACATCCCCCGTGTGTCCACGATTCTCAGATCGCAGGTTTTGTAAGAAGGGCAAAGTTTTCAACCAATGTTTCTGATTTTGCATTTTTTTCTCCACAGCGCGCTTACAAGATCTAAATGTAAGGTAAAGACAAATTTCGTAGCAGGTTTCGGAAATGCGCGGGTCAATATAGAAAACCTGCGATTTGCGTCTTACAATACCGGTTTTTCACTTTCAAGGGCAAGCATCGCAGATCCAACGATGCCAGCATCATTTCCGAGGTGTGCTTTTACCACCTTCATTCGTGCCGGGATGTCCATAGCACGTTTAGAGAGTTCAGCCCGGATAGGTTCAAAGAGGAGCTCTTCACCAGCTTCCGCGATACCACCGCCGATGATCGCGATTTGTGGATTGAGGATATGCGCTATTGATGTGAGAGCGATACCTATGTACCGTCCTGTTTCAGCGAAAATCTCAACTGCGATGGGGTCGCCCGCTTGTGCCGCTTCTGCTATTTTCCGCGGTGTTAATGATGCGCCTTCCATTGTTGTGGACGCTAAAATTGTACTACGTCGTGCTTCTATTTTCTTTTCAGTACGTTCAACGATATTTTTCGCACCAGCGTAAGCCTCCAGACAACCCTGATTGCCACAACCACAATATCGTCCATTGGGTTCAACAACTGTATGCCCTAATTCCCCAGCAGTATTCTGACTTCCGTGATAAACTTGTCCATCAATCACTACACCACCACCAACACCTGTGCCGAGTGTCAATGCGACGATACTTTTGTATCCAACACCAGCACCGTGGCGAAGCTCGCCTAAAGTCATAGCATTCACATCGTTGTCCATCCCTTTTAGGATTGGCTTGCATTTCTCATTCGCATGTGCTTGCGAGTTGCATTCTACGTCGCCCTTCGGCGGATGTAATTTCGCGAGTTCTGCGTTCACATAATCGACAAGCGGAATGTCGGTCCAACCTGGAAAGTTAGGTGAAAAATGAATGATGCCCGTTTCAGCAATGATAAGTCCTGGTGCCCCCAATCCGACGCCTATCTCGTTCGATATTACTTCGATCCCGGCAGCCTCGGTTTTTACAAGCACTTGACGAACGGCTTCCGCAATTCGAGCTGCCACTACTTTGGGGCCCCCTACTTCTACGTCTGTCGGTAGGACCACATTGCAAGAGATATCACCTTCCGATGAGACCAATCCAGCTTTAATATCGGTTCCGCCTAAGTCAACGCCAACGCTATATTTCATTTCCTGCCTATGGTTTACGAAAGTAGTTCTGAAAATATAAATCAAAGACAAATTTTGTCCGTGTGGATAAAATTTGGAAAAACTTGCGCCCCGCTACTAACATCACAGATATAAATTTCGGGTTCAATGTTGGTCTGTTTCCGGTATTCTGACATGACACGGGTACAGAATGTTTCTAAAAAGTCTCTATGAACAATGCTGACTGTACATCCACCAAAACCGGCACCGGTCATTCGAGTCCCAATTACGCCCTCAACGCTGCGTGCGAGGTCGGTAAGCAGATTTAATTCCGAGCAACTGACTTCGTAATCATCGCGCAGTCCCTTGTGAGACGCATTCATTAACCTGCCAAATGTTAGGAGCGAATCATCCATCTTCTCGGTCGTCTGTTGGTTTCGTGTTTTGAGAGCAGAAACTGCATCCAGTACACGTGTATTCTCTTCAATTACATACCGACATCTTTTTTGTGTTAAAGTGGGTAGCTTTCCTTCATATTTCTCAAAGTCTGTTAGTGAAATGTCCCGAAGAGAAGATATACCGGGTATCCACTGTTTCAAGATGTCAACGCCTCTTTCGCATTCCGCACGCCGTTTGTTGTATTCAGAAGCAGCAAGTTCTCGTTTTACCTTAGTGTTAGAAATTGCGATGCAATGTGCATCCAGATTGAGCGGAATATGCTCATATTCAAGCGAGCGGCAGTCAAGAAACAAGCCGTGGTCTGCCCGTCCCAAGAGCGAGATCATCTGATCCATGATACCACAATTGACGCCTACGAATTCGTGTTCTACCCGCTGGCACAATGCAGCAAGATCCTTCTTGCGTGCCGCTGACACTGCGGTGTTTAGAGATGGTGTGAGTTTAGAACTACTCACAAAAGCGAGAGCGGCGGACACTGAAAGGGCAGCGGAAGAACTCAACCCGGCACCAATCGGGACATCTCCTGTGATAAGAGCATCCATTCCTGCTATTTCATTACCTGATGCTTGCAAGAGGGACGCAACACCTATTAGGTAGTAACTCCAGTTTGGTGCATCTGTCGGCATCGGATGGAGAGCATCAAGATTTAGTTCAGCGGATTCGTTGACATCCAACGCGTGTAGGACCATACGCCGGTCAGCTCGTTCACGTACGGCAATGTGGATATACTTATCAATCGCGACAGGAAAGACGTAGCCATTGTTGTAATCCGTATGTTCACCGATTAGGTTCACCCTACCCGGAGCAGATACGACGAATTCAGGTGAATCACCAAAGATAGTTTCAAACTTCCGCTGAACAGCGGAAATATGTTTCAACTTATTCTCAAGGCTGTCTACGGTACCCGGATTATTGAGCAAAGCGTCTTGTCTCATGGTCTCTCCAATGGTTACGTGGTATGCCAGGCGAGGCGCATGTCTAAACCGGTTGTTCAGATGGCAATATCTTTCTATTGTAGGCGTGACCGCTGGTAATTACTGAGAAAAAAATTTCAGAAACCGTCCCAGCGTTTGAGACAGTTCGGCGCGTGGGACATAGCAATCAACGCTTATGTCAGGTTTCGCAGCTATATCTGATATGGGTGCTTGTGTCAGCAGCTGCTCCTCTGGTGCATGTAGCGCGGGCTGTAGATTCAGGGAGGCCCGTTTCTGAACAGGGGCACTCCCCTCGGCAATAACCAATTCCCCAACAGGGAGATACGTGGCCAGTGGATGCACGTCTGTCTCAGTTAAAACAGTGATGTGGGGCAGGGATGCGTCCGCTAACCGTTCCATTTGCATTGTCAAATAGGTAATTTCCGTTGTAGCCGCCTCCGAATTCTCCGGTTGGCACGCGACAACGGTAATCAGGGGTATTCGATTTTGCAAACCTCTCTCAATGGTTGTGAGAAGGAGTGGGACATCAATTTCTGTAGGAATCACGTCGATATCTACGATGAAAAGACCGACAGGATAACCTGAGATCGTCCCTTCAACGGCGAGTCCAGTGGTGTTAGCAGATCCGACCTCTATTGTTGGCGGATCATCCAGCAGATACTCAATCCGCTTTTCAGCAAGTAGAGGAAACGGCGTGCCACAGTATGAGCAGATATAAAAGTTCCGTTCAAGTTCGCCTCTGAAGGCAAATTCTTGACATCTGGTGCATTTATACCATAAGTTGATGCTCTGCTCTGTGTCGTTAGAGAGGCGCGCTTCCATTTTGAGTTCACTCCAAATTTTGCCCTCACGGGAAATTCTGCCCCGGGGAAGTCCATACGGACTTCATACCGTTGATTCACAGGCAGAATTTGTCTTTGCCTTACATTAATATGTCTTTGCCTTATATTGATTTGTTTTAGGAATAGACGTTAAGACTTCATAATTCCTGCTATGGCTTCTGCCTCCGAATTATAACAGTCGAAGATTGTCATGAGTTTTGCCATAACAATGAGACTCCTGACGTTGCCACCGAGATTGAGAAGAACGACCCGCCCTTGATTTCGTTGGACAGTCGTATAGGAGGCGACAAGTGCACCTAAGCCGGAACTATCCATCATTTGGATGCGTTCCATGTTCAAGATTAAATTGAGACGTCCATCTTGCTCTGCCTGGCCATTAGCAAGTTCAACCTGCTCATCAATGACGGCTTTAAGAGCTAAGGCATCCGCTCCAATAATTCTTCCCTCAATATCCAGAATTGTAATACTACCTTTGTGTCGAAGGTTGATTTGCATAGAAATTCCTTTAAGATTAAAAATCGCCGGTAAACCAAAGGGCTTAAGTCTTGTGTCCGACTTTTGGCGTGTCTCCCCATAAAGTGGCACGATATTTTGGCAAATCGAATCTATAGAGGTATAAATTTGAATGTATCAAGTGAATGATTTGATAAGCCTGCTTCACTAACACGTTTAGCATCACTAAATTAACGAAAATTTAAAATAATTAGACGTGGTTATGGCGTCGGTGTTTCCTTATATTTGACCATTTTGATAATAGTCCCGTTGGCTTCATAAGTTACAGAGTCCATGCAGGCCTCCATCAGAAACAGTCCTCTCCCACTGCTTTTAAGCAAGTTCTCTGGGTCTAGTGGATCTGCGACCTCTTGACGTGTGAACCCTTCCCCTTCGTCCGTAATGACAATGGTAAATTTATCGTCAGCAAGAACAAACTGAAAAGTAGCTTTTTTGCTCAGATCCTCTTTATTACCGTGTTTGATTGCGTTTGTACCCGCTTCAATGACAGCAAGGTTAATCTGCTCTTGCACGTCCTCTCCGAAATCCATCTCTTTCAAAATCTCGGAGACAACAACATCGAGTAGGTAAACATGTTGCATTGAACTTGGGAGAGAAAGTGTAATCACTTGTTCAGTTCTCTCGCCCACGTTTGAAGCTCCTTCTTTACGCGCTTGGACTTTTGCCAAGAGTTTCTACAAGACGGCTAATGTAAAGCAAAGACAAATTTTGCCGCGTGAATCAGAATCAATGGTATTCATGCATTATGGGCATGAACCGGGGGCAAAATTTGAGAATAAGTCCGTCTTTTGTTATTTTAGTTTAAATTTCAGCTTGATGAAGTTTCGGAATTTAACTCAATAATCCTTCCGGTTTTCCGAGAGAAAGTTGACTACTTGCCGCAGCCCTAAATCCGGAAACCGAATCCATAGAATAATAGAATAATATTCATCGTGCCAAAAGTATGATATATGAGCAGCACTACAGTGTCTGCTCTCTCTAATTTAAGTGTCGCGTTTGACGACAACCAAAGCTCTGTCGTCATGCGATTCTGTACGTCCACTAAACAGTGCCAAGTCTTCAACTATCGCTTCACATAATGCCGACGCGGACAATCCTGCGTTTGCGGAAACACAGGTAGCAAGCCTATCCTGACCATAGAGCATATCCATCAGGGTCGCCTCTGCATGTGTATTAACTTCCTCTGAACTGGCTTCGGCGTCGGTTTCAGTGATACCATCTGTATAGAAAACGAGAATATCGCCGGGTGCTAAGAAACAGGTGTTACTTGTAAACGTCGCCTCCTCGAATGCCCCTACCAACATACTGCCGGTTTTTAAAATATCTATTACACCTGTACTGTTCCGTTGCAACGGATAGCAATGTCCACCATTTGAATAGGTAAAAGTCGACGTTACTGTGTCCATTACACCGTAGATCATCGTTGCAAACAGTGTCGCCTCAGTATCTCGCACGACTAAATCGTTAATCCGCTTGAGAATTGCAGCAGGATCGTCTTCTTCACGACAGAGTAAACGTAATGCTGTCCGGATCATCACCATCAAGAGCGCTGCCGGAATTCCGTTCCCTTTGACGTCACCGAGGACAATCCCGACTCGCGTTTCACTGAGGGGAATGAAATCATAGAAATCCCCAGAAACTGATAGGGAACTCTGGAGCAGGATTCCGATATCAAACCCTTGGAAACTGGGAGCCTGTTCTGGCAACAATTTTTTCTGAATAGCGGCGGCAGCTTGAAGATGCCCAGCTAATTGTTGAACACCTGCCTCGTTGAATCCAGGTCCCATTGCCCGCATTAGCGGGTTGATATATTTGATGGGCTGTGTTCTTCCCAGAACAGCCTTAACCCGTGCGGATACCTCGCGAAGGTCAAAAGGTTTAGTGATGTAATCATCAGCACCAGCATCCAACCCTTGAACTTTGTCTTCTGTCTGTCCACGGGCTGTGAGTAGGATAACTGGAACAGTTTTTGTCTCCTCTATACTTTTGAGCTCTTCAATGACCTGAAAGCCATCTTTGTATGGCATCATCACATCAAGAAGAATGAGATCAGGCGGACTCAGAGATGCTGTTTCTACCGCCTGCTTGCCATCACTCGCGGTGTGTACATCGTATCCCTCCGGTTCTAAATTCAACCTGAGCAACTCAAGAATATCAAGATCGTCATCAACAACCAAAATCGTTTCAGCCATTTTCTCGTCCGAGCGGGATAAAAAACTGGAAGTTGCATCCCTGTTCGTTATCGCCAGCATCTACCCACAGTTTTCCCCCGTGTGCTTCAACTATTCCAGAAGCAATTGAGAGTCCTAATCCAGTACCGCCCTGCTGCTGTGTCCGCGTACTGGCGAGTTGCTGGAATTTATCAAAGATTTTCTCCCGTTCATCAGCGGAAATCCCCGGCCCTGTGTCAATTATTTCAACGTGAAAACCATTCGATACGCTTCCATTGTGCGGAGATTCTGATATTCTCACTGTCACCTTCCCGCCGTTGGGTGTGAATTTGATTGCGTTTCCTATGAGATTAATAAAGACTTGTCCAACCCGATCTGCATCGGCAATCAACAGCGGTAGATTGGGGTTGGCGTCTAACAGCAAAGTGATAGCTTTTTCGTCTGCTTGCGGGCGGAGTTCTTCGATCCTCCGTTTGGCCACCCGGTCTATGTGTACTCGCTCCCGTTTCATCTCAATGCGTCCGGCTTCAATTCGGGAAACATCAAGCAAATCATTAATAAGCGCAGCGAGCCGTTCTGACTGTCGATGTGCGCGACTTAGACTCTCATACTGTTTCTGATTAATTTTGCCGGTTTTTCCATCAAGTATCAGCGAAATAAATCCAATGATAGAGGTTAGCGGTGTCCGCAATTCATGCGACACCAAGGAAACGAACTCCGATTTCATCTGTTCTACTTCATATTCATGTGTGATGTCATCGAAGACGTAAACTGTTCCAGCACCTTTATTACTTTCATCAGAAAACTGGCTTGCTATAATGCGCAGGACTCGCATCTCGGCATTCGACTGATCCCCATTGACACTGAGTTCGGCAATCATTGCCTGGTGCTGTTCCATTGCGCGTCGCGAGGACGACAAGATTTTCAAATTAACTGTTTGTGTATCTGTTATCGCAGGTTCAGCTCCCATCGATTGTTTTGTCCAAGAAATTGTGCCAGTTTCCGTGTCAACAGCAATAAAGTTTTGATAGCCAGCAGTCCTCCCAAGATCCAGGAGTCGCTCGGCTACAGGATTGACGTACAGCACCCGTCCGGCAGGTTCAACAACAATGAGCCCCTCACCGAGGTTCTCTACAATAGCGGTAAGTTTCCTTTCCTCTTGTCTGAGTTGATCAACCGCCGTTTTGAGATTCCGCCGCATCTCATTGAATTTTTCAGCCAGGACCCCAACTTCATCATTACTGTCAATAACAATTTCACTGTCAAACTCGCCCTGCCCAATACTGTCTGCTGCATGTGCGACTTCTAATATGGGTTTTGCTATCCTCTGCGCAGCCCAATATGCAATAATTACAACGATGCCACTGGATACAACGGTAACATAAAAAATGTATCTGTTTAATTTAACCACACCAGCATAAGCAGAAGCGGTAGGTTGAGAAATAAAGACAATCCAATCACTAAAGTTTTGTTGTGTTTTCCAAAGTTCAGCAGTCGAGCGCCGAGTTCGTGCCCAACCGTAGACGCGAGGTTCATCGAAGGCATCCGTTTCACCGTCGGACTCATAGTCGTAGTACTTCCCATTAATACCTTTTTTTGCTTCAATAATTGCCTCTTCTACAGCGTTGTTCATCTCCATGTAACTATCTATACGGTATCCACTTTCGGGTGCAGCAGCAATGATTTTACCAGATCCGTTCGTTAGAAGGGCGTATGTTTCCGTCAAATCCGGTCGTGATCCGACTAAACTGTTTATTTCAGGCAGTAACAAAACAGTTCTCAGCACACCCACTGTATTATTTTCTCGTAGCGACCCGGAAACTTTAGCATTTGTACGTATAGGAAGTGCGACAGGAAGAAAGTACATACCACGCACATCGTCATAGATGACATCCCCTACGAATTGGTAGCCTATTCCGTTATTGTAGGCTCTTTTCCACCACTCCTTGTCTTTTACTGTATATGGAAGCGTCTTCGTTGTGTCATAATCCAATTGTCGATTGTTCGAGCGGAGGACATCCCCGGACGCATTGGTAATCGTTACCTCAGTTTTATAGCCAGCATAAGTCTCAAGCAAACGGATACTATCCTCTAATCGAGCCCATACGCTGAAAAATACAGCCTGTTGCCCATCAGCGCTATTCGATCGCGTAACCGCCGGTTGAATGTTGGGAAGCTCGGCTTGAATGTTTGCGATTCTGTGAGAGATAGCATTATCGGCACGGGCAAGTTTCTCTTGCGCGAGGAGCACAAGGTTTTCTCCAACATTGTCCTTGAGCGTATTCTCCCCCAGCACTTTTATAACTAACGAAATAACAAACAGAGGCATCAGCGCAACTAACAGAAATAGGACGATCTGTTGCCCACGCAACCCCACCTTAAATCGAGAACGCTCCATAGGATTCTTGCCTTCCGTGTTCGTCACGGCAATTTTTGTAGGCACGCTTTCTGTCCCACTACATTAAGGCGGCACTTGCACTTTCCTCTGTATCATAAATCTCAATAACGGTTGCGAGCTGCGTTACTTCTAAGACTTCTCGAACGGCTTTCTGTGGATTGAGCAAAACCAATTTACCACCCGATTTTTGGCAGTATTTCAACGTGAGCACAATCGCCCCTAATGCGCTACTGTCAATTAACGGAACATTCATTAAATCAACAGCTAATTTACCCTGTGCTGTTTGAAGTTGCTGCTCCATTTCCTCGCGAAATACATCAGCGGCATTTCCAAGAATCTTTCCTTCTACATGAAGAATAGAAATATTTTTTTCACCAGTTGTTGTATCAAAATTCATAGGATTGTCCTCAGTATTTTTATTTGATGTATGGCATTCTTCAAAACATCGACCCTGGATCCTATCACACGAAATCTCTACATCTCAGGTCTCTTCTAAGACAGACGACGCACACGGAAGCCTATTTTACTTCTGTCGACGTTTCAATACGGCGCATCACAACATAACTTCGATCAAACTTTGCGTTTGTGATGACAGTTTCAACTGTCCCCCCGAGCGCGCTGAGGCGCTTCTCGCTTTTTTCAATTTCAGCCTTGATTGTCCGCACGCCAGATTTGTAGGCTATCCACTTTCCACCTTCTTTTAGCAAAGGCAGGCAGTAGACCGCTGAATCGGCGATAGTGGCGACATAGCGAGTGAAGACCCAATCATACCCCCCTGTGTGTGTTTGTTGTCGCGCACAAACTTCGGCGCGTTCAGCAAGCACTGCAACGTTTACCGTCTGATGCAATTGCAGTTGCGGGATGAGAAACTTTAGAAAGCTTACTTTCTTTTGTGAGGCTTCAACAAGTGTTAACCGGATACCAGGAATATAAATTTTTAGTACAACTCCTGGAAATCCAGCACCTGTCCCGACATCAATAACAGAATCTCCATCTTTCAGCGTTACGTGCTCCAAGATGCTCAGAGAGTCGAGAAAATGTTTATGAATAATTTCTTGATCATCTGTGATCGCGGTCAAATTTATATGAGTATTCCACCGAAGCAATTCATCGCGATACCGAATAAACTGTATCACTTGACGCGGTGTTAGCGGAAATCCGTAATGATTAAAGGTCTTTTTTAAGTACTGTTCGTAATTTACCAATTGCTTTTGTGCTATGTTGCTCTGTGTTGATGAAGGATAACTGTTAATATCGAAATATCTGCTGGCGAAACGCCGGGGAGACGAGAGGCTTGCCCGATAGAGGTAGGTCGAATTTTAATAAGTTTCTCACGTGCCTCCGCCTTTAAGCCAGGAACATCAGCATAGTCAAACGTGTCCGGAATTCGGAGATTCTCCATCCTTTTGAACTGGTGAATTTGTCGCTGTTGTCGTTGAATGTAGCCGTCGTATTTAATCTGAATCTCTACCTGTTCCTTCACGGCTTCCGAGAGAATCTCAGTGGATGGTGCAATTTGGTTTATCTCTTCATAATGAAGTTGCGGACGTTTTAGCAGCTCCGCTAAGGATATGGGTTGCTTCAATTCGCCGGTCTTGACTATCTTTGAGAAGCTGTCGATAGGGACAGCCTGTCCGCCTGCAACAATGGGTGGGGATCCCGGCTTGAGCACAGTTTGCTGCATGCGCTTCAACTCCGTTTGGACATCCTCGGCTTTCTTTTGAAACTGGCGGTATCTGTTGTCATCAACGAGTCCAATCCGTCTCCCAATTTCGGTGAGCCTCAGATCAGCATTGTCCTCTCGCAACGTCAGTCTGTACTCTGCACGTGATGTGAACATACGGTAAGGCTCACGAATGTCCAAGGTAACAAGATCATCGATAAGCACGGCTATGTAGGCTTGCGCTCTGTCAAGGATGAGAGGTTCTTTACCTTTTACCTTTAGCACTGCGTTGATACCTGCCATAAGCCCCTGCGCTGCAGCTTCCTCATAACCGGTGGTTCCATTGAGTTGTCCTGCAAAATAAAGCCCAGGAACATTTTTTGTCTCAAGAGTTGGCTGCAGTTGGGTCGCCGGGGCAAAATCGTATTCTACGGCGTATCCGAAACGCATGATTTCGGCGTTTTCTAATCCTTCAATGCTATGCACCATCTCCACTTGTACATCTTCTGGCAAACTTGCAGAAATGCCGTTGAGGTAAATTTCATCTGTATCCCTTCCCTCAGGTTCGACGAAAACCTGGTGCCCGGTCTTTTCAGCGAAGCGAACCACTTTATCCTCTATTGACGGACAATAGCGGGGACCAATACCAACGATGCGCCCACTGTACATTGCGGATCGGTGGAGATTTTCTCGGATGACAGCGTGTGTTTTTTCATTCGTGTAAATAAGGTAACACGGCAATTGCGGCTGGGTAATCCGTTCGGTTAAAAAGGAGAAGGGGAGCGGGTCTTCATCGCCGGGCTGAATTTCCATTCGACTGAAGTCAATTGTATTGGCATTGACACGCGGTGGTGTGCCAGTTTTAAGCCTACCGATTTCAAAACCGAGGTTCAAAAAACTTTCGGAGAGCCGCTCGGCGGAGGATTCACCCGCCCTACCTGCACTATACGAAACATCACCAATATGGACTATGCCTTTCAGAAAAGTCCCCGTTGTGAGGATTACAGTTTCTCCCAAATAGGCAGTCCGCGTCTGGCTTAGAATGCCGATGCACCGTCCATTTTCGACGAGGAGTTCTTCAACGAGGACCTGCTTGATATCAAGTCGTTCTTGCGCCTCCAGTACCCGTTTCATCTCATCTTGGTATGCTTTTTTATCGGCTTGCGCGCGACTGGATCTAACCGCTGGTCCCTTTTTGGTATTTAGACGTCGAAATTGAATGCCTGTTTTATCAATATTTTTGGCCATCTCGCCACCGAGCGCGTCTATTTCTTTAACAAGATGTCCCTTAGCAAGCCCACCGATGGCAGGGTTACAGGACATTTTCGCGATCGTGTCAAGATTGATAGTAACGATGAGCGTTTCACAACCCATCCGCGCAGCAGCAAGTGCGGCTTCACAACCGGCATGACCCGCACCGACTACAATAACGTCATAATGTTTTTGATAGGTATTCATGTTTCTTATCCTATTATCAAAAGAGAACGCGAAACCTGATTAGAGTCCATCATAGATGATGCTGATAACGAGTGTCGCGACGACCTCAAGGCTTTTCGGACTACATTTATCCACTGTGTCTTCAAGCGTATGCCAATATGGATAAGTGAAATCGATAATATTAACCATCGGGATACCCACTTTGATTAGAGGAACGTGGTCGTCCATAATCGCCGCTCCCACGCGTTGCTGAAAGGGGGCTAAACCGAGAGCTGACGCCCGACTCCAAATGAGTTTCGCGAATTCAGGATTGGCATTCCAAGAATAGCGCTCTATCGGAATACTCAAATCTTTGTCCCCGATCATATCCAGTAGGATACCATAGTCTGGCTTCCATTTTCCAAGATTTTGTGCGAAGAACCGAGAACCGATGAACATGTCATCAACAGATCTGCCGTAATCCTCACCATCAAAAAGAACAATAATAATCCGGCGCGGTGGCGGCTTGTGCTTTAGAACTCTTGCAATTTCAAGAAGTACAGCGACCCCAGAAGCCCCATCATTAGCACCGAGAATCGGTTTATCCCGATTTTCCGGCTTTGGATCATGGTCAGCGATGGGACGTGTATCCCAATGTGCAGCGAGCAGCAGTGTTTCTCCACTCGGCGTTCCAAATTCTGCTATGATATTATTGAGTTGAAGCGTCACATCGTTTGCCGTGTATTGATGCGGCTGCAGTGCTACGCTATTTGCATATTTTTTAAGTTCAGTGAACAAATAATTCTGAGTTTCACGATGTGCAAGTGAACCGGGGGGTCTCGGTCCGAATTCGCACTGTTTTTTTAGTATTTCAAAAGCACGTTGTGCCTCAAAAACAGCACCCGCTTTGCGGGTGATAGTTTTGCTGAGAGGTGGTGTATCTTTTCGTGCAGCGCTTGGGTTTTCTGAATCCTGCGCCGAGTACGCTATGCACAATCCTCCAAAACACAGATTGATTATTAAAAGTAGTTGTACATGCCACTGCTTTCTCATCTAAGCCTTCCGTCTACCTTCCAGTGCCTTTGCGAGGGTTACCTCGTCAATGTACTCCAAATCACCACCAACAGGGATACCGTAGGCGATTCGAGTGACAGCGACTTCAAACATTTCCAAGTGTTGTGTGAGATAGAGGGCAGTCGCCTGTCCTTCGGTGGTCCAATTTGTGGCGAGTATTACCTCCTGGATAGGTTCTGTCCCTGCACCAGGTTGCCGAATTCGTTGAAAAAGTTTATTGATTCCGAGTTCATCGGGTCCAGTCCCATCTAAGGGGGACAAAACGCCGCCGAGAACGTGATAAAGTCCCTTGTAACCATTGGTTCGCTCAATTGCCCAAAGGTCATCAGATTCCTCAACAACGCAAATTACCCGCTGGTCCCGGCGAGGGTTCGTGCAGATGTAACACGGATTGGCATCGGTAATAGCACCACACAGGTCACAATAGGATAATAGTTTTTTTACTTCCGCGATGGCTTCCGCGATTTGGGCAGTTTCGGTGTCAGATAATTTTAGCATAAAGAATGCTAAGCGCTGCGCTGTCTTCTGTCCAATTGTCGGAAGTTTCTGAAGCTCGGAAATGAGTCTCGCCAGCGGTTTCGGGTATTCTTGCATGGATTTTTGCTAATTCCCGTATTGGGATAGACAATACAAAGCAAAGACAAATTTTGCCACGTAAATCAGAATCAACGGTATTCATGCCTTATAGGCATGAACCGGGTATGAATGCCCTATGGCATTCACCGGGGCAAAATTTGAAACGTAGAGATGCGGTTTCCTTTATGCGCCATACGCCAATCGGTATGAGAACCGTCGGGTTAAGGAAGTCCTGGAATTTTAAGTCCGCCGGTCAATTTGCTCATTTCGGAAGACATTAATTCCTGTGATTGCTGCAGCGCTTCATTGATGGCAGCAACAACAAGGTCTTCAAGCATCTCAGTATCATCCGGATCAACGACCTCGGGTCTAATACGGAGAGAAACAATTTCTTGTTGTCCATTGACAACAGCGGTTACCATTCCACCCCCGACCGTCGCTTCAACGGTTCGGTTTGCGAGTTCTTCTCGGATTTCAAGCATCCGCTTTTGCATCTGCTGTGCCTGTTTCATGAGGTCATTCATTTTCATAATTTCTTGATCCTATCTCCAATCAATTTTGTATTGTATATGCGTCAGTGATTGTCTTGTTACAAAAATGCTGGGTCCAATAGAAACTTTCTTATTCCTTTTATAAGATTACGTCTTTCGACTTGGGAAAGACGCGGTTATTGGGTTTCCAAAACTGTGGCATCAAAGAGTTCGAGTGCTGTTTTAAGTTGTGGATCGTCCTGAGCCTCAATTTTCCGCATGCGCGGTGTTTTTCGATCAGTTTTTTGGCGGACGTTCTCTGATGCTGTGGGTTCTGGGACAGCATCAAATGGCACCAATTCAATTTTCACAGGTTTGTCGACTGCCTGTGTTAGGATGTCAACTATAATTTTTTTTTCGCTATCCCCTATTAGGGAGAGATACGAAGGCGAACACGGAATTTCAACTACACCTGCAGCGTTAACAGTTGGAACAGATCCGACCAATAAGCCATGGCTGAGCCTCATTGGAAGTTTTGATTTTATCTCATCCCAAAATGAAGGGAGTTCTGCCAGTGATCGGGCAGGATGTGGCGTCAATGAAGGGCTTGACTCGTTTGGATCCGGTGAAGGGGACATTGCGGTTTGTTCATTGTATTCTGTAGTTGCTGCCTTCTTTGCCAGATCAGGTGGAGCTGAGATAGAAGTCCCGTGTTTTGCAGGGAAGGGGAGGTGTGCGGATGTGGCTTGTGTATTCGTCGGATTGTCATGCGAAAATAGCGGTTGCTGTTGTGGTGGCAGTCCTTCCGTTGTTGGAATACCTGCTGCATCGAATTTCTGCTCTAACGCCGATAACTTGCTGACGATTTCCTCAAGATGAACACCTTCTTCAAGCGAATTGAGTTGAATGAATGCAGCTTCCAACTGCAGTTGTGGGTATCCATACTGTTTGATATCACGACCGGTGTGCATCAAGATTCTGATAATCCGCGATAGCCGGCTTACCGACATCTGTCCAGCCTTCTGCTTAAGTTCCGGGAGATCCGACTTCGGGCTTTGAACCAGTTCATCGAGGTTGTTGTCAATTGCCAAGAGCCGGAGGTCTCGAAAATAGCCGATGAGATGGTCAAGACACTTCGACAAATCGGTGCCTTGTTTTGTTAAGTCGTTTAGCGTTCTCAACCCCTTTGCGAGATGCCTCTCTATAATTGCTGTCGTGAGATCGCGGAGGAGTACACTGGATCCGAGTCCAATAGTCTGTTGAACGGTTTCAATAGTTAGATTTTTTCCAGCAGAGGCAATGAGACGCTCCAAGAGATTTTCTGCGTCCCGGAGACACCCTTCGGACTGGCGTGTGATGAGCGTGAGTACATCCGAATCCGCTGATACCTCTTCCTCTTTGACAATCAATTGCAAACGTTCGATTATTTTTTGGTCTTCTAAGTGTCGGAAATCGAAATCTTGGCAGCGCGAACTGATTGTTTTGGGAATCTTGGCATGCTCAGTAGTTGCCATGATGAAAATGACGTGCGGGGGTGGTTCTTCAAGCGTCTTGAGCAAAGCGTTAAATGCCTCTGGCGAGAGCATATGTGCTTCATCTATGATGTAGATTTTGTAGGGGCAAGCGGCTGGAGAGAGTTTAACGTTCTCGCGGAGGTCCCTAATAGTATCAATACCGCGGTTGGAGGCGGCATCCATCTCAATGACATCAAAGGATCTATCCTGCGAGATATCGTTACAAAATTCGCATTGATTGCAAGGTTCCGCGGTCGTAATGGCATCAAATTCTGTTTCCTGAATACGGTTGGGACAGTTGACTGCTTTGGCAAGAATACGGGCGACAGTTGTTTTACCGGTCCCGCGTGGTCCCCAAAAGAGGTAGGCATGCCCGATACGTCCGGACAAAATCTGATTTTTCAGGGTAGTTGTAACGTGCTCCTGTCCAACAACATCACTGAAGTTTTGGGGACGCCATTTTTGGGCGAGAACCTCATAAGACATCGCACAATCCTTCCTTAGATAATTCCACTTGGGAAAATGTAAAGCAAAGACAAATTTTGCCGCGTAAATCAGAATCAAAATCAACGGTATAAAGCCTATAAAGGCTTTACCGGGGTCTGAAGTCCGTATGGACTTCCCCGGGGGGCAAAATTTGGTGTCGCCAGTCCGGTTAACACGCCGCAAAAATGACTATGCACCCAGAGTTGACAAACCCCTCCAAGCGTTGCCCACGTCGTTAGCTCAGGTCAGGCACCCTTGCGTCACACAGGCAACTCATCTACCGCTGCTTCCTTCCGGACCTGACGGGGTTTAACAAGCGCTCGTTGCTCAAGACCCAACCATCAACACCACGTGCGTGGGACAGTCCCCACAGAAATATGCCGCATACTGGGGATTCAGTTCTGCTTTAGCGGATTGCAGATACAGGGCACCGCTACCTCCCCACCTA
>JAPPNJ010000200.1 GCA_028818705.1 Candidatus Poribacteria bacterium
CCCGCCTACATCCCGCAAGCTAAAGCATGGGGTCTTGGCGGGAAGATTGATAACGTTGGTGCAGCTGGATGGCGGCTTGAAGGTAATGCGCTTCAAAAACTCAATGACGTTTCACATCTGCCAGATCGTTATCCTGAAGCGATGGAAAAGAACATGCATGAACGACGGGATAGTGCGGTTGATATGCCAAGTTTGTAGAAACTAAATCAGCAGAACAACGAACCTTTCTCTTTCAAATCTGACTAACTTAAACAGTAAAACACTTTTTACTGAATGAAGAGGGTAGGGAAGGAATATTACACCTTTTTACACCTTGAAGATCAGAGGGGGTTTTCGAGATGGGCATATTAAAAGAAAAATGGAAATTATTTGCGATCACTGGCGTTATTGCGTTAGTTGTAGTGGTTGCGGTTGTTGTGGGACGCGGTGTTCTTGCAACCAAGGACGAAGCGGGCAGCGCTGATGCAACAGCAGTAAAAACAGCAACGGTCGAACGAGGCGACATTGCGGTCACGATTGACGCAACAGGCACTATCAAACCGCTGAATATTGTTAAGGTCAGTTCCAAAGCGAGCGGAAAGATTTTGGAACTCAGAGTTGACGCCGGTGATTATGTCGAAAAGGATGAGATCATTGCGATTATTGAAACGACTTACGTCCAAATTAGTTTGGAGCAGGCTCAAGCGGATTTGAGATCTGCTCAAGCGCGCTTGCGACAGGCGGAAATCGACTTACAACTCCAGAAAGAACAGTCAGTAATCCAGATTCGGCAAGCAGAAGAATCGCTTCTTGAATCACAGAAACGCTTGGAACAAATTAAAGAGGAGATTCGACTGGAAAAGATAGCAAATAAGCGCGGTGTAATGGATGCCGAAAACAGTTTAAATATCGCCAAAATTCGGTACAAGCTGTTAACCTCCGATGAGGTGCGGGAGGAAAATAGAAGACGCGCGAAAGCCTCCTTGGATCAAGAAAAGGCAAACTTAGAGTTGGTAGAAGCAGAACATGAAAGGAATAAGACACTTCACGAGAAAGAGTTAATTTCACAAGCGGCATTAGAATCCTCACAAGCACAACTTAAATCGGCACAAGCGCGTCATCAGTCTGCTGTTGAAAACCTGAAGTTGGTAGAGAAGCCCGCTACTGAAGCTGAACTTGAATTAGGGCAAGCCGATATCAGAAAGGCGGAATTTAACCTCGCTCTCGCTAATGAAAGAGTGGAATCAGAGCCTTCCCGCGAGATGGATATTGAACTTCAGCAACAACGGATTCTACAAGCTGAAGATGCTCTGAAACTCGCGCAGGCTAATCAGAAGCAGATTGAGCGGAAGGAACGCGATCTGGAAACTGCGCGTTCATCGGTCACACGGAGTGAAACACAACTGGAACTTCGTCAAATTGAGTATAATGATACTGTCATCAAGGCACCAATCTCTGGAACGATTCTTGAAAAGTTGGTCGAAGAAGGACAAGTTATTACTTCACGTCTCTCTTCACTCGCCTCAGAAGAAGGACAGACGCTTGTCACGATGGCAGACCTTGACACTGTCTATGTTGTAACAGATGTGGATGAAACCGACATCGGTAAGGTAGAAATAGGACAACCGGTGACAATTACAGTTGAAGCCTATCCCGATACGCCGTTTCAGGGTGCAGTTTTGAAAATTGCGCCGCAAGGACAAGCGATTCAGAATGTGACGACTTTTGAAGTAACCTCCGAGTTGAAAAATGTCAAAGCAACCGAATCCCCGCAAGGCATGGGAAGGGGTGTTGGTAGAAGGCAAGGTGGTGGTGTCCGTCCAGACTTTGCAAACATGACTGAGGAGGAGCGCGAACGCTTCCGTGCAATGCGTCAGCAACGCCAAGCAGAAGGTGGTGGCGGTGAAACGGCAAGAGGACCCCGCTCTCAAGAAGCACCGGCGCGCACCCAAGAAACTCCGGCTCAACCGACACAGGATCAATCCCTTGCTAAAGTGGAAGAGACCAATGGAGACGATTGGGGCGGTCTTTTCGGAGGCTTTTTTGCAGAAGCACCGGCTGAAGAAGCACCCGCGCAATCCGATCCTGCGGAAGATGCTGAAGATTTAAAGATACCATTTCTTAAGCCCGGTATGAATGCCACCGTCCAGATCTCAGCTGTCAACAAAATAAATATCCTTACCGTTTCACCCGAAGCGGTTCTTGATATGCGTGGCAGAAAAATGGTCAGAATTATCGGAGAAGATGGTCAACCCGGCAGACCTCAGCCAATTGTGACAGGGGTCAGTAGTTTTGACAAGATCGAAGTTGTTTCTGGGCTGGTTGAAGGAGATACCGTTGCTATCGGAGGCTTTGAGCGTGGTGGTAGCGGCGGTGAAGATTGGCGGCGCCGTATGATGCAGAATCCGGCTTCCACAATGCGTCGAATGACAGGTGGCGGCGGTCGTGGAGGACGATAGCCTTATCAATCGACTTGTAGGCATAATTTGAACGGCGCACAGGAGAGAATATTATGAGCATATTAGAGAGTCTTACAAATGCCTTAAGTGCCTTATTGGCTAATAAACTCCGGTCTATGTTGACGATGTTAGGGGTAATTATCGGTGTCGGTGCCATTATAACCACGACCTCAATTGGTGAAGGTGCGAAAGCCGACATTACGGAACGGATTCAGACCCTGGGTGCGAACATTCTTGCAGTTCGACCTGGGCAGAGCAGGTCTCGTGGGCGTGCTTCTGCTGATGCGCGTAAAAGCCTCACCGTCGCAGATATAGAGGCATTAGAGGAACGCGGACAGACCTTTGGTTATGTCACCCCCGAGGTTAGCAGCCGCGCACAGGTGAAATATCTCAGTAATAATACAAACACAACCATCGTTGGGACCTCTCCGGAGTATCTCGTCACGGCAAATTTTACTGTCGAGAACGGACGCTTTTTTACGGACAGCGAGATCCGGTACCGCACACGCGTATGTGTCCTTGGGAAAACCGTTGTTGACAATCTCTTTGAAGATGTGGACCCCGTCGGCAAGACAGTGAAAATTAAGAATGTGGGGTTCCACGTCTTAGGTGTTATGAAAGAGAAAGGAGCAAGTGGTTGGCGAAACCCAGATGACCAAGTTTTTATCCCCTATACGACTGCCATGAAACGCGTTTTTGGAGAGGAGTACCTATCCAGTATTAGTATACAGGCGAATAACGATGAACTTCTTACAGCAGCAGAAACTGAGGTAACCGAACTCCTGCGAAAACAACACAAAATCCCAGTAAACAAAGAACTTGATTTTCATATTCGTAACCAAGCAGAATTCATGGAAACACTGGAAGAATCAAGTCAAACCTTTACGAATATGATTTTAGGGATTGCCGTTGTCTCTCTGGTTGTTGGCGGTATCGGTATTATGAATATCATGCTGGTTTCTGTGACGGAGCGGACAAAAGAGATAGGACTTCGGAAAGCCGTTGGTGCACAGCGGTCTGACATTCTTGTTCAGTTCCTTGTCGAATCTACGACGCTTGCACTTGTAGGTGGATTTCTCGGTATCGGTGTTGGAATAATCGGTGCGCAGATGGTACCCTCGCTTTGGGGTTGGCGGACGGTTGTCTCAATAATGTACGCTGTAGTCTCTTTTGTTGTCAGTGCGCTGGTCGGGGTTTTTTTCGGGGCGTATCCGGCATGGAAAGCAGCAAAACTCCATCCGATTGAGGCACTCAGACACGAGTAAACCACAGAAGAGGTGTGATAGAAATCGCACCTCTTTTTTTCTGGTAGGATTTACAATTACGCGAACACTTCGAGAGACGAGGCACCAAAGCCGAAGCCATCCTCGTCAAACATCTGTTGTAGGTGCAAGGTTGGAATGCACATCGCATGAATCAACGGTATTCATGCCTAATCAACGGTATGAAGCCCATATGGGCTTCACCGGGGCATGAACCGGGGCGAGTACGCCGCAAAACCTCGCCTACCAATTATAAATGAAAAATAGTGTAATTAGGAAACCTCGCCAGCGGGAGCATCGTATTTTAAGTATACTGGCATGTCTATTTATTTTTGCAATTCACTATATTAAGCTAAGGAATCACCATGGAAAAAATAGCAGTTATTGCGGGTGTGGGACCTGGTTTAGGGGCTGCCCTCGCCCGTAAATTTGTACAAGAGGGGTGCGACGTAGCACTACTGTCACGCTCATCCGCTTACATAAAAAATCTCTCTACAAGGTTGGCAGAATCTGGTCGTAAAGCCATACCTATCCCCACGGATATTGCCGAAGCCGAGGAGGTAGCAGAAAGCTTCGCTCGCATCCGAGAAGAACTCGGCGATCCCGACATCCTTGTGAATCACGCGGCGAACGCTGCTTGGGGCAGTTTTGCTGATCTCACGCCGGAAGCATTTGAGGGTGCATGGCGTGTTTGTACCCTTGGTGGATTTCTCTGTTCAAAGCAGGTAGTACCGGGGATGCTACAGAAAGGTGGTGGGAAAATTCTATTTACAGGCGCGACTTCCGCCGTCCGTGGGAGAGCAGGCGCGTTAGCTTTCAGCAGCGCGAAGTATGCCACACGCGGCTTAGCATCAGCACTCGCTCGCGAAGTTGGTCCGCACGGTATCCATGTTGCTCATGTTATTGTTGATGGTGTTATTGATACGCCCGGAGTGCGGCAGCGCTATAAACTGCGAGAAAACGAGCCGCTGCTTGAACCCGATGCAATTGCGGATACCTATTGGGCTTTAATACAACAGGAACGGAGTGCGTGGACTTTTGAAGTGGATGTCCGCCCGTATAATGAGGAATTTTTCACGTAGACGTTTTTTTCGTAAGTTGGTAGTCGGGAATCGGAGTTCCCTCCTACAGACGGCGGTTGGTGGTTTTGGTGCGGTTGAAAACCGCACCTACTGTGATTGGAAAAATCTACTGTAATTGAGAAATTTGATTCACCTAAAATGTGCTTTCCTTTGAGGTAACTGGACACCAACGTGTTGTTTCAAGGTAGCGGAGCAACGCTGACTTCGCCGCCGGTGTTCCGATACGGTAAAGCGCATGTACGGCGTCCCCACGTACATAACGGTTTGCATCGAACAACACACTTTGCAAGCCTTCAACTGCGCCAGGGGCGTCTTTACCAATCCTCGCCAAGGCGAAAACTGCATTTCGGCGGACGCCATCGTTTTCATCTTCCAATGCCTTTACAAGCCCAGGTACAGCGATTGAACTCGACTGACTCGTTGTCCCTAACGCCTCTATCGTGTGCGAACGGACAGATCCGGACGGATCACTAAGGACCTCAACCAATTCTGGTACCGCCGGTTCTGCCTTAGTTCCCAAGTCCCCGAGTGCTTCCACTGCATTATCTCGGACGTATTCACGGGCATCTTTCAACGTATCCCGGAGCGGTTCAACAGCGGCAGATCCAACTGCATTGAGGGCATAACAGGCGTTTCGACGCGTCATCTCCGATTCATCTTGTAAACACTGCACTAACGCGGGTATCGCCCTCTCGCCAAATCGAGGCAATTCATAAGCCGCCTGTAATCCCGTGGATTCTGATGTGCTATTGAGAGCACTGATTAAACCTGACAGTGATTCACCATTTGATGTCCCGCCGGCCTCGCTATCTTCAATACCTCGATGCCAGTTCCAGAGGTGTCGAAACATTTCCTGATGTTCGGCAGGTCCTACGGGCTTACCGTTTGTCCAGTCTGTCTCTTTATTCGCCCAAGTAGGTTCCTGTGGCTCTGACATCCGGGTATAGAGAAACTTCATCATGTAGCGTCTCTTTTCGCTACTGTTAGGCATGGCGCGATGCCACAGGTCATAGTTTGCGAAGGCGACTGTCCCCGCTTTCCCAACAATGGGCTGTTCCGGTGCCACTCCTGAGCCTTCACGGGTGCTATAATAGTGACTCATCGGTACCACACCTGTCGGACCGAGTTCTAACGGTGTATCCTGCGGATAATAAAAAACAAGTAACCTACGTGTATGATGTGACCAGCGTTTTCCACCGTCTTGGTGCATGTTTTGTCCCTGGCTACCGGGTGGATTATAGTGCGGATGACGGTGTGGTTGCATATAATAATCGGCGCCAAGGAGACTTGTCAAGGCACCTTTAACGTTCGGGTCATCAAGCACTTTCTGGATTTCTGGTATCCTCGGTACAAGGTTATTACCGGGATTGCCTTCCTTATCAAAGACGGTCATCGTCTCCTGATAGATTGCCTCGTGGAATTGTGCAGGCAAATTTTCTTCCTTCCCCTTTTCCGAGCATTGCTACAAATCCTATCTACCAACATCTGAACCTACTCTAATTATTCCATAGAATAGCGCAATTTGCAAGAAATTCTCCCACCAAATCCAGAATTGTGGTAAAATATTTAAAATTGAAATCTACCCTTATTGCATATAGCACGAACTTGGAGGTATCAGGATGGGACGAAGTTTTGAAAAATCATTGGCGTGGCAGAAACGGGCGAAAGCGGCATTGGTCGGCGGCGGGCAACCGCATAAACAGAGCCAACCCCCGAGACCTGTTATGATCGCAGGTGCGAAAGGGGCGCATTTTTGGGATGCTGATGGTAATGACTATATTGATTATCTGATGGGATTTGGACCGATGATCCTTGGACACGCCTATCCCACCGTAATTGAGACGGTCACAAAATACCTTGTTGAACGTGGCAACGTTTATAATTTCGGGCATACGCTTGAGGTAGAACTCGCTGAAAAGTTGGTTCAGATTATTCCCTCTGCTGATAGGGTCGCCTACTTTGTCGGCGGATCGGATGCGACAACCGGCGCGATTAAGTTCGCTCGCGCATACACCGGCAGAGAAAAGGTGATCCGGTCGGGGTATCACGGATGGCACGATTGGTGTAGCCACGCACGCGGACACCTAACGGGTGCTGCAGCTTCCACACTCAGTGTCGATTTCAATGATCTTGAAGGACTCGCTGACCTGTTTAAAGCACACCCTGACGAGATTGCGTGTCTGATTATGGAGCCTTCTGGACACGACCTACCTAAAGATGGCTATCTTGAAGAGGCGAAGAACCTTGTCAATGCCAATGGTGCTTTGATGATTTTCGATGAGGTCAAAACGGGGTTCCGCTACTCACTGGGTGGTGCGCAAGAATATTTCGGGGTCACGCCTGATATGTCCGTTTTCGGAAAAGCACTCGCTAACGGTTTCGCTACTGCTGTCGTTGTCGGGAAAAAAGAGATTATGGATGAAGTCAGCGATGTCTGGGTAGCGGCGACCTTCCACGGAGAGGTATCACTCGTCGCTGCTGCAATGGCTACGATAGCAGAGATCGAAGCAAAAGATGGTGTTGCGTTCATGTGGAAACAGGGCCAGAAACTACTGGACGGCTACAGAGAAATGGTCGCGAGACTCGGTATTGAGAATGCTCGGATTGGCGGTATCGGTCCGATGCCCTACTTCGGATTGAACACCGATAGCGACGACGAACGTCAACAACGTTTCCATAAAATCTTCTACGAAGCGACCTTAGACGGCGGTCTGTACCTACCAGAAGGACACATCTGGTTCATGTCGATGTCGCATACCGATGAAGACGTTGCGAAGACGCTCAGCGTTTCTGAAGATGCCCTCAAGCGTGCTAAATTGAGCCATTAAGGCACAATTTGTCTTTGCTTTACATTGCTACATAGGATTTCAAATAATCCAACAAATCAAGAGGATTTTTCTGATGGCAAAAGTCATACATCACAGTAATCCGTTCGTTGTTGATAAAAACCTCGGATCGGCACTTGACCTGGAGAATGCCCATGCCCAACTCACCGCGACAACGTCTGATGGCACTCCGGTCGTTGCGCCGACGCAAGAGCAGAAGTATCTTTTTGATATGCGCGGTTGGCTCTTAGTCCCCGGTGTGCTATCAGGTGATGAACTCGCGGAGATGCAAGAATTTGGCTATCGACTTCGCAATGACCCGGAATCGATCCCGGAGCACGAACGCACCCCGCTTGGCGGTCCCTTGCAACGCTTGGCAGATCACCCAAACGTTGTGGGCTTTTTGAACGAGTTTGTGGCACATCCTGCGCTATCTGGTCAAGAATGTTACGGGTTCCGGATGGAATCGTGTAGCCTATTCTATCGTACCGTTGGTGATGGAAATTTTGGACCGCACAATGGAAACGGAATGCTCCGTTTCCCAGGAGACTCTCACCTCTATCGGTGCATTCCAGGCAAAGCACACAGTGGGTTAACCCGCATTGTTTGGGAGTTGAATCCTGTGAAATATCGGCAGGGCGGCACGCTATTTATTACAGCGAGCCATAAGGCAGTCTACACAGCACCCGACACAATCCAAAGTCCAGACTCCCAAATTTGGGATACATACGAGTGTCCGGCGGGTTCACTGTTGTTTTTCACGGAGGCGTTGACGCACAGCACGCATCAATGGACGAACGCAGATAACGACCGGCTTGCTATTTTCAGTTGTTACAACACAGTGAATAGTAAATGGCACGACTGGGATCCGCATCCGAAGTTGTTAGCGGAAATGCCGTCAAAACGGCAGACGCTTTTCCGTCCAGTCCGTGCTGCGAATAATTTGATTGGGGAAACGTATCGGCATTAAGAAATCCAGAGCAACTTCACAGATTAAGCTCGAAACTTGCCCTATAACTCATCCTAACAATTGAATATATTCCAAAGACCAAGAAGCACTCCAAAGGTAGAAACCTATCTTTGGAGTACTCTTTACAAGGCCAGGTACCATACCTCGTCTTATCTGTCCCTTGACCAATACCCAGAAGAATAATACGTTGGCCAGGGATCGGGTGAAGCTGCAATCTCGGTACTTTCTAACAAACCATATTCATGGGATATGCCCATTTATAAAAATTGTCCGCAATCACATGAAAGTAAAGAGGAGCTAAAGCCAGAATAATATATCTATTTGTTATTATATAAATATCTAATAGTTATATAATCAAAATTCGTTCTTTTCATGTGCTCCTATCGAAACATCAATCACACCATCACACCTTTTCACGATTCTCATTAGTTTCCTCTCTTAGGATACTTGGTTATACTGACACATGATCTTTTTTCGCAGCGGTATATTTCCAATCAATGCGGAGTATCTAGAGAATCACATCAAGTACTTCTCGGTTGCCACTTATAATCTGCCACGTTGCCAGCACGGAGTTCGGATAGCATCGGTTTAATAATGTCCACTCGGTATTAGTGAGTTCTATAAAACCATCTCTTTTTAGCAGCCCAGAAATTTTATCAGAGCCAATTATTTTCAAAGACTTTTGCTAATTCGACTTTTGACATAAGATGAATATGCCGAAATTTAGTAAATTTACAGTTTTAACCTTCTAAATCTATTATTTTTTTGAAAAAAAATTTAAAATTTTTCAAATTTACGGTATAATATATATTGAACTGGCTACCAATCAGGGAACCAGCAATACTAATACGAAGAAAGGAGAAAAAAATGTCAACGTATTTGGCCTATGTGACGAGGGTGATTGATGGTGATACATTTAAAACCTCAAATCGAACGATTCGTTTAGCCGGTGTAGATGCACCAGAAAATAACACCCCGCAAGGACAAAGTGCTACTGCCTATTTGAAGCACCTCATAGAGGGACGACAAGTAACAATCAAAACAGTAACTACAGATGTCTATGGACGCTCAGTTGCTGACGTATGGCGATATGCAGATCGATTATACATTAATCAGGCAATGATTGACAGCGGACATGCTAAACCAGCATAGACCATAGTTTTGCCTATATTTGCTCCGCTATTGGCACTAACTCCGATACAGCGTCTCTCAAACACGTTGTATCGGAGTGTTATGACTGTGTACATTTGGTGATAGAGTTTTTAGAAACGTTCCTTACTATATTCCAATAAACAAGAATCGTACCGTTATACAGAGTGACAGACAGAAACTCATCACTTCATATAAACCTATTCTGCCCTCTATTTATATTAATGTTAAGAAGTCGGTGATAGCATTCTTACACGCAACTAAACAATGAAGAATTAGTTAATTTAGTGCACAAATAGAGATATCAAAGAGAAATAGAAGGATTAAGCAGATAATTTTACTTTAAGTTAATTTATATTACACAATATAACCTATTTTTCATTAACAAATCAGAGAAAACAAGTAAATCTAATCGAAAACGAAAAATTAACTTAAAAACTTCGATTTTAATGGTATAATATTAATGATAACAATAGATAGATTTTGGATTTCTCGTCACATGTAATCATCAAATAAACTTTCTTTGAGGGGCACATCGTTTGACTTATCGCATGCGCAGCACGCGCCAGATTCACATACAATACACTATATCATTGCATTGCCTACGATGCTGACAACCTTGGTATTTATCGATAACTGCCGTTTGCTGCAGTTCACGATGAAGTTGCATAGTCTTCCAGTGCAAGCAACATTCTCGTTTGGGCACATCTGCTTCGGATTAAGATAAATCGTTAGTAGCAATATATTCCGTGCCCTCAGAACCGGACGTTATCGGGAATAACCTTGCTTAGTACCCTTTGGGAAACTTTCTGATATGCATGCGTTTACCATCTCGGAGTTCAGTCGCTGCCCATGTCAGCGCATCAATGCGCTTATGAGGTTCAACACCATCGGAGTTGTTAACGAGACAATTAGATTTCAATGACACAAGGAGGATTTCACAATGAGAGACATTTTGTCATCGAATGAAGCAGATACCTATTCACTATCCACCCCAAAAAAACTACTATCTTCTCAAGAAGAAGTAGAATTAGCGAAACGAATCGAAGATGGCGATACTGAAGCACGAGAGAAACTCATCTGCGCTAACCTACGCCTTGTTAAGTCCATCGCAGCCAACTACAAAGGATACGGTACTCCAGTTGAAGATTTAGTACAGGCAGGTAATATTGGTTTAATCAATGCAGCAGACAAATTTGACTATCGGAAGAAACGCCGGTTTAGTACTTATGCCACCTTTTTAATAAAAAAGGAGATTTTGGAAGAACTCCGTAAGTCTTCAAATTTCGGTTTTACTAAACTTCCAAAACATCTCAAGGTAAATTTCGACTCCACTTATGTCAAATTGTACCATGAACTCCTACGAGAACCAACGCGTGCCGAAATTGCTGAAGCATTGAAACTAACATCCGTACAAGTCGAGGAAATCTTGGTTTTTAATTCGGTGATCGCCTTACAAGATTCCTCAATCAGCAATGAACAGTCAGAGACAACCTATAAAGAAACAGTCGAAGATTTTTCTGTAAATATTGAAGATAATTTAATTAACAAAGAGTTAATTAGACAACTCCAAGAAATCATGTCAATCCTTCCTGATCGGGAACGTGAGATAATTAGGTTGAAATTTGAAGGTGTAAAAGGAACCGAAATTGCTGATCGTTTTGATATCTCGTCCGCTCGGGTTACACAACTTTATCAATCAGTATTGCAGGATTTAAAGGACTATTTATTGAAACTTAACTAGTCATAAGATAGTTTAACACGTGTTATTGTAAAATCTTGCTGATAAATAATGATTTTTACATAGGAACATGGTAACATGAGTTCGATTTAAGAGTTGAAGTCGCTTGACTGGTTATACCCATAGGACACAAACTAACAGTTTATTCTACAAAAAAGCGGCGTTTTCGGATCCGGTGTGTCTGGCAGGCGTGTCGTGTCTTTCTCACACACTTTACCCTTGGACCAAGTTCACATATAGGACACACTGATCCTAAAACTCACGCAATTCTATATGAGGTAGAAACATGAATATGGAAAGAATGTCAACTGAATTAGAAAATCAGCAGCATTACCTAGAGGAAAAAGGAGAACAGAATTTTACTTTTGTTGCCCCTGAAACCTTTGTAGAAGGCATGCGTGACAGTGGTTACAAGTCAACAGCAACCGCAATTGATGAATTCGTTGATAACTCTATACAAGCCGGGGCAACCCGCGTTAATATAATATCAACGGAAACTACACGCGGTAAGAAAAGAAAGCGAAGACATGTAAAGGATATTGCTATTATTGATAATGGACATGGAATGTTACCTGGTATGATGTGTGCAGCGGTAACTTGGGGAGGGACACACCGACACAATGATCGAGACGGACTTGGCCGCTACGGGTTTGGTCTTCCTAGCGCCGCCGTTAGCATTACACGAGACTATGATGTATACTCCCGAGTTGCTGGGGGTAAGTGGCACAAAATCAGCATTAATCTAGATGAAATCGCCAAAGGTAAATTCACCGATAAGCATGGAGCTATCAGAACACCAGAAGCAATTGCAGCAGATTTGCCAGATTTTGTTAAGAACATGGTGAAGAATCGTCCATTTGCCCATGGTACGATTGTCATTTTAAACAATGTCGATAGACCCTCTCCAGGTTTTGTGACCCCAGGATCTTTTGATTCAAAACTGATTGAGCACCTAGGACTCGTCTACCGAGGATTACTGTCCGATTGTCAAATCTTTGTTAATGAAAAGAAAGTTGAAATAATCGATCCGCTCTTTCTGAACCCAGCAGGACATTTTCACGAAACTAAAGCCAAGGCACCAAAGGCACAGGAAAGGAATAAACTTGAATTCCAATTCGCAACTGAAGACGGTAAAAGGATTGGTACAATCCGTATCCGTTTTTCCTATCTGCCTTTTGGTTTCCAAGGAACAGATCTTGAACGAAAAAAAGATGAGGAACTGGACGGACGATTTAAGGTAATGAAAGAGAATAACGCTTTTTTCATTGTCACTCGTGCTGGTCGCCAGGTAGACTTAGTTGGTAAAACCCAATTTGGTAAACCTGAATTCACTCTTGTGAATAACGATCGAAATTGGACTATTGAATTGGACTTCGATCCAACACTGGACGAGGAGTTTGGTATTACAGTTAACAAACAACAGGTAACTCTCTCGGAACGGGTCTGGGATAAACTTAAGGAAGAAGGTGTCCCGGGTATAATTAAGAACCTAAGGAAGAATTTTAAAAAGGATAAAGGCAGAAGAATTCCCAATAAGCCAAAAAATTCTGTCCTGAAGGACTCTGAAATTGTTATGAAGCATGCTGATCAGCATGAGACTGGAACTAATCACTTAGGTGCTTATAAAGTTTTGACTGAGTCCCTTCCAGGTGCTCCGTTCTATCGAACTGAGTATAATGGTGCCCAACTTCAACTGTTCATAAATACAGATCACTTATTTTTTTCTGATTTATACCAGATACAAGATTTGGGATCTCGAACTCAAACAGGGCTAGAGCTTTTACTTTTCGCTTTGGGCTATTGTGAGAACCAATCCTCAGAGGAACTTGAAGAGTTCTATAAACGGGAACGACAGGAGTGGTCAAAACGGTTGGAAACCTACTTGCATTACCTCAATGGTATCAACCCACTAGAAACCGATGAGGACACAGCACACTCAACAGAACTACAGACAGTGGAGGTTAATTGACTCTCTACAAGTCAAAATGTTTTGAGGAATCTGACACCATCCGCACGCGGGCTCCGTGACAAGAGTCCGTGTGCTGAACAACTTGTTCTAAAATACCAGAATTTTTCATGCGTTTCAGAAGCCAACGTTTTGCCCAATAATTAGCAATCCTTTCCGTGCATTTCACTTCATCCAACCCAGATTCGACCAAGTTATAACCGGGTTGGGAAGCATGACCTGTAAGGATATCCCTAAAGTTTTCCGCTAGAGAAACACCATAAACAATTCGACGGCTCTTGTGATTCAATACAGTGTCGCTCGGCAAACCGGCAAGACTCAAAGCCTCTCTGATTTTTCTCAAAAGAGGGCTTGGTCCTTCACCAAAAACACTATTAATACGTTCGGATACCTCAGCGGTTCCAATCAATAATTCCATCAGTCTAAGAGTATCTGTACTTAAATGGAATGTACCAAACCCTTCCGTCAGTCCTAATTTTTTATACTCAATCCCTTTGCCAACTTCCCCAAACGGAATTTTGATGCGATTATATTGACTCGATCCCACTTCATATAGGCTCGTTGTTGTAAGCAATACTAAATTCGGACTCCGCCTGACAGCAGTTCCTTTCATCGAGGATGCGATAATCCTGTCCTGTTGGGAGTATTTCTCCTTATAGTGTTTAACCACCTCAGGACTACAAACCAACATAGACACCAATTTGCCACCAAGCAGGTGATTGTAAGGTGCTATAGCACCACATGTCGTAATGTCCATCATACTTTCCCCAACATGCTCTGCCTTAACGACCCTCATCATTCGATTTAGGGTTGTCCGTAGTTTTTTATTTTCCAATAGTTCTGTGTAATCGGAAATGCGCTCTTCCTGCAAAGTCTTTCGGATTGATAGTAGAAGTGCTAGCTTAGCACATCGCTTGCTCTTGTATAGGCGTGTTTTCGCCCGATTTTCCCAATCCGAAGCAGATTTTTCAGTGGATCTCAGATACTTGACTTCCTCCGGAGCTTGCCGGTACATATCCAATGCTTCCCCGGATGCCCTCTTGAGCGCAGCAATTGTCTTGCTAGTTGGATTTTTTACCTCACTTTCGGAATAAAGCCCCTGTTGTAACAAATCACGAAGGTATATATCATTAATCTGATTATCAATTGTGTCCGAACACCACCTGATTAAATCTGAAGGACAGTCAAAATTCCCAACAAGTGTTTCTGCATTCCAACCAATCCAGTCATCCCGAACCGTTTGTTGTATAACAGTATTACCAAGCGAAGCAATCCCAATTATTGCATGATTTGGCGAAGCCGCATCTCTCACTAAAATTCTAATACTCCGACCCGGGGTAGATCTATAGGAATTGACCCAAGTGTATCTGAAATATCTCCAGATATCCATCAGTTTCAACCCTGTATGTGGACACCTTTCATTTCCTTCTGCAAATTGGAGGTAGGGTATAATTGCCTTATGTCCGTTTCTTCTTAAGGCCGTTACTAATTGTTCCCCATTACGCATGACCGCAAAGATTCCATTGCGTTCCATTTTTTGAACAAAACTCCGAACTGATTCCTTTTCCATTAAAGCCTCTCGTTCAAAAGCATGTCTGCTTCTAACTAGGTCTTTTGAACTCTGAGAAAGGAACGAATAACTAAGTCCAGGTTTTGAATTTTTAAATCTCAGCTGCCATCCCTGGTTAATGAGATCTAAGATAACTCTTTTCGTCATAATGAAAGTTAGGTATTCTTTATCATTCTGGAAATTAGACTGATTCAATAAAATTTCCAACGTCAAATCATTAGTAAGTCCGGCAACTGTTGCTTCGATATTTTTCGTCTCGGCAAGTGCGCAGCAAAATTCAAGAAACTCTGATTCTTCAAATGATGAACTGAACTTAGGTTGAAGGGAAATATAGATTATAGAATCGGTACTCATACTCATTGAACCATTGACTTCAGCAACTCCAGATTGTGGATTTAAGACTTCAATCCATCTGGTAAATAGAATATAGAACCAAGGTACAAAAACCACGTTGAGAAGAGTGCATCAACGAGAGGAATTTCAGTGCGTCCTCCTAACTTGGTATAGTTAAGTGAAATGTCCACTACGACCAAAAACAGAAAAAGGTTCAAAACATCGGAAGCGAAACAACATAGATTTCTATCCTGTAAAAGATTCTACTGGACTACAATACAAAGACTGCAGTCAGTAAAATTATATCTACCGAATAGGTTCTTTTTTCCTTAACCTCCGATATCTGAAATACGTCCACGCTCCAGATGCGACTAAAACCACCAACACCACAATAAGACCGATATTGAAGAGGTAGCGAGTGCGATTGAGCTGCCAGAGGTGTTGGCTCGCCAGTTTTGCAGCGGGAGTGCCTTTTCGAGCCTTTGTTTTCACCTCTTGCCAATACCTTTTTGCGAGGTCTGGCTGACCGTGCTGTTCTGCGAGTTTCGCCGTAACGATCAGCGTGTTAATATCTTGAACATCCTGTTTGTCCAAGGCATCGGCGAAAGAGCTGAGCAGTAAAACCGTTAAATCTGGAGACAGTTGGGGAAAATTTGTGGTGCGTTCAATCCCATTCTGAAAAGCGATGATTGCGCCTTGATGGTCATTTTGATCAAATGCAATTTGTGAGATTTCAAACCACGTCCGCTTAATAAGTTGAATTGCTTGCTCTATATTGTCATGACCGGCGAATGTGAAAGTAGCGGTTCCATAATTCAGGTCGCCCTGTTTTGCATGAAGCGTGTAAATTTCATCGATTGTCAGTAAACCCGAATCCTTCCAATTGTCAAAGCGGTAAGCTCCATCTGCCTTTACAGCTTGCTGATGTGTTGTTCCGCCAATCCACACTATTGTTTCAGCAACCGACTCACCGGCTACACCTTCGACAATGCCATGAACAGCGATAGGCTGCAGTACCCAACCCATGTGGACCGACTCTCCCAGTGTTAATTGCAATTCAGCGGTTTTAGGGAGTGGAACGAGGTAGCCAACTTTCTTAACAACTACTGTAGAAGTGCCTTGTTGCAAGTTCTCTGTGACGAGTTGCGGTGTGTTTCCGATTTCTACATCGTTGATAGAAATTTGCGCTCCTTCAGGAAATGTCTCAATTTTAATCGCAGGACTAAGTTTGAGCAATGGTTGCTCAACATCGCCTGTTGGCGCAAGAATCCCATCCATAAAATTTTCATCTGCGCGCAATAGTTCGTATGCCTCGATGATACTGAGTTGTCTATTGTCATTGGCATCGGTTGTATCTGCAGCGAGCGCGTCGTGGAGTCCTTGAAGGAGATTTGCTGCCTCTGTGTTCTCTGCCGATTGAATTACATTCAGCGCAGCAGTCCCAAGTGTCTCACGGTTGGCATAGTAAGCATTTAGATTTGTATTGTCGGTGTAACCATCAACAATAACAACTGTGTGCCTTCTGCCAGATTCTCTAAACCACTGATTTAGGGTAACGTCTTTAATTCCCTGCTCATTTCCGGGCATTAGTAAGTGCATGGTGTTCATACCCCTCGGTTTGGTAACCATCCCGTGATATAGAAAGATTAGGGTCTCGTCTGCCTGCGTTTGCTGCCCGACCTCTTGGAGCAGCGCATAGATCTCTTCGGCTGTAGCATTTTCACCTTCAAGGCGATAGATTTGTTCACTTGGAATCTGTCCTCGGGTTGTTAGGAGCTCGGTTAGCGAATTCAGGAGTTCATGTGTGCGCGCATCTGGTGTTGCATCGACAATCAACCAGTACGTCCCAGAATCAACCGAAACGGCTGGTGTTGTCATAAGGATAACGGAGGCAACAGAGATAAATAGAAAGGTAAAAGTGGTTTTGTGTTTCAGCATAATGTTCACCCACGGCTTGGGTTTGAAGTTCTTTCAATAGGTTAGTTTAACAAAAATCCTGAACTATTTCAAGGAAAAAGAACTATTTTAGATGTTAAAATGTCTAAACTTTTAGTGAAAAATTGCGTCAAAGGATTATAAACTGAAGTCTTTTTGGTGCAGCTTGCAAGTTTCCAAAATTTGCCAATAGAAACTAAGCGTCTGTATAAAGGTTGATATGTAATTAGAAATCGTGCTTACTCATTAGTGCGGACATCAAACGAAGTTGAAAAGGCTGGCGTTAATACCATAATCTATAATGATATGGTTTTGGTGCAGCTTGCAGGTTCCCAAAACTTGCCAATAGAAACATTTGAATCGGCATAAGGAACGCGCTTGGAAAGCACCAGTATGGACAAGGAGATGTTAATGATTCACGGGAAAATTAAGATTACTGACCTATCAAAACTCGCGGGTCCGCGAAATTCATTATTAAAAATCATCCTGATTGCTCAATTGATAGTGGTTCTTTGTGTAGGCGCACAAGAGCCTGGAGGTGAAGTTGATTTATCGCAACCTTTGACTCTTGAGCAATGTATCCAAATAGGTTTGGAAAAAGCGACAAGTATGCGAAATGCGCGCTTGAACCTTGCAATACAAGAACTCCGAGTAAAAACAGCGCGTGCTGAATACTTTCCACAAATTTTTGCAACCGGCAGCTACGATTTTTCGGATCAGATAGACTTCGGGTTTGAACCCGAAAATTACAATTTAGGACTACGAGGCCAATATACTATCTGGGATAACGGGCAACGCGAAGGTGGTTTCGCTCAAGCGAAAGAAAATGTGAATGCCACTGCGAGCCGAAATGAAGGAATTAAACAGGGCTTAATCCTTGATATTACACAGGCTTACTACGATGTCCTCCAATCTCAGGAACTCGTCAATGTCAGCGAACAGATCCTTGCGAGGTCTCAAGAGAATACCCGTCGCACGAGAGACTTCGTAGAGGCAGGTTCGCTGATTCCAGCGGATATTGCGACTGCCGAGGTTCGTGAAGCAAATGACCAATTGAGTTTGCTAAACAACCAAAATGCGCTTCAAATCGCACAGGCTACACTGCCACGGCTCCTTGGTTTAGATCCAGGGGTGCTGCTTACCGTTACGGTTGATGAATCATATCAATTGTATCAAGAACGTGGCACGATTGAACGGATAGGAATACCTGTGGAAGAAGCTATACAGACAGCTCTTGACAATCGTCCGGAGTTTCAAGAACTTCAGTCAGAATTAAAAGTACAAGAATGGAGTTTAACCTTAGCGAAATTACAGCGCTGGCCCCGGTTGAATGCGGATGTTAACTACGATGTTAATCTTGACGATTATCTCCGTGAGCGTGAGAATTTTTCTGACTTCCGGAGTTGGAGCGCCGGCGTGTCCCTAAACTTTACCCTTTTTGATGGCGGTATTTTGAGCAATCGCGTTAAAGAACTCAGCATGCAGTTAGAACAGACGCGTGAAAATGCGAGCGATCTGGAGCGGAATGTGGCTCTCGCTGTCAGACAAGCGTACCTAAACCTCAAACGGAGTGAAACTTCTCTTGACATCTCCAAGGCACAGGTTAACAACGCCCAACTGAGTCTGGATGTGATCCAAGGACGCTTTGATGTGGACAAAGCAATCTTGCTTGAATTGCTCGATGCTCAAACGAGTTATGCCCAAGCATTGACAAATCAGGTGAATGCTTTCTACGATTACAAGATTGCGCAAACCCGCCTGCAAGACGCAATGGGAGTGGTACAATAATCATGCGCAACCAAAAAAAATGGATTATCATCGGGGCAATCGCAGTTGTTGTTATCGCTGTTGGTGCAATTGGTGCGACCCGTATGAACTTCAGTTTTGGTAAACAGAATAAGGATGAGGAGGTTAAGCAAGAGGTGGTCCGGCGGGGTGAATTCCGAGTCAGAGTGCGTGAGTCGGGTAATCTGCGTTCCTTCCTTGAAGTAGATGTTCGCTCAAATGTTGAAGGCGAAATCGTCGAAATTTTCGTTGACGAAGGACAAAAGGTTGAATTAGGAGATCCCTTGCTCCGGATTGATGATGAACAAATTTTAGAACAGAAAAAACAGGCGGAGGCAAATCTTGATGCGCGCGATGCAGAACTGAAGCGAGCAGAACTCCAGATCCAAATTACTGAAAAACAGAAGGATAGTACGCTTGCCCAAGCGCAAAATTCTGTCCTTAAGGCACGTGCGACTTTAGATTCATTTGTCGCAACGACGCAGCAACGTATAACGGAGGCAGAAACGCTCGTCGCGACGACCCAAAATTCTCTTAATCAGGATATTATCGGACTGAAGCAGGCAGAAATTGCCTTAGAGCAGGCGAACTTGACGCTTGAACGTGCACAAACAACAGTTGAATCGGCGAAAATTTCCTTTGAGACAACAGAATCAGAACATGAACGAAACAAGGAACTGTTCGATAAACAGCTCATCTCAAAACAGGCCTTGGAAGACTCACAAAAACAACTTATCATTGCTAAATCGAATTATGACACCTCGCTAAAAGAGGTGGAATCGCAACGTGAGACTATAAAATCTCAAGAGGAAAACACCAAAGCGATGGAGCAAGCGATTGAGAGTCGGAGATCAACACTCGCGCTGAATGAGAAGAACGTTGCGACACTCAAAGAATCGTTAAAAGCACAACGCAAACAGTACGAAGCAGAACTTGAGGATGCGCAAACGCGGCTCGAACAAATACAGGAAACAATAGAAGACGAAAAAGAATTAGCAATACATGCGAGAGTCGGCGCGGAGGCAAGCCGGCTTGAAGCGGCGAGTCGGCTCAAGTCACAACAGGAGCGTCACGAATGGACAACCGTCACTGCTCCTATAGCTGGAACGATTACGCGTCTCATCGTAGAAGAGGGTGAAATCATTACCTCGGGACGTTCTGCATTTTCACGCGGTGACGCTATCATGCGGATCGCCGACCTTGATCAGATGATTGTTAGGACTCAGATTAATCAAGTGGAGATCGGAAAAATAAAACTGGAGCAACGCGCTGAAATCAGTGTTGATAGCTATCCGGGTCGCATTTTTCCGGGTCGAGTAAGCGAGATTTCGCCGAGCGCGACGCCGCAAGGTCTCCAGAACCAGAGTTCTGTGATTACATTTGAGGTAGATGTAGAAGTTATCGGTTCGCCATCGGAGTTACGGTCAGGGATGTCCGCTGATGTCGACATTATTGTCTTTGAAGAATCGGATATCCTACAACTTCCGATACCGTCGGTGCTGAGTCCTGAGATTTTTACTGTTAAAGCGAACGTCAACTCGGCAGATTTGGGACAATTCCGGGAGGGTCAGGAACTCAAAATTCGGAACCTCGTAGGAAAAGAGTTCACTGGACAGGTCGGTGAAATTGCACCGGAGCAGAATCGGGGTAATCTTGAAATTTTGCTTGAAGGTGACCAGAAAGGTCTACGGACGGGTCCAATAGAAATCAGCATTGTTATTTCCGATCAAAGTGTGCTCCCGGATATAGAAGCCGAAGTGAGTAGTGAGCGACAATACTTTGTTATGTTGGATACAGGTGAATCTAACAAAGAGAAAAAAGAGGAAAAAGGGGTCAAAACCCACATTACAATTGGGCAGCGCAACAACACGCATTTTCAAATCACTGGCGGTTTGAAGGAAGGCGACCGTGTTTTTGTGCCCTCTATGCAGGAATTAACAAAGGGCGAAAAAAGTTCGGACGAGGAAGAAGAATAAAAAATACTTGGTTGTTAGTATAGATATACTGTATTCCTTTTTCCTGCCTGATAGCGGGTCAGAAAGGAAGAGGTTGAAAAAAAGCGTTCATAAGTTCAGATATATCTTTAGCTTCATGACAACAATGCTAAGGAGGAAATATCGTGTTAATAGATGTGAAAGATCTCACGAAAGTTTACCAAATGGGTGATGTTCAGGTGCACGCGCTACGGGGTGTATCCTTCAGCATAACACAAGGTGAATTCATTGCGATTATGGGGCCATCGGGGTCTGGAAAATCGACAATGATGGATATTCTCGGATGTCTTGCGACACCGACATCCGGTGAGTATTTCCTCGAAGGCGAAGAGGTAGGCAAACTTTCGGACAACCGTCTGGCTGACATTCGGAATAAGAAGATCGGCTTTGTATTTCAGTCGTTTAACCTGCTGCCACGGACGAGTGCACTCAACAACGTTGAGCTGCCACTCATCTACGCCGGATTAGGCAGAAAAGAGCGGAAACGGCGTGCTTTTGAAGCCTTAGAGGCGGTCGGCTTGGCGGATCGTGTTGATCATAAGTCTACAGAGCTATCGGGTGGACAGATCCAACGCGTTGCGATTGCGCGTGCCTTAGTTAATAGGCCGTCAATGATTTTCGCCGATGAACCGACAGGTAACTTAGACACCCGTTCGGGTGATGAAATCATGGCAATCTTCGATCGACTAAACAACGAAGGAAATACAATTATTATGGTAACACACGAACCTGAAGTGGCAGAACATGCCAAACGTGTGTTGCACATCCGAGACGGTCTAATCGAGCGGGATGTTAGACAAAATGGACATAATGGCGCGGATGCCGAATAATTAAAGACATATTCCCGATCAAAAAAAGGCAGCCTCATTTCTGTTCCACCACCTATCACGGACAAGCACAGATTAAGAGGGATGCAGTGAAGTGCATGCCGCCGAAGTGAACTTGATAGGCGCGCTGTTCAAGTACGTCCAACGCCACAAGACGAATGCTTGTCAGTCGCGCCTATACGCGTAACCCAACCCAACTATGCACCACGTCAGAATTACAACGCCGTCCCGCTTACATTTCTCTCTGCTTGACTTAAATGGTGCGCTCGGACGCATTGATGGCGGTTTCGGTTTAGCAATTACCGATCCGAATTTTCAAATCGTCGCTGAGCGGGCAACCGGCATTCATGTCGCATCCTCTGTATATCACGAGCGTGCGCATAGCGTCCTTAAGCAACTCCAAAAAATCCACCCCTTTCCCGGTATTAGACTAACATTTGAATCTGAAATCCCCATGCATTGTGGGTTCGGATCTGGGACCCAACTCGCGCTGAGTGTTGCACAATCCGTCAATGTCCTGTATGAACTCGGTTTGGACGTGCAAGAACTCGCCAGGATCGTCGGGCGCGGTGGCACTTCGGGTATCGGGATAGCGGCATTCGATACAGGCGGTTTTATCGTAGACGGCGGGCATCGTTTCCCGGATCAGAAGACTTCCTTTCTCCCTTCCTCTGCGCTTGGCGATATTCCTCCCCCACCGATTCTACTGCGTCACTCGTTTCCAGAGTCACCGATGCTGATTGTGATGCCGAATTGTTCCCGGATTTACGGCGACGCGGAGATAGAACTGTTCCAGACGTTGTGTCCGCAGCCAGAGTGGGTTGCTCAGAAACTATCCCATATACTCCTCCTCCAGATACTCCCCGCTCTTATTGAAGGTGATATGCCCAATTTTGGCAGTGCTTTAAACCACATCCAGACGTTTGGATGGAAAAGGGTGGAAATTGAGGCACAAGGTAATGAACTACAATTAACGCTTGATTTTCTAAGGACCAGTGGTGCGTTCGGTGCGGGCGTTAGCAGTTGGGGCCCTGCGATCTGTGTGTTAGGTGAGAAAATTGGGGAACTTAAGCGGGAAACAGAGGCATTCTTGAAAACACTTCCGAATGGCGGTTCATGCTTTATCACACAAGCGAATAATTCAGGTGCACGCGTGGTATTAGATTAAAACAAAAACGGGCAGATTCTGCAATCTGCCCGTCTGCTTTATCTTTTGCTTCTTTATCCTTTGCTTGGGGAATAGTACGGATCATCCCCGGCAGCATGGTCTGTCGTATCAACCACATGCTTAATTTCTGGGAAAACCTCCTGAATCATCGCCTCAATGCCGTGTTTGAGCGTAACATTCGCCATACCACAACCTTGGCAGCCACCACCCATGTGAATGTAGATGGAGTCTTCCTCGACGTTCAGGAGTTCTATTTGTCCACCGTGTGCAGCGACGGCGGGGTTAATGCGTTCGTCAATGAGTTTCTGAATCTCCTGCGCTTTGGGATTATCCCATGTCGGCGTATTGGGGTTTTCAATATTAAACCCACTCGAATTCAGGTCCTCAACATAATCAATAACAGCACCTTTGAGATCAGGTGCGCTTTCTGCATTGACGAGTACTTTAAAATTCTCATACTCGATAATAATATCGCCGTCTTGAACTTCAGTAGCCAGTCCGAGACTGTATTGGAAAGCGGTGGCGGTTTTACCTTGGATACCGATCCGTAGTCCTTCGACTTCAACCTCTTCGGTCTGTATAACTGCGTGAATTTTCTCTTGTGCTGCTTCTGTAACTTCAAGCAAAGGAGTTTCAGTTCCCGTGAGCTTTTTCAAGAAATTCTTCATAATCGCCTTCCATGAGTTATGTTTATGCGGCCCGAGGCGTTTCCGATCGAAATTCACCCATTTCGTTATAGAGGGTGCGCAACTGTTTGATTGCGTATATCTCCAATTGCCGGATGCGTTCTCTCGTGACATCCAGCGCATCGCCGATTTCTCGAAGCGTTTTCCGTTCTCCGTCTTCAAGCCCGAAACGCATTTTAAGGACTTTCTGTTCGCGTTCGGGTAACTTCTTGAGAAATTGGGCGATCAGATCCTCGTTAATTAATTCTGCGATGGGTCCATCTTCTCCGCCGGTAGTGGGGTCTTCGACTAAATCACCTAATGTTGAAGCAGAACGCTCGTCACTAAGGGGTAAATCCATTGAAATAGTATCAGCGTTAAATGTCAGGATCTCCTCAACTTGATTGACGGTGAGATCCAAAGCTTCCGCTATCTCTTCACGTCTCGGTTCACGTTGCAACTCTTGACACAATGTTGCGTAGATAGCGTCGAATTTATTCATCTTCGCGACGATATAGGAAGGTAATCGAATTGAGCGAGAAAAATTATCAAGCGTGCGCATGATAGCTTGCTTAATCCACCAGATAGCGTATGTACTGAATTTAAACCCCTTCCGATAATCAAATTTGCTTGCCGCCTTAATGAGTCCGATATTTCCTTCCTGAATCAAATCTTCGAGTGGGACATTGTGACCTTGGTATTTAACGGCAATAGAAATAACGAGTCGCAAGTTAGCTTGGACAAGCTCATCGCGTGCTTGTGTATCTCCTTGTTCAATCCGTTTCGCCAATTCAACTTCTTCTTCTCGGGATAATAGGCGATGACCGGCTACGCTCCGGAGCCAACTTGTTAACGCTGTCCGCTCGCTCCCTTTATAATTTTCAGAATACTCTGTTTCGTCTGTCAAATATGCGGGGTCTATGTAAGATTCGACACTTCCGATATTTGCTGCTTCACCGAAATACTCGGCTTCCATTATTCTCCTCTCCTTTTATGGACTTCTAATAATAAATAGAAACAAATATTAATGATACATTCTCTTTAAACGATTTGTCAAGTAAAATGTTTAAAAAAAAGTAAAATCTGTAAAAAAAAGCCATATAATATGATAGTTTAATAGAATTTTTAAAAAAACACAACGGAAAAAACCCTATTGCGCCCCTATGTCTTTGAAGAAATCGGGTGCAACGATTACACTGACCGAAAAGGGATTTCGGAGGTTCGTGCGAATTTATCAATTTTTTATCACATAAAATTGGAATTATAGACGAAGTAACTATGTGGCATGTCCAATCAGTAAGACTGCTGCTGGCAAAGAAGTGGCAGCAGCCTTTCCAAATGCTCTACTGATACACGAAATATCGCCATCGGTTTCCAACATCTCATAAGGCAAATCCCATGCTTTTAGCGTCGGCTCAAGAAAGGTTGCTACAGAATCAATCCAATTTCCGTTTGCATCGCGATTGTGATACCCGCGATACCCAATGAACACCACCACTGGAACTTTCATGTTCACAACAGTGCCGCGGATAGCATCACCGGACTCCAAAAACCCTGTATTCTGAATAATAATGACAGGCTTTTTACCGCCAATGTACAACCCAGACGCAATCGCAAACGCTTCTCCTTCACGAGTCACCGTGATGACTTCGATCTCCGACGCTTCCCGCAAAATTTCATAAATTCGCGCACTGCCGTTGTCTGGAACGCCTACGGCATGGGTGATGCCCTGTTTTCTTAATTCATCTACAATGCTTTGTGCTGATGCCAATTTCTACTCCTTACGCATTAAATCGGGATTTGGAAATCCCGCCTACAGAAGAATTAACTGTCCGTATGTGGAAATCCCTCCTATAGTCATGCTCCTGAATGTTACTGCCTACCATCTACCAACGCATCAACCACTGTTGGATCGGCGAGGGTTGAGGTATCACCGAGTTCAGAGATGTCGCCTTCGGCTATTTTTCGGAGGATACGCCGCATAATCTTTCCTGACCTCGTCTTTGGCAACGCAGGCGTAAACTGAATTTTGTCAGGCGTGGCGATAGGTCCGATATGCTGCCGGACTGCCTGTTTGATACCGGTTTCCACCGTATCAGACGGCGCTTCACCCGTCATCAGCGTGACATAGGCATAGATGCCTTGTCCCTTGATGTCGTGGGGGTAGCCGACCACGGCTGCTTCCGCCACCGCCTCATGTTGTCCAATTGCCCCTTCAACCTCGGCTGTTCCCAACCGATGTCCAGAGACATTCAGGACATCATCAACACGACCTGTAATCCAGTAGTAACCATCTTCATCGCGTAGCACCCCATCACCGGTCATATAGTAGCCAGGGAACCGGCGAAAATAGGTATCCAAAAACCGTTCGTGGTCCCCGTAGACTGTCCGCATGATACCGGGCCATGCTGTTTTAATACAGAGGTAACCGGTTGCGGGATTGCCTTCTACCTCGTTTCCTTCTTCGTCGAGTATGACGGGTTGAATCGCAAAGAACGGGAACGTGGCTGAGCCGGGTTTCAGTGGTGTCGCTGCAGGTAGCGGCGTCATGAGGATTCCACCTGTCTCAGTCTGCCACCACGTATCCACGATTGGGCAGCGTTTGTCGCCAACGACATTATAATACCACAGCCATTCAGGTTCTTTGATCGGTTCACCGACTGTGCCGAGCAACCTGAGTGTGGATCGGTCATACTTCTCAACCCATGTATCTCCTTCTTTCATCAAGGCACGCAACGCTGTTGGAGCCGTGTAGAAGATGTCAATACGATGTTTTTCGACGACCTGCCAAAATCTGCCAAAGTCGGGATAGTTCGGGACGCCCTCAAACATAACGGTAATTGCCCGATTGGCAAGGGGACCGTAGATGATGTAAGAGTGTCCGGTAATCCAACCTATGTCGGCGGTACACCAGTAGACATCACCCTCATGATAGTCAAAAACCTGTTGGTGCGTGTAAGACGTGTAGACAAGATAGCCACCAGTCGTATGCAAGACGCCTTTGGGTTTCCCTGTTGAACCAGAGGTATAGAGGATAAAAAGCGGATCTTCGGCATTCATAACCGCCGGTTCACATTCCGTCTCGGCATCCGCCATAGCTTCATGCCACCAAATATCGCGCGATGCATCAAAGTTGATTTCGTCGCCAGTGCGCTTGACCACGACGACCTTTTCAATAGACGGGCATTCAGCGACTGCAGCATCGGCGTTTGCCTTCATCGGTATGTCGCTACGGGGTCCGCGCGTTGCGGTATCCTGGGTTATGAGCATTTTGCACGACGAGTCGTTAATCCTATCTCGGAGGGATTCCGCTGAAAACGCGCCAAAAACGATAGAGTGAACAGCACCAATCCTTGCACACGCTAACATTGCAATTGCCAACTCTGGGACCATTTGCAGATAGATACAGACGCGATCGCCTTTCTCAACGCCTTGTGCTTTCAGGACATTGGCAAACTTTTTGACTTCGGCGAGGAGTCCATTATAACTGAACGTCTGATCTTCAGATGGATCATTTCCTTCCCAGATAACAGCGGTGGCATCACCGTGTCCAGCCTCTACATGTCGATCGAGGCAGTTATAGCAAGCGTTCAGCGTGCCGCCTTCAAACCATTTAATTTCTGCTGTGACGAAGTCATAATCGCGAACGGTATGCCATTTCTGATACCACGTCAACCGCTCGGCGATCGTCGCCCAAAATTCTTCGGGGTCCTGGACGGATTCGGCATATTGTGCCTCGTACGCTTCTAAACTATCAACGTGTGCATTATCTATAGGATAGGCAGTTTCTGCCGGTGGAAAAATGTTGTTAGCCATTTTATGTTTTCATCTCCTCTCCAAATCAATCTGCAGTTCTCAAAACGCTTCTATAAGTTGTATAAAGTATATTTTATAGGAAAACTGTGAGCATGTCAACTGCAATTAGAGGATATTTTTATATATAAGGTGAGTTTGCTAAGAAATAGGGGTGCGCAAATCTGGATGTGTAAATTTTTGGTAGGGGATTGTGAATAGTTGTGGGTTATGGGTTGTGAGTTGTGGGTTTGCTAATTGCTATTCGCGGCTTATCGCCAGAACTGTGATTTTTGGATTTATGGGAATGTTTTTGTTGTCAGAATCAGGATTTACAGGATTAGAGGATTTACAGGACTGGGAACTGTCACGCACAAACTGACAGTTTACGCTACAAGACAGCCTTCTCAGAATCGCGCATCAAAAACTTTACGCGCCCAATTGTATTCTAACAACGGTTTTCACGGAGGTTTCACGGAGGTTCTTTCGGAGCCTTGATTCTATTGGGTTTGTGAATTTGGAATTGTGCGTCCTCCGTGAAAGCGGTTTTTCGGTTATATTTTATTTAACGAATAGGTACTTTTTAATGGTTGTTGATTACTGGCTGTTAGCAGTTTGCTATCCGCTAATTGCTAATAGCGTTTTACTGCCAGAATCAGGATTGGCAGGATTGAGAACTGCCATGCACAAACTCAATGAAGATTAATTTTCTAATTCGGTAATACCCGAACATCCGGATGCCCGAACTTGTTCGGGAGCATTTCGGTGCCCCGCGTCCCCAACAAGTTGGGGCATCCAAAACAAATTATCGGTTATTTTCTTAAACTTTATACAGTTTGTACTACAAGGCAGCTCTTCTCATGATTGCGCGTCAAAAACTTTACACACCTTCTTGTCAATCTGGTTGTCATTTGCTTTACCAGATATGGTATAATTGCACGGAAAGTAAAAACTCGTCGGACCAGCAGATTCAAGACAAAGAAAGGGAATGAATACGTTAAGCAAAAACGCTTGGTCTCACGAGTAGTTCTGTTAATAGAAAACTCACCTGCCCACGTGTGATTTCCCATAGATTTTCGTTCGATTCACATCGACCCTAGTTAAAACAAGGACGTAAGCAATGGTTGGTAAATTTGTAATATCGATTTTAACAAAGGTGGTTTCAGTATTTTCAAAAGAAGCCTGGGAGCGTGTTAAGAACAGACACCAAAATTCAAAAAACGCCTCTCATGACTACGATAGTCCCTACAAGAAACGTCACGGTCAGCTCTATGTCTCCTGCGTTGGAATAGAACCATCGAGATACCTTGACGACGTTTATGTAGTCGTTCAGTTCCTAAGTAAGAGGAGGGCAACAAAGCATAACTCTATCGAAGACGTTGGAAAGGCACTCCAAGAGAAAGGTAGAAGGTATTTCAATGCAACTTCAGATAAACGCCAAAATGGGATGAGGATTGCCACTAACGAGCAGTACCTGATGGTGCTTGGGGGTCCCGGGGTCGGAAAATCGACCTTTCTCCGCAAGGTTGGACTTGAGGCACTGAAAGGAGAGGACGGGAATTTTGAACACCAATGTAGACCGATTTTCCTCGAACTGAAGAACTTCAGAAAAGATCAGATTGATATTAAGGCACTGATTATCAACGAGTTTAAGGTATGCGGCTATCCGCATCCTGAGTTGATAGCAGACGCTGAGTTAGAAGCGGGTGAATTGCTGATACTTTTTGATGGTCTTGACGAGGTGCCGAAGTCGAACCTTAACAACATTAGCAATAAAATTAGGGATTTCGTCCATCAATATAGCCAAAACCGTTTTATCGTTTCCTGCAGGGCAGCGGCTTACACCGGCGGATTTGCAGAATTTACTGTGGTGGAGATAGCAGACTTTGATGATTCACAGATTCAGGATTACATCAACAATTGGTTTGCATCAGGGTCCAATCGGAAGATGAAAACTGATCAACGGTGTTGGAAAACATTGAATGATCCAGAACATCAAGCAGTCAAAGCATTAGCACAGAATCCTTTATCACTCGCGCTACTGTGTACAATTTACGAAGCCTCACAAGATTTTCCATCAAGTCAAGCAACCTTGTATGAAAAAATTTTTAACATATTTCTCAAAAAATGGACAGCAGAGAAAGGTGTTCGTAGAGACTCGCCAATGAGTCCGTATTTGGCCATCCCGACTGTAAAGGAACTACTTTCTGAAATTGCAGCAGAGAACTTTAAGGCAGACCGTCTTGTTTTCAGTGAGGACGAACTTATCAATCAGATTCAAGAATTCTACCAACGGAGGACCGATATATCTTCAAGATTTGATGCCTCCGAGATCTTAGACGCACTTCTTGTTGATCCAGGGCTTTTCGTTGAAAGGGCTAATGGTATTTACTCTTTCTTTCACTTGACGTTCCAGGAGTATTTAACGGCAAATCATTTCGTCAAAACGCGGTCAATTCAGAACTTGGTATCCAATCATTTACATAACGATCAATACAGAGAAATTTTCTTGTTTACTGCTGAATTGATGCACACAGCAGACAATTTGCTTGTGGCAATGGAAGAAGAAGCCTCTAAGTTCATCAACGCTCCTAAACTCAAGACACTGTCCGGATGGGCAGAACGGATCACAACTACTTCAAACGGCCTATCCAGTGGACTCGTTGAACGAGCATTTGCAATACGTCAATATTTTTTTCTTAGGATATTGAATAAAATCCATGAAACAGTCAAGGAGCGGACCAGACAGTCTCAAGACTTTGACTTTTGCTGCGTCTACGACTTTAGTCTTGACTCTAATTTCTATAAAGACCTTGAGCTCTACGAAGATATCTACCCTTACCTCTATCTGGATCTCTACCATAACCTTTACCATAACCTTGACCTTGATCTCCACCTTTACCAAGACCTCTACCGAGACCTTGAGTTCTATCTCGATGTATATCGAGAACTCTATAAAGACTTTGTCAACTATCTCTATCTTAACCACGACCAAGCTCTATTCTTTTACCATGACTTCTACCGCTATATGGACAGAGATTTCCTTTTTTCTATATTCTCTAAATTTGGAGACAGATTTGACAGAGAACTCAGGGGACGAATAGAACTTGTTAAGCGTATAAAACAAATGAAAATCTTTAAATGTGTGGATTTACAACAGATGGTTCAACAATTTAACGCACAGCGGGAATTCATCAAAGCAGCGGGGAAAGGAGAACCTGTTGAACTGCCAACGGAGTCTATTCACGACACATGGCTTTCTGTTTTCGGTATCACCAACGATATGCTTGAAATTTCAGACGAAGAGTTGGCAAACTATCTTCCGTATCTTCGGGGAGTAGAGCTCATCGTTGCGTGCAAAACAGCGGCTAGGCGTACTTCACCCAAAGTATGGCAGAAAATTGAGGAGAGGTTGCTGACTTAAAGGAACAGATGAACTCGTGAAGCTTTTGCATCGAACTATCAAGTATCTACGAAACAGATTCTAACCAGTCAATAGCAGTTTGCTCGTCCTTTTCCATAGCGATTTCGACGGCTTGCTTTGCACATTCCAGTAGGTCTTTGGCTTGCTTGCGTAAGTTACAGGATTCAACGACTTTCTGTTGGATTTCAGATTGCTTATCGGCTTTGACGAATGGGATAACGATTTTACCAAATTCCTCCCTATTGATTGCAGTAAGGATTGTCCCACTACATCCTTTCTTGAGTTGTAACTGACCGACACTACTTTTCAAAAACACCAATAAAGTTTCAGAATTAAGGACATCCGAATTGATAGCATGGAATCCAGTTGAACAGAGAGCATTATCATATTCCTCTGTTATCAACGCTATGCTTTCCAGGGACCCTTCAATAGATGAAGCAATTACATCTCCTGTGCTCACCTTGCATCGCGCTCTACTTGGCAAATCTTGTCCATGCTCTACCATACAACCTGTTATTTCCCCACTGCTTCCGATATTAGCAAGCTCAATATATTTGTATTCCGTTTTAGGTTCAGGTTTGAAATTGCTATCTTTTAAATGGACTTGATTCGCAACCACATCCCAACCTCCCGGATAACTTTTAATAGCACTGATAATGTCATCGTATCTTGGCTGGAAGTAATCGGCGTCAATACGTTCTGAGCGTTGCATGCTCGCATAATCCGTAGTAAAAGTTAATTCGTGCTTCGGTTGCCAATCTGCAAGTCCGAGTTCACTCAGAAGAAGGAGTTGGGTTTCGGCATACCAGGTTTTTGACAATTCTGTTAAATCTTTTGATCGGAGATAGGTTTTCTCTATCTCCGTTGGAAGGTTTTCCCAATTCGGCACAGGAATTTGATATAAAAAATACGGAGCAACTTCAGGTTGGGCACTACCGTACTTACCCTTCTCTATTAATGCTGTGCCATATTTGGTATTGAGAAAAATAGAGAGAAAGAAAGGATTTAAGTTTCCGCTTTGGACGATAAAGGTATGAGACGATGAGATAGCATGACTATCTTCAAGATAGATAGCACACTGACCAGCATTTGCTCCTGATCGCGTTATCAGAATGTTTTTATATTCTATGGTGTTTTCCTTCAAACGCTCAGCATCTTCTTCTGATATATAAACCGGATTCGCTGTCAGATCAATGGAGAGCGGACGCACATTTTGTGCTCTTAAAAACAGAATACCATTATCTACATAATTCCGCTTTATCTCCTTAGGGTGTCTGATCTTGACTTGAAAATTACTGAGTTTGCGCGCGCCAATTTCTTCCAGTCGGCGTTGAGTCTGTAGATAATCAGGTCGAAAAAACTCCGCATCAAACCGCAGAGAATGGGAGGCATCTACTATAGATTGGTAATCAATGACAGAATACTGCATTATTGCGCTTTACTATCCCTTTTTTCTATAGCTTTCTTAGGCCCCTCAGGCAGTCCATCGTAGAGTGCTTGAATCTGTTTGGGTTGTGTAATCAAGACATCAGCAATCACATTAATTAATCCAAAAAGGGCTTGAACATCGGTAGTGTCGCCAAAATCAATCTCTCCAGGGTGAACAGCGTTGTTGCCTGTTACGCGCACAATATCCAATGATTGCTGGACTTGCGGATTAAGGCCTTTTTTCACGAGGTTTTTTATGCTTTCGTTGATACTGCCTATTTCTCCAAGATGTCCCATAAGCATTTCTATTGCCAGTCTTAACAAAGCACAAGCGGAACGCGGAGATTGATCAGTTATAGCAGCAGCTTCTTCATAAATCTGTTTTACATCATCAGGTAAATCACTATTGGCAGGTAGCACCGTACGTGTAGGTGGGTAGATAATCTTTTCTCTCAACCAAAAAGTCGAGTTGCTACAATGTGAACAAATAGAGATTTCTACGTCCGTATTTTCAATACCGATTGGTTGATTCCCCAAAGCATTGCGAGATCTATCATATGGAACAATATGTCTCCAATGTTGTGCAGCGAAGACCCGACAATAGGAACAGTGAAATTGATTGCTTTGGTAGCGTGGTGGATAATACTCAGCCATGTTTACCTCCAAAAACTTAAATCTTCACGCTTTGCCCATTCAATAAAGGCCTCGGCGATTCCATCAGGGAGCTCCTCGTTGTGGTTGTGTAGATCGTGATCAACAATCAGATGACCGTTTTTGTCCAATTTGTGCTGCCCATCGCTATTTTCAAGAAAAATATAATCGCCAGAATTATCTTTACCACCCTTCTCACTTACTGCCAAAAAGACGGCGTAGTTGTCAACTTTTGGACAGAGAGGGCCCGCGCTTGGATCATCGTTCCATTTTTGCACGAATAGAACGCTCGTTTTGGTGCCGGTATGCGGTTTGAAGGTGTTACCGTGCAAACTGACGATAGCCAAGATACGGGCGCGTTCCGCGATAAATTCACGGACGGACTGGTCAGATGTGTTGTTGAATCTGCCTTGCGGGAGCACAATTGCCATACGGCCACCAGGTTTGAGGAAATCAAGGTTTCGCTCAATAAACAAAATATCGCGACCGACTTTAGCGTGTGCTCTGCCATTCTGCTTAAAGGTGAGGTTGTATTGATGGAGGATGCGACTCTCCTTGATGTCCCCGGCAAAAGGTGGATTCGCCATTAAAATATCAAAACCAAACAACTTATTCTCGTCTTGTTCCATCCTTAACGCTTTAAGGCGATCAAAACCGTCGCCATAAGTGCGGGCCCATCTGCTATTTCTCTCTGTGCTGTCGTCCCACCGTTCATAGTCCAGCGTGTTGAGGTGCAAGACGTTGGTTTCGCCGTCTCCTGCGATCAGATTGAGGGTTCTGGCAACCCGGACGGTTTTTTCGTCGAAATCAATCCCAAACACCTTGAGGACGTGCTCTTTGTCTTCTGCTGGAATTTCCGCATTGGTGAAAAGCGTCCCAGTCAGCTTGAAAGCGGTATGTACCGGAAATCCGCAACTCCCAGCGGCAGTGTCAATCATATATTCCCCGGGCTGCGGATTGAGCATTTTGACACACATATCTATGACATGGCGTGGCGTGAAGTATTGACCCTTTTCACCTTTCGCAGATTTGCTCACCAGATATTCAAACGCTTCATCGACAACCTGTAGATTGGAGTTGAACAACTTTATATCCTGCAAACTGGATACGCAGACTGATAGGTGGCTGTCGGATAACTCAAACGCCGAATGTTCGGGAAAAACACCTCGCCACCGGTCTCTTGCGTCGTCAAAAAGTCGCTGAATTTTGGTTTTGAGTTGGGAGTCGGTTTGTCCTGTGTTTCTGAACTCCATCGCGCGAAAATCGTCATCTGGAATTTGTTTGACAGCCTTCTTGAGAATCTCATAATCAGGATTTTCAACGTCGTAAGATTGATCCGTTTCCTGAACAATCGTGTTGATTCTGGATCGCAAGAGACGGTTGATAAACATTTTATCTTCTTGACTCTTGAATTCATCATAGAGCTTGGTAAAGATGAGTTTAAAAACCTCCTCAAAGACATCTACCCCTGCATTGGCGAGGACTTCATCTTCCAGTTCCAAGATAACATCCTTCAAGGATTTGTGTTCCGTTGCGAGTTTATCCTTAAGAATGAGATCTTTGAGGGTAAAACGTTCGTTGAGGATATCCGCCAAAGTCTGATCAGCATTAGGGATATCGGTGATGTCTTCAAAGTAGTTTGGATCTCTGCGGTGGTAGTGCGAAATCTGTTGTCCGTTTGTCCATACAGCGATAGGCGCGCCAGTGGCGTTGCAGTAGGAGCGGAGTTGTGCCTTGCCGTCTTGGAGTTTCGGCTTTTTTACTTCAACGATAATATAGGGGGTATCGGCTCTGTCTTTGTCAAGGATAACAATATCAGCGCGTTTTTTTTCTCTGCCGAAGTTGACAAGGTGCTCAAATCGCACACGTTCTCGGGGATAATGATACCAGTTCAGGAGGCGTTCCACATACAGTTGACGGATAAGTTCTTCGGGTTTTAGTTGGATTGCCTTCCCTCGAATAGGGCAGTAGGTGATGGGTGTTTTTTTGCCCTCTATCCTTTGATGTAAACGCTGAATTTCAGATATGTTGAATAGATCAAGGTGGTAATTGCTGTCTTTGAGAATAGTTTGAATGATGTCGGGTTGGGTCATAGATCGTTCCGTTTTGATTCATTTTAGCGTGAATTTTGCCATGAAATAGTAAATTGACGGGAACTCGGTTATCGGAAAAAACGGGTAAAAATAGCAGGAGAGTGAACACACGTCCCCCAGAGAAGGCGCAAACTAACAGTTTACGCTACAAAGAAGAACCGTAGACCGAGTTCGTGTCAAAGCGGCATGTAAACAATTTTCAGATACACCTTTCGCCCCGCTGGGGCTTTGGTAGGTGTTCTTTCATAATTCTATAGACATGTCGCCCCGCTGGGGCTGGTATTTGGTGTTACGAAACCGATAGAAAAATATGGATATACTTGAAAACACCATCAGAAATTTACACGAACAAAATCCTGATTCAGACAATCGACACACCCAACGTTGCAAAACCCCACCTTACTCTGTTCCATTATTTTTTCAAGACTAAAATCCAATCCGTGTGGATTCGCTCTTTTCTGGGCATTGTAACAAAGTGATTAATAATCTCCGAACCGAAGTAAGTTTCGATGTTAAAACCAATATCTTCAGCGATTGGCATGAGATACTTCCAATTCTCAAATAAATGACCCCGGATACGATTATTACCGACGACAATAACATATCTACCGCCCTCGCGTAGCACTTTGTAAACTTCACTTAGGTTTTTTCGCATATCGTCTAAATACTTAAAGGCGATGAATGCACGTCTTGGATCACTCTCAAAAATGTTTGCCATCACCCGATCCGCCTCTGGCACTCCTATTTCGTGTCGGAATTTGTAATGGCTGGCTGAAACGCTTTCTGTACCGACGTTTCGCTTCTTCAGAGCAGTTAACGAGTCTTGTGCGAAGCCTAACCAATACATTTCTAATTGGTGGGTTCTCGGATAGTCAACGGCATTGACATAAGGCGGTGAAGTTAACGCGAGGTCGAAATGATTCGCCTCATACTTGATGTTTCTTGCGTCCATATCCTCTGGAAAATCGGTGGTAATGCCCTGCGGATAGTTTTGGGAAAACACTATCATCTTAGGCACCTTAACAAGAACTGTTTTCGCAAATCGATCCAGCGCGTCGTAAGGACGAACCAATTTATTCAATTTCTTGCGAATCACTGTACGGGTACAATTGTCATCAGCGTTGGAAACGGAGCGGATGATAGACGAAAGACAGACCTTGAAGAAGTCTTTAATGGAATCGCCAGTTTCAAGTAACCGAATTTGTTTTCTTAAATAAGTTAACTCCACCAGAATTTCTTTGTTGAACCAGTTATCTCTATAAGGAAAATCTGGTAGAGCAGATTCGACAACAAGCGATGGACGGTAACAAGTAACAGCATCTAAAAGTACTTTTTGTGCTAACTTGAGTTCTTTCTCTACCAAAGGTGTTACTTTCACTTTCGAAATAAAACGGGAAAACGGATCAACATCAATTCCCACAGAGTTTCGTTTTGAGAGAAGTGCTTCAACATTTGTAGTGCCACTCCCCGCAAATGGATCAAGGACCCAGTCGTTTTCTTGAGAATATCGTTTAATGAGCCAACGCGGTAACTCTGGAAAAAATTTGGCAGGGTACTTGTGTAAGCCGTGTGTCAGAAAACTCTGGTCGTGACTGATGAATAGAAACCTGTCGCCATCTTTCGCTGGTAGATTAACAGGAATATCGCCATCTACTCGAATAATACTCTCACCAAAGTCGTTTACAATTTCGGTAATGTTGTTCATGCTTTTTTCCTGTTCGAGTTAAGCCCGGATGATCTGCTGTGCTTCAAGTTTTTCTATTCTCTGGTGGGATGACTGGATTTCTTCTCGCTGATTGATAGACAAGAAAACTCAAAGCGCATCAAGCAACTTTTCATATTCTGTATGTGGACCGATCCAGAACCAGACAATTTTTCCACTATCAATAACTCCAACCGCTCGATAGTTGATGTTGATACGTACAGCATAAATTGACTCAGTGTTGTGTACTTTCTTGAAGCGCAGACTTGGATGGTGTGGATTTTCCCTGAACAGTTTGTAGGCATCTTTAGCCTGCTGTCGAATGCTATTTGGTAATTTCGCAAGCATCTGACGGAAGCGTTTTGTTGTGCTTGAATTCATAGCTGGTCCGGATTTAGTTCCTGCGTTTGCCCGCTACGATGTTCAGCAAGTGCTTCTGAAGCCAGCTCGGATAATGTCTCTTGAGAACTGGCGAACAATCTATCCCATCGTTTCTCAGAGCGGAGTTCAGCAAGGACCCAATCTGCGAGGGCATCTTGTTCCTTTGGTGAGAGTTTTGATGCTTCCGTGAAAGCGTGTTCGAGGCGTGTTGTCATTGGGATACCTCCAAAGAAAAATATTAGGTGATGCCAATCCCTAAAGTAGACATAACTATTGCCTCTTAAGGGAACACGGAGCGCAGTGGCTACATTGTCTGGGAGTGCTTTGCGTTTTAAAGCGAATGCATTCCGCGGATGTGCGGTATGTTTGCGCTGCACGGGGTATTTTTTATCGACCCACCATTGACCCATTATAACATAACTATCAAGGGCGTGCAATCAAATTTTCACACAAAGAAACGTGAAAAAGCGACAGCCACTACATCCATTGTCATTGCAACAAGCCAGTGAATTGCCGCCCCATAAAGAAACGTGCGCGTTTCAAATGCGAGTACGCCGAGCAACACACCCGCAATGATTGAACCGAGTGCTTCTGGTAACGGTTTTGAATAGTGCATCACCGCAAAAGGGATGGTCTGAATCAAGATGCTGTAATTCCCGAATTTCCGCTCCAATCCGAAGAGCATGAACCCACGGAAGAAGTACTCCCAGGAAAACATGTAAACGCCATACGCAAGCTGGTAAGGCAAAAATGTCTGCCAACTGTCTGCAACGACTTTGCTGAGTGGATACTTCGCAAGGAAGGGCGGATATGCAATAACTGCAAGGATAACCACCGGAATCATCAGGACCCATGCTACCCCGGTTATGCTCCATCCGAGTTTCTGATTGCCGAGTCGGAAACCGTAGTGGCTCAAGCGTTCTCCTGTTCCGAATTTGGCAACGATAGCGGGGACAAACAGCAATGTAATTGCTGTCGTCAAAAACCAGTAATAATACGGGTAGCTTTCTGCTAACGGTCCGCCATTGAAGTATTCAGCGAAATGGCGATTGAAAAAACTTCGTCGGCTATAATACCTGTGCAGCGTTAATAGGAGTGCTGAGGCAAGCAATATGACTGTTGTCTGTCGATCCCAACCACGCAAATACTTCTCTTTTAAATCTTGAATTCGGGAAATCATCTTGACATCTCGTCGGTTTTAGGGTATTATACCGTCACCCACGAAAATTAGCAACAGGCTGAACGCCAAGATATTCGTACTCTGAGATTCGACTGTCGAAATTACAATGGATAGGATGTTTGCACCTGAGCAAATCAAAAGGATCTTAATTATTAGACTTGCACCGTTGGGTGAAACGGTCTTAACGACACCTGTCATTCGTGCCCTACGCCAACACTTCCGAGACGCTCATATCGCTTATATGGTAGCACCAATGCGAGAGGATTTAGTGTCAGCGAATCCATACCTGAATGAGGTCCTTACCTATCAAGCCTCGGTGCCGAAACTCATCTATCAAATGGCTCGAAGAAAATTCCAAATGGCAGTTGTGCTGCAGCCCACCTTTCGCTTGGTGCTTCATACATTTTTTGCCCGAATTCCATTCCGCGTCGGTTTTGAAACGAACGCTGGTGGGAAGAAGTTGTTAAGTCTCGCCGTGCCGAATAACACGGCGCAGCATGAAACACAACGTTATCTCGATGTCGTTCGGGCACTGGGCATTGAAGTAACGGACGATGAGCCGGAAGTATTCGTTGATAGGGTTAGTACAGCGTGGGTGAATAATTTCCTTGAGAACCAGAAGCTTAACGATAATCGTCCTATTATCGGTCTTAATCCGGGTGCGGCAACTGTCTATCGTCGCTGGAATGCATCGAACTTTGCTATTCTCGGCGATCGACTTCACGAAACTTACGGCGCACATATTGTCATTACAACTGGACCGCGGGAAGGTGAGTTGGCACATCAGGTGGCACAACAGATGTCGCACCCATCTGTTATCGTTAATCAAACAACGCCAATGCAACTTGCGACACTCCTGCAGCGGTGCAATCTATACATTAGCAACGATACAGGACCGATGCACCTCAGCACCGCCGTCAAAACACCAACCGTTGCTTTGTTCGGTGCATCAAACCTCATACAGTGGGCGCCACCGTGGGACAAACACGCAACGGTTGCCCGTCAAGCGTGTCCGTTTATGAAAAGGCTATCAGTTAAGGAGTGGGATACGCATACTGATCGCGCACGCGAGAACTTTGAGGCAATTACCCCGGACGCGATTATGGCAACAGTGGAGAAACTCGCATGGTGAAATCTGAACGTGCTCAGATGGAAGCGTTGGATGCACAACGCATCAGAAATTGTCTAACCGATATCGGCACAAGGATGTATCGACAGGCACTCTTGCAATCGGTCGCATTGACATTTTTTTGCGGTCTCATTCTGCTCGCCATTTTATTTTTCCTGAACCGACTGATTCCATTACCGATGCCAGTGTCAGGTATCGGCTGGGTGGTTCTGTCCGTGGCGACGATTGTAGGCACCTGTCTTAGTATTAAACACCGGAAGGATCTACTATTTGTTGCCCAAGCTGTTGACGAAAAAATGGAGCTTAGGGAGCGACTTAGTACGGCGTTTGGATTGATACAGAGTAGTTCCGAAGGCGAGTTTTCACAACTCCAAATTCGAGATGCTGCAGAGACTGCAACAACTTTAGACATCGGAAAAATAAGTCCCTATCGCGCACCAAAGCTACTGCGACTGTTTCCCGTTCCACTTTTGTTGATAGGAATTTCTTTCGCCATCCCGCCTCTCTACGAGACGCCTCGTCCACTTACTGAGTTCCAACAACAGGCATTAGATAGCGTTATCCAAAACCTTGAAGGGAAACAGGTTAAAAACCCAATCCTGCAGGAGCAAATCCTTGACACAGTGAACAGACTGAAAGCCGCAACAGATCTTGGGACAGCACAAGAACACCTCGGCAGCCTAAACAGAGAAATCCGTAAACAAAAATCAGAACAAGACGTTATTACAAAATCAACAGAAACAAGCCAACGTTTTCGGGGTATGGATGCCGATCAACTTGCATTAGAGTTGACAGATCTCACGGAACAGGCTGAGATCTCATCAGAACTCCAAGCGGAACTGCAGCGTCTCTTTGAACACTTGACTGAAAGTCTACCAGAAGGCGCGCTCCGTAATTCATTGAATCAGATTCAGGGCAGGGCAGTCACACCAGAAAGTTTGCAGGATATTATTGATGCTCTTCAGCAAACAGAAACACTGACACACCTCGCGCAGTTGGAAGCAGACTTGATAGCAAACCGGAAAGAGTTGGCACTTGCGGACATTGAAACGACAACCTCTGGTGGTGGCATTGCCAATATGGATGGCACCGCTGGACAAAATGCAGGCACTCGCGAGGTACAAGGCACCCGTGAAGCCTCATCAAGTTCTGAATCTCAGTCAACATCAGCGTCAGTTGATGGCGAAAAAATGCAGAATCCTATCGACGAAGGAAATCGGACAACACTATTGACCGGAGACGAGACGCCGAACTTAGAAATTAATGGTGAAAATTTGACCCTCACAGTCCCTTCGTCTGGTGATTCAGAAAGTTTCTCTGGTGTTTTTACGGGTGAGCCTCGTGTAGATGCACCTGCATATCTGCCCTTCAGCGATGTAGTTCTCAACGCCGAGCGAGCGTATGCTGAAGCCGTAAATAACAACCGTATTCCCGTAAAATACCGAACGCAGATTAAAGAATACTTGGAGGCGATTTCGAAAAAAAATGAAAAAAAGCTTAATTAAAATTCTGGTCGCTGTCGGCATTATCGTAGTGGTTTATCTTGTGCTGAGATACTATGGCATAACAGAACACATTCGATTAGAAAACGTCCCGAAAATCAAAACGTGGGTAGAAAGTTTCGGTGTAATAGCACCGCTTGTTTATATTGGACTCTATCTTATATCTACTGTTTTCTTTCTACCGGGTTCTCCGGTAACCGTATTAGCCGGTTTTGTCTTCGGACCGCTGTGGGGTGTTTTTTATGCCTCCATCGCCTCTATTATCTCCGTCGCTTGTGCTTTTCTGGTAGCCCGTTACGTTGCTCGTGATCTTGTTGAAGGGTGGGTTAAGAACAATCCACAATTCCGCAGGATAGATGAACAGGTTGAAGAACAAGGGTGGCGCATTTTGATGTTTACACGTTTGGTTCCGATTTTCCCGTTTAACCTTCAAAACTACGCTTATGGATTGACCAGCATCCGGTTCTCCACGTTCGTATTTATTTCTGCTATTTTTATGTTACCAGGAACAACAGCGTGGGTTCTGCTTGGCGGTGCATTTGTTAGCGGTGAGGGGAATATATGGAAGACGATGCTCTATCTCGGAATTGCAGGTGTGTTTATGCTCGTGGTATCGTTGGTCCCGAACTTCCTTCGGAAATACCAAACCAAAAACAGGGATTAAGCAAATAAATTTACTGGGATTGGCGAATCAACGCTTGTACGGCAGCGAGCGCTTCTTCACGGGTCCGAATTTCACCATTAAATTGGCGTTCTTCGATCTGTTCCAGTAAATCTCCTATCTGTTTTCCCTCTTTTAAGTGGAAAATCTGAATTAGATCGTCTCCAGTGATGAGTCGCCCCTGTTTGTGAATCGGTAGGATATGTTTATAGTAGGTATCAGCGATTTTTTTAATGACCGCTGAATCGATAGCATGCAATGCCGCAGCATAGAGAAGCACGCCCCACCAATCAGCGGCAGCAGTCCTGAGGAAACAAATTATCTCCTCACGCGTTAATTGCCGATTCAGATTTTTAAAAAATTGTTCGTACTTGGAGATAATGTCCTCTACAAATTGCGTTGCTTTGCGGCTCAACTGAAGGCGTTCTCCAATATCGGCAAAGTTGCCATCTAAAAGCAAACTAAGTTTAACTAAGGAATATCGGCTAACGCCACCCCCCAACTCCTCTTGGAGATAGTTATTGATTTCCTCATCGTAAGCGCGGAGCGGAATTGGTGTCTCTTCAAATGATTTGAGGGGCTGCCACGGAATGCGTTCTCGGTTTACAGTGGGCAGCATCTGTGCCAGTAGCCCGACAGCATTCATTTGCTGCAAATATGGGTGTGCCTTCTTGACATCGAGAATCTTCATAAATTCGTCGCGACATCGTTCTGCTGCAACGCTTGGTAATAGCTCTTGGTGTTTCTGGATTAAGGCGATTGCATTCTGTGAAATTTCAAATCCCAGTTGCGCTGCGAATCTGTAAATTCGCAGTAGGCGGATCGGATCGGCTAAGATTACCCCGTCACTTGGAAACCGAAGCAGTCCTGTTTCTAAGTCTTCCATACCGCCACATGGATCAATCACACGACAGAAATTCGATTTATGGGCGTGGTCTGCAAGTGTGTCTACATTCTCAAACACAATTGCCATCGCATTAATTGTTAAGTCTCGTAGACGTAAATCGCCAGCGAGTGATTCGGCTCGGAATTGCACAAAATCCATGCTTAATCGTGATGGATCCGGAAAATTGTCCTGATTCACAATTACACGGGCAGTGGATGGGTTTTCTTCAAGTACGATGCAAGTCGCCCTGATGTGAGCAGCAAACGCCTTAGCGAAGCGAATTGCATTGGCAGCCAGCGCAAAATCAAAATCTGTGGTTCGACGCTTGAGGAGTAAATCCCGAACGCTGCCTCCAACGAGATAAAGCCGTATGTCCTGTGCTTTTGCAAAAGTATCGAGTGCCTGCATAGCGTCGTTACGAAATAATTCTTGGAGTGTTAGGGTGTTAATCTTCATTGGCTCGCCCGTACTTTCCGTCGCTGTGCTTTACGGGAGCGAAACAGAATGCCGTCGAGATAGAGGTGGCTTGCATAGCCGATGAAACTCGCCACGTAGAATGGTAAGCCGGTAAGAATAAGACTTGGCAGTTCTTCTGATTCAAGTAACGCATCAAACGCATCTAAGAGTCTACTGCCGCTGTTCCACTCTGGATATGTAGCATAAATCGGGACTAACAGAAACAGTCCGGGGAGTAGAATCATCGTAACTCTGGCATGCGTCCATCCACGATGTCTGCTCATAATTGGAAGCATCGCGAATAGCCCCAACAGCGCGGATTCCAGATACTTTCGCCAAATAATAATTAGCGCGACATTTAACACAAACAGGATAGAATAAAATATCTTTTGGCTTTTGCTTTTTATATCAACATCTGGCCACAATCCGAACAACACCGCAATCGCAAAACAACCAATAACCTTTAGGGGGTTCAGGGAAATAGTTGGATTCCACGCCACTGGGACTGTGTAAAGGACTGAAACAGCAATAGTTGCGATAAGGGAAACGATGAAGAAGGTGCTATAAGCCACCAACCCACCGATCCAGTGTTCACGAAACATGCTCATAGCAATAGTATAGCATGTCTTATAGTAAAAGCGAAACCGAATTTCCATCACCTCAATCAGCGGGTTCAGGATTCAAGCACTCCAATTTAATTTGACTTTATAGCAGAAGTTATGATACAATTATGTTATATTTATCGAGGATCTTACCTCTAACTCGTTAGAAATTCTGGTCTGTGGATGGAATTTAAAAAGGTTATGTCCCACTAATTAAGGGAGGGTTAAGATGGCAGTCGGCACAAAGAATTCAGTAATTCAAGGATGTGGTGCACATCACATTGCGGTCCAGACCCGCGATTGGGACGCTTCCTTAACCTTTTATAAAGATGTTTTGGGCATGGAAGTTATGGCAGAATTCGGTTCACCAGATCGGAAAATCGTTTTGTTAGACATGGGCGATGGCAGTCACATGGAACTGTTTCAACCTACAGCGTCATCTCCTGCAGCGGGAGACGCCAGTCCAAATGATCCGGTAACACACTTTGCACTCGCAACGACAGATATACGTGCTGCCATAGAACACGTTCGTCAGGCTGGCGCAGAAGTAACATTAGAGCCGAGAGATGTATCACTTGGTGCTCTCAACGCAACCATTGCCTTTTTCAAGGGACCCAACGGTGAAGTTATCGAATTTTTTCAAACACATTAACTCTGGGTCCAGCAATTAAAACGACAAGCAAATTCGCTTGATAAAAAAAGGGAAAAAGGATATTATGTAACAATAGAGGCAGGTCCGCGAGAATTAACACACCGCTGCTTAAAGGTCGGTAGAAGTTGCAACACTTAATAGTCAGAATTTAGGGCGAGAGCTTAATACTTCACAATCCTCCGCTATCATCGGCGTGCAACGAAACCGAAATGAACCGCGAAGAACCTCTACTACTGGGACATATCGCGTTTTTTTTTAAATTGCAATGACGGTAACCGAGAAAAACTCTATCTTTGAACTGTTAGCACCAATACTTGACATTGACGGCTTTGAACTCGTGGATGTTGAAACCCAGTCGCAAACCCTACGGCTCCTTATTCACAAACCCGGAGGTCTCACAGTATCAGACTGCCAAGCAGTAGACTGTGTCGTGCGCCCGATTTTAGAAGTGTACCAGCACTTGGCAAGTTACACACAATTAGAAGTCGCCTCACCGGGGTTAGATAGACCTTTGCGAACTGCTGCAGACTTTCGGCGAAACTGCGGACGTACTGTCCAAATAGAAGTCGATTTGAAAAACGATGGAAATTATCAGGTGCAAGGTGATGTAATGGAGGTGTCCGATGAGCAGGTAACCTTGGCACAAGATAACGGAAAATACGTTACCATTAATATCTCAGGGATTCGCAATGCCCATATACACCTGAAATGGTAGTTGGTTAAAAACTGAAGTGCTGTTCGCACGTTTATATTCAGCAACCTGTACATAAGAAATTCAAAAAGGAGTCGCGGTTTGACCGGAAAAGTCGCTGCGGATATTATTTATGTTAGAAAACCTCCAAAACGCCATTCGTCAAAATGCAGCGCAAAACGAACTTCCCGAGCATATTGTCGTCGAGGCGATAGAAGATGCTGTGCGTGCTGCTGCGCGTCGAATTCACGGTCGAGATGCCGATATTCCTGTGGAGATAGATATTGAAAAAGGACACATACGGTGCTGTGTCCCGAAAAAAGTCGTCAATATTATGCAAAATCCTGCGACAGAAATCCCGATAGAGGAAGCAAGGAAACTTCAAGCGGATGCTGAATTTGAGGACATACTAAATGTATGGATTGATCCCAACGAACTTGGACGTGTTCAGGCCCAATTGGGGAAGCAAATTTATTCTCAACAGATAAAACAGGCAGAACGAGAAAAAATCTATGAGGAATTTTCTGGTCGTGAAGGCGAAATCGTCACCGGATATGTCCAGCGTTTTGAACGGGGTGGCATTATCTTAGACCTCGAACAGACAGAAGCTTTTTTACCACCTCGCGAGATGCCACGCTCGAAAACCTACGAACGCGGTAAACGCTTGCAATGTCTAATTTTATCAGTGAAAAACGAGGTTCGCGGTGCTCCTGTTATTGTATCTCGTACACACCGAGATCTTCTTGCAATGCTTTTTGAGCAGGAAGTCCCTGAAATCTACGAAGGTCAAGTCCGCATTATGGCAGTCGCGCGGGATCCGGGGAATAGAGCAAAGGTCGCTGTCCAGGCAACTGAGGAAGGTATAGATGCTGTCGGCACGTGTGTTGGGGTTAAAGGAATTCGCGTTCAAACTATCGTTAGCGAACTTGACGACGAAAAAATTGACCTGTTAGAATGGAGCGAAGATACAAGTGTCTTTATCGCTAATGCCTTACGTCCTGCTGCTGTCCGCCGAGTGGAGCTTGATGAAGAAACTAAAAGTGCACGTGTTATTGTACCCGATAACCAACTCTCGTTAGCAATCGGTCAACGTGGACAGAATGCTCGACTCGCCGCAAAATTGACCGGATGGAAGGTCGATATAAAGGGTGAATCCGAAGCAGCCGTTTCGATCGATGAACTCTTTAAACCGGATCCGAGTGAAGAAACTGCCGAGGAAATAGCGGTGAACCTCGAAGAGAACACCGACAATATAGAAACACAAACTGAAGATGCCGATGATACAACAACCTTCGAACAATCAATAAACTCGGAAACGGTTGTTGAAACGAAGACAGAGATCGACAACCCTGAAACCGAAGCAGAGACAGGACAAGATGAAGAGGCACCTGTGATAAGCTCTGAGGAAGATGCAGAGACAAATGGATCTCATGAGAGTGTCGAAAATGACGACTTTGACACTGAGCCTAAAAAATAACTTTCTAACGTCTTTTTATTTTAGACTGTCAAGACAAGAATCGTAGGTACACCGATCCGGTGGATTGGAAGAGCGTTTAAAGAGTGGGTGAGGTTTTTGAGGGATGTTATTCGCACTTGTATCGGGTGCCGTGGTAAATTTCCGCAGAAAATGTTAATTCGATTTGTGTGTCAAGGAGACAAAACACTACAGATGGACAGCCCAAAGAAATTAGCCGGGCGCGGGGCTTACGTCTGCCGCTCGCAATCCTGCGTCCAGAAAGCATTTAAGTCTCCAAAACGGATTAATTCTTTATTACGTGTACAACTCACAAGCAGAGTTATCGCGCAGTTTGAACAAGTTCTTCTTGAATGTGCGAGGAAATCTACGAGCTCAACAGAAAAAAAGGAGGAACTATCATGACAAAAGGCACACGACAGCGGCGAAGGTCCGCTAAAAACAATCGTGAAGCTAATCAAAACTCAGGCATGCCCGTTTCCAAATTGGCAAGGCAATATAAACTAACAAGCAAAGAACTCATCGCTATATTAGAAGACCACGGCATTCAGGTTAAAAACGAAAAGAGTTTTCTTGACTCAGAAACTGTCGCGCTTATCGAATCTGAATTGGTAGAAAACCTATCTGAGGAAGACACCTCTACAGTTGCAGAGCCTGCCGAAGACAGTTCTGATACAAGCCCTCAAACAACAGATAGTTTACAGATCACAGAAGGTACAACAGTGTCGGACCTCGCGGCCTCCTTGAAATTACAACCTTCAGCCCTGATTATGCGGCTCATGAAGTTAAAAGTGATGGCAAATATCAATCAACGTCTCGATTACGATACGTTGGTAATGCTTGGGAAACACTTAGATTTTGAGGTAATCAAGGAACGGACGCTCGAAGATGACCTATTAACAGACCCACCCGATCCACCGAAATTTTTACAACCTCGCGCGCCAGTTGTCACAATCATGGGTCACGTTGACCACGGCAAGACCTCTCTTTTGGACTCTATACGTGAATCAAACATTAGTGAATCTGAAGCGGGGAATATCACACAACACATTGGGGCTTACCACGTGAGTTTGTCGACAGGAAGTGTTGTTTTCTTGGATACACCCGGTCACGCTGCCTTTACTGCTATGCGGGCGCGAGGGGCACAAGTAACCGATATCGTCGTCCTGATTGTGGCTGCTGATGATGGGGTCATGCCCCAGACTATTGAAGCCATCAGTCACGCAAAAGCCGCCAAGGTTCCAATCGTGGTAGCGATAAATAAGATAGATGTCTCCGGGGCGCGTCCAGATTATATCCGACAACAATTGGCAGAACAGGATCTTGTTCCAGAAGAATGGGGCGGACAAACAATTTGTGTTGAGACCTCTGCGACAGAAGGAACCGGCATTGACACTTTACTGGAAATGCTTCTCTTAGAAGCTGCACTCCTTGAATTGAAAGCGAATCCAAACAAAGCTGCGCGAGGTATCATTATTGAAGCAGAGGTCGACAAAGAACGCGGGGCTGTCGCGACGGTTCTTGTGCAGTCTGGGACCCTGCGCGTCGGAGATGCCTTTGTTTCAGGAAGATATTCTGGCAAAGTTAGAGCGATGATAGATGATCACGGTAAACGTATGAAGGAAGTAGGTCCCTCACGTCCTGTTGAAATCCTCGGTTTCACAGGTGTTCCGGAGGCAGGTGACAAGTTTTATGCCGTCGAATCCGATAGGGATGCCCGAACCATCAGTGAAACTCGACAAGACCAATATCGGACCGAAAAACTTGGTGCAAACAGTCACATCAGTTTAGAAAACCTATTCCAACAGATCCAAGAAGGTGAGATTAAGGAACTGAACGTTGTCCTCAAAGGGGATGTGCAAGGTTCAGTGCAAGCTGTTGCTTCATCCCTACTTGATTTGAGTACGGAGGAGGTTAAAATCAATATCATTCACCAAGCCGTTGGTGGTATTACCGAAACCGACATTCTGCTCGCCTCTGCCTCTGATGCTATTGTCGTCGGTTTTAATGTACATCCGACCACAGAAGCAGTACAAGCAAAAGAAATTGAAGGGATTGATGTGCGTACGTATAACGTCATCTACAATCTCATCTCCTATATCCGCTCAGCGATGGAAGGCTTATTAGATCCGGAAGTTCGGGAAGTTGTTATTGGGCGTGCAGAAGTTCGTGAATTGTTTAGAGTACCACGGCTGGGTTTAGTTGCAGGTAGTTATGTCAATTGGGGACGAATCTCCTACAACCAACCGCTTCGTGTTCTTCGCGACAATCGCTTAATTCACGAAGGGAAGGTGAACTCGCTTCGTCGTTTCAAGGACAATGTGAACGAAGTGCAAGCGAATTATGAATGCGGTATAGGTATCGAAACCTTTGATGACTTGAAAACTGGCGATGTGCTCGAATGTTACGTTCATGAGCAAGTGGCGCGCTCACTTTCTTAACCGAGTCAAGTTTGCATAACAATCCATTTTCACAAAAGGTACGGTTGAAAAATCGCGCCTGTAGCTGACTAACAGTTTTCATGCACATCGGTGTTTGTAAAATCTGGCTCCGAATCCCACAGAGCCACTCACTGAAGGCAAAGCGCCGGGTCATCAAAAGCCTGATCGCGAGGCTTAAGAATCGGTTCAATATTGCTATTGCGGAAGTAGAAGCATTAAATACGCATGAAGCTGCGGTATTAGCTGCTGTATCAGTTTCCAATGATGCAGCGCATTTGAATAGACTCATCTCACACGTTATCACCTTTATTGAGGCAAATGTAGATGCTGAGTTAGTGGATTATAAAACTGAATTTTTCTTTTGATGAAGATTGCATCAAAGACAGGAACATTATGGTAAACAATAGAAGACAAGACCGGGTTGGTGCCTTAATCCAACGAGAACTAAGTGAGATTATCCAACGTTCTGTTAAGGATCCACGCGTTGCGCTTTGTACCATCACGCAAGCGGAGATTTCACCCGACCTGAAATATGCAGATGTGAAGGTGAGTGTCATCGGCGATCAAACCCAAAAGGATAATACGCTCGCAGGTCTGAAAAGTGCAGCAGGGTTTCTTAGGCGAGAAATTGGTAACCGTCTTACACTCCGCTACTCACCAGAACTTCGGTTCGCCATAGATGAATCTGCCGACTATCTCTTCAAAATAGACGGACTCCTCAAATCTGTTGAATCCGAAGACGAAACACCTGAGAATCATACAGCGGACCTTCCATGAGCACCTTACATAATATGGTTGACATGCATAAATACCGCAGCCTCCTCGCACTACTGGATCGGTACGATAATTTCGCACTCTCAACGCACATTAACCCGGATGGCGATGCGATTGGTTCTGAACTGAGTCTCTATTTCTTTTTAACGCAACTGGGAAAATCTGTTAGAATATTTAACACCGACACAGTGCCAACTAACTACAGATTTCTACCATTCTGGGACAGCATTGAAGGCGTAGGTTCAGTTGGCAGTTATCGTCCAGAAGTGCTGGTTGTTTTAGACGCCAGTACACTCGAACGGATCGGTAAGACGCTGTCGAAAATTTTGGTGCCGATACATATACTCGTCAACATTGATCATCATGCGACATCGGAAGCGTTCGGTGATATCAATCTCATCGAGCCTTCAGCCTCTTCCACATCAGAAATCGTATATACACTCATTAAGTATCACCAAACCCCAATAAGCAAATTCTGTGCCCTTTGCCTATACACAGGATTGATGTTTGATACCGGCTGCTTTCGCTATAGCAATGCTACAGCCGAGACGCACCGTATCGCGGCGGAATTGATTGAGATCGGGGAATTTGCCCCCGATGAGGTTTACCGGTCGGTCTACGAACATATCCCTGTCAGTAAAATTCGTCTATTAAGTGAAATCCTCCGCACCTTGAAAGTCACAGATAACGGTAAGATTGCCTCCGTGTACGCCACACAAGCAATGTTCCAGAAGACCGGTACCACCCCCGAAGCTGTAGAGGGTGTTGTGAACCAGATTCAAGCAATTGCGGGCATTGAGGTGGCATTGTGTGCGTGCGAACTGAGAGATGGAAGTACTAAGGTGAGTCTGCGGAGCCAAGGTCAGGTAGATGTTAGCGAACTGGCTTCAGAGTTTGAAGGTGGAGGACACTCACGCGCCTCAGGCTGTCGGATTGTAATGCCTTATTTATCAGCAATTACAGCAGTTGTCCACACCGCACAACGTTACATTGATCAGCCCTCCACGAGATGTGGTGATTCTTTTAAGGATTGAAAACGTGGAAAACGCTTGCAATAACAGTGATTCCTCAATCGCGACAATATACAACTTAGACGACATCACCGGATTCGAGAAAGACACTGTAGTTACCTTCGGCGTGTTCGATGGAATCCATATTGGACACCAAGCGGTTATCAAAACGCTTTTGCAGCGTGCTGCGCAAGATAAATTAATAAGTGTGCTGGTCGGATTCTACCCACATCCACTGGCATTTCTGTCCCCAGAACGATCTCCACCTATCTTGACCCCTCTTTCCAAGCGCGTGGAAATTCTTCACCAATTCGGCATTGATAAAATTGTCATTCTCAACTTTGACGCGCAGATTGCGGCAATGTCCCCTGAATCCTTTGTCGAGAAGGTTCTCTTGGAGAAATGTCGAGCCAAACACGTCGTCGTTGGCTATGCCTGTCAATTCGGGAAAAATCGCGCTGGCAATGCGCAGCGATTAGCAGAAATCAGCGAGGATTATCCGTTTGATGTCACAATCGTCCCACCAACAGAGATAAACGGTGCGCCTGTGCATAGTACTCGCATCCGCCAAGCACTTGCGCGGGGAGACCTCCGTTGGAGTTCACAATTATTGGGGCGTCCTTACTCGTTGGTTGGAGAGGTTGTCCACGGTGATGGCAGAGGCAAACACATCGGCTTCCCGACTGCGAATATAGACACACAGAACCAAATCTGTCCGCCTAATGGTGTATACGCAATCCGCGCAAAACTGGAAGGTAAGTGGTTAGATGGTGTCCTAAATATCGGCACACGTCCCACATTCAACGAGTTGAATTTTCAAGTAGAAAGTTACTTTTTCGATTTCAACGAAACCATCTATGGTAAATCGGTAGAAATCTTTTTTGTAGAAAAAATTAGGAGCGAACGGAAGTTCCCGAACCTTCAATCCCTTGTTCAACAAATACAACGCGACGTCATGGCTGCAGCGGAGATTCTCGCCGAGTCTGCACATCCGTAAGAGGCATGAAAACTATCCAATCACAAGAGTTTAATTTGAATTTCAGGTTGATTTGTGATATTATATATGTACATGATATTAAACCCAGACAAGAATCGGAGTAATCGTCTGAAGCAACTTAGTGTTCATCTCATATAGCGTGGGCAAAGCATTTTTGTTTCATATTGTGCGTTTTATGAGATGATTTCTGACAAGACAAAATTCACAAATTTCTAAAATTTGTTGTATAAATCAGTTGTTCAACCAAAAGGAGGTGACGCAATTGGCAATTAGTGCAGCAGAGAAGCAAGAACTCATGCAACAGCATCAGTTACACCAACAGGATACAGGCTCTCCAGAAGCTCAAGTGGCAATTTTAACTGCTCGCATTCGACAGTTGACTGAACATTTTCGGACACACCGGAAGGATTACCATTCCCGCCACGGACTTTATCGTCTTGTTGGCAAGCAGCGCCGTTTGTTAAGGTATTTGCACAAAAAGGACGTTACACGCTATTACCGTTTGATTGATGAACTTGGAATTCGTGACACTATCGGAACAAGGAGAAATTAGATTTCGCGCTGGTGCCAAGCGGTTACGAAATACGTTTTATATTGCGGCAGATGGTGTTCAAGTCACATCAGAGCCGTACATTATAACACTTAAAGATTGTAGCCAATATTGACAATGCCTTTCTTTGAGCATAGATTTCTCTCTAACCGTTTTTTTATTTTTTTATACTTGGTGACACGACGAAATAATTGGAAATACAGGAGAAGTATATAGAATGAAAGTTGAAATGCAACTTGGGAGCGAGAAGTTATCGATTGAAACTGGAAAAGTTGCGAAACAAGCAGACGGGGCAGTTTGGGTCCAATACGGTGGAACGGTTGTCTTAGTCACAGTAGTAGCAGATGATAGTGATCATGACTTGGATTTCTTTCCGTTAACAGTAGATTACCGCGAGAGAGCCTACGCTACAGGACGTATTCCGACAGTTTATGGTAGACGCGAGCCACGTCCTGGAACATCAGAACAACTTATTGCTCGTTTAATTGACCATTGTATCCGACCTCTTTTCCCGAAGGACTTCAAGGCAGAGGTACAAGTTTTATGTAACGTATTTTCATCGGACGGCATTCACCCGGCGGATGTTCCTGCACTTATCGGTACGTCCGCTGCTTTGTCGATTTCCGACATCCCCTTTAACGGTCCAGTTGCCGCAGTTACGGTGGGCAAACTCGAAAACGAATTGATAATCAATCCGACTTATGAGGAATTACACGCCTCTGACATGGAAATGTTCGTAAGCGGCAAGGCGGATGCTGTTATGTCTGTTGAAGGCGGTGGCAGTGAAATTCCTGAAGATGAAGTTATTGATACAATTGTCACCGCTCACGCAGAAATAAAAGAAATTATCAAACTTCAAGAAGGATTGGCAGCAGTACGTAGTAACGCAAAACGCGCCTACGCTTCTAAAAGTATCGAATCAGACCTCAGTCATCGGGTTCGGAATCTCGCCACATCACGGATTCGAGAATCCATCGGAATGGCAGATAAGAAGTTGCGCGAAGATTATCTCGAGCAGGTTCAAGAAGAAGTTCTATCAGAAATTCTTGAAGACACACCTGAGGAAATCGATCCGAATGCAGCAAAAGATACGATTTCTATTCTAAGTGAAATCGAAAAAGAAGAGATGCGTGAAGCCATTTTGACTCAAGGCAAACGCGTTGATGGACGAGGCGTAACGGATATTCGTTCTATCTCCGGAGAAGTGGCATTGCTGCCCCACACCCATGGCTCAGCACTCTTTAGCAGAGGACAAACACAGGCACTCAGTGTAACGACGCTCGGCACATCAGGCGATGAAGATGTGCAACGCGGACTCGATGGTGAAGCAAGGCATTCCTTCTTCTTACACTACAACTTCCCTCCATTTAGTACTGGCGAAGTTAAGCGAATGATGGGTCCCGGTCGCCGGGAAATCGGCCACGGTGCCTTGGCGCAAAAGGCACTTGAACCTGTTATTCCGGAAAAAGAAGACTTCCACTATACAATCCGAGTCGTATCAGAAATCTTGGAATCCAACGCATCATCGTCAATGGCGACCGTCTGCGGAGCAACATTAGCACTCTTGGATGCTGGTGTCCCGCTAAAAAGACCTGTTGCTGGAATTGGCGTGGGTCTCATCAAGGAAGGCGAACAGGAAGCTATACTTACAGATATGCTCGGCACCGAAGATTTTCTGGGTGATATGGACTTTAAGGTCGCAGGAACCAGCGAAGGGGTTACTGCTGTACAGATGGACATCAAGATTGAAGGCGTTAGCCCAGAGTTGATGCGCCGTGCGATCCATCAAGCCAAAGAGGCACGCCTTGCAGTCATTGAACAGATGAATGCTGTTATAGCAGAACCTCGTGCGGAACTTTCCCCTTATGCCCCTCGAATCCATTCTCTCCAGATTGCACAGCAGAAAATCAAAGACCTCATCGGACCAAGAGGTAAAACCGTGCAAGGCATCCAAGAAGAAACCAACACAACCATCAACATTGAAGACGATGGAACGGTTGAAATCGCGGCAACAAGTGCTGAGGATGTCAAAGCTGCTGAGGAGAAAGTTCTTGCGATCACGGCAATGCCTGAAATTGGGAAAGAGTACACCGGAAAGGTAGTGCGTACTGCGCCCTTCGGTGCGTTCGTGGAGATCCTACCTGGAAAGGATGGGCTTGTCCATATTTCGCAAATGGGAGATGGCTACGTCCGCCGCGCTGAGGATGTGATGCAGGTTGGCGACGAAGTCACTGTCCGTATCCTCACCATAGACGAACAAGATCGGGTAGATTTGACGCTCGTGGCTGCAGGTGGAGTTCCCGTTGAAGAATTGAATATTGAATCCAACAGTGAGAACGATTTCCCATCCGATCGGAATGGACCGAGAGACTTCCGTGATACCGGACGCTCCGGATACCGTGATAACCGAGATTCACGCGATAATCGAGAGAGGCGTGGGAACGATTCACGCGAACGCCGCAACAATCGTTATGAACAGCGCGATAATTCACGCGACTTCCGTTCGCGTCGCTCGCCGCGTATCCCCAAAGGACGTCCTCGATAGTCGAAAACGGTCCACGTTGCAACTTGTAACCAATAACTCTCTGAGACATGAAATAGGGTGAAGGATAAATTCCTTCGCCCTATTTTTATACAACCGTCGCGAATTAGGAGCGATCAATTTATCGCGGCTAATCCTTTCTTGCAGAAAACAAACACCCCTGACGCGATGATTAAAAACTTTGCATATCATTTATTTTTTTGCTATAATTTGCATACACGATTTTAATCACATCTCTTACAGCAATTACACGGCGATCTGTACTGAAAAATATACGTTACCACAACAAGAGGTGGCACAAATGAAAGCAAGACGTAATACTGCCAAATACACGCTCAATAAAGCAGATCTGCTTGACCAGAGGTGGGTAACCTACTTTTTAGCCATTGTTCTCATTCTGCTTGTCCTTGTCTTTGTTGTTTTACTATCGCCTACCTATAAACGATACATTGTCGATACCGCTAAATCTGTGTTTTATGGTGGGAAACAGAAAGCACCTCGTCCAAAGGCTGCACCGGTGAACTTCCAAAATCCTGCGCTGCTAAAGGGTTTGATATTCTGAACCCAACACTCAAGCACAAAATAGGGATAAAGCACGAAAACCGTCCTTACAATACGAGTCGGATTGCGTTTTCTGACCAAATTTGGGAGAAAAAAATGTATAGGACTCTATTCACCTCAACACTACTGGTATGGTTGCACCTATTGATTTCTGGGTGTGGCTACTATTCTAAATCAGAATACTTGGAGCATATCAAGACCATCCGGATTACGCCAATCGAAATCTTAGATGCCGATTTTGCTTACGATACCGCCTCCCAGCGCCCGTATGACGAAGTAATTCATGAGAAACTCACCCAACGCTTCAATAGGAAATGGCGAGACGGAAATGATGCCGAGTTTACAATGCGAATACAGGATTACAATATAAAGGAACACGGTTTTGGTCCGCAAGGTGAAATCGAAATGTTGCGTATGACTCTACAGATTGAGTACGAGTTCTTAGATCGAGTTCGCAACAATATGATCGCTCAAACTGATAACCATATCCAGGTTCACGATTTCTATATCGTTCCAAACCGAGCAGAACCGAGGGAAACCCCCGAACAAGCCAAGGCTCTTATTGTAGAAGAGTTGATAGAGGATCTTTACAATAACCTTGCTGAACAGTGGTAAACAGGACGCAACACGGGAGTCGAGCGCGAATGAAATGCCAGGTAATACTCACCTTTCATAGAAGCCGTTGTTTTTCACTTGGTATGTTTCTCTTTTTTAGTTTGATTCTGATTTCGTGTAGTAAAGAAGAAGGAAACTGGACAGCTGTTCATCAAAAAAGCGAATACATCTATGGGGTCTGGCATAGCACTACATCAAAGAAAGCACAACAGGTAGTATTTACAGTCGGAGAAAACATCAAGAAATCTTCAACATTGTTAGAACCGTCTGCAGCGACAGGAAACATTGTCCAAACAACTGTTTCACCAGAAGATCTTTTACCGAGTGACACAGAATTAGCGGGTTGGGTTCAGTCGCGTGCTCCGTCAACTTACGAAGGTAAAACCCTCTATCGTGATAGAGCCTCGTCACCGGACCTGTTCTATGCATACGGCTTTGAACGTCAGGCAGAGGTGGAATACGAAACGCCCCAATTCGGTTCAAAACCACTGATTCTACTTGAAATCTTCGATATGGGTACACCAGAAAACGCCTTCGGTATTTATAATTTCCACACCTATCCACAGATGAAATTTGAATGGATTGGAAGTAAAGCAATGCTTTCAGGCAACTACCTCCGGTTTTCAAAAGGGAAGTACTTCATTCAAATTGAGAGTTACGAATTGGCGACCGGCATTCGTGAAGGCATGGTCACACTCGCTAAAATTATCGCTGCGGGGATTAAAGACTCCGCCTCGGAACCACAAATACTTGCGCTACTACCGAGTAGCAACAAGATAAGTGGAACCGTTAAACTATTCCCTTCAAATTGGGTGCTGAGTCAAATCTACAGTACACTGCCTATTGCTATACCCGAATTGACTGATACAGCACTCGGCATCTCAGCACGTTACCGGGAAAACACACAATCCACAAACTGGATGGATGCCCAGATCGTTTTCATCATCCGTTTTGCCGATACTTCCACTGCGGAATCTGCTTATACACTTTACCGAGATTCCGTAGCGAAAGAAACGGGGACTTTTGAAGCCGCAACACGTGGAGCTATCCTTATTAACGAAGGTTCTGCTCCCTAACAGTGTAAAAAAGGAGCTTGTGTATGCGAGGCGATTTTGAAGCTTATCTCAACGATTCATTTCGTGATGAAAATGGCAAACTCAACTTAGCAGCGTTGTTGACATTAGAAGATGAAGCCGACATGGATGTTGCTGTTATCATGCCGAATACCCAACCGCTTCCACAAAACGATGAACTTGCTGATGCAATCGGTGGCGATCCGCGCGCCCTTGGGTGTGCACTCGTGCATCCAACGGAACCCGACCCGGTTGAACAGGTTAAGATGGCTGCCGAAAAGTGGGGAATGCGCGGCATTAAACTGATGCCAGCCGTTCACAACTACAATGTGGATGACTCCATGGTCCGTCCGGTCGTTGAAGCTGCACGTGATTATGGACTTATCGTCTCGATCCACTCTGGACCTAATAACTGCCATCCGAATCGAATCGGTACAGTCGCGAGTTGGATACCGGAAACGCCGGTTATTATGGATCACATGGGCTTCCCGGATGATTTAGATGCCGGTATCTCTGCAGCAAAAGCCAACAAGAATATTTCGCTTGGGACAACAATATTGCGTTTTCACCGCCGTTGGGGAACAGATCCAGACGCGGTTGTTCCAACGGAGGTAAAAAAAGCGGTTGACGAACTCGGACCTGAGCAGATCGTTTTCGGTTCTAACTTGCCCGAATACCGACCGATTCAGGTTATTAACGCCATCAAGCGATTAGAACTTGGGGACGATGCAGAAGCACTCATCTTCGGGGATAATCTTGCCCGTATCTATGGGCTTTAAATTTGGATCCGGGAACCTCTCACGTACCTACCTATACTCCCTCATGGCATCTGAGTGATTTGTTATGGTATCGTAAGAGCATCTAAAGACATGAAACGAACGCCCCTTTATCAGGTTCACAAAAGGCTCAATGCCAAATTCACCGAATTCGGTGGTTGGGAAATGCCGCTCCAATACAGTAGCATTGTCAAGGAACACCTCGCTGTTCGCAGCACCATAGGTTTATTTGACTTGTCACACATGGGAGAAATCGATGTTCGTGGACAGGGCGCGAATGAATTGGTGCAAAAACTTAGCACAAATGATGTGGGTCGGTTAACTGATGGTCGTGTGCTATATACACTCTTGTGTAATGAAACGGGCGGAATAGTTGATGACATTCTAATTTATAGATATACTGATAATCATTACATGCTGGTCGTCAACGCTGCCAATATTGAGAAAGATCTAGCGTGGGTACAAACCCATAATGATCGCGGTACAGAAGTGAAAAATGAGAGTGAAGGCAAAACTCTCATCGCACTACAGGGTCCAAAGTCGATTGAGATTCTGGAACCGTTGGTTTCCGATCAATCACTCTCTGAAATCGTATATTTTCGGTTCGCCCTCGGCAAAGTCGCAGGTGTTCCCACTATCATCTCACGAACAGGTTATACCGGTGAAGTTGGATTTGAACTATATATCTCCGCAAAAAATGCGGAACGCTTATGGAACACCCTCTATCCAGTGGTGATAGCAGCTGATGGAGAACCGATAGGGCTTGGTGCACGGGACACGCTACGGCTCGAAGCCGGCCTCCGCCTCTACGGCATGGATATGGACGATAACACGAATCCATTTGAAACTGGACTTGGCAGATTTGTCAAATCCAAGAATCGGCAATTTATCGGCAAGAACGCCCTTCTTTCTGAGAAAAAGAAGGGCATTGTGAGGCAAATGGTAGGCTTTCAGATGCTTGATCGGGCTGTGGCACGTGCCGGTTACGCTGTCTATCAAGTAGATAAACACATAGGTAAAGTGACCAGTGGTGCCCCTTCGCCGATTCTTAAATGCAGTATCGGTTTCGCCTCTATAACGTCGCAAGCGATACTCGATGAAAAAATCGATGTAGAAATCCGTGGTAAGCTGCATCCAGCGAAAATTGTAAAAGTGCCTTTTATTTCCACAGGAACTTAATTGTTTTCATACACATAATACAGAGATTACAAATGATCCCAGAAAATTTAAAATATATGGAAAGCCACGAATGGGCAAGACAGGAAGACGACATCGCCACTATCGGTATTAGTGACTACGCGCAATCGGAAATTCAAGATATCGTTTATGTTGAATTGCCGGAGATTGGCACTGAACTCACACAGAAAACAGAGTTCGGGGTCATTGAGTCTGTTAAAGCGGCGTTTGACCTCTACGCACCTGTCAGTGGTGAAGTTGTTGCTGTCAACGACTCACTCCTTGATGCGCCGGAACAAGTTAATGAGTCTCCATATAACGACGGGTGGATGCTCAAGATTAGAATGACTGACTCAGCAGAGCTTGATATACTTCTCGATGCCGATAGGTATCAAGCACATATTGAGGCAGAGCATGCCTAATTTTTTAATTATGCGCCAAGCGTGAAATTATTCCATCTGTTTAGAGCAGTTTTCGCTTAAGACTCGCAAGCCGCCGTTGTTGGCTTGCTTATGACATTTTTCTAAAGGAAAAATCATAGTGACCTTCACAGATCGGCACATCGGTCCCCGTTCAGAAGACATTGAACTAATGTTGACGACAATCGGCTATTCTTCAATGGCTGATTTCATCGAAGATGTGGTGCCAGCGGACATTCGCCTATCATCAGCTTTCAGTTTAAGTGGTGATGCGAGCGGCCCAGGGCGTGGCTTGCAAACTCATATTGCAAAGTCAGAATCGGAAGTGCTTTCGGCGTTAAAAGAACTCGCGTCTGAAAATGAAGTTTTCCGCTCCTTTATTGGGATGGGGTACTACAATTGCTTTGTCCCACCAGTGATTCAACGAAACATTCTGGAGAACCCAGGCTGGTATACACAATATACACCGTATCAAGCCGAGATTTCACAGGGACGCTTGGAGGCACTGCTCAATTTCCAAACAATGGTTATTGACTTAACTGGCTTGCCCGTTGCAAACGCGTCGCTTTTAGACGAAGCAACAGCCGCCGCAGAAGCAATGGGCATGTGTCTTGCTCGCACAAAGCAGAAAGAGTGTCGCGATTTCTTTGTCTCCAAAACCTGCCATCCACAAACGATTTCGGTTTTAGAGACCCGTGCTGAACCTCTCGGCATCCAATTATCCATCGGTGACCATCAATCAGCGAATTTTACTGCGCCAATCTTAGGTGCGATCGTGCAATATCCTGCGACCGATGGAGCGATTCACGATTATACCGAATTCGCTGATCAGGTGCAGGCCGCTGGTGGTCTGTTCATTACAGCAACAGATCTTCTGGCACTAACGCTCTTACGCCCACCCGGAGAATTTGGAGCAGATATTGCTATAGGCAGTGCCCAACGATTTGGTGTGCCACTCGGTTATGGTGGTCCGCACGCCGCCTTTCTTTCTACCCGCGACGAACTCAAACGGCAGATACCGGGACGGATTGCAGGTGTTTCTCAAGACGTTACAGGCAAATCTGCTATTCGTTTAGCACTCCAGACGCGGGAACAGCACATCCGGCGTGAAAAGGCGACGAGCAATATCTGCACGGCGCAAGTGCTACTTGCCGTTATGGCGGGAATGTACGCAGTCTATCATGGACCGACAGGACTTAAGTGCATTGCGGAGCACGTACACACGCTCACCTGTACGCTGCGGGCAGATCTTGAAGCGAGAGGGTATACCACAGGCGAATTCCCGTGTTTTGACACGCTTTCTGTTACCGTTCAGGCAGAAACAACAGAAGGTCTCTTGACTTCTGCCCGCGCAAGACAGATAAATCTTCGGGCAATCGACGCAACACATATCGGTATCTCCTTAGACGAAACAACAACAGCAGCAGATGTTGAAGAACTCCTTCAAATATTTGAAGGTAAGACACACTCGAAAATCTCAGCTGCGAGCGGCATTCCAGTAAACCTACAGCGAAAAAGTCCATATCTGACGCATCCGGTTTTCAATAGTTATCATTCCGAAACGGAGATGCTCCGTTATATTCACAGACTTCAGACCAAAGACCTCTCTCTCGTGAATGCGATGATACCACTGGGTTCCTGTACAATGAAACTCAACGCGACAGCGGAGATGGTCCCGGTAACATGGCGCGAGTTTGGTGAACTCCACCCGTTCGCGCCGAGCCAACAAGCAAAAGGGTATGAGCACCTGTTTTCACAATTGGAAACGTGGTTAGCAGAAATAACAGGTTACAGCGGTATCTCATTGCAGCCGAATGCCGGTTCACAAGGTGAATACGCCGGACTGTTAGTGATTCGTAAATACCATCAGAGTCGAGACGATGTGCATCGCAATGTCTGCTTAATACCAACCTCTGCCCACGGCACGAACCCAGCAAGTGCAGTAATGGCGGGAATGCAAGTCGTCGTCGTGGCATGCGATACGGAAGGAAATATTGACCTTGAGGACCTCCGGGCGAAAGCAGAAACGCACCGTGATATCCTCGCTGCCGCCATGCTTACATATCCTTCAACGCATGGCGTTTTCGAAGAGAAGATTCGCGAGATTTGCGAAATAGTTCGCCAATCTGGAGGACAAGTCTACATGGATGGCGCGAATCTGAATGCCCTCGTTGGCATCGGGAAGCCAGCAGATATCGGTGCTGATGTTTGCCATCTGAATCTGCACAAAACCTTCTGCATACCGCACGGTGGTGGTGGTCCAGGAATGGGACCGATTGGTGTCAAGGCGCATCTCACAGACTTTTTACCGACACATCCGATTGTTGATGTCGGTGGTAAATCGGGAATTGGAGCCGTTTCTGCAGCACCATGGGGAAGTCCCGGAATTCTACCGATCTCTTGGGCTTATATCGCTATGATGGGTGCTGACGGCCTCACGTCGGCAACAGAAGTAGCAATTCTTAATGCCAATTACATAGCAAAACGACTCGCCCCACATTATCCAGTGCTTTATACGGGAAAGCGCGGCTTGGTCGCGCACGAATGCATTATTGATCTGCGGGGGTTCAAAAAGAGTGCTGATATAGATGTAACCGATGTGGCTAAACGTCTGATGGATTACGGATTCCACGCGCCGACCGTCTCCTGGCCCGTGCTCGGTACGATGATGATCGAACCGACGGAAAGTGAGTCGATAGCAGCGTTAGATCGGTTCTGTGATGCCCTCATTTCAATAAGGGAAGAGATAGCGGAGATTGAAAGAGGGACTGCCGATCATATAGACAATGTTCTGAAAAATGCTCCGCACACAGCAGAAATAGTGATACAATCTGATTGGAAGCATCCGTACTCGCGTGAAAAGGCAGCATTTCCGAAGGCGTGGGTACGCGATGCCAAATTTTGGCCACCTGTGGCACGTATTAACGAAGTGTATGGTGACCGGAATCTTATGTGCACCTGTCCACCACTTGATACATACGAAACTGATAACTGATAAAATAAAAAAATGAAAGCCATAATTATAGGCGCGGGAGAGGTCGGATTCCATATTGCCAAACTCCTCACCTTCCAAGGTAACGATGTTGTTCTGATTGACGAATCCGATGCCGCCTGCAGTCGGGTTAACGAACAGTTGGATTTGCAAACGCTACGTGGATCGGGTGCATCACCACGCCTCCTTAAAACCGCCGGCATTGACGAAGCGAATCTGATTATCGCAGTGACGAACAGCGATGAAATTAATATGCTCGCCTGCCAGATAGCCGACAGGTACAAGGTTAGCACGAAAATCGCGCGTGTCTCAAACCCAGATTACTTCTCTACAGAAAGTGGTTTGACACCGCATGACTTCGGAATCGATCTATTGGTTAATCCAGAGCAGCTTTGTGTCTCTGAATTTGTTCGGCTCTTACAGATACCCGAAGCACGAGAAATTGTCGATTTTGAAGACGGCAGCGTCCAACTGGTCTCTTTCCGGGTCAGACAAGCAAACCCACTGATCGAAAAATCGCTCGCTGAGTTAGACGCAAATGGACTTCTTAACGATATACGATTTGCTGCTATTAGTCGCCGCGGTCGTTCTGATAACGGACATCCGATAAGTAATGGCAACAGGCATATTATTATCCCCAGAGGCGCGGATGCGTTGCAACAAGGTGATGAAGTATTCGTTATCGGCAGTGCATTAGCCGTAGAACAATTGCTGCGCATTAGTGGTATCACATTTAACCAGCAGCTTGACCGCGTCATTATTGTAGGTGCGAGTCCTATAGGTATTGAACTCGCACGTGTCCTTGAAGCAAGAGACACTAACGTCAAACTGATCGAAGAGGATCAAACGAAAGCAGCATTAGCCTCCCAAACACTAAGACGCACCACCGTTTTACAAGGCAACTATCTCCAATTCAGGCTCCTTGAAGAGGCAGGCGTAGAAGAAGTCAACGGGTTCATCTCGGTTACAGGAGACGATGAAGACGATATTATGGCGTGTATGACCGCTAAAGAAAACGGTGCCCAGCGTGTGCTGGCACTCGTTCAGCAGCCCCGTTATCTACCGCTGTTAGCACGCATTCAGCGACTTGATGGGGCTGTAAGCCGCCATTTGACCGTCGTTAGTAATATCCTGCGACTTATTCGCCGTGGACAGATCGTCTCTGTCGCTTCGCTTCACGGAATAGATGCCGAAGTCATCGAAATCGTGGCGGGAGTCAACTCGAAAATTGTCCATAAAGAACTGGTCTCTCTGAAAACAAAATTTCCGGAAAACGCTTTTATCGGCGCGATTATTCGACGGGACAGACTCATTATTCCGACAGGACAATCCGTTATCCAACCTGCAGACCGCGTTATCGTCTTTAGTATGCCGGGTGCCATTCCTGTTGTCGAAGATCTATTCGCGGAACGCCGAGACTAAAAGCATACACCACCCATCTCTTCTCTCGTGTTATGAGTCTTAAATTAATCTTTTATACTCTCGGTAATTTGCTTATTTGTCTTGCAGGGACGATGTTGTTCCCTTTAGCGGTGGCTATCTATTATCACACGAGAGTGGGTGAAGTCATACGGACGGATTTGGGTGCATTTACTATCTCACTGATAATCACCTTGTTTGTCGGTTTGATTCTGCGTTTTAGCTTTCGAGGACACCATGAGGAACTCGGTATACGCGAAGGCTTTGCTGTTGTTGCTGCGGGATGGGTAACGGTTGCCCTCTTTGGTTCGCTCCCGTATCTGCTGGCAGGCATCTTTCACATCGAAGGACGTTCACCGTGGGTAGCGTTTTCCTTCAGCTATTTTGAATCCATGGCGGGGTTTTCAACAACCGGTGCCACTGTGCTAACAGAGATTGAACACCTCTCCCATGCTATGCTCTTTTGGCGCAGTTTCTCACATTGGCTGGGAGGAATGGGCATCGTTGTTCTCGCGGTTGCTATTCTTCCGCTACTCGGCGTTGGTGGTATGCAGCTTTTTCGTGCAGAAGCACCGGGCCCAGAAACTGACCGACTTACGCCGCGCATCGCGCAGACCGCCAAGCTGCTCTGGGGGGTCTACCTTCTCCTCTCGTGCCTCGAAACTGGACTACTGATGTTCGGCGGGATGTCGCTGTTTGACGCGCTCTGCCACACCTTTGGCACTATGGCAACCGGCGGGTTTTCAACAAAAAACGCCAGCGTTGGGCACTACGATAGCGTCTACATTGACATGACTATCAGTTTTTTTATGTTTCTGGCTGGCACTAATTTCGCACTTCACTATCGTGTCCTTCGCGGTGATTTCAAAGCCTATTTTCGAGATACAGAATTCAAGTTCTTCTGTGCAGTTATCGCAGTGAGCATTACATTAATCTCGTGGAATACAATCAGATTTCAGGTAGATGGGGATATACCTTATGATTCAATGTGGACATCGCTACGCTATGCGACGTTTCAAGTCATGTCTATCATCACAACGACCGGCTATGGAACTGCTGATTTTGAACAGTGGCCTGCGCTTTCGCAGTTTATCTTAGTGACACTCATGTTCTACGGTGGATGTGCTGGCTCCACAAGCGGGGGTATGAAACAGGTGAGATTTCTGCTTCTTATCAAACAGAGCGGTGCCGAAATCAAACGCCTCATGTTTCCACATGCCGTGCTTCCTATTCGTGTTAACGACCGGGTTGTTCCTCCGGAAGTAATGACAAACGTTCTCGGCTTCTTTTTCTTTTTCATCGGAATCTTTGCGATCGTAACCTGCATTATGACAACTCTGGGACTTGATCTTGTGAGTGCTGCTGGGGCGACAATTGCTACCATGGGCAACATCGGTCCCGGTCTGGGCAGTGTAGGTCCGACTGACAACTACGCACATATTCATACGACTGGAAAATATGTTTTGTCCTTCTGTATGTTACTGGGACGTTTGGAACTTTATACCGTGCTAATCCTCTTTTCACCTAATTTTTGGAAAAGGTAAATATTACATTACAACTATGAATACCGATAAACTCCGTAGAGAATACAGCGCACATAACGGACACCTGCTTGAAGAAAAGGCTTCACCCGATCCGTTTGAACAGTTTGAAAAGTGGTTCGCAGATGCGGTTGATGCTAAACTTGATCTACCAGATGCTATGACGTTAGCAACCGCAACCCTACAAGGCGTTCCCTCTGCCCGAATGGTGGTTCTCAGGGGATTTGATACCAAAGGTTTCTGTTTCTACACCGACTATGAGAGCCAAAAGGGAAAGGAACTTGCCGAAAATGCAAACGCTGCTTTGGTGTTCTATTGGCGTGAACTCGATCGGCAGGTCCGAAGTACTGGCACCGTTGAAAAAATGACATCTGAGGAATCAGATGCCTACTTCGCGAGTCGTCCCGTGAGCAGTCAACTCGCTGTGTGGACAGAACGTCAAAGCCTCGTTATTAGCGGACGAGAACACCTTATAGAAGGTTACCAACGCGCGGAACAGGCGCATTCACCGGATAGCATTCCACGTCCGCTGCATTGGGGTGGATACCGACTTGTGCCGAATATGTTTGAATTTTGGCAAGGTTGTCCAAGCCGTCTCCACGATCGGCTCTGTTATACGCTGCAGCCCAATGGCAGATGGAAGATGGGGCGTCTGTCGCCGTGATCCTAATATTCCCAAACCTGATTCAGATAACTTACGCGTTCCCATCGCCATTGGTCTGACCTTCTACCCTTACGATCTAAACTTTGAAAATATTCACACATCTTTTACATTACTAAGGTTTGGACAATTTTTCTAAAATTCTGAAAAATTATGAAATTTACCCTAAACTTTTTGCATTTTATTTCTATAAGTAATATATTAAGGAGCACAAATCAGCCGGTGTGTGGAGAAATATTATAGTAAAATCCGAAACTAAAATCTCAATTTTGGAGATTAGCGGGCTTTGGAAAAAAGTTGACTGAACAAACCCTGGGGGTGCCCGTCTCTTTACAACAGGGGACGAAAGATGGCAAGATTACAGCATTGAAGTTAACGTTAAGCTTCTTGAAAAACGTGGTCCCGGAAATATCGCCACTGTCGCCCAGGTTGAAGGAAGACCGAGAGAAAGACTCGCAACAACCAGGGGAAGCTTGAAAAAGTTTTAGGCACTACGAAAAAACATGGATTTCAATATTTTTCAATTTTTGACACATGAAAGAATGGTTTTTCTCGCGATTTTGAGTTGCGGCATCTATACGGGATACACCGATTTCCGCTACGGGAAAATCGCCAATATTTATACGCTGTTCTTGATTGGTTTTGGTATTATCAGTCAAGTGCTGTTCATCAGTGATGGAGCCATCACCTGGGCTCACAGTTGCATTACCATTTTGGGCGGATTAGGGCTCGCCTTCGCGATGTTTTACACAGGCATCTGGGCAGCCGGGGACGCAAAACTGTTTTGGGGCATCAGTCTATTGATGCCCCCAAGTGCCTTCAGACGAACTCCAGAGACACAATTTCATCCTCTGATTTTGCTGGTGAATATTTTTATCTTGTTTTTAGTCTATGTTACATTAACGTCCTTCTTCAAAACAACATTTCAACAGCAGAAGACGCTCATCTCTAAAAGTTTCATCGCGCACTTGAAGCGATTCCCACGGAGACTTCTTCAAGTGCTTTCGTATATCGGAGTAGGTGGTTTGGCTTTTTATATTCCTTCACGCTTAGGAATAGAATTAGACTTGGCGATTCGAATTACGCTGTTCGTGACGATTGTTTTTGCCTTCAATAAAGGCGTTGAAAAGTATATTCCTCAGAAATATGAGACCGCGTTTCATCTTCCGTTTCTCCTTTTAGCCATCTTTTTGGCTATACCTTCACTGATGCAACTCGGTACTTTTGTCGCCTTTATCTTTTTTCTCCCTTGGTTCCTACTCATGTTTAGTTCTTTCATCCATTCCCTTTTTACGAAGGAAGTCCCTATAGCAAATCTTCACCCGAACATGATACCAGCGGAGCGTGTCGTCAGAATAGAACAGCAGGAAAACCCAACTTATAGATACATGAAGGTCGCTGCAGGTTTTGCAAACCCAGCGCAAGAGAACATCGTTGTGGATGTCTCCGCCGAAGGATTAACATCGGAGCAAATTGTACAACTCCAACAACTCGCTGTAGAAGGTAATTTGAGCGAATTTGAAAACAAATTACTCATTCAGGAAAAGATACCTTTCGCCTTCATGATTGTTATTGGGGCTCTGGTGACACTGCTTGCAAAGGGAATGGTTTATTCGCTGGTTAGCACTCTGGAACTTAGCCAAATTTTGGAGAACATTAAGTTGTTTTTCTCCTGACAGAAAAATAAGAATTTGACAATTTTTGTGCAATTGTGGTACATTTTCCTTTACGGCAGTTATGAGTGTAGAATTGAGCCAAATTCAGGATAGAATGCGGTTGTTTTGTTTTGACAGGAACGAAGACGTGAATTAGAGTGAATATTGTCAGAACACATCCTTAGAATTAATTTTTTAATTCAGAATCACAACGCGGATATAGATATCTCTGGAATCAACCGGTATGAATGATACCTCAATGGGTGTTGAAACAAAAAATGAAAAAATGGCGTTGATTGTGTAACGAAAGACAACCTGAATCAGTGAAGTTCATAGATATTAAATCTTTTAAACCGGGACCGACATAACTGTCAGTGCCAAATGAATTGTAGATAATAATCAAAGATGCAGAAAGAAACGTATGTCTGGTGCAATTAAGAGGTAAAGGATAAATCTCTCAACGGATTCGGTCCTTTACCTCTGGAAAGGACCGAGTCATGAATACAAAACCTGACTTCCTCCACTTTCATCAACTTTATTCAGAACTTGACCACTTCATATCTTCCACCCCTATATTAAGTCTTGAGGAAGAGCAAGCGTGTGCATTTCGCGGCACGGCTGAAGCCCGCGAGCGGCTCGTATTGTCCCATCTGCGGCTTGTCAAATCGATTGCATTCGGTTTTACAGGTTGCGGCGTTGATGTGAAAGATATTTTCAATCAAGGCGTGATAGGACTCCTCAAAGCGGTAGATCGATATCTTCCCTCCTGCGGCAGACTCGCCACATTCGCCCGGCATTATATTCTGGGTGAGATCCTCTGCTATCTAAATAAAGCGCGAACACTTTTTTATTTTCCAACCTCTCTGCGCCGTTCGGTAAATAGGTTTCTCAGCGTTTGCAAAAAACTGGGTGAAGGCGCGACGGACGCGGAGATCGCGGCAGAGATGGAGTGTGCGGTCGACCAGGTCAGCTGTTTTCGTGAATGCTCAGAACATCACTTTGAGAGTCTTGATGCGCTGCTTACCGATTCGGATGATGTTTCGGATGAGGCACTGACCCTAAGCGAGACGCTTGGCAGCATTGACCCGGGGTTTGCCGAGGTTGATGCCAAACTCACAGTCGCGCAACTCTTGTCCCAACTTTCCTCTATTGCGCAGGAAGTGATTCGGCTACGGTATGGGCTTGAGGGTCCTGCACTGAGTCTCCGCGCGGTAGCTGCTCGATTTGGAAAATCGCATGAGTGGGTTTCTAAAATCGAGAAAGCCGCGATGATGAAACTCCGTAAACATGCTAACTATGGTGAATTATAGTGAAGCCCGTAATTATTTGGACGCGCGGTGAACCGTAGGGGGCGGGGTAACCCAGCCCCTGCGAACTTGCAATGTGAGGTCGCTATCGTGAAGGATCAACTTATCTTCGGATTTTACTATAAAAACGCAAGTTGCCACTTTGTAGCATAATCTTTTAGATTCTGAGAGTTGTTTGTAGCATAAACTGTTAGTGTGTGCCTGAGTGCCCGCAAACGAACAGTTTACGGTACAAAAATCCAGTCCTCATCTCTAAAATCTTGTAGGTAGCAACTTAGGTTATAAAAAATAAGTTGACATTTTAGTGGGTTATAGACGCTAAAACTCCCTTCAACCGAAAAGGCAAGGTAGGGAAACCTCGCCTTTTCGCGGTGTCCAAGTAATTGGCTTGCTATCGTGGGATATTATAGAACCCTAATTTTGCCGATTAGCAGGCTTTGTAAAAAAAGTTGACAGTTGAGAGATTTCAACACATATATATAGTATAACAACAAATCTGGCATTCTTGAATAGGGATTTGTTGTTATCTACGACACCAAAGTGGTTCACAATATGAATCCCTACCTTTTGGATCAGCGAAGCATTCGGGATGCATTGGGAGAACCGTCAAATTTGGAAATTCGACACAGGAGGAAAAATCCGTGAAAGACCTTAAAACCACGCGGATCAAAGAGGTCGGTAAAAAGACGATTGCTGATTTCATCCGGTCCGAAACTGGAAGCGTCGGTGTCAAAAACGCAGCAACAATTGGCGCGTTTACCGGTGCACTCGCCCTCAGTCAGTCCATCTGTGACGCTACCACGGATGCTGATGGCAATCTCATTGTAATTATTATAGCAACCTAACTGCGCTGCTACGTAGTTGGTTTGAGAGCAGTTTACTGATAAACTAACCAATGGGGTTGGATTTTAAACACCAGAAACCTAAGAGAAACAGATAAGAAGGAGGCAAAACCTGTGAAGTTACGTGAATTTAAACGGATTAGAAAGGTTAGCAAAAAGACGATTGCTGACTTCATTCGGTCCGAAAGTGGCAGTGTTGGCATCAGGAACGCCGCAATAATCGGGGTGTCTACCGGTGCACTTGCACTGAGCCAGTCAAGCAGTAACGCTATCGTAAATGGGGATATTGTTGATATTATTGTGGCAACCTAATGTCACGAACAGCATCACTTTGTCTCGGTTTCCCGTTAGTTAAGACAAAGAGGACAGATTGGGGAGATCGAGGCGAAGTGATCTAATGAAATCAGCAATTATTGGTTTGTCTATTTTTCCTTAATTTTCTCTGTATTTCTAGGAACATTTGTGGATCCCTTTTCAATAATATTAGTGTCGCGTGTGCCCCTGTCTTAGACAATGGTAGGTTTTCGGTTGAGCCCGGGATGAACTCACAACTACTTAGGGAAAATTGAAACGTTAAAGCAACGAAGCTTACACTACCCTGTAGAGAGTGTTGAAAGGAGCATTCTGATGAAATCAGTAATCACTATGATGAGCGTTTTTTTCTTAACCTGTTCTGCTTGGGCAGGTACGTTTGTGGAAACGTTCGATAATAAGGATTTGGAGGGTTGGCAGGAAATTGTTTGGCATGACGCCGCTCCTGGCTCTTGGGAGAACACTGATGGTGAACTTCATGCGATAAATAATGCTGGGGTCTTGCGTCTACTCACAACGGGTGATAAAACGTGGCGTAATTACACCATTGAATTTGATGTCAAACCTCTCAAAAAGCACGGGGCCGGAAGTATCACAATCGCCGCCCGAATTAAAGGAACAGCACTAGTGTTTTGTGAGATTGGTGACTTGCCCTTCTTTATTTTATCAAGTGTAACCTGTCGTGCTACCAGCAATTTTCATGACAAACACTCACAACTCTTGCATGTTGAATCTCATTCACTTTTAAAAATAGAAGACTGGTCCACACTGAAATTAGGCGTTCAGGGTGAAGTTTTCATTTTTTGGATAAATGGTAAAAGGATTGTGCAAACCGGGGATGATTTTACCCTAAAACTACATAAAGATCAAAAAACCAAGATTAAGGGAAAGGCAGGTCAGCTTGCTGGGTTTCTGACAGGCGGTGCAGGCTTGGGACTCGCGAATTATACAGCGCGCTTCGATAATATTATCATTACTGGCGATGGTATCCCGGATAAGGGAGCATTATCTGTAACGCCTCGAGTAAAACTTGCGACGACATGGGGTCGGTTAAAGCAATTTTAGAGAAATGGAGTGAGCAATATCATGCTTAAATCTCCGACTAAGACACATCATCTCCATAAATTTAGATATAACGATAGTCTGTACATTGCCGATTTGGATGTATTCAGACTGGTCGAAGTTAATCAGATTGCGTGGGATGCGGTGGAGTTGTCTCCAACGCTGGAAACAGAGGCATTGATTACGCATCTGAGTCAAACCTATCCGCGGGAATTGGTGCTCGAAACCCTTGAATTATTGCGGAATTTTCAAGATACCGGTCTGATTTTTTACTCTTCCTCACGGACCCCTCTCCCAGATTCCAGAAGTGATCGGTTAAAGATTTACGTACCTCAAGGCAGGAATGAATGGTTCCTAGATCCGGAATCTATTTCATCCGGAACCAACGTTGCTTTATATCACACAATTCAGAGCCTATCAAAATTTGCTGATATCTACCTATCAGGGGAGCCGGAGGGAGAAATCACTCAAGGTGTCTACACAATAAGGTTATCTGCGGAAGAATTACAAGAATCGCCAAGGAGATTTAACCAAAGATTAAGGCAGTTTGGCGCGAGCGGCATCTTGGCGTATCAAAACCATCGCACTTCTGAACTTGTCCCTTTCTTCCGAGAAGTCAATCTACCTATTGTCGTCCAGAATCATGCCCCCAGAGGGCATGCTGGGCAGGCGATTAATGCTACCTTATTACACCATGCTCTAATGCATCCTTATGATGCCTTCACATCGCCTTCAGACTCTGTCGCCAAATTCTACTCGAAATTTGTGGGTGATACTCGCCATTTTCACACAAATCCAAACGGTGTAGATTCGGAAACTTTTAAGCCCCTGAATAAATCCAAGGCAAAGGCGACTATCGCCAATATTGTTCAAGACAAACAGATTGAAGAAAAATTAACCGTCGGTTTTCTCTCGCGTTTTCAACCGGAGAAGGGTGCGCACATCTTCATTCAACTGGCTGAAATGCATCCAGAGCTGCTTTTTTTGGTGGGTGGAAAATTTTTACTTCGCCCCACTTATGAGAAATTACCCGATAACTTAATCTATGTCGGTTTTTTACCACGAAAACAGTTACCGACACTTTACAACGCTTTTGATATCTACTGTTTTCCATCAATGGCAGCTGAGGAAACGTTTGGCCTGACGCTCTTGGAGGCAATGGCTTGCGGCGTGCCACCAGTGGTTCCCCAATTCGACGGGTTACCGGATGTCGTTGGAGATGCAGGTATCATTGTGCCTGCAGAGGAGTTTTCAGAAGATATGGCGGGTTTTGCTGCATACGTCTCAGCCACAGCACTTTCTAAAGGCATCACCTCACTCCTTGAGAATGACTTCCGTCACAAACTTGGACAGAGAGCGCGAGACCGCGCAGTGGCTTTTACTTGGGATGACAACGCAAAAAGACTCATTCAGCTCTTTGAGAAATTGAATCGAATCAAACAGAACCAAAGAACTTCACCGGATCTCTCTGTCGCTTTCGTCCCTCATTTTGATGCGTTTCAAAATCAATTAGAAAGCCGTGCATTACTTCTCAATTTGACCCCGTTTCTGGAAACTCCGCTACAATTGAAAAGAGGTTACATTCAAACTATGGAAGAAGGGCTGGCACTGACGTTGTTGAAACGGCGGACACCGAGGCAGGTCGAAGCGGTACTAACGCACATATTGGGGGATGCTTCTCAAGCTTCTAAAATCGTTAAGAGAGTTCAAAACTTCCTAAATACGTTGGCGTAGATGGTCAAGAAGATATTAAATCGAATTTTTCACTACTTGCGAAAGGATACAAAGGTGAAAATTTCAGATGATTAGATTACCGAGAACACTTCAACAAATACACACTTTTGAAAAAGACGATGTCTGGTACGTTGCGAATCTCCGGACAGGGGATGTCCTTGAAATCGATGCCATTACCGCTGATATTTTGGCGTTATGTAGCACGGATGATAATGCGGGCATCCTTGAGAAACTCGGGGACAAGTATTCGGAAGGACAAATTCTTGAAAGCCTGAAAACGTTGAGCAGTGATATAGAAACGCTACTATTCGAGCCTGAGCACAATTCAGTTTCAACAACCAAAGAAAAACTGCGAATTTTTATTCCTCACGGCTTCATGAAGTACAGAGGAACCTTGGCCCCCACTACGAATGTTGGCATTTATAATCTGCTGGCGGCACTTGCGAAACACGCTGAGGTGTTTGTGGAAATAGACAATGATGACCCTGCTAAGGAACAGCGGGAGCAACTCAGAGTACTCGGCATTCAGTTCATATCGGATATCTTCAAATCAACTAATGCTGCAAGTTATGCTGCCAATCGATTCATCATTGATGGCTGTGATGGAATCCTCGCGCTCTCGCCCCATCCCTATGAGGAACTAAACTACTTTCGGCATAACACCATCCCTATCGTTTCACGCCTCTATAGCGATAGAAACCTGCGTGAATCAACGCTTAACAAGCTGCTTAGCCATCAGGCACTCCGACGTGATTTTGACAGTGTTTGCCCAGATACGCCGTGGATAACAGAGGAGTTGGCTTGGCTCATAAGTGAGTCAACTGATAGCTTATGCTACAATTCCCCTCACCTACAAAGATTGAACATCATTCCTAACGGTATTGATACAAACGTGTATTCTCCGCAAAATCACCAGCAAGCGCGAGAAGCAGTTGCTTCAATTGTAGGTGAAAAAAGCATTCTGGACGTGCCACTCGTTGGGATACTTAACGGCTTCCATCCCCAAAATAGTGTCGGCATGATAACGGAATTGGCACGCCTTCACAAGAACGTTTCTTTTGTCATTTTTGATCCGATTCTTGCGCGAAATCACGCACAACAGCACCGCAATGTCTTTTATATCAACCTTGAGCAACCTGAAGATACCGTCGCCTTGCCCTGGATTTATAGTGCCTGTGACTTTATCATTTTCCCAACGGTTATCGGTACACCATTCTCCATGGTGCTTGAAGTACTTGCATGCGGCGTGCCGGGACTTGCCCTCACTTCTCTGGCGTTACCTGAAGAATTAGCGGCATGTTCACTGTCCGTACCGCTCACACGAGACGAAACCACAGGTAAGTTTATAATTCCGACTGCCACCATTTCTGAACAAATAGACATACTACTCAGCACTCCAGAGATGAGGGAAACCTTGTCAACCAAAGCAAGGAAAGTTGCTGAAAACTATTCTTGGGAGAAAACAGCACAACGTTTTGTGGCGTTATTTACTGAACTCAACAAGAAAAAAGCGGAAAACACAATTCCCAAATATCCTGATGTTGCTTTTTCACCATACTATGACAAAGCGCAAAATGTTATTAGAACAGGTGCGACACAACTGGATGGCTTGTTTAAAAATCGCGTTGAAGAAGGGATAGCACAGACGCTCCTGTCTGGTCATACCCCCGAGGAAGTACGGACGGTCTTGCGGTATCTGCTGCAGGACACAGAGAAAGCAGATAGGGTGCTTTCTACGCTGCTGTTTTAATGAACAATTTCCTGTAAGCGCGATTTCGTGAAGTTTGAAACATAGAGTCTAATAATTAGTGCCTTTGGACAGCCGCAGAAGTCGCGACCAGAGGTCGCTCCTACAAGAAGTATTCCTCGTGCATGGCTGAATTAAGGTCTTAATCTCCATCATTGGTAAGAAAAGAGGGTAAAAAAATGTCAAAAATCAAAATAGAACGTCTCTTGCTTGTCGCTTTTATTTTCATTTTCTCTGTAGTTTTGCTTCCATCCCTAGCCAAACGTCTTCTGCCAGGTCCCAAAGTTATTGAGACGATGCCCGCAATATCGGCGATTAATGTCCCAATTGAAACACAAGAGATTCGGTTCGTGTTTAGTCAACCCATGGCCCAAGAAAAAAACATCATCTTTCGAGGGATGCGCCTGAGAGGACAATCCAAGTGGCTCGACGAACAACGAACAACTTTAGTGTTTCCACTCACAGAATCCTTGAAACCGGGGGCGTTTTATAGTATTGTCTTAAACAGCAGTTTAAACAGCACAGCCGAGGGTGATAACCTGATGAAAGGCCAGTGGGGAAAACCGCTTGATGAATACGTCTTGACGTTTATGACTGCTCCGTCCGGCACAATGCAAAGACGCGTCAGTGAATTTAAGTTAGGAACCCTACAAGACACTGATAGAGATGGATTAGATGACACTCTTGAAGCCAAAATTGGTACAATGTGTACAACGCCAGATACCGATGCGGATGGACTGACGGACTATGAAGAACATTGCAAATATTGGACGAATCCAACCTTAGCCGATAGTGACGGAGACGGGATATCCGACGCGGACTGGAACGAAAGGCGAGAATACGCCTATAGCATTAGGGTAGTACTCGAACTAAAACCGCCTTGGAACCTTAAAGCGATGAACGATCTTTTTCAAGACGCGCGACTTGTGGAGAGCAATGGATCCAATTATCAAAAGGTAGAGGTTATTGTTTACCCGTATGCTTCTCCGGTGCTGCTTCCGACTGCCTATCCGAGCCAACGTACGCCAGAAGTCTTCAATGAATATACTCAACCTACCACCGATTTAAATTACTCCACAGAAATGCAGGTCGAGATCCAGCGAATTCTTTCTGGGGCAACACATACGTTGGATGTCCTCGCGAGATTGCAGCATGAAATCGGCAAAATGAAACTAACTATACCGCTCTATGCCCCTTTTGTTTACACCTACAAGCAGCAGGACGAACTTGTAGTGGAGCCATCATTTTTTGAGAGTCTGGACGATGAAGTAACTGAAAGGGAGATCCAAGAGGCATTAGATGTGAATTATTTTGGCGATTCAATGTTTAAACGGAAGCAATATGGTGCTTGTATATCTCGGGCACGTCTCTTTGCTTCAATGTTGAGAGCTGCCGGTATTCCTGCCCGTGTGACGATGGCAATTCCTATGCTCTACTATTACAAAGGCATGGGTGAGTGGAAACGCTTGATGAAAAATCTAAACAACGAAGCCGTTACAGGCAGTTTCTCTTACGAAAAACCGTCGGTGCCTCATGAAGTTGCAATTGTCGGACATAGTCAAGTCGAAGCTTATCTGAACAATCATTGGATCCGGTTAGGCTATCAACTCAATGAGGGTCCCCTATTCGCCGGAACCGACCAGATGTTCATTAAAATTATTGATGCCGCCGATTTCGCTGAAGTCGATTTTACAAAAACTTGGGCACCCGCGCAATGGGTTGAAGAGCGTCCCTACCGTACTGTAGAATTATCCGACCAGACAGCGACATACAAATCAAAATTCAAGAGGAAACTTCCTTAGGAATGTACTAAATGATGTTGCTAATACTGATTCAAAAAGAGATTCTGCATCATATTCTAAGTGTACAGTTTGTGGTACTCCTCCTGATGTGTCTCTTGCTCATCCCGCTCACGCTTTCCATCAATTATGGAAATTATCGCCAACACCTCTCGACTATCAAGAAACCGTCAAACTTGCAAACATTGAAGAAACCATACTATAGTTAAACTTAGAAAATCGGTAAAAGGAGGGCGTGATGATACAATATCATGAATTTGAAACAGCATTTGAAAAACTTCTACAAACACCAGAAACGACGTATCCACACGCGGTTGAATATCATCGGACAAACTTTCAGCACTCGATTCAGTATCTGTTATCCTCTATTTTGAACCAGACAGAGACATTGGTTCAGCAATCACAAACAGACTGGGAAAATACAGAAGAAGTCATTAGCGATATTCTCTACTGTGCAGATGTAAACATGCAACAACTCTTCTCGCTCGAAATTCCCAATCAACTCACGACAGATAGGGATTTTGAGGATGTAAAAACGAAACTGTATGAAACGAAGTATTATCCCATCAGTGAACACCTAAATTATATCTTTTTGCCACCTGCCTTGGAACGAAAAAGGTTTATTCGTAAACACTTAGGGTGTTTGGCAGATATGGGGCATTTCTGCGATCTCGGTTTCGGACCTGGTGTTCTAAGTGCTTTTATTTTACAGCAGAAAGAATTGTGGACAGGCTGCGGTGTTGATATTAGTGGACACTGTCTGCACCACGCAGAAAGGTTATTAAGAAAAAGAAAGGTGCTTGAAAGATGCGAACTATCCGTGGGGGATGTTCGCACTTTGCCATACTCTGACGAGGCTTTTGATTTGGTTGTTGCAGTTGAAGTACTTGAACATATCCCGGACCCAGAAGTCGGTTTGACGGAGGCAGTGCGCGTGCTGAAGTCGGGTGGCTACGCGATAACTGCACTCCCGGTGAAATTACCCATTCTGATGCACCTCTATGATTTTGATAGTCCTGATGAAGTCTTGGAACTGTATAAAAAAGTTGGACTTCAGGTTGTTGACTTTGAAACGAAAGAATTTCAACGTCAGACGGAACCATTTACTGATACTTTCGCGTTGAGCATCAAGCCATAAGCATTCATAGTGAATGTTGTAGTTATTACGAAAAAAAGTTACCATTTTGGAGATTTTAGCACATATATAATATAACAACAAATCTGGCATTAAGGAGAATAAGCATGCAAGCGATCATCCTCTGCGGCGGCCTCGCGACGCGGCTCGGTGAAACCGCCAAAACTGTCCCGAAGATTTTGCTTGACATCGCCGGGCAAACCGTGTTGGCGTGGCAGATTAAGATGCTAAAGGTCGTGAATGTAGAAGAGGTCATCCTCGCATCAGGCCACCTGCACGATGTGCTTTATGCGGGTGTCGGGGACACCTATGATGGTGTCCACATTCACTACGCCAAAGAGGAAAAAAGGTTCGGCACCGGCGGTGCAATTCAGAACGCGATGCAATATATCAACACATCTCCCTTTTTCGTACTGAACGGAGATGTGCTCCTTGTGGGCTTTTCACTCCAACAGATGTTAGGACAGTTTGATGAACATAAGACGGGGCTGCTGCTGAGTGTGCATGTTGACGATATTCGTCCTTACGGCGAAATCGTAGCGGACAGTGATGAAAAAATTACAGCCTTCCGCGAGAAACAGTCAACCTGTCGATCAGGATACATCAACGGCGGGGTGTACCTCTTCAACCAAACCATCGCTGATACATTTCCCAAAAACCGAAAACATTTCTCAATAGAACGGGACGTTTTCCCGCATATTTCTAATCTTTACACCTTGAAAACCGAAGCGAGTTGGATTGATATTGGAGTGCCAGAGCGACTGGCGTATGCCAGACAACATTTCCGAAATGGAGGCTGTCAATGAATTCTAATATCTTTCGAGCGTATGATATTCGCGGCATTTTTGGCATTGACTTTCAACCGAAAGACTTTTATCGCATTGCCCGGGCTTATGCTGATCGTTTTCAGCCCCAAACCGTCGCCTTGGGACATGATGTCCGCGAAAGTTCACCGCAGTTATGGAAACAAGCCGGAGATGGACTTCAAGACGCAGGCGTTGATGTCCTGAATCTTGGTCAGATTTCAACAGATATGCTCTACTTCGCTGTAGCACGCTACCAAACGGACGGGGGCATTACCATTTCCGCTTCGCATAATCCAGCACCCTATAACGGCATGAAACTGGTGCGCGGGCACGCGCTACCGATCTCGTCGGATACTGGGCTCTTTGATGTGCGGGATGCCATCAAAAGCGATTGCCGATTCGAGAAACAGGACACTTGTAAACGCGGCACCCTTCAGACGCGCCCGTTTCTTGACGCATACCTCGTGCATCTCCGATCATTTGTGGATCTGCAGCAGTTGTCTGAAAAACGAATAGTCATCAATGCCAACAGCGGACTTGCCGGGCAAGTTGCCGAACGCTTGTTAGCCGAAACACCCATTCAGGTCTGCGCTCGCCTTTTTATCGATCCAGATGGCACTTTCGCACAAATTCCTGCGGGCCGTCCAGACCCGCTGAGACCTGAGAATCGGGGTTTAACCATACAAGCGGTCCAACAGACAGGAGCAGACCTTGCAGTGGCGTGGGATGCGGATGCTGACAGATGTTTTTTCTTTGATGAAGAGGGGGAATTCGTCGAAGGATGCTATATTACGGCGTTGCTTGCGGAACACCTCCTCCAAAAAAAAGGAAATGGGATTATCATCTTTGACCCGAGAGCCGTATGGGCTGTAGAAGCCGCTGTGAAGACCGCTAACGGCACCCCGATTCTCAATCGATGCGGACATTCATTCATCAAAACCCGCATGCAGGAAACCGATGCCCTCTTCGCAGGAGAAGCAAGCGGACACTACTACTTCCGAGACAATTTCTACGCCGATAACGGCATGATTCCCCTTTTACTTATGCTTGAACACCTCAGCGCGACAAAAATATCTCTCGCTGAATCCGTCAACCGCTTCCGAACCAACTACCCGGTCTCTGGTGAAATTAACTTTGCGTTTGAAAGTAGGGATCACATTCTGAATACAATAGAAGCCGTGCGGCACGCATTGTGTTGTTGGGGAAACCATCCCTGCATTGAAATACCTGTCGACGGCTTATCTGTCCGATTTTTCGCGAATTCCCGTTCGCATGCCCTTGAAGATTTAGGACTTGGCAGCTGGCGGTTCAACCTCCGAGAATCGAATACGGAACCACTTTTGCGGCTCAATGTTGAAGCAGTGGGATGCGAAGAACTTCTCGTCGAAAAGACTGAAATGCTCAACGGGATGCTAACGAAATTTGGAGGTAAACGGGACACAAAGTTCCGTTGGGAAATAGGAGATGTTTGAAACGAAAAAACCGATGAATTGCGTAAATGCTAAAGTTAAGAGTTAAGGAGTAACATCATGAAAGCGTTAAACATTGGATTGGGCATATTTCTCTTGACCTGTTCTGCCTGGGCAGGTACGTTTCTGGAAACCTTTGATGAGGAAAATTTGGAGGCGTGGCAGGAACTTATTTGGTTGGATATTGACATTGGAGAAGCTTCATGGGAGATCACAGATGGCGCATTCCAAGCATTTGTGCCTTTAGGAATAACTCGTCTATTCACTATGGGCGATGAGCGGTGGCGCGATTATGTTATTAAATTTGATGTTAAGCCAATTGAAAAACACGGCTTTGGAGGCATCGCCGTTGCCGCGCGAGTCAAGGGAACCTGGGCAGTATGGTGTATGATTGGGGACCAAATCCGGAACGCCAATAAAGGGATCCTACAGGAGCGCGAATCAAGGGTGACATGTTTTAGTGGTAACTTTCACATCAAGGATCAAATACGGACCCTTGCGAGTACTCCCAGTCCGCTTTTGAGTTTAAATAAATGGTCTACGCTGAAGTTGAGTGTTAAAAAAGATGTGCTGACTTTCTGGATTAATGATAAGGATATTCTGGGCCCTGTAGTGTTGGAACTCCCAGATGAGTTCCCTCCCCTTCTGACAGGGGGTATCGGTCTGGGGTTAGGAGGTTATACAGCCCACTTTGATAATATTAGCATCACCGGGGACACCATCTTAGATACTGGTGGATTTTCGGTTGAGCCTGGAATGAAACTTACAACTACTTGGGGAAAATTGAAACGTTAAAGTAACGAAAATAACACCATTGGTAAAAGGTGTTAAAAGGAGTATTCTGATGAAATCAGTCATCATTACGATGGGCGTTTTTTTCTTAACCTGTTCTGCCTGGGCAGGTACGTTTGTGGAAACGTTCGATAATAAGGATTTGGAGGGTTGGAAGGAAATTGTTTGGCATGATGAAGCTCCTGGCTCTTGGGAGAACGTTGATGGAGAACTTCACGTGGGAAATAATGATGGGTTCTTACGTCTACTCACAATAGGGGATAAAACTTGGCGCAACTACACCGTTGAATTTGATGTCAAACCCCTTAAAAAACATGGCTCTGGGAGTATTGCGATTGCGGCCCGGATTAGAGGAACCTCGGTTTTATGGTGCATGATTGGTGATGCGCTATTACCTGGTCCCGAGGCCAGAGCGATCTGTTATGGCGGCAATTTACATAGCAATACACTTCTTTTCATCGCCAGCAAACGGAGTTCTTTTTTGAAATTAAATAAATGGTCAACTCTGAAATTGAGCGTTCAGGAAAATAATTTGACCTTCTGGATTAATGGAGAGCTGCTGCTAGATCCAATGGAAATCCCAGATATCAAAGAATTTCCGGCACTCATCAAGGAATTCACAGATTTCTCTGTTGGCGGTGCCGGTTTCGGGGTTTCAGGTTATACGGCACGCTTTGATAACATTACTATCACCGGCGAAGGTATACCAAACAAGGGTGGGTTAGCGGTGAAACCTAACGGAAAGATCGCAACGACTTGGGGAGAGTTAAAAGTAAATCCGTGATTCAGAAAAATAGCCGATAGTTGACAGCCGATGGCAAAACAAAATCGTCTTAAGGAATTTGTTTTGCTATTGGCTCTCTTTTTTTGAAAAAAACTTGACAATGTTTTTGAAATATGAGAAACTATTAAGCATATCAAGAAA
>JAPPNJ010000211.1 GCA_028818705.1 Candidatus Poribacteria bacterium
ATCTACGTCAGGAACTTAAAACCCCTTCCATAAAAATGGATATTGCGTAAGTCCTAGATATAACTCAAACTACTGTAGTTTCACTTATTATAGGTATTGGGAATATGTCTTTCCACATTAAATTTGAAAATGATACTGAAGAAAATCTTTTGGCGAAAGCCAATTCAAAAATGGTGGAACTTAAAGAAAAAATCTAAAATATAACGATGTGTTGCTGTAAATGCAATTCACGCGTATCTGTAAAGCGATTCAGCCTCTGTTGGAATAACAGAGGCTGAATCGCTTTGTGAAAATAAATTTGTATTTTGTGAGTATATATGATATTATATAAGGAAACCGAGTACCTTAAAACGATACTCGGGAATCCTAAGACAAAAGGAGGTGTATTCCAATGTCTAATGTCAGACAACAAACTAACCGTAGAAGTAATCCGACTAAACCAGTTGATACTGGTAAAACAGGTAGATACGTCAAACCTGTGTCTCAGGTTAGAGAATCTGCCAGAAAAAATCCCAAAAAGTGATTTTTGGGTATCTCAACTAAGCCGGGATACATCGCCGTCTGTTTTGTGTTGAGATATGTGTAATACTATATCATATTTAATAAAAATCTGTCAAGTCAATTTGTCTTGACAGATTTTTGTGTTTGTGGTATGATATATTGTATCGCATTGGCTGGCATGTGAAGCGTTGCCTCTTGGCAATGTGCCAGCCTCCCACTTCACAGGGGATAAATGGTGCGAATGCGAAATTCTATGAGATTAGTAAGATCAAAACGGCTTAAGATAGCGCGTCAATCAATCTTTTCGGAGATTAATGCAGCGTCAGCTGCTGTATGGCGTGAGTGTTGTGATTTGATGGACTTGTATCAGTGGAAACGCGGATATGGTCATGCTCATCAGGATTTTTATATTGGTGAGGATTGCGAAGGTTGGATGGATAAGAATTTGTCAAAATCTCAGCCTTTACATTCTCAGAGTATACAGGCTGTGCGTGCCTCATATTTCAAATCTTGGTTGTCCTATTCAGTGCTTAAGAAAACAGGCAGTATCAAGAAACCTAAGCCCCCTAATAAGAAAAAGAAATATCGTACCACCCACTGGAAAAAGTCTGCGATTAGATTTTATGAGAGTGGATTATTAGGCAAGCGCGTTTTACTTTCCATGGGCGCAGGTAGACCAAGATTAGATATTAAACTCCCCAAAAACTTTAATATGTCCACAAATCATTTGATTGCTACTATTGAGTTAGTCTATGATTATGGACAATGGGAGTTGCATTTTACATATTACGAAAGTATAGAAAAGCCAGAGTCTGGTAAAGGTGTTATAGGCGTTGATTTGGGTGAGATACATCCGATGGTGTGTTTTGATGGTGAAGATGCTATGATTTTTAATGGACGATATATCCGCTCGCTATATCGACTTAGAAACAAAGTTCTTGCGGGATTCAATTCTGCCATTAGTCAATGTAAACGCCATTCCAAACGCTGGTGGAAACTTACGCGTCGCAAGTGGAAACGCATTAGAAGGATTGATAATCAAATCAAGGATGGTTTGCACAAGCACACGCGAAAGTTGATGGATGAATGTGAGTTGCGAGGTATTGGTACGATTGTTGTGGGTAATTTGACGGGTATACGCGACAATATAGATTACGGCAAAAAGTCAAATCAGAAGCTGCATCAGTGGCCATTCGCCAAGTTGGTAAACATGATAACCTACAAAGCAAAAGCATTAGGTATCAAAGTGAAACATATCAACGAAGCATATACCTCACAAACTTGTCCTAAATGTGGTAACAGGAAAAAACCTAATAAACGCGAATATAAGTGTAACTGCGGTTTCACGTATCATCGTGATGGTGTGGGTGCGATAAATATAAGACAAAAGTATCTGGGATGCTTAGGTGTCCCCGTAGCGGTGCACATGGCGGCGCCCCAGGGCTTCAGATTAGAAGTCCCGGTTGCCTTGAGTTAAATCAAGGAATGTTCCTATAAGGAACAAAAGGAATCTCCAGTCTTTAGACTGGAGAGGGTTCAATTCCTAAAATTAGAGCATAATAGACAGAAATATTTTGCTGTCCACATACTTTATCAAAAATCGTTGAATAATACAAGCAAAAAAGAAAAGTTAAACAAGATTGAATAGAGAGGGAAAACCGTGGCATTTAGCGATTTCAAAACGATCTCTGAAGTCCAAGAAAAATTCAGAATCACATACTCGGAAGATGATTTTGTTAAATCCGAGCCGTCAACCCCTTCGGCCGAATTTCTCCGAGATTTTGAATTTACCCGGGAACACATCAATGTTTTTGCATCCGAAGCCTCACGGTGTGAGACGATTATCTTTCCTATTTTGAAGGAGAGCTATAAAGCCTACGCCGACCAATACGCCCTCTGGATAAAACAATCCATCGCTTATGATGATGTTTTGAATGGGATACCGGACTACTTTATTTCCACACGATCTGAATTAGGCAAAACCGTTGTCGGAAGTCCGTTGATACTGCTCGTTGAGGCAAAGAAAAACGATTTTGAACAAGGATGGGCGCAATGTCTGGCGGAATTAGTCGCCGCCCAAAAAATAAATGCCAAAAATATGAATGGAAGTGCTGCTTTACCCGTGTTCGGTATTGTCACCGACGGAACGTTGTGGCAATTCGGACAACTTATCGGCGATACCTTCACCCAAAACAGAGCAGACTTTGCCTTAACCCATTTGCCGACACTTTTTGGGGCGGTTAATGCTGTGTTCAAAGCCGTAACGGATGTGAATTGAAAAGAGCATGCAGGCGCAGCATCTTAAGATGTATGGCGGTAAGTGTCAATTTCCGTTTCGGCTTAACAGGTGTATATACTATTTTGAAAGGAGAACTTTCAACATGCCAACACTCGATTTCAAAGGAAAACACCATATCTACGCCCACCATCTCTCTGTCCCGTATCGTCCACTTGAACGCGACGAAAGACGATCTTGTAACCCATCCGGTGAGGAAGATAATCTCATCATTCACGGCGATAATCTGCAGGCCCTCAAAGCGTTGCTTCCGCGCTATGCGAACCGCATCAAATGTATCTACATAGACCCACCTTACAACACCGGCAATAAAGATTGGATATACAACGACGACGTAAACAATCCCCCGATGCAGAAATGGTTCAAGGAGCACAGTCCCGTTGACAATGAAGATATGGAGCGTCACGATAAATGGCTTTGCATGATGTGGCCCCGGTTGCATCTACTCAAAGAACTGCTTTCGGATGATGGGGTAATTTTTATCTCCATTGATGACAATGAGGTAAATCACTTGTGGATGTTGATGGATGCGATTTTTGGAGAAGACAACTTTGTTGCTAATATTGTGTGGCATCACAGAAAATCAAGTCAAAATGATATAGATGTTTCACTTTCTCATAACTACATACTTTGCTATGCCTTTGAAAAGTCCTCCTTTAATTTCAACGCTGGAGACGTTGATGAAAGCAAATTCTCCAATCCTGATAACGATCCTCGGGGTCCGTGGGTGGTGGATCCAATGGATGCACCCAATATCAGAGAAAATTTAACATACGAAATTATAAACCCCAATACTGGCAAAGTTTATCTACCCCCTATAGGCAGATGTTGGAGGTTCTCTAAAGAAAAGTACGACATTGCCGTAAAAGAAAAGCGAATTATCTTCGGAAAAAGAGGAACCTCTAAACCGCAATATAAGCGTTTTCTCAGTGAAGCCCGTGAGAAAGGAGTCAACATCTTCACTATATGGAGTGATGTAGGGACTGCCGCCGATGGCACTAAGGAACTTATCGGTATTTTTGGACGTGGCCAACCTTTTGCGACCCCAAAGCCAACGGATTTAATTAAAAAAATAATCAGAGTGTCCACAGACAAAAATGACCTTATCCTTGACTCATTCGCTGGCAGTGGTACCACCGCTCACGCAGTTTTAGCACTCAACAAAGAAGACAGAGGCAATCGCAAGTTTATCCTGATAGAATGCGAAGAGTATGCCGACACTATCACTGCTGAACGCGTTCGGCGCGTCATAAGTGGCGTTGAGAATGCTAAAAATAAGACGTTGAAAGAAGGTCTCGGCGGTTCTTTCACCTACTGCACGCTCGGTGAACCTATTGACATAAAAGCGATGCTCACAGGGGAATCGCTGCCATCGTACCCAGTCCTCGCTGCCCACCTATTGTTTGCGGCTGCTGGCATTTCTATTGGAAATACGAAGCTGGCACAGAAAAACGACGATGGGCTTTTTTATTCAGAGGACACAAACGACTACTACTTGCACTACCAACCCGATCTTGCGTTCTTATCCAGCGACGCAGCACTCCTAACACAGGATCACGCCGAACGCATCCGATATGCCAGTCGTCAGAACGGCAAAAAAGCGATTGTCTATGCAGCAGGCAATTACATCGGACAGCGCGAACTCACAAAGATGGGAATCACATTTTGTCAACTCCCTTATGTGCTGCATGAAAGGTAGAGAGGTAGAAGCATAATGGAATTAAAAATATATCAACAGAACGCATTGGACGCTTTTACCCGCTGGTTAGAGGCACTATCTGAGGTTGAGAATACTTCAAAAACCGCTATAGAGGCATTGAGACAAGCGGGCGTTGATGAGATTCCCGCAGAGTTGCGGAATTATCCCGAAAAGGCGTGGCAGAATTTGAAACAGAACGACAGCGTTGCCTTAACTGCTGGCGACTACGTTACTCGCACCGACGACGCAAACCGTCCGATCCCGCATGCCTGTTTTAAAGTACCCACCGGTGGCGGTAAAACGCTGCTCGCAGCATCCGCTTTGGAACGCCTCCACCGGCAGCGCGGACTGACATTATGGATTGTACCGACGAAGGCGATCTACGCCCAAACCAAAGCCGCTTTATGGAACAAGGAACATCCCTACCGTAAAATGTTAGCGCGTGCAAGTGCCGGTAGCGTCAAAATGCTGGAAAAGGATGACGCTTTCAATAGAGATGACATCGCCAATTACTTGTGTGTTATGCTGCTTATGTTGCCCGCTGCGAATCGACAAAAAGGCAAGGAATTCCTTCGGATGTTTAGAGATACCGGGAAGTATCCGAGTTTTTTCCCCGACAGTGACGACCTCTTCGGTGACGCTCGTATGCGGAATGAATATCCCGATCTGGAGTGTCATAAAAATACGGGGCTCGTCATGCAGAGTCTATTTAACGTATTTAAAACGCTGCGGCCCGTTGTTATCTTGGACGAAGCGCATAAAGCGTATGGCGCGAGTAGACGCGAGGCAAACGAAGAATTCGCACGCTCCATCAACCGTCTCGATCCGCAAATGATAATTGAACTCTCCGCCACACCCAACCGCGGCATCAGCAATCTGCTCGTTGATATTGACGGAACCGCTCTCAAAAAAGAGGAGATGATTAAGTTACCTGTACAAGTGAAATCCAATTTCAGGAAAAATGCCAAAAACGTCTCTTGGCGAGATGATTGGCAATACACTTTGCAGCAGGCAGTTGACGAACTTGAGCGACTCAACAGTGAGGCAGAATCGCTTGAAAATACCACCGACCGATATATCCGCCCGATCGCTGTTGTCCGAGTCGAGCGGACAGGCAAAGATCAGAGAGATGGCGAGCGGATCCATGCCGAGGATGTACGCCAGTATCTCATCCGTTTAGGGGTACTGCCGGAGGCAATCCGTGTCAAATCTGCCGAAAACGATGAACTCCAAAACGAAGACCTACGCTCTGAAATGTCGCAAGTTCGCTGGATCATTACAAAATCCGCACTGATGGAAGGCTGGGATTGCCCCTTCGCTTACCTATTGGTCATGTTAGACAATACACAAGCACAGAAAGCGATCACGCAACTTGTAGGGCGTGTGATGCGGCAACCGCATGCGCAACTTACAGGACGAGAGGCACTGGATCAGTGTTACGTCTATTGCAATAACACCGACGTGGGCATCGCCGTCGAGCAGGTCAAGCAGGGATTAGAATCCCAAGGTCTCACCGGTTTAGGTAATGAAGTACTCGGTGCTGCAGATACACAGAAACGCTTTGATGTCCGCCCACAAACTGTGAAACGCCGATCGCAATTTCGCAATCAGGTGATCTATTTGCCGATGGTCCTCCATAAGAATGGAGACGAGTGGGGACAGCTCAATTACCAAGCACATATTCTACCGCATATAAAGTGGTCAAAGATCCAAGCTCCGAATCCGAATGCTTCAGCACCTGATAGGACAATATGGCAATCTGCAACCGTTGACGTTGGCGATGCACCGCCTATTTACCATACCGATCAAGAACCTTATATTGACAAAACAGTTGACATCTCCGATTTTGCGCGCCGTCTGTCAGACCTTCTGCCGAATCCATGGCGCGCTGTTCGCATTGCGTTGCAGATGTTTGAAAGCCTCAAACAAAATGGGGAAACCGAAGAAGATATTTACGGTAAACGTTCTTATCTCGTCCATACGTTGCGGGAGCATGTAAAGCGTGAAGTCGAACAGCAGGCGGAACATATCTTTCGTAGAAAACTGGATCACGGTGAAATCCGATTTGACTTAGAGACAAGAGAACCCAACTACAAACTCCGAGACACATATCAAATAGAGGTTAGAGCCGATGATAGACCCCTTACAAGGTATGGTAGTCCGGTTCAACTCAGCCTCTTTGAGCCCATATTTGAACAACATTTCGATAACGAGTTTGAAAAGAAATTTGCGTATTACCTTGACGAACGTCGCGCTCTACAATGGTGGCATCGCATCGCTGCGCGTCAACGCGGTGAGTATTACGTGCAAGGTTGGAAACAGGGGCGTATCTACCCAGATTTCGTTGCGATGACGCGCGAGTTTGGCGGCTTAACACGCGTCCTAATTTTCGACACAAAAGGAGAGCATCTCGGCGGCAACCTTGATACCGAGTATAAGGAAAAAGTGCTGAAAACGCTGGAGGATACATTCAACAACACCGGCACGATGACGGTGCGCGAAGGCACAACACGGGCAGGTATCTTTCAACTCGTGTTCAGCGAGCAGCAGTTTCCAGAAATCACTGCGCGTTTAGAGGAAGATAAAATTATATAAGGAATTTACACGCATGCATAAATTTTTGGCCTTAATCAGTTTAAGCGTCCTGTTAATGATATACGTAGGCTGCGATAACATCCAAAAAGTTATTGTCCCTCAACAAGAGGAGACGCTCAAGATCGGTTTTGTTGTTGCTGGTGAACGCGTCACCTATCCAGACGGTGCGGAGATGGCTGTCACCGAGATTAACCAGCGGGGTGGACTTCTTGGAATGCCTGTCGAATTAATCGGACACATTAACCAAGAGGCGGGACCAGAGGTCTCCGCGCAAATCGCTGAAACGCTCATCGTTGAAGACGAAATTATCGCGCTCATAGGACCTAACCGTTCCTCACATGCTGTTGAAGTCGGTCCGGTCGCGCAACGCCACGGAATCCCGATGATCACGACAACAGCAACCAACCCAAACGTGACAAACGCCGGCGACTTCGTCTTCATGGCATCCTTTACGGATAGTTTTCAAGGTGCTGTCATGGCACAGTTTGCTATATCGGATCTCGACCTCTCTACCGCCGCGGTTATCACACGTAGTGGCGATCTTTACACTGAAGGTATCTCCGAATTTTTCGCACTCAACTTCAGCAAACTCGGTGGCGAAATTGTCGCTAATGAATTTTACGAAGGCGATCCGTCAGACTTTACAGCACAATTAACAAATATTGCAGCCGCGAAGCCCGACGCGCTTTTCACAGCCGGTTTCGTTCAGGACATCGCGCTCATAACGCAACAGGCACGAGCAATCCCATTGCAAAACGCCGATGGAGCACCGACAATCTTCCTCGGGGCGGATTCATGGGACAGCGAACTTCTGTTCGATGACGCAGATGCCGAAATAGAAGGCAGCTTTTTCAGCGGACACTTCTCGCCAGACACAAATGAACCGAACGCCAGAGCGTTTGTTGACACTTACGAAGCCATCTATGAATCTACACCTACCGGTGGTGTCGCGGTGAGTTACGACGCTGTCAAACTCTTTTTTGAAGCCGTTGAACGCGCCGGCAGCCTCGACCCAGAAAAGATACGGGAGCAACTCGCTGCTACTGAGAATTACATCGGCGCGACGACCATTGCCAATTATAACGAAAATCGTCATCCGACCAAAAGCGCAGTCATCTTCACCATCAAAGATGGCGAAAAGCGGTTCCATAAGCAGATTGACCCTTAAAACTTGTATAGGAAGTTTTCATGTGTTTAGCAAACCTGATTTTTCTGAAAGAAACCGAAACATTTTACAACAAAAGTAACCTTAGAAACCGAACCTAATAGGCTTTTTGAAAAATGAACTGTTTGCGATCCAAAAAGGAGATACCTCACCATGAAAACTTCCTTTTTTCTCATATTCACAGCAATTATCGTTTCAGTTTCAGTCTGCTCTTTCCCATCAACCGCACAGGATAACCCACAAATCGGCTTACCCGAAGATGTAATAGCACGTATCGGCAGAGGTGCCCTCGGCGAAGTCCACTTTTCTCCAGATGGTAGTCAACTGGCGATTTCAACCTCTATCGGCATCTGGTTCCATGATCCACAAACAGGAAAAGCATTAGAGTTGCTCCAACGTCCGAACATAGGATATCCCTTCCCTTTCGCTTTTTCACCCGATGGCAACAGGATTGGCATTGGTGTTCGCGCGAAAAAGGAAAACGCGAGTGGAAGTTCCAGGTATTCAGTAGAGGTATGGGATGCCACTACTGGAGAAGCAAAAGAGATGCGTCTTGGACACTTAGACAGAGTTAAATCCATCACCTTTTCGCCTGACGGAAGTCATATTGCCTCCGCCTCCTTTGATGGGTTTAACAACGCTGCCCGCTTATGGAATGTACAAACCGGAAAACGCATACCCCTAAAAAACACGCATCTAAAAGGGGTCAATTTAGTTGTGTTCTCTTTGGATGGACCAACTTTCGCCACTGTAGGGAGGGACGACAACACAACATACTTGTGGGACGGAAAAACTGGCAATCAGAAAATCACGCTTACTGGATATACAAAACAGGTTTCTTGTATAGCATATTCCCCAGATAACAAGATTATCGCGACAGGCAGCTACGATGGGACAATTCGGTTGTGGGATGCCACCACGGGAACTCACCAAACGACACTCGCTTCCGCAGTCGGCGGCGTGAGGTCCTTAGCATACTCCCCAGATGGCAACACCATCGTCTGCGGCGGCGGAAACGGGAGTGTGCAATTGTGGGATACACAAACACTGAAACTTAAATCTACGCTCACTGGTCACACAGAGAGGGTTAAATCTGTCGCATACGCGCCAGACAGAAACACGATCGCTACGGGCAGTTCAGATGGAACAGTGCGATTGTGGGATGCCGCGACAGGTAAACCCAAAGCAACACTTACAGGATATATGCGCATCAACGCCGCCGCATATTCGCCTGACAGCCAAACAATTGTCACCGGGAATCAAAACGGAAAGGTCCACTTTTGGGATGCGTCCACAGGAAAGCTTAAAAACACTTTTACTGGAGATAAAGATGGTATCATTTTTAACATCACGTATTCTCCCGATGGTAAAACGATTGCCGTGGTGAGTTCATACAATGATCGCGTGCTGTTACGCGATGCGAAAACAGGCAAACATAAAGCAACACTTGCGCATTTTGGTTTGATTGACACCATCTTTTTGCTACTGCAAAACCGTGAGTATGATATAGGACCTATCGCTTATTCCCCCGATGGGAATACTATCGTTACGGGTGGAGACTATTACACTATCGAAAAAGGGACAATATATTTGTGGGATGCAAGGACAGGCATACGCAAAAGGGTCATATTTAAAGGTCCAGGTGCTGTGCGTACTGTGGTATTTTCAAAGGATGGGAAAAGAATCATCGCGACTGGGGATTGGAACAATAAGGTACGGGTATGGCATGCTGCAACAGGAAAGGAACTTACGCCAACGCTTGCTGACATTCCGAGCGGTTCCAAGGGGTTGTTGCATTCCGCTGATGGTACGACTCTTGCAAACGTGCGTCAAGATGGCACTGTACTAATCAGGGAGAGAAAAACAGCTTTACAAAAAGATCGGTAATTTGATTTGGATAATTGTGGCGTTCCGGGTGTATACCGGTTCAAATGCCTCTGCAAGAAGTGTTTTGTTTTCAAAAGTTGTGGAAAGTTCCCATTTTTTAGAAAAAACGTGACATCTTACAATTTTTGTGGTATAGTTATCGGTATTGTTATGTCGCGCTAAAATTGATGGGGTTAAAGATCGCGAGCACAGCTCGCTCCTACCAGAAGAAGTGTTTGAATCTGAAGATTGATAGGTGAAATAAATATTTTCCCTCATCATTTCAAGCATAACAAGGCACTATAAACAGAACTCTGATTATTGTGGAACGGAAGGAGAAATATATGAATCGACCGCCAGAAGATTTTGTCCATGTAGACGAGGAACGACTTCTTAACTTCAGCACTGCCTGCTTTGAAAAGGCAGGTATTACACACGAACACGCAGCACTCATCAGCCGCCTACTTGTTAATTCTGACCTCCGAGGTGTCCGCAGCCACGGCACGCGAACCGTCAACGGATATTGTGGCGGCTTTGAAAACGGTAGTTTCAACCCTAATCCCGACATCCGAATCATTCATGAGACACCGACTGCAGTCGTGCTTGACGGAAACGGCACACTCGGTTATCTGCCGATGGTGCGCGCCACGGAGCACGCCATTGCCAAAGCAAAAGCGGTCGGCATCGGGATGGGACTGGTGCGTTATATTGGACACTACGGATCCGCAGGACACTATGCGCGCATCTGTAATGAAGCCGGTTGTATCGGTTTCTCAGTGCAGGGGTATCAGAACCAAGGTAACGCTGGCAACCAAGACCCCAAACCGCAGCTCGGTTACTACGGCAACCCGCCCATCTGTTTCGCTATCCCCTCTGGTGAGGAACCACCGGTTGTGCTGGATGCCGCTACCTGTATTATGGCGGATTACCAACGGGGCCCCGATTTCGATGCCCTCCTTTCAGTGATCCCAGCGGCTTTTTTCAAAAGCATCGGCTACACTGCCGTGGCAAGCCTGCTTGGTGGCGCATTGACTGGCTTCACCGAAACACCCCCTGAAGACACCGCAAAATGGAGCGGCGGCAGAATGGGTGGCATGGTCCTCGCAATAGACATCGAATCCGTTGTGCCAACTGCCGTTTTCAACGCTGAAGTCGATCGTATGGTGCATGATGTCCGGGAAACTTACGAACCATTGCCGGGAACTGACAAGGCGTTGCTACCGGGTGCGATCGAAACGGAACGGATGGAACGACACCGCCACGAGGGTATCCGCTACGGTGAAATGGAGCAGGAATCCGCACGCGCCGTCAGCGAACGGTTAGACGTGCCGTTGCCGTGGGATGAATAATTTTCACACCGCCATAGGAGATAGAAAATTAAGAAAACAGACGATATTTTTCTTGCGTTTTTTGGAAAATGTTATATACTTTTTAGGACTTTTATAATGTGTCAGAATACCCAGTTCTCGCTTTTAGCGTATTGTTGAGCGCAAATTTGCGAAACTTCAAATACAAGCATCATCGCTCAGTACCGGGTATCTGACATATTGTTTTACTTTTACACAAAATACCTTTAACAATACCTTCGCCAAAAATTGACGATTCTTCATCGTAGGATATGCTGTTAGCT
>JAPPNJ010000174.1 GCA_028818705.1 Candidatus Poribacteria bacterium
GTCTGTTCCCGGTCCCAGGGACAGCCTCCCTTCGACCGGAGTTTCGCCATGATGTGCACGAGTTCTTCGAAAGGGGTCATAGGAGGTTGCGTCATATGGCAATCTTAGCTTTGAAAACGTGGTTCAAGTAGTCGTTCTGCTCGGCGAAGAGTATGTGGGCTTCTGCGAATCTTTCCATATCCCAAGTTCCGTCGCCATACCTCTTGCGAAGGTCTTGGAAACGCGTTGCCGAAATGATGTACGAGTCAAGCGTAATGTCGTCGCGTCCACTTCTCTCACCAATCTTTTTGGCCATTTCCGGTAATCTTGCATGCAGTTGTGCTTTCTCGTCGTGCTCGTATGCTTCTGCGTGGATCATCCCATGAGGCTCGATAAAAACGATGTGTTGTTTACATGTTTCCTTGATCCAGAGGATGAAATCGGGATAGAATCCGCTCGATTCGAAAAAACCAACGCCAGTCCCGCGGCTGAGATTCCTCAGAAGAAAGACCTCGACACCCAGCAGGGATTGATTCTTCTCACGCATCCAATGCGATTTCAGATCGGTGACGAATATCCGTTCGCTTTTAGTCAATGCCGGTGGTGTACTTTTCACATTCTCATTTTGCTCTAACAGCAAGGGTTGATAGAGATGCCTGTCGAAGTGAAGGCGAGGCAGTTCCGCCGATTCTTCCTGATAAATACGATCGCTGTCGGAAATGAGTTGTTTAATCTTATCAATCATTGAGTCTTCGGAGCGACGTACGCTGACGATGTACTGGCCCGTCCCATCAGAGGTAAGGTTGAAGCTCAGGTTCCGGTCCTGTTCGTCAAGTGTCTGGTACAACATCCTGTTCGATTCCCAGGATTGTCGCTTGATACGGTAGAAAGCGTCCAAATATCGGCGTAGTATCGTAGTCACCGCTTCCTGAAGGCGTGCTAGCTCTCCGAACGATTGGGGATGGATCAGGTCATCATCTGCAATGAGGGTGTAATGCAGGTGATCCGAGACAATAGGCCGTAACAGGGATGGTCGTATGATCAGGTTTATCAGGTTCTTCGACTGCTTGTACTCGATCAGATCAATGTACACTCTTTCCCAGTCGATTAGATCCAAGAGATCTTCGGAGAGAGTCCTGTCCATGCCTGCTTGGGCGACGATCTCAGTAATGCCTTCACCGCCGCTTTCAAGGGTCTGAACCTTGGTGCTCATATCTACCCGGACCTGTACTGTCTGGTCCGGTGCTAATACAAGAACCTCTTCCAGAGCGAAATCGTTGTTCTCTGGTACTCGGGGTATCAGAAGCCCCTTGTTTAAGAAATTCGATTCAGGACGTATGGAGAGCGGTAGTTCTAGGTATCCTTCGGTCTCAATTCCTTCCCGCTCCAGATACGCTTGGAACTGAGCCATGTAATTTGCCCTTACAGCAAATATGTTCAGTGTTTCCAGCAGTTCGATCCAGTCAGGGTGATCGCCGGTCAGAGCGGTGCTCCGTTTAAGGGAACGGTCTTTGCCCCGCAGACGTACGCCGCGTCCGAAGAGTTGAATGATTTCTGACCCTTCGCTTTTGCCGACGTTCAGCAGTCCCATATTGGATACCCGGTAGGAATCCCAGCCTTCCATGAACTTCTTGGCACCGATGAGCACGTTAACCGTGGTGCTTTGACTGTTGATATCGTCGAACAACCCCCCAATAAGTGCATCTTCTTCAAGAACTATGCCGGAATCGTCCGACGCAGCTAGACTCCTGAACGCGGGTGAGTCGCCTATATAGATCAGTCCGAAGTATTTTTCTGAGCCGCTTGCCTTCAGCCCAATTTCACCATCTGAACCGCGAATTGCGGACAGATGCAGTCCACCCGATACCGGGGCGTGGAAAACGCAAACGAGTAGACTCCTATATATCTCTCGGGGAGACAGATTCTCTTCACGAAGATACTTGAAATGGTCACCGAACACATCCTGTCCATGAGGTGTGTAAAAACCGGTCTCTCCTTTGAGGACTTTCCCGATGCCGTCTATGGTCCAGTCGGGGTTGCTCAGGACGCGATGCAGGAAACGGGCCACCGCCAGCACGTCGCTCCGCTTCTGCCTATTCTGGGTGTATACCGCGTTCACCTTACTGCCCACGAAAACATAGAGGGGACGTTCCAGTCCGTAAGGACGCAACACTTCGCCCCGTGCTTCGAACACGCGTTGCTGTTCGTAGTAAGAGAGAAGGTTTCCCAACAATAGCAGATCGGTATACTCGCTGGTCGTTTCCTCGCTCAGGTTGAGTACCCGGAAATCCTTTCCGTATCCATCACCGTGAAAGTATCGATACGAATAGTCGAAGGCGATCGCCTTACCGTATTCTGCTATAAGTGCGTCATTTCCAGCAGATGACAGTGCTTGGCCGAACGTCGCGCTGTATTCGAAGGTGTAACCCGTCTTTCCCAATTCCTCTCGCACTCTCCTCCATGCCTCGCCGCCGGAACCCTTGTGCCCCTCATCAACGAAGATCAGGTTGTTTCCCTCGAATGCCTCAACGGGCACGCTTACACCGCGGCCACGCTTCTGTTCTGTTAGCTTGGTGATTTCTATGACCTGCACCGCGTCGTCAATGGAGGACATCAGGCTGTCCTCGTGTCGTTCGAAGCGTCGACAGGGGATGTTCGACGCCGTCATTTCTTCAATGTGCTGTGTGCTCAGCCCCTCGTTGGACGTAATAAGAAGGATGTTATCCAGGGGCTGATCATTGTAGTGGAGGAACTGCCGGTAGTTAATATGCATGATGAGCGTCTTGCCACTTCCAGTCGCCATCCAGAACGCCAACTTGCGCAGATCGGACCTGGAGAATGCGATCCGATTCGAATTACGTGCGTCGCGAGCTCTGGCGAACTCGTTCAGAGCGCTCACGGTTTGCCCTGGTCTGTTGAAGTAGCTATCGAGAGCAAACTCCGTGAACCACGCCGCTAGGTGTTGGAAGTAACGCAAGATGATGGGATCGGAACGCAGAGCGTTCATGGCCAGGAGGTGATTGCGAATGTTTTCGTCGTACCGGGCTAGTACTTCGGGAGGGATCTTTACTGCTTCGCCACGACTGATCAACCTGTGGTAGATGAAACTGTGTCCGTCGGCGTCAAAACCCTCGTCGGCCTTCTTCATATCCAACAGCAGATCGCGGTTCTGCTCATATCCGAACTGTCGATTCATCCACGCCAACAAGACCAGACGCTGATCCAGGCTGGTATGCTGTACGGAAGGCATTACAGATTCTCTTCGCCGATGATGGTATCAAGTTGCTCCATGAGCGGCGGCAGTTCCCACTTTATCGTGTTCCACAGTCTTTCAAGACTGATGTCATCGTAGCCGTGGACCAATCGGTTACGCATTCCGATAATCTGGGTCCAAGGGATCTCCTTGTGGCTCTGTTGCGTCTCCACGGAAATGCGGTTGGCCGCTTCGCCGACGATCTCCACCAGTTTAATTAATGCAAGTTCCGTGACCCGATTTTCTGCGAGATCATTCAGGCTGGCCTCGCCGAGTAAAGCGACCGCTTCCACCGCGTGGTTCCGCATATCTGTCAGGGCTACTCGATCATCGCGTCTGCTCATAAATTGTCTCCGCCGAACCAAGTATTTCCTTGCGAAGCAACCAGTTGCGGCTTCTTTCGACTCCTTCGAGGGTGTGCAGATCGGTCTTCCGCCCGAGTAATTCCTTGAGCTCGATCTCTAAGCCGGCCAGCCCGATATAGCCAATACGAGTATCCGGTTCGAAGGTGACGAGTATGTCCACATCGCTTGCAGGCGCAAAGTCTCCACGCAGTACCGATCCAAATAAGGCAAGGCGCCGGATTTTGTGTCGTTGACAAAACTTCGCAATCTTATGCTTCGGGATGTCAATTCTGACGTTCATGATACCATTCCCCAACTTTCACGGGCGCTAAATACCGTATTACAGCCGAGCTACTTTCCCTACTTGATTTATCCTTAGAGTAATGTCCTGCATTTTCACGGTCGGGCGTCCCCAACCTTGGTGTTTATGGAATGCCTATCGTTATTCACTTCATTAAGTAGTCATTCCAGAGTTTCTAGCTTTTCTATCATCTAGGCCTGAGTATAAGAATGAGTTCCGACGACACCTTGCGCGCATCACGATTCGATCTATTACCTCCTAATGTGCTAAATGTCGACATTATGGAATGAAGCGTGACATTATAGAACTCGCAGGCTATTGAATGGAGTTTATCTCCAGATAATCCGTTGCTACTTTGATCTTTGGGAAAAGTGACGACAACCTTACAGCCGTTTGTTGAAAGTGTACGAAGTAGATCCGTAATCACCTTAGTAGAGGTTCTTTTTTTACTGTAAGCTGAATTGGGTCTTTCTTCTGGTGGAGGGTATCTACCTACCCCGTCAACCTTACCGCAAGATAGTCTAGCTATGGTCTCCAGAACATGGTAGAAACGGCTGTATTGTACCGAAGAATATGGAGGGTCAACAAAAACGACATCAGTGGGGTTCAGTTCTTTAGCTATCTTGTTCGCATCACCGACACGTACCTCACCTCGCTTTTTCGCATGAATTTGGCAAAGAGTTTTCAGTGCCTTGCGTACATAGCTGAATGGATCGCGCAACCAGGCCTCTCGTAGGTAACTGCCCGCGGTTTGCGTCGCTTTGAAAGGTTGAGCGGTATGTCCTGGAGCTGCCGCACAATTTCCTGCCGCAATAATCACAGCCGCAAGACAGAGTTCCCTAAGTGTCTCGTCAACTGGTAATGATCGAAGCATGGAATCAAAAGTTAAAGCCTGTGAAGGGCTGTAATAGTGTCCGCCGTAACACCTCCAGACCAATGGGGATTCTGTAGTCGAATCCGACGAACACAACTGTTGTGCGCATCGTCGCCATTTTGCTGTACTGTACCTTGCGTTGTCGAGTTTTTCCGCCTCGTCCCAACCTTTTAACTTAGCTCGTATTCGTTCTGCTTGAATAAGCCACAGTTTATCTATTTCCTCAACGTCTACGGATTTAATGCGTTTTACAACTGAACCTGCAAGTATCACAGCGTATTGCTGGAGATCGCACGCAAGGACAGGTTTGTTGAGATGCGACGCTATGAACCATGAAACGGAGCCAGCTCCGCAAAACAGATCAACCATACGAGTAGCTGGTTTTGTTTGGGCCAACAAGATATCTCCAAGTCCGTTATTTAGCATAACACGTTTAGATCCCATGTACTTCAAAGTCCAACTCCCCATAAGAAAGCACGTTCGGTTGTGGCAAGAGTCGCTGCTTCGCGAGCATTTCGTAACCAGAGAGAATAGTAGTCGTTAGGCATGTAATCATCGAAACTACTTAAGGCTTCGCTAATATCATTCCACAGATATACGAATGAGGAGGGGTCGTCGTTTTCTAACCATAACCGTCGTCTGACGGATGTACTCGACCACCAGAAGGCCAAATCCTCTCTTAAGGATGGACCGGCTTCGTCCAGCAGATCCGCAGTGGCGCCTGTTGCAACACGAAGCAGAAGAGTAGCTCTTGCAAGTACCTGCTTTGAGTGCTGTGGATGAAATGCATCATCGTTAGCGCTAGCATCAATTATGATCTTGGGGGAATCTTGGAGATTGTCAAATTCCAAGAAACTTTTCCACTGATCCGCCGTGAACTCACTCGGATTAAGTGAACCGAGCATTGTTTCTTTACGGATTTCATAAATGTCTTTTGTCACTTCGCTATCGTCGGTGCTAATTTCGCTTAACAAAGCTAGACTTCTGCGTAGTAAATAGCGGTCTACAAGAGGGAATCCGCCGAAGGCGCCGGGTTCAAAAACCTCCCAGAACCCCAGAATTGACTTCATTGTTTCAGCGACAGGTATCGGCTCTGGAGTAGTTAAGGCGGTTGGACGGTAACTAATTCGATTGCGTGTACTCCTGTCACCGTCCAGTCGGGATATATCAAGTCCCCACTGTTTTAACCAGTCTGAAGCAATAAAGTTAGAACTACCGGTAAAATAACTTAACCATTCACCTAATGATATTCCTCCAGGCCTAATAACTCTAAAAAGTGTATCCCGGCCTGATGTCGAATCCGCCCACGCTTGCAGTGCTTCCCAAGTAAATACATGGCTGTTATTGTGATTTAGAGTTACGCATTGCATTTCATCTGTAAAAACAACATGTCTCCATCGAAATACTCCAATGCCAACACTTGCTAGCACAGACATAGCGGCACGAAGTTCTGCATAGTATCCGAGATGTAACGCGGTATTCGGATTACCTGCCATTTCAGCTTCTAACGCTTGGCCAAGATAAGACCACCCATCAAAGCAATGAGTGACCACAGAAGCTGCAACATATTCTGCTAGTGGTGTAAGATCAGAATCGTGATCCTCTTGGTTAGGCTGTCTTTCAGGATCTTGTCTATAGGGATTACTGCATGCGAGCCATGACTCCTGTGACCAGTTGTGTTTTAACTTCGGTATGGCCTCTCGTACTACTGAATGGCTGGCACTTTGTACTGATTCCCTATGATAGGCACTAAACGTCATTATTACTTGTATCCTAGTCTCGTGATTACGTCACTTGCAGATTCTGCTACTGCACCGTGGCAACCAGAAAGGTGATGGAGAACATCCTGACGCAACTCTCGGTACCCACCGCTTCCCCGAAACGCTGCTTTCCGAGTTCTTTCCTCATCTGTTAATCCTGGTCCACTTGACGCACGCCAGTCGTAAGTAACTAGATTCTCAGCTAACTCCGTAAGAAAACCTATAATTCTCTCTTCTTTCAGTAATGACTGGATGCCAACCTTAATAGGTTCTTGATCTTTTTCCTCATGTGTCATACCACCCCAATCATAGAGCAGAAGGTAATCGGTTCGTACAAAACACAGGTCGTTCACTATCTGCAACAGTGTTCGAATACCTTGATCCTGATTCAAGAGTGTATTATGTCCGACAAAAGCGAGATCATCATCAGAAAGAAGTGATTCCTGGATATTCTGATTACGCAGAGCGTTTATCCAAGGTTGTTCTGCCATGCGAATCGCGTCTTTCACTAGTTGCCCTATAACTATCAAAAAAGCCGCTTGTTCAGCACGATTCCAAGGCAGTACTGTATCGTGTTGACCGACTGCGGAGCCAAAAAGGCCACCAATCTTTATTCTATGTCCTTCCCAGTTTTTAATGAAAGATGCCATTAGGGATCGCACCCATGCTGCTTGAGTGACCATGAGTCCCCGATTTCCGCTTTCGCCCAACATATTTATGCGATGATACCAAGGACTTTCTTCGTGGGACCAGAGCAAGTCTACAAGTTCTTGAGCTCTTGTCTCCCTGTATATGGAGTGTCCCTCAAACTTGACCAACCATTGTTCTGTTCGCAAGAGTGGGTAGAGATCAAAGGCTAGACTAGTGTTGATTTTCTTCGGTTTTATGTTAATTGTGTAAAAGAGATATGCTTGCCAACTGAGGTCTAAACCAACGAAAGCCACAACTGGTAACTCAAAATCGCCGTCGAGTTCTTCTTCTGCAAAGGCCCAAAGCCTATGTTGGCCGTCAATCACCTCAATAGGATGGATGCCATCTGGTTGCCAATTCTCATTGTTAAATGACTCGGGTAATAAGATGTTTGCGTATCCATCGTCGTTATCTTTGACCCTGATAAGGTCGTTCGGGGAAACTGTCTTGCCACGTCTCGTATCTTTGGGAAGCAAGATGTTCACCACTACTGCCGTAGGCAACCATCCTGGCTGTCGAAGATCCTCAAACTCTCCCGAGTTTCTCTTTGCCTCACTGAGCGCTGACCAAGGATACCCCGATTTAATGAATCTCTGAATTTCAGCTGAACGACTTTCGTCTCGTCGACGTTGAATTCCTAAGTCCTCTGTCGAGTCAATGCGATCAGTTGTGGTTCGAGGATACACACCGCTAAGGACCTTCAGTTTAGATGCGACCATACTAAACTGGTAAAACCAGTGCTTTGGCTTGGCTCGATTTTCGTGTGCCCGCCATTCGATTAAATCCCAATCTGCAAGCCATTGGCGTACTCTGAGAGCTGGTAGGGATGTAACCGGCTTGTTATTCATAATTGTTACTCCAGAACTTCCGCGTCGGATTTGAGCCTATACGGAACTTTGTTTGATGCTGGAAGCAACCACGCTTTACACTGTCAGCGATGATGCCATGCTAGGATACGGACATCATTGGTGTCGAGTAGTAGTCCTTGTTTACGCCGTTACGTCTTGGAACATGCTTCGCTTAAACACGGGATCCAGTGCCTTGGCTTCCCGGATAAGTGAATCGCCGTTTACATAGATCTCATCGACACCCTCCGTCAGTTTCTTGTCGTCTACAAACTCAAGATCGCGCTCTAGAGCGGCTTTGTCCCAATCCTTGGTTTCCCTCCAGATGACTACGACGCGCCGATGCTCTATCCGGCCACAGTAGACTACGTACCTCACGTCATCTTTGTTGTATACACGACGGGTCTCGACGCACAGACCGATCAGGTAGTTGAACGTCTCCGGGATGTCGGCGGTCTGCTGCCGGGTCTGACCGTCTACATGGATATTGAGTGAGTAGTTGAAAGGCTGGGACAGATTCTCGACGTTCAGGAGGGTCGAACTGCGTTTCGTTTCCCATTGAAGCATGTATTTGAGCAGGTAATCGTGGAATTGTATGGCAGATTGCCCGGATGCCTTGTCGAAGTCGATGTTGTTCAACGCATCCTCGTAGGATTCCAAGCGTATGTACTTGACAATACGCGGACCGCCCTCGGCTTCTTTAATGGTCGCCATGCGTTTTGGATTACCGTCCTTCCACTCCGGAGTGAACATGACCTTCTTGATACGAGGTAGCAGCACCGTGTCGAAGTGGTTGCCCATCTCTGCAAGGATGAACTTGCGCTCACCGCCGTCCTCACGGTTAAGGTTAATGACGGCGTGTCCCGTGGTACCAGAGCCAGCGAAGTAATCCAATACTACCGCAGACCGCCGTCGTGCTCCGCCGATGTATATTGCGTCAGCAACAGCGTGAATCGATTTCGGATACGAGAACGGAGTCTGCCCAAACAAGGATTTAAGTAAGGCCGTCCCATGCTCCGTTGCCGAGTATTTCGCGTCGAACCATGACGAAACAGATACCACACCCTCTTCGTGAGGCCGACGCTTTACATAGACGTAGGGATTACCACTCCGGTCCGGTCTTACCGCGAGCAATCTCATATTAGATATGACTGTTTGCCATTCCCATCGCCATCGTTTCTCTATGCCGTCTTCGTTGTTCGGCCAGACTATTGTCTCGTCTGCTTTTGGATCTTCTAGGATGCACCATTCGCGTTTCTGCACATCCCACTCCATGTTCGGTACCCGAAGTAAGGTTCCCCGAAGATAGATTGGATAGTACATAGTCGGTCGCGCTGCACGATCCGATCCTGCTCCTTCACGTCGTAGATTGCGCCATTCAAACGGGCCTTCTTCATCAATCTGCGAGAATCGTGCACTCTGTTCCGCTGTAGGAGGCATTCTCCCAATGACCGAGTTGTCACCTTTGCCAGCGAAGAGTAGGTATTCGTGTGATACAGAATAGCCAGTCTGAGTGGGTCGACCCGACGGATTGGCACGCACACAGATCGTCCCTAGAAGCCTATTCGCGAAGTTGCCAGATAAGAGAAAACTAAGTTCACGTTGCTGTTCGTCATCAATGGCAGTAGCGAGGACGCCGTCGATGGTCAACAGTGGTTTAGAAATACGTAATCGGTCGTCGAGTAATGACATCCAGCTTGATGCCTTGTAGCCGTTTTTATAGTCGATCGAAGACGCATTCGTATTGTATGGAGGATCAATATAGATACACTGTATCCTACTTTGGTATCTGGCCTGTATCAGCGATAGCGCTTGGAAGTTCTCGCTGTGGATCAACAGCCCGTCCGTCATGCTGTCTAGATCCTCGTAACTGCCTATAAGGCGATCAGTGAAGTCCTCGTCGAAGTGCTTAGTATCGAGAGGAAGCGTAGGGTTATTCTGCAGGAATACCACACGGTTGCCTACATTGTCAGTGGCCTGAGTAAAAAGGTCGGGGTCATCTTCCCCTATGTTAAGTAGTACGTTCCATTGCTCCCATTGTGCCTCGCATCCTGCGATATCTTCGTAGAAATCGCTTTCAATGTGTCCGACCGAAATACAGTACTGCGTCTCGGTGATGAACTTACGCTTCTCCCACAACATCCTTTGGAAATTCTCGATCTGATTCAGGAAATCGATTATCTGACTGCCAACGGAACGGATCGTCCTTAACGTCTGAAACCATCCCTCCGCACGCTCCTCTCCACCCGTATGTACTTCGTCCAGATTCAGTACTTCGTTCTTGAGAAAGAAATCAAGCTCGTTCACGAGGAATCCCTTGAGGTCTTTGTGAATGAAGAAGTCCGAAGTGTTGCGACGGGTGTACTGTTTTAAGTGGTGTTCGAGGACCGAGACCGGCTTGCTATCCGCGCTTCTTCGCTTCTCAGCGGTTAGCGCATTAAACGCCTCAGGTACCTGCTCGAGTCGACCGGGTATCTTGGTGACAGCTTCGGCGAGAATCGCTTCCTGTTGGTTTCTATTTCCGTAGGTGATTTCCTCCTGCACGGTAAGCGGACGAAATCCAATAGGAATTTCTAGTTGTCTGGTATTTTCATCCCAGGCGGGTTCCTCATCGAGGGGTAGGAAGAATCTCTTGTCGCCCTTGACGTTGTCCTGTTCCACGTCGGCAGTTTTGAGCTTGAAATGTACGGTTAAATCGCGCACCTGAAACGAGTAATCCCGGAAGTGTTCGCCAGTCTTGACGTAATATTGGTCCCTGTTAGCCCAGTGCAAATGGACTTCCTCGCCATTATAGGGAATCGCGTAACGTTGGCGCTTGGAGTAGCGTGGCTTTGAGATGAAGTCGCCATCCTGATAGTAGCGGCTGAAGAAGGAATAGAGGTGATTAAAGACCGCAAATTCCAGCGCGTTGCCACTTAAGACACCGGCGACCTTTTCCTGTAACGCAAGATACTCTACTCCTAAAGGTGTACCTTGATAGGTTTCAGATAGATGGCCATCGGCATCGATAGCGTCTTTCCCGAAGTTTTCCTCTATCCGTTCAGTGACTTTCTCCAATGCGTTTGCACTACGGGTTTGCTCGGCCAATGCACCACGATTCAATTCATTTTTAACATTACCTGGCAGATCCACCGTGATAAAACGTTCGATCTCATCTCTCTTGTGATTCATGATACGGTAGATGCCGAAATCCAGATCAGCGCAGTCGAACTGAAACAGTTCTCTTAGTAGGTTCTGGAATTTGCTGATTGAGTCAGACATATTTACCTTAAGGTCGGGGTGCAGACACAGTATACGTCTGAGTCAACATGCACCTGTAACTGAGCCGTGGTTTTGGATCGATACGCCGCGGACGGCAACCGTATCTTACAATAACCAGAACCGGTCAGGAATCAAGCCGTAATTTGCCCCG
>JAPPNJ010000029.1 GCA_028818705.1 Candidatus Poribacteria bacterium
CCGCCTACATCCCGCAAGCTAAAGCATGGGGTCTTGGCGGGAAGATTGATAAAAATATTGGCTTGCAAGCAGCCCTTAAAACGCCGAATAACAATTGGAGGCAGTTAATGGCTCAACTTACACAAAATGAAATAGTTAAAAGATGCCAAGCCGGTGAATCTCTTTCTGGCGAAAGTCTCGCGAATTTAGATTTAGCGAATCAATCGCTTGCGGGTATTGATTTATCGGACGCGGATTTGAGCGGGACCGATCTACGGAACACGGATTTATCGGACGCGAATCTGAACGATGCAAATCTGACGGGTGCGAACCTTTCAGGTGCAACTTTACAGCGGACGTATCTTGTTGGTGCTGATTTAACAGATGCCAATCTTGAAGAAGCCAATCTACGTGGTGCATTCCTCAGCGGAAGCCTATTCTGTGGTACAAACTTCCGACGCGCTGACTTACGCCGCGCTACCCTTGGCTGTCCACAATGCGAGATGCCCGGACCGTTCGGTTCACTCACCAGTTTTGAGAACGCGAACCTCGGAGAGGTGATCTTCGGTGAAATCAAATTGAAAGGCATCGTTTTACTGGGTGCCAATTTTAAAGATGCCTACCTATACGAAGTGGATCTCTCCGAAGCTGTCTATCGCGAGGCTGATCTCGAGGGTGCTATCACTAAAAAAGGCAGAAATTGATAGTGGTTGCCGGTTCGCAAATCAGAATCAACGGTATTCATGCCTTATGGCATTCCCCGGCTGCGCAGGCTTTCAGTTGTCAGTTATCGGTTACAATGGAAACGCGTAGATTGTGTGAGTTTCAATTGTCTGTCTCCGTTACCGACAACTGGAAGTGAGTGTAGCGAACGCATTGATAACTATTTTCTAATATATGTGACGTTGGTAAAGGCAATTGGTTTACCTAAATTTTATTTTTTTTCGAGTTTGTGACAAATCTACTGAAACTGCATGCCACAGAGTTTTTGATACAATCCACCCTTTGCTAACAGTGTCTCATGTGTTCCCGCTTCCAGAATTTCACCCTCCTTTATAACGAGGATTTTGTTGGATCGGACGACGGTTGAGAGCCGGTGTGCGATGATGAAACTCGTTCTCCCCTCCATTAGGTTCGCTAAAGATTCCTGAATAAGTGCCTCGGACTGTGTATCAAGTGAGGAAGTCGCTTCGTCTAAGACGAGAATCGGCGCATTCTTCAGGATTGCCCGTGCGATGGATAAACGCTGTTGTTCGCCGCCGGAGAGTTTCATACCTGCCTCTCCTGTTTGGGTTGCGTAGCCTTGCGAAGTTTTCACGATGAAATCGTGTGCGTTTGCTCGTTTCGCTGCTGCGATAATCGCTTCTTCAGTGGCACCGGGACATCCATAGCCGATATTTTCCAGAATGGTGCCGTCAAATAGGAATGTATCCTGTGGAACGAGTGCTATATTTTGTCGCAACGATGCCAAATTTACTTCGGAAATTGGGACATCATCAATCAAAATCCTTCCAGAACTCACCTCATAGAAACGCAGGAGCAGATTGAGCAGCGTAGTTTTTCCACTGCCACTCGGTCCGACAAGTGCTACAACTTCTCCGGGTTTCGCCTCGAAAGTTACATTTTTAATGACAGATTTTGATGTTGTTTGTCGATTTTCCCTGTTTGCTGTTGAAGACTGGGTATAGGAAAAGGAGACATTCTGAAATGTGACAGTGCCGCTGACATTTTGTAGAACGATACCGTTCTCTACTTTTTTTCTAACCGGGACGTGGATTCGATTATTCTCCCTCGTCTCCCGTCCGAAATCAAGGAGATAAAAAATTCGTTCCGCAGAGGCGAGGCACTGCTGTAAAGCGCTATTGACGTTGCCAATCGTTTTAATTGGTTTGAACATCCAACTGACCATCATGATGTAACTGATAAACCAGCCGTGGGAGAGTTGCCCCGTAATAACTTGCCAGCATCCGAGTCCGAAAACAGTTGCGACGCCGAGTGCTCCTAACCATTCAATTGTTGGTGGGAGGAGTGCTGCGAAGCGAGCGCGCTCCATGGCTGAGCGATATTGGCTCTGGGTGATGGATCGAAAACGCTCGACTTCTGTGTGTTCCGCAGTGAAGCTTTTAATGATCTTGATGCCGAAAAGTGTCTCTTTGAGTTGCGAATAGATTCCTGCACTCTGTTGTTGGATCTCTGTGCTGGCACTGCGGATTCGTGAACCGATGAATGTGATGAGGTAAGCGAGAACTGGAAGGACGACCAAAACAAACAGGGTGAGTTTGAAGCTTGTGATTAGCATCACAGAGACAAAGACGCTAACAAGGACGATTGCACGTATGATATTTGCCATCGCCGCGACGAGGTTCTGCCACACGCGGACATCGTCTGTAATACGTGCCATAAGGTCGCCGGAGCGTTCTTCGCGTAAAACACCTAAAGGCGCGGATACGATTCGCTGATAGAGTGCGTTCCGTAACCGAAAAGTCAGTTTGTGTCCAACGCGTGCCATCACGTAATCATTACCATAAACGAAAAAACCTTTAATGAAGATAAGCGTAATCACACCACCAAGCAAATAGAGGAAAACCTTGAGGGCATCACCGGCATTTGCCAACGATATTTCAAAACCATCAAAGGCGAACAGACCTTCGCGCTGAAAATAGCGAATAGATACAGCCTCGTTAAATGAGTTTCCACCGACCGCTGCGAGCCCATTAAGCGTATCAGCGAAGATTTGGATAGCCCCTAAGTCGCATACTGCGACTACCAAGGCACAAGCCATTGCTAAAAGAATAGCACCGGTGTAGGGAGTGTGATACCGTATAAATCGGGCAAATGTCCGATTTTTCGCGAAAGATTTTTTGTTCATGTAGGAGGAATTTCCTAATCCCGACTCCTAACCTTTGACCCCGACTGCTATCTATCTGTCCATCCTAATGCCGGCAACCTGTTGCCAAAAATGGACGCACCCCCGAACAAGTTCGGGCATCCGGGCCCTTCGGCATGCTCGTCATTTCAGTTGGTAATTACCAAATTGGATGGCACAGGCGTGCTTCGCAGCATCGCCCTCCTTTGAAAACGGGCAACGGATACTGAATTCTCGCTTTTGGAAGTCAACGGCTTCGATTACTCCGATAGTATCGGTATTGCCGGTTGTCTTACTGATGAGTCCAACCAGACGGTGTTCAAAGTAAGCACGGACTTCTGCTGTAACCCTCGTCAAACTTAAATAGTCTTTGATATGGGTGATGGTAGTTTTGGAAAGGGATCTTGATGCAATAAGACATAAGGTGCGGCGTCCCCACTCGGCATGGTAAACCTGTGTTTCAGCGAGTCGCGAGAGGATTTCGAGTTCTTTCTCATTTGCAATACGTCCGATGAAAAATGGGGTTCGTCCACCGCGAATCTGTTCAAAAGGTATCTGTTGCACGCTACTCTCAGAGAAGTAGGCATCGAATTGGGTTTTTCGGTACCGGCTACGGGCGTTACTGCTTTTGGATCGGACGCTGCGGTGGGAAAGGAGATAATGAATATTAATCCACTCTTGTTGATTATAGTATGCGGTTATTTGTTCCAATTCGGTAGAACGCCCAATGCCGATTAAGTGATTTGGTCTAATGAGTTCAATCTTGTGTTGCTTGAGAGAGACGGCCTGGGGATCGTGAATGTAGCCGGTCGTATCAACCACGATGAAACCGGCGTCGGTTTCACGGGCACTGTCTACCATCAAACGGATACCTGTTAGTGTCTCAAGATAGCGTGGACGTGGTGACAAATCACCGACAAAGTAGAGTCGATCAGCGGTGCCATTGAATTGGACGGGTGCCATTTCTGGTGTAAATGATTTCATTCCCATTGTTGTCGGGGGGCCAATTTGGGATTGCCCGACATCTGCATCTACGAAAGCAGTCTTTAAACCTTGAGCGAGGGCGGAGTCCACCAAAAAACGGCAAAAAGTTGATTTTCCAGCATCGGTTGCGCCTATGACAAGTACAATCTGTTGAGGCTTGACAATGCGGCTCGCAAGTTTCCGCCAATCCTGATTGGCTTGATACGTGCTGTTCATCTTTTTCCTCAGTTGCTCAGACTTAATTCATAGCGAAATGTGACTCCGGGAAGGCTGAACATCTCATCTAAAGAAGGGGGCTGTTTGATTCCGGTGAGTTGTTCAAGCAGAGATTTCTTTTTTTCCTTACGCACGACTTTCGGTTTGCCATCGATATTTGCCAATTTTCCGGCAACTTCAATTGCTTCAGGGAGGTTCCCGAGCTGATCCAAGAGTTTTGAATCGAGGGCCTGCTGTCCGGAAAAGATGCGTCCGTCTGCGAGTTCAAGAATTTCAGAGCGGCTCAGAAGGCTTTTTCGTGCTTCAAAGATTGTATCCACAAATTGATTGTAGACGTCGTCGACAGTCGCTTGGAGAACTGCCTGTTCTTTCTCCGTTAGCTCACGGAAGGGCGAACCCGTGTCTTTAAATTCGCCACTTTTAATGACTTGATGTTCCAATCCAATTTTGTCGTATAAACCTTTCAATCGTGTGAACTGCATTATAACGCCGATGCTGCCCGTCAACGTGCCCGGATTAGCCATAATTGTGTCGGCGGCACATGCGACATAGTAGCCACCGGATGCTGCTGTGCCTCCCATTGAAGCGACTATCGGTTTATCTATCTTCTGTAATTCACTGTAGATTTCTTGAACTGGAGCGACACTGCCACCGGGTGAATTGATGCGCAGGACAATTGCTTTAATACTTGAATCATCGCGATAGGCATGAATTAGTTTGATCGTCTCATCTGATTTTGTAATAATTCCTGTGATGTCTACCACTGCGACCTTCTGTCCAATTGGTGTGCCACTATCCATTGAGCGTAAGACCAGCATTAAGAAAAACAGTGCAACAATAATTCCGAGGATGATAAAAACACGTCTTTTTTTCATTTTTTCAAAATCCAACCGATAATCAGATTACCGTTTTCTTATCGGTTTTGTCCTTTTTCGTGAAGGGATGCGAATTCATTGTCTGGTTATGAGGACCCAAAAGGTTTTTAGTAACCACCCTATATCGGAGCTGATGCTCTGCGTCGCAACATAATGGAGATCTAAGTCGAGTTTTTTCGGCATTAGTTCTGTTATGTAATAGTGCTCAGCATCCGGGTGTCCTTTGAGTTTTTCTTCTTCATCGCGGTTAGCGAGTTGCGAGGGTCCGGTCATTCCGGGTTTTACGTGTAAGACCTGCCGCTGTGTTTCCGTGTAGTGTTTGACATAAACAGGTGCTTCTGGTCGCGGTCCGATGAGGCTCATTTCGCCTTTGATAACATTGATTAGATTGGGGAGTTCATCCAGTTTTGTCCATCTGAGAAACCTACCAATAGGCGTAACGCGTGTATCCCTGTAGGTTGTCAAACTGCCGCCAATGCTATCAGCATTGACAACCATCGTCCTGAATTTGTACATCTCAAAAATGATTCCACCTTTGCCAACCCGCTTTGCTCGGTAGAACATGGGGCCTTTCGATTGTGCCTTTGCGAGGATACCCGCAAGGAGGAAAAATGGAGACAACAGCAGGAGTCCAATGAGTGAAAAGAGGACATCAAAGGCGCGTTTCATCCAGATGTGCTTAGATTTTACATCTTGGGACCCTACGGTTAAGCTATTGGTATGCGGCATTGCAGTTATCCTGTAATAGGGCTAACGGCGATTTGCGATGGCGGTTTTCGTTTCCGCTGGGAACTGGATAATCTCAGACGCGCTATCCGTATCGCTTTCTGTAAGGAACGCGCGGTTCGGCTGATATGTTGGAACCAATTCTTGGAATGTGGAGATGATACTCTCTGTATCTAACCCATCTGCGAGTCGCGAGAGTTCCTCAATCTGAGAGAGGAGTTGTCTTTCCTCAATCTCTTCGAGTTGTGCAACGAAAATGCGTTGGTGCTTTGTTGCTGTAACGCCTTCTTGGGGTGTGAGTAACTCTTCGTACAATTTTTCACCGGGTTCTAAACCTGTGAATGCGATTTTGATGTCTCTATCGACTTCAAGTCCGGAGAGTCGAATGAGGTCTTCGGCGAGGTCGAGAATCTTAATAGGTTCGCCCATATCTAACATCAGGATCTCGCCGTCGTTTCCCATGGCACCTGCTTGGATTAGGAGCTGCACGGCTTCCGGGATTGTCATGAAATAGCGTGTCGCCTCACGATGTGTGACAGTGACGGGACCGCCTTTGGCAATCTGGCGTTTGAAATTAGGGAGGACACTGGCGCGGCTTCCGATAACATTTCCAAAGCGAACTGCGATGAACCGGGTGCTGTTCTGTTTCGCCTTACACTGGATCAGTTTTTCCGTCACGCGTTTGGAGGCACCGTAGACGCTTGTCGGGTTCACGGCTTTATCGGATGAGACGAGGATGAACGCCTCAACCTCGTGTTTGATTGCGGCGTCAATTAGATTTTGGGTGCCAAGGATATTGTTTTTCACGGCTTCGTCAGGGTGATTCTCCATGAACTTGACGTGCTTATGGGCAGCGGCGTGAAAGATGATGTGAGGACGGTATTTGCGCGTGATTTGTGAAACTTTTGCGTTGTCGCGAATATCCCCGATAATGACAGCACGGTTAAGTTCTGGTTCGGATTCCCGCAGTTCGATGTCCGTGTGGTAGAGGCTATTTTCGCCGCGTCCAAAGAGGATGAGGAGTTCAGGGTTCAGTTTCGCCACTTGGCGGCAGAGTTCAGACCCGATTGACCCGCCTGCTCCTGTTACCATCACCCGTTTACCGGAAAGGTATTTGGACACTTCGGCGATGTCCATTTGCGAAGTGGAGCGGTTCAGAAGGTCTTCGTATCGTACTTCGCGAATTTGGTTGACACTTGCGCGTCCTTCAAGGATAGCATGGATATTAGGAACGATTTTGAACTGACACCCTCGGTATTCGCATTGTCGAATAATATCTCGAATTTTTCCACCGGGTGCGGATGGGATGGCGATGACGACTTCCCCGATTTCGCGCTTGCGGGCGATATAGGTGAGGTCTCGGGTCGTTCCGAGTACTTCAAGCCCTGCCACGCTTCTACCGACCTTGTGTGGTGCGTCATCGATGAATCCTACTGGCACGTAGCCTTTCTGCGGGTGGTTTCTGAGGGCACGTAGCACACCGATACCAGTCTCACCTGCCCCGACAATAAGCACCTTTGTTGGCGGTCTTCGAGGGGGCAGTTGTGCTGCCATACCCGTTTTGTTTGTCGCGGGGGCGTGCGATTGGAAACTTGTGTCTGTTGTTGTGTTGTCTTCCTGAAGGATCCTGGCAGAGAATTTGGTGAATCCGATAAGGGCGAAGTTATAGAGTCCATCAATTAAAAATAGGACCCAAGCGATTTTCATTAATATGGAAAGCCCGATGAGCCCTACAGTCGCGAGCGTGATTGCAGTGGCTAATGTGCGGAATTCCCTCACAGAGGCGTGTTGCCACATCGGTTTATAAAGGTTAAAGCCTAACAACATACCTATACGGATTGTAGTAACGACGGTAGCGATACCGAGAAAATACTGGTAGGGCGATATGTCTACGTTCTGCAATAGAGAGGAAAACGGTGTAGGCTGTTTTAAGAGGTCAAAACCGAATTGCCTGCTGGTTAGGTAAGCAGAGAGAAGTGCGAGATTTACGAGAACTGCATCAATGAGAATTGTAGAACTCCACTTTATTTTGGGTTTATCCATAACCCCTCCTTAATCGGTTGTCGGTTATCAGTCCGGTGAATCAGAATCAAAATCAGAATCAGAATCAACGGTATGAATGCCTTATGGCATTCCCTGGGTATGAAGTCCGTATGGACTTCACCGGGGGTATGAATGCCTGTTAGCATTCCCCGCCTTTCAGTTATCAGTTAAGGAACAAAGGAAACTTATCTACTTCTTGTGTTTCCATGTCCCTACTGATTGCTGAAGGCAAAGCGACCTGATTACTAATTGCTATTTTTCTGGATTTGGGTGTAGACATGCTTTAGTCGCTCCCCGATAGCCTCCCAACTGTAGTCGGTTTCAACACGAGTCCTGGCAGTTTGGGCAATTTTTTCCCGCAAGTGTTTATTATCCAGCAAGTGCATGACCTGTTCGGCGAAGGCGAGCGGTGTATCTGCGACGAGCAATTCCGTACCGATGTCCGCTTCTAAACCCATTGCGCCGACGGAAGTAGTGACGACAGGCACTCCCATCGCCATTGCTTCCAGGTTCTTGGTTTGTATCCCCGATCCGGCGCGTAAAGGGGCAACAAAGACGGACGCTTCTTCAAAATAAGGACGGACATCCGGGACGTAACCCGTAACCACTACACCGTCCTGGGTCTCAAGCCGCCGCACCTGATCCGATGGATGATTGCCTACAATATAAAAGCGCGCTTTAGGATACTGTTCTCGAACGCGCGGAAAAATCTCGTTGCAGAAGTAGACTGCAGCATCGGCGTTCGGGAAATAGTTCATTGTTCCAGTAAAGAGCAGTGTCGGCGCGAACGCTGCCCTCAGCGAGTCTGAAGATTGCGCGTGGTCTTTTGAAGACGGTCGGAAATACCCGAGATCTACACCCATTGGCACAATCGACAAATTGAGGCTATTGTCCTGTTTCAGCAGATAATCTCGGTCAAAATGTGCGACAACGGTGCCGCAGTCAAAAGCCTTCATAATATCGGTTTCATAACGACGTACGCGCTTTTCCTCCAATTTTACCAGAAAACGTTTTGGAATACTATCTAAATTTGCGCGTCGGTTGAGATTAAGTGCCAAGGAATCACACAAATCCAGTACTTTCGCGGGTCCGTGTGCGTTTGTCACATATTGTCCCATCCGAAACAGTTGCGCGTGAATAAGTTCAAAGTGTTCTTCCGCAAGGAGTTGGTTAACCTTCCGTTGCATCTGTGGTGCATACCAGTAATGCAGTTGAAGTGGTCGCCTTGATAAACAGTGAAGTCCTGTATTCATGAATGCGAAAGAACGATGGAAACGCACCCACTCTACACGCTCACAAAAAGGTTCCAAATATTTTGCTGATTCGATGTCGCTTTCGGACTCTGCAAAGTAAACGAGGGTTATAGCATGTTGTTTTGAAAGTTGTTTGATAAAGTGGTACGACCGAATCCGGTCACCTCGGTGTGGTGGATATGGACACCGGAGGCTTAAAAATAGAGTTTTCATGTCGTGCGTACAACTTTCTTCTACCGCCTCATCCCTCGTCTGAAAAATTGTTGGATGCCAATTGCTGCTATTCGTCTGACAGCTCAGCTTCATCAATCAGCATAACCGGAATACCGTCCCGAATCGGGTAGCGACGCTTACACTCACCGATGCATACCAGTTTTTGCTGTTCCTCAATATATTGTATTTCACCTTTACATGCTGGGCACGCCAGAATGTCGAGTAGCGTTTTAGAGAGCGTATGTGGATTTTCAGAATTCAAGGCTTTCTCCTTATTTGAGGTGCAAGCGGGGAGTGGTGCAAGATGTTGTTAGGTGCCGTGACACCGCTTATATTTCTTTCCACTTCCGCAGGGACAAGGGGCATTTCTACCGACCTTTGGCATGTTCCCCATCGCCCGTCGTGAGGCGAATTCGGCATCATCACTGGCTGCAGCTGCAGGGCTGCCTTGTGCCCGCCGTCTCGGTTGCGGTTTACGCGGGCGGCTTGATCGCCGACTTGGTGCCCGGCGCGGTGCTTCGGTATTGACGCGGGATTTGAAGATGAATTCGCTAACCTCTTCTTCGATGTGCTGATACATACTCTCGAAAACAGCGAGTGCCTCATTTTTAAAGACAACAATCGGATCCTTTCCGCCGTAGCCAGCACCGAATCGGATGCCCTCCTCAATGTAGTCGATGTTATAGAGGTGATCTTTCCAGTGATCGTCGATTCTATCGAGAAGGAGTAGGCGTTCGAGGACACGCATCATCTCCGGTCCCATTTCGGCTTCGCGTTCTTCATACGCGGCACGTAACGCTTCCAATGCCTGCTCTTGTACTTCTTCGAGACTTGCTTGCGCTAAAGGCGTTTTCCATGAGGGTATAATTGGGAAAGTATTCGTTAGCCATTGCTCAAATCTGTCAGGGTTTTCCAAGGCGCTTCCGTTCTCCGATACGTTGTCGTCGATTGCATCTGCTACGACTCTCTCAATCATTCCCCAGATTGTAGTCTTGAGATTTCCACGTGTATTGGGATCTATTTCGGCAAGTGCTGCGAGACCTCCGTCTTCCAATGACCTCTCGTCTTCTGGTAGTTCTACCGAATCCGTGCCGGCAGCCAGCACGGTGTCGCGTAAGGTGTAGATGGTATCGCGTTGTGAATCCATGACATCGTCAAACTTGAGGAGGTTTTTACGGATTTCAAAGTGCATCTGCTCCACGCGAGTTTGTGCTTTCTCAATGGACTTGGTGACCCAGGGGTGCTCCAGTGGGACATCTTCGTCCATTCCGACGCGTGTCATTAACCCTTGCAAACGCTCGGATCCGAATTTCCGCATCAATTCGTCTTCAAGGGAGAGATAAAATCGCGATGAGCCGTGGTCGCCCTGTCTGCCAGCGCGACCACGGAGCTGGTTGTCGATACGGCGCGACTCATGGCGTTCCGTGCCGACAATGTGTAACCCACCTGCGGCTAACACTTTTTCTCGGTTTTCGTTACAAATCGCTTCTGCTTGCGCGAGTGCCGTCTGGTATTCTTCGGATTCTGGGGAGAGTGCGTCTACCTTGGCTTTCTGTTTACGGAGCGTTTCGGTCGCTAAGCCTTCAGGATTACCGCCGAGGAGAATGTCCACACCCCTACCTGCCATATTGGTGGCGATTGTCACGGAGCCCGGGATACCTGCTTGTGCGATGATGTCTGCTTCGTGGGCGTGCTCTTTGGCGTTCAGAACCTGATGTCGGATGTTTCGGTGTTTGGATTTGAGCATTTTGCTCAACTTCTCGGAATTTTCAATCGAGACTGTGCCGACGAGTACTGGACGCCCTTTTTCATGCTGTTCAACGATATCTTGCAGGACAGCTTTGTATTTTGCTTCTTCGGTCTTGTAGATTTGGTCGGAATTGTCGGCACGAATCATCGGTTCGTTTGTCGGGATGACAGAGACCTCTAATCCATAGATATGTGCAAACTCGTTTGCCTCTGTGGCGGCGGTACCCGTCATACCTGCGAGTTTGTCGTACATGCGGAAGTAGTTTTGGTAGGTAATCTTAGCACCGGTTTGGTTTTCCTGCAGGATTCTGACGCGTTCTTTCGCCTCAATTGCTTGATGAAGTCCTTCACTTAGGCGCCTGCCGACCTGTTTCCGTCCGGTGAATTCATCGACGAGGAGGACTTCCCCATTTTCGACGAGGTAATCGACATCGCTTTTGTAGAGATGGTGTGCGGTGAGTGCCTGATTGACGTGATGCACCATGGCGATGTTGGTGTGTTCATAGAGGTTGCCGACACCAAGGCGACGTTCCACTTCTTCGACGCCTTCGTCGGTGAGGGTTACACTACCACGCGATTTCCCCTGCTGATCGATTTGGAAGTGTTCATCTTTACGGAGTTGGAGGACGACGTTGTTGATTTGTTTGTAAAGATCGGCAGGTTTGCCGGAGGGTTCTGAGATAATAAGTGGTGTACGTGCTTCGTCGATGAGGATGCTGTCAACTTCATCAAGGATAGCGTAGACGTGCCGGCGTTGCACCTTCGCCTCGAATGAGAGTGCCTTGTTATCCCATAGGTAATCGAATCCGAATTCGCTGTGAACGCCGTAAGTAATGTCTGCTTTGTATCCGAGTCTTTTCTGCTCGTGTGGCATCTGGCTGAGCGTCAATCCGACGGAGAGCCCCAAGAAGTTGTAGATCTTCCCCATCCATTCTGCATCACGTCGAGCGAGATAATCGTTGACGGTTGCGAGATGTACGCCTTTTCCGGTCAGGGCGTTCAAATAGACGGCGAGGGTTGAGGTGAGTGTTTTCCCTTCCCCTGTCCGCATCTCGGCGATATTTCCTTGGTGGAGTGCGATGCCGCCCATAATTTGGACATCGTAGTGCCGCTGTTTCAGTGTCCGGACTGCGGCTTCTCGGACGATAGCGAATGCTTCTGGTAGAAGGTCATCAAGCGATTCACCGGCATCTAACCGTTGGCGGAACTCTGATGTTTTGGATTGCAGTTGTGCGTCGGTCAGTTTTTTGATTTCGGGTTCGCGCTGGTTGACGGCGGCAACGATGTCGCGAAACTTTTTGACATCCCGGTCTTCTTTGCTACCAAAGACTTTGGTTATCATTTTTTGGAACATAATCGCTATCCTTTAGTCCCCCAGGACATTAATTCGATGTTTCTGTCGGTTCTACGTCGAGTGGTACTAACAAATTCTGTCCGTCTATTTTCTCACGTAGGACGGTATAAATTACTGTGTTTCCAGCAGAGGCGATTGAAAACAGATGGGCAACGACCAGTCCTGCGCCCATGAGTATTGTGATTGTCAGAAAAATAGCCGTCACTGTTGTAGTGAAAGCACCTGTGCCTTGTGCGGTGCTGCTGATGTTGAAGACACCGAAAGTGTTGGTGTAGGGAAGTGCTGCTAACTTTTCGATAGCACCAGCAAGCCATCCGTTCACATGGTTCATGAGAGACTTCATCTCTTCGGCGTGCAAAAGACGTATCGGGAACAGCACAATCGAAAAACCGTAGAGACAAAAAAACGCCCAGATAGGGACGAAGATGAGTTTGATAAGAAACAACAGTGCTTCATAACACACCATGTGCCACGGTTTGTTCCAAACGATGGCAAATTGCTGATAAATTGTTTCAAACGCATCGGCACCCGTTGCAGCAACAACAGCTGGTACAAAGAGTAGGCTTACACCGAAGACCACCGTTATTAGCGCTATCAGCATGCCGAGGAAGAAGCCGATCGGCATGAACAAGGAAGTGAGCATGAGAAACGGTTTACCGACTATCGGCAGCTTTCCAAGCCCAGCGATGCTGAGAGGTATTAGCGCGAGAAATATCTGGATGAGAAGTAAGCCGATGAACGCTCCTAAAACGGATTTCCAGTGCGCTTTGAGGAAAGTTAGGGCGTCTCCGACCGAAAAGAAGAAGTCTCCACGTAATTGTTCAACGGTTATTTTAGAAGCTACAGTGCTTGCCAAAAAAAAGATACAGGTGAAGCTTATTATTCCTACCCAGATTGCGATTTCGGTTATCTGTGCAAGTGCTGGGTCACCAAAGGGAGTTACGGGTAGGAGTGCGTGCTTGTTCCAAAAATCTTGTGCGGCGGTACCTCCAACGATGAAAAGACTGAGATATACCAAGATTTCATAAATTAGATAGGCGAGGACGAGTCCAATAAAATGGACAGAGATTTTTCGTCCACTGAATCCGTAGCGGATAACTTGGAAGATATCCCTGAAATCGAAATAGCGTTTTTCCATGAAGGCGTGCTTCTGCTTTTCTGCTCATTCTTGTATATAATGATACTATAATTTGTGAGGTTCTGTCAAATGTTTATTTTTTGGTTTTCAGCGGTCAGCGGTCAGTAGTTAGCAAGAGTTGTTGGTAGAGTTTGCGCCCATAGGAAGGGTAGAAAGATGAAAAACAGGGTCGCGATCAGAAGATCGCTACTACTTGTTTTGGATGAATCCGTAGACTGGGATGTGGATAGGGAGGGGATCTGCTGTGGTTAGCACTTGGATTTCTTCTCGCAAGGGATCGGGTGTGCTTGGGACGTTCCAGACAACTTTTAGTCTTTTCCGAGGCGATGTGTCGGTGTTGTCTACATCGACGACGCTCAAAGCGGCGGGGGCTGTGATCTTTAGCACTTTGAAAGGTGTTGCACCAGAAAGTGTGAATTCGAGTGAAGGCTGTGTCCCTGGTGCTGCTATTTCATAGATGAGACGTTCTGGTTGCGCTATCACTGGCGCGATGACTTTGGCAGTGACGGGGAGTGTCAGCGTCCGTTCGTTGGGGAATGCCACAGTGAGTAGCGATGAGAAGTGTCCTCTGTCTTTCAGCGGACCGAGTTGGACGGTAATGAGAGAGCGGTCTGATGTCATTTCCCACGTCAACCTCGGATGGCTTGATGGCAAAAGACGGATATCGGATGTATTGAGTGGTGCGTTCACAGTGAGTGTGAGTGTTTTTTGGTGTTTCGTTTCGGGCAGGATATTCCCGAATTCGCAGACGTCAGAGATAAGGGTCGCAAAGCGTTTGGCGGTGGCGATAATTCTCAAGGAAACGGTCGGAGTTTTGGGGCTATCTGTGAAGATGATAGCAGTTGCTGAGGTTTCGTCAGCGGGTAAGGTTTCTGGGTTGATGGTTATGTGGAGCGTCCCTTCTGCGTCTGCAAGAATTGCATCCGGTGCTGTGATTTCGGCGTAGCTGCATCCGGTGTGTACGCTTTGAATGTGGAGGGTATTGCTTCCGACGTTTTGTGCTGTTAGGGATCGTGTTACGGGTCCTTTCCACTCTGGGAGGGTTCCGAAATGGATCTGTTGGTGTGTAAGGATGAGTTCGGCAGAGGGTGCTTGCGGATTGTTGATGAGAACGATAATAAGTCCAGAGATCAGCAAGACCGGGATGATGATGGTTGTGATGATTGTGCGTTTGGACATGGTTTGCATCTATGATAATGGGTGTGGTTTCTTTAAATCATCAGAAATATGCTTATCTATCTTGCCCAGGGCACTGGTGTTAGGCTGTCTTCCTTGGGCTTCTGCTTCCCAGGGCTCTACGAAGATAAAGCGTCTACCTCTAATGTACTCTGGTTCTTTGCCTTTATGGTTTCCACCGTCGGGTACAACAAATAGGATATTTTGGTCTTTACATCTCAGGTATTCAATGAAGTTGCGGATTTTTTCAAATGGGGCTTCTGCCTGGAGCAGTTCTTTGAGTTTCAGTTCATCTTCCTCGTCGAGTGGATCGGGTGTTGCCATCACAGAATCAAATTCGCCCACTATTTGAACTTTTTTGAATTCATCTTCCTCGTTTTCGAGTTCGTCGAATGGAATGGACTCGATGGTGTTTCGGACGGCTTGGATAATTTTGATCATTGTTGGGATGAGTTGACGAGCCTTGTCGGGGTCGGCGTTTTCGAGTTGTTCGGTACATCTCTCGTAGAGATTATCGAATTCCCTAACGACGTTTCGTGGGTGACGGAGATAACTACTTTTCCATTCATTACGTGCCGCCTCCTACCCTATCGCGGCTCATCTATCATTTCGTCTTGAGTTGACCCCACGTTGACGTTAATCGGGCTTCTGGGGTGATGTTTAGTCCAGAGATTGTGAAGGAATCTGCCCATGCGGTGCCGACCCACTCGTTTGCGATGTTGATGCCCTCCATGACGAAGCCGAGGATCTCTATTTTATCGAAGTTGGCGTCCTGAAATGCTGTGCGGAATTCGCCATCTGCGAATAGAACGAAATGTCCGGAATTAAAGTAGAGTTTCATTTCCGTAAGGACGTCTGTTTCCCAACGGATGCGAGGTTCTCTGGAGAGCCGAGTGTGGAAGGGGTGGCTGCGCCCTTTGCCGTTGAAACGCCTCGCTCTGATTTCGTCGGAGAAGAATACGTAGAAGAACGGATCTTCTTCGGGTGTATCGGGAAATTGCCTTCCGACACAAAAGCCGAAACGCGTCTTGTCGCCGCCGAAGTCGTTTATTGTAATCACGAAGTTGCGATAGGGGGCAGGTAAGGCGGTGAATTGGTAGAGTTCGTATGCTACCTCCCATTCACGTTTGACTTCTACGCGTAGGAATCCATCTTCAACTTTCCAGATGGCGTCGTTTCCGATGCTGCGCCACGCTTCGGGGTTTTTGGTATCAAAGTTGTCGTGCCAAGTCTCGGCGGATGCCGAAAATGCACAGGTAGTGAGGATGTAAATGAGAACGAGGATGTTTGTGTTTTTGTTTGACATGGATGATTTGTTGGTGTCGCGACCAGAGATCGCTCCTACAGGGAACTGTTTCTACTTAATTCTTATGCAGTCGTACCACAGTTGTGTTTTCTTACTTCTTCGGCTCAGGACGCCGGGTTCGCGCTCGGTTGGCGGATCGAAGTCTCCGTCTTTCTGTTTCAGAACATTCCAGTCGGGTGGAAACCATGTTCTGAGGGTTTTACAGTTGACCTCAAGGGGTTCACCTTCCCATCCACCGATTTTGTAATACATCGGGCAGATCCATTGTTCCGCCCCGCGGGCATATCGCCGCCAACCGACTACGGAGGCTTGGGCGCGAATGATGTTTCCGTCGCGCCAGTGCCGTTCAATACCGCTCCATGGGTATCCGGTTGTTCCACTGCCAGCACTAATCTCACTCCATCCTAAATCGTCGTAGAGTGTGATATAGGAGTAGTTTGTGCCCCACGGTGTATTGTCTGTGCTGAAATGCCATCGCTGTCCACGATACCAACGCACTGCACCCGGAATTCTTGAAGCGGAAACTGTTGCGTTTTCAATGGTTTCTACAATGTCAAACTGCCCTCTGTTGTTGTAAGGGTTATGGACGTCTTCGCAGAGGGTGAGGGAGTTAAGTTCGGGTCCGAACCACATCCCGTTTACACCCGGGGTTCTGTAGTAAGAACCTGAGTTTGTGGGATGGGCGCGCTCTCCTGGATTCACGCGCGCTCTGGCATGGCTGTTCCAAAAGGCGATGCCGAGGACGAGGACGAGCAAAAATGCATCGAGGATTAGGTCTAAATTTTTTCGCAACATCGGGTTTAATAGTTGTCGATTTTTCAGGGTTTTTCTTGTTTTAGGCTTGCCCATGTGGTTGTTAGTTTCCGTTTGGGGGAGACGGCGAGTCCGTCGATTGTGAACGTGTCCACCCATGCGCTGCCGATATTAACATCTTCTGTGACGAATCCGGCGAGTGCGAAGGCGATGATATCAATCTGATTAAAGTTTGCGTCTCGAAAGTCCATGCGTGATTCTCCGTCGGCTTTCAGTTGGAATCTGCCACTCTCAAAGTGCAGTGTCATCTGTTGAAGTTCGTCCGTGTTCCACCGTTTACCGGGCCCGACGAATATGCTGCCATTTCTTAAGGCTTGCATGTCATTCGTGAAGAAGAGGTAGTAGCCGTATTCCTCTATTTTGGTGACGGGGTTTAGGAAGTATTTTGCGAGTGCGATACCGAACTGGGCGTGGTTCGCCCCCACTGTTTCGAGGGTAATTGTAAAGTCGTTATGGGGACCGGGATAGGCGATGAATTGGTAAAGTTCAAATACGGTGCTCCACTGCGTTTGTGCGTGGATTTCTGCCTTTAAGAAGCCGTCTTCCATTTTCCAGATGGAGTCGTTTCCCTTGTGTTGCCAGTCGTCTTTTGCCTCTTTTTCAAAGGTGTCTTCCCAAATAACAGCACCTGCTATTGTCTGCCAGACGAGAAGTGTATAGATGATTAGGATTGCTTTGAATATGTATGCGATGTTTTTCATGTGACGGGGCCCGTCTCTTTTTTTGAAGTTTTCGAGAATACACCTATCGCCCCGCTGGGGCTATAGTGTGGGGTGTGAGCATCCTCTATACACCTATCGCCCCGCTGGGGCTTTGTTCTAACGGTTATAGAACATTCTTGTGTTAGATATAGCACTTCATTGGTGTGTGAAGCATTCTATCACTTTAATGGTATACAGTTGTACCAGTCGGTTGTGCTTTCGGATGCTCCTTTTTCACGAATGCTGAGTTTGTTATGTTCGGGTCGAAATTCCGGGTCCGTAAAGTGTCCTTCAGTGTGTGCCAAGACTGTCAAGTTATACCGTCCCGTCCCGGTTGCACAGGTATAACTTAGGGTGCCGTGTTTGTAATACTTCGGTGCGAGGTATTTCTTCCCGGCGTGTTCGTGTCGATGGTAACCGGTTACGTCCGCCTTGGATTCTATGACCTCTCCTTTACGCCAGTGTTCCTCGAATCCGCTCCATGGAAATCCGGTAACGGTGTTGGATGCGTCAATATCTGTCCAGCCGATTTCGGCTACAAGGATGAGGTGGACGGTGTCTGTGCCCCAGGGTGTATCAGCGGTTGCAAATCGCCACTCCTGCTGCCGATACCACCAGACCTTTCCGGGTCTTGAGGAGGGCCAGATCTCGGCGTCTTCTCTGGTATAGATGATGTCGAAAAAACCTGCTTCGTTGAATTGATGTGTGGTATTTGGACAGAGCACTCGACTGTCGATTTCCGGTCCGAACCAACGGATGTCGCCTTCCGATTCTACAAATTTACCGGGCCTCCGATAGTAGTCTCCCGCTACTTGGGGAACAGCAACCTCCTTAAGGATAATTCTTTCTCCGTCTGTGTATCTTCCGCGCAAGCCGGCAGTCGCGGAGAGAACGAGCAATTGGAGGATTAAGATTAGGATGATTAGTCTTGTCATTTTATGTTAGAGTTTGACGGCACACGGGAAGAGAAAAGCGCGTATGGCTTTTCTAAAGACCCTACTACCTTGCATCTTGTTTTCCTAAATAGATACGATATGCGGTGCCGGGGACAGGGATTTCGATCCGCTTATGAATGAGATTTCGTTGGTAACTTTTTGTAGCATTGTCAAATACCGCGTGGACGGCACGAATATGCAGTTGGTAGCGATTTTCAGTCAGGTTGTCGAATTTAAAGTTGCCGTTTATGTCGGTTTCCGCCTCAAATCGATCGAGTGTCATTGACATGTCGGACGGATTCAGTTCCCACGGGTACCATGAACGCGAGACGACGGCATTACGCACGGGTTCGCTTGTAGCTGCCCAGAGGACTTGCCCTTGTAGTGTGCTTTCGGGGCGATCTGCTATGATAAAAACGGTTTTGCTATTCGTCGAGGCTTCCGCGTTAATAGCGGTTGCCGATATACCCTCTTTCTTCTGTAGGAGGGAACTCCGATTCCCGACTTCTACATTGACAGCGGTTGCTGATATGCCCTCTCCAACGATATAGAGCATGTATGTCCCTGAAAAGAGTCCATCCACGATGAAGTTAGGTTGTGTTGCAGGAAAGTGTCTCGACAGGAGTGGTTTATGCAACACTAACGGGTTGAGACTTGGTTCCATTTGGGCATCTGCGGGAAAGACCTTCACAGTGTAGTGTGCATCCGAGGACATGTCCCGTGGCAGAATAACGTGTCCTTTAATAGCTAGCCCCTTTTCAAGCGGAACAATTAGTGGTTCCTTTCTGATCTCCACATTCTCGTAGACTCTGGAAAAATAGCCTTTTTTACTTACCTCAAGAGAGAGGTATTGAGACTCGGTTTCTAACACCTGCATCTGAAAATTACCTGTATTGTTCGTTTGGGTCGATGTGAGGAGCGTGGTGTGTCCGTGTGGTGTTTCTCTGTGTCGCGTTGCATAAATTCGTGCTTCTGCTATCGGCAGTTCCTGCGTATCGACTACCGTGCCGTATAGGGTTTTTAACTTCGGCAGATGGATAGAAGTTCGAGTTTGTACTTGTGGATTGATAGCGTCCACGTACGCTATAATAGCACCGTTTTGGGAAATTGTCAAGGTGTATTCAATTGGGTAGAGGTCAGAGAAGTTGAAATTGCCTGTGGTGTTGGTCTTCGCTGCGTGTTCGATCGGTGCGGCGGCGCGAAAGAAGTCTGCGGGTTTATTGTGCATCTTTAAGTTCACGAGGAGTCCTTGGACCTCTTTGCTGCCAGAGATGTTGCCTTGTAAAAATAGGGTGCGTTTCAGCGAGACCTCACCTAAATCGTAGTGATTCTTGGCGGGGGACATCTTCTGTCGTAAGCGTTTCGCTTGATATTGTGGGTGAAGGACCATGAGTGAGAAAGCGTAGTAGGTTTGCGGTTCGTTGGGGATTGCGAGTGAGAAAGTACCTTCAGTGTCTGTTACCGTTGCGTGTGCGAAATCTTGATCGGGGTAGACGCTTTCGATTTTTTCTGGGGCAGCACGTACAAGCACATCGGGAATGGGTTGCCCGTCTTCGGCATCAATGAGCCTGCCGTGGAGAAAGGCACTGTTTGGCGTTTGGCAGATGCCAGAGATGGTGAAAAAAAGAAGAAGTAAAATTGTGTAGATGCTGATAGTGTTGTTCATGGTGATAGACAGGGCGAGGGATGTAAAGCAAAGACATATTTTGCCTATAAAGGCAAAATTCGGAAACCTCGCCAGCGATATGTATTTTACGGGAAAGTCGCGAGATGTAAAGGAAAGACAAATTGTGTTTTTATAACACAATTTGGAAATGCTCCTACAAAAAAACAAGCCCCTTGAAGATGGGGCTTGTTTTTTCAAAAGAATTTATTATTCAAATGCCTATAGCGGTAAAATTTGTTTTTATGCTTTTGGCGGAATACCCCGGACGAGATTTGAACTCGTGTCGCCGCCGTGAAAGGGCGGTGTCCTTGGCCAGGCTAGACGACCGGGGCTCGAAAAAGTGGTGAGCCGTACAGGAATCGAACCTGTGACCCACTGATTAAAAGTCAGTTGCTCTACCTGCTGAGCTAACGGCTCAAATTACCAACATTTAATGATACCATACTTTTGGGTGGATGTCAAATTAAAATGCAAGAACAGCGGGAACATAGAGTTTTCGGGTAAGCAGACCGCCAATGAAGGGCATCGGAGTTACAAACCCTTCCTACAGGCTGGCATTCCCTACCAGAGTGGCTGTCCCAGTTGGACGATCTGGTTTCTGTCGGGTCCGACAGAGATTAGTGGAATTGGCACGTTGAGGTAGTCGGAGACATAAGCGACGTAGTCTTTTGTCCGTTGCGGAATATCCGTCGCGGTTCGTGCTTCGGTTAGGGATTGTTGCCAACCGGGTAATGTCTCGTAGACGGGTTCGCACTCTTCCAAAACATTCAGGCTGCTGGGGAAGGTCGTGATTTGTTCACCCTTATAGCGATAAGCGACACACACCTGCAAATCGGTGAGCGTATCGAATACATCGAGTTTTGTCAGTGCGATGGCGGTGAGTCCGTTAATTTGGGTTGCGTATCGGAGTGCGACGAGATCGAGCCAGCCACAGCGTCTTGGACGTTGTGTTGTAGCGCCATACTCTTTTCCGATCTCCCGAATTTTCTCATCGAGATCAGGCGGCATTTCTGTTGGGAAAGGACCGCCGCCGACGCGTGTGACGTAGGCTTTGGAAACACCGAGGACCTCTTCGATTGCCTTGGGACCGATGCCGAGTCCAGTGCAGACAGCACCAGCGGTGCAGTTGGAGGAGGTGACGTACGGGTACGTTCCAAAATCTATATCGAGCATGGTTCCCTGCGCGCCTTCAAAGAGGATGCGTTTTTCAGCGGCGAGTGCATCGTGCATGTAAGCGACTGTGTCGGTTACGTAAGGAGTAAGCCGCTGTGCGTAGGCGTAGTAGGTTTCGAGGAGTGTGTTCCGCTCGGGTCCACCTATCTGGAGTGCTTCGGCTTTGGTTTCGAGATTGTAATCGAGTTTCTTCCGGAAGTGGTCGAAGTCAAGCAGGTCCCCGACGCGAATCCCGGCATGTCGATTCATTTTATCGGAGTAAGTCGGTCCAATGCCGCGCGAGGTGGTACCGATTTTGGTATCACTACCCATCTGTTCCCATTGCTCGACAGCCCTGTGATAGGGCAGAATGAGGTGGGCGCGGTCACTGATTTTCAGGTTATCACTGCTGACGTCAATACCCTGTGCTTGTAACCGGTCAATTTCCCCGAAAAGCGTCTCCAAGTTAATGACGACGCCGTTGCCGATAACATTCACGGTGTCGGATCTGAGGATGCCTGACGGGATTAGATGAAGGATAAAGGTTTTTTCACCGAGAACGATGGTATGCCCGGCATTATCGCCGCCTTGATAGCGTGCGACGACATCAGCATCTGCTGCAAAGACGTCGGTTAATTTTCCTTTACTTTCATCACCCCACTGTGCACCTAAGATGACAATGTTTGACATACAAAACCTCTTGCTACTCCGAAACGTGTGAGCGACGTTTTAATTCTAACGCTTGGAGAATTGGAAACGTGCGCGTGCGCCTTTTTGTCCGTATTTCTTCCGCTCGACCATTCTTGGATCGCGTGTCAAGAATCCTCCTTTTTTCAAGGAAGGCTTTAAGGATTCGTCGGCTTTGACGAGTGCGCGTGCGAGTCCGTGGGAGATTGCGCCTGCTTGTCCGGTGTTCCCGCCACCTTTTACGTTAACATGGATAGCGTATTCACCGATCTTCTCGACATGCTCAATCGGACGTTTTGCCTCTTGCACGTGGTCAGAACGATCAAAGTAGTCTTCAATGGATTTCTTATTGACGATAATATTGCCTTCACTGCCTGGGATGATTCGGACGCGTGCGACGGATGTTTTACGTCTGCCGGTTCCCCAGAATTGTTCAATAGCCATATTGTTCATACTCCATAATTATCAGTTATCGGTTCGCTTCGCTTTCGGTTTTCAGTTAAAGAGGATCTCTGGAACGATTTACCACTTCCTGGAGTGCTTCAAGTTGGGAAAATTGTTACAAACCGCTCTTAACTGACAACTGAAAACCGACAACCATTAAAACGTTAAGGCTTCCGGTTCCTGTGCTTGGTGTGGGTGAGACGGTCCGGCGTAAACCTTGAGTCCCTTCATCAATTGTCTACCGAGGGAACTCTTGGGCAGCATCCCCTTGACGGCGTTGGTGATGATTGTCTCAGGCTTTAGATCCATCTGTTCATTAAAGGTTCGGTATTTATCGCCACCCGGGTAGCCACTATGCCTAAAATAAGTTTTCTGTTCCCTCTTATTACCTGTGACGACTACCTTCTCCGCATTCACAACAGCAACGCGAAAACCTAAATCGGCATGCGGTGTGAACCGAGGATCGTGTTTTCCGCGAAGTACCAGTGCGATCTGCGAAGCCAAGCGTCCGAGCACCTGTCCATCGGCGTCCACTACATACCATTTAATGTCTTTATCTGCTTTGGGAAAATAGGTTTTCGTTTTCAGTACCATGACTTCCTGTCCCTTCAACCAAATTGTGCTATTACAGCGCAATTTATCTTTTTCTTTGCAAACCTGTTTAGGGTTTGTCGTTCGCGTGTACGCCCTTCAATAGGGGGTGTTTGTACAATTGTGGACACAACCAAACAATATTATATCATGGAGGAGAGGGTTTGTCAAATTTTTTACTACAAGTCTGGGAGGGTTTGGTTGTTGGCGAGTCAAGGTAGATGAGATGGACGTGTTAGCCGTCCATCTCATTCGGATTTCAGGGTGTTGCTGGGTTTAGACTTAGGTATGCTTCAAATTTATCAGATTACTCAGATTTAAGAATTCTTTCATCTGTTCTAAGGCATCTTCATCGGTTTTATCTGGATCTGTGTAATCTTCCGTGGAATTGCTCTGGATACATCTGACCCGCTTTAAAGCCAGTTTGCTTTCTCTGTAAACTTCTATATTTGTGGCAACTCCAATTAGATCGGGGGCGCCTGGAAGGGACATCAGATGTTCGAAAATTATTCCTACTTGTAAGGGTGTTCCAGTTAATTTAGTGCCGCTGAGCATAACGGATTTCCCTGTTTCAGGATCGGTTAATCGTCCTGACAGTATTAGCGTGACTTCTTTCACGATTCACCTCTGCTGATGATAAATTAGGTATTGCTCATTACACGCAGCGCAGACGGGGCTGCGAATCTCGCGAAATTGTACTTGGATGTATGACCGTGGAGCACGGCGGTATTGCGCTGTACTCAACAAATAATATTAGGATATTGACGTAAATTAGCATTTACGAACATGAATAAGAGAGAATGTTAATTACGTCTAAAACATGGTGGCGCGTGGATAGAATATGCTACTTTCATATAATCGTATCTATGCCAGAAAATTGTTACATGCCAAATGCTATCGATATAATATATGGTAGATTTTGGAATTACTTTTACATCATGGATCGGAAATAGAAGAAGTCGGGATTTGGAAGAATCATAATCAACGGTATGAATGCTCTATAGCATTCAAAATCATAATCAACGGTATGAAGCCCCTATGGGCTTCACCGGGTATCTATGCCTAATCAACGGTATGAAGCCCGTGTGGGCTTCACCGGGCATAGACCGGGGTATGAATGCCTTAGGGCATTCCCCGCCTCCTACAGAAGGACTACTGGAATGTAAATGTATTTTCACAATTCACCATAATAACATAATTATGATAAACTTTTTAAATAAAAAAAGCAATTTTTTCTGTTTTTTTATTTAAAAAGTATATATGTTATAGGCAAAAAACGCGGTTTTTTATCAAATTATGTGGTTTTGTCTGATTAAGAGTTGTCAGTTATCGATAGTCAGCGCAATTTTTTCGTATTTTTTGCGATGTCGATTGCTTTTGTGTTATACTATAAAGGGTTTATGCAGACTATAATAGACATGGATTCACATAATGCGAATTATTCTTTATACAGGTAAAGGTGGTGTTGGTAAAACAACTATTGCCGCTGCGACGGGTATCAAACTCGCTGCACTCGGCTACAAAACTATTGTCATCTCACTCGACGTGGCGCATTCCCTCCGTGATGCCTTTGATAATCACGAAAAGTTAGTCCACCAGCACGAAGAGAAGCAAATTCAGATTAAAGAGAATCTCTGGATACAGGAGATTAACGTTCAAGAAGCGATAGTCGAATACTGGGACGATGTGTACAATTACATCCGTTCGTTGCTCAATCGTTCGGGGCTTGATAATCTCGTTGCGGAAGAGATAGCGGTGTTTCCGGGGATGGAAGAGATTTGCGCGCTTCTCTATGTCAACCAATATGTCCGCGAGAAACGTTACGATGTGATTATCTTGGACTGTGCGCCGACAGGGGAGTCGCTCCGATTTGTCAGTATTCCGACAACGCTGGAGTGGTACATGAACCACATTTTCAAATTAGAGCGTAATCTGGCGAAAGTTGCGGGGCCAGTGATTGAACGGGTGAGTTCGGTCCCAATTCCGAAGGACAACTATTTCCAGAACATCCAAGATCTTTTCGATAAATTGGAGGGGATCGACGATGTGCTAACGGATCCGAAAATCACGACTGTCCGTTTGGTGACGAATCCAGAGAAGATTGTTATCAAAGAGACGCAACGGGCATTTATGTATTTTTGCCTTTATGGGCTCTGTATTGACGCTATCATTATTAATCGCGTCTTTCCCGATGGAGTTGATGCGACATACTTTGAAGCTTGGAAACAGACACAACAGCATTACATTAAAGAGGCAGTGAACTATTTTTCAGACGTACCGATCTGGAAGGTTAATCTTTTTGCTGAAGAAATTGTGGGTGAACACGGACTACACCAGTTAGCAGATGTCCTCTATGCAGAGATTGATCCAGCAGATCGATTTTCTAACGATAGCCCGTATCAATTCCGAAAAACAGCCGATGCCTATCAATTATCCATGCGTCTCCCGTTTTTAAGCAAAGAGGAAATTGGACTCACGAAACATGGCGATGAATTGATTGTCACGGTGGGTAATTTCAAGCAGCACGTTGCATTGCCGCGGAGTCTCTCAAATAAAAGAACAACTGGGGCGAAATTGACTGGTGATCGGCTCGTGATTAAGTTTCAGGGAGAGCGCAGCGGATAAAAATATATTGAGATACGTATGGGAAGCAAGACGGACAAAGCGGTTTTTACTGTAACAGGAACAACACTTTTAACGTTTTTAATAGTAAGCCGCGTTGGCAGTATCTGGATTCTTTATCCAAATGTGTTGATTGCGGTTGTTTTGTTTATCTATTGTATCCGGCAAATTGACATAGATGGGTCCCTGCTCTCAAACAGTTCCGTTTTTGGTATTGCGGTGACCCTAACGTACGTGCCGATGGACTGGCTGTTCTCTCGGAAAGCGCATCTGATCTTTTATCTGCGTCCAGATTTTCTGGCGAATGTGACGACACCCATTGGGATAATCCTCAGTTGGTTGGTGTTCGCAACACTGGCAGCTTACTGTTATCAGCGGCTCGTGATGGTTTTCCGAGTCCGTTTTACTGATGAATCTCAGGGTTCACGGATAGGTTTCGTGAGCATAGGTGTGCTGGCGGGGGGTGTCACGGGTATCGGTGCAGCACTTGGAAGTATCATTATTTACGGGCTTGGCGCAGTGCATTTGTGGGAATGGAATGCAGTCCAGGTGGATCGGATGCCGCAGATTGCGACGGTCCCGGCTTTTGTGCCTTTGAGTTTTCTATTGACCTTCCTGTTGTGTCCGTACTTTTTTGGCGTGACTGGCAAGGCAAAAGGGACTACAGGAATTCGTGGAAGTCAACATGCCGGTGTAGCTGGCATAAGATGTGGCATCTTTATGGGAGCGTTTCAATTTTTCAGCTTTCTTCTGTTTTATGTCTGGAAGTAGATGCGTGATTTCATGTGTTGAAAACCGTGAAGAATTTGTCCCAATTAATCTTTAATAAAAATTAAATCGTCTATCCTAATAGGAGCGTTTATGGTAAATTTTTAGAATTACCTTTACATTACACATTGGCAGGCATCAGTCGGGATTAGGAAATCCCTCCTACAAAAGAGTTACAGAAGGGTCAATGTATTTTCATAATTCACCATAATAATTATTACAGAAAAGGAAAGTAACAAGGATGCGAATTCGCTCGACAACGATTTTAGCCGTTCGCCGCGACGCGGAGATAGCTATAGGCGGTGATGGCCAAGTGACTTTAGGCGATACAGCGATTAAACACGGTGCACGAAAGATTCGTAAAATTCACGACGATAGGGTATTAATTGGTTTCGCGGGTTCCGCATCGGACGCAATCACCTTGTATGAAAATTTGGAGAAGAAGTTGCAACAGTATCGTGGGAATCTTCAGAAATCAGCAGTGGAACTCGCACGCGAGTGGCGGAGCGATAGGATACTGAGACAAGTAGATGCACTGATGATTGCTATAGATGCCAACGATGGCTATCTGATTTCAGGGAATGGCGATGTGATTGCTCCGGACGACGATGTTCTTGCCATCGGTTCGGGTGCACCTATTGCCCTTGCAGCAGCGAAGGTTCTGATCAAACATTCGGACCTGACAGCCAAAGAGGTGATTTCAGAAGCACTTCAACTGACCAGCGAGATTTGCATTTATACGAACGATCAAATTGAAATTGACACTATAGAGAAATAGCAAATCGCTTATCGCAAATAGCAGATAGCAAATCGCTTATCGTGTGTCGTCCATCGCGAAGAGTGAGTAGCGAATAGCTAATTGCGAATTGCGAAAAGTGAGCGGAGCGAACGATCTAATTGCTAACAGCGAACAGGGTTATAAGATAACTGATAGGCTTGATAATTTTTGGAGGTTACCCTTGGAGAAATCGCATATAAAGAATGAAAAGAGTACTTTAGCGGATGCGCTTACACCACAGCAGATCGTTGCGGAGTTGGATAAGTATATTATTGGTCAGTTTGAGGCGAAACGTTCTGTTGCTATTGCCCTGCGGAACCGCGCCCGTCGGCAGATGTTAGCGGAGGACATGCAGGATGAGGTCGCACCGAAGAACATTATTATGATAGGTTCGACGGGTGTTGGCAAGACCGAGATTGCCAGAAGACTTGCGCGTCTGGTTGAGGCTCCTTTCATCAAGGTAGAAGCGTCGAAGTATACGGAGATCGGTTACGTTGGTCGTGATGTTGAATCGATGATTCGGGATCTAACAGAAACGGCTATTGGTCGTGTGAAGACTGAACAGACGGATGCGGTAGAAGAGAAGGCACGAGAAGCGACGGAGGAACGTCTGCTCGATTACATTTTCCCGGTGCCACGTTCGTTGCAGCAGCGGCCGCGTTTACAAGACGATACTCTTGACGAACCAGAGGAGGAGGAGGATGATGATCTTCTTCAACTTCCATTCGACCTTGGACCCGATCCCGAAGTAGAGGCAGAAGAGACACGAGAGAAAGAGCGTGACCGTTATCTGAAGACGCGGGAAAGATTTAGAGATTGGCTTCGTGAGGGGAGGCTTGAGGATAAACCTGTTGAAATTAATGTCAAGCATCAGAACATGCCGTTTGTGGAGATCTTCTCGCCAAGTGGTATTGAGGAGATGGACATCAATTTTAAGGACATGTTCAACAACATTCTACCGAGTCAGACGAAGAAACGTCGGGTGCCGGTGTCCGAGGCGCGCACAATCCTGATGCAAGAGGAAGCAGAAAAACTGATTGATATGGATGCGGTCATCGGTGAAGCGATTCTACGCGTTGAAAATTCGGGTATCGTGTTTTTGGATGAGATTGACAAGATTGCGGGTAGAGAGTCTCGGCACGGACCGGATGTCTCTCGCGAGGGTGTGCAGCGTGATATTCTTCCAATCGTCGAAGGTAGCACAGTGATGACGAAATATGGTGCGGTTCGGACTCACCATATTCTTTTCATCGCAGCAGGTGCGTTTCATGTGTCGAGTCCGTCAGACCTTATCCCAGAATTACAAGGACGTTTTCCGATTCGCGTGGAGTTGAAAAGCCTAAACAAAAATGATTTCAAATCTATTTTGACGGAGCCGAAGAATGCGTTGGTGAAACAGTATGCGGCGCTGCTTCAGACGGAAGGGATAGAAGCCGAGATCACAGATGATGCGATAGACGAGATTGCTGCGCTTGCGTTTCAGGTGAATGAATCGGTTGAGGATATCGGTGCACGTCGACTCCATACGATTATGGAAAAACTTTTCGAGAACCTGTTTTTCGATGCGCCTGATCTTGATAAAAAAAGTATCACGATAGATGCAGCGTACGTCAGGTCAGAGTTATCAGAGATTGTGAAAGATCAGGATTTAAGTCGATATATCCTTTAATAGTTGTCAGTCGTTAGTACGGATTACTGCGTAATCCTTTCAGTTATCAGTATAGAGACTTTGCGGAATTCAAGTATATCGTCCTGCTTCAAGGCTTAACTGATAACCGATAACTGGTAATAGTTGTCAGTCGTTAGTACGGATTACTGCGTAATCCTTTCGGTTATCAGTACAGAAACTTTGCGAAATTCAAGTATATCGTCCTGCTTCAAGGCTTAACTGATAACTCATAATGGCACGCACATTTCACCTTTTTACCCTTCTATTTATTTATAGCTTGTTCCTATCCAAGGGCTTCGCACAAAATACAGTGCAGTGGCACCTGCCTGATAGTGACAAAGCACCCCTCGGTTCAACAGCAATAAACGCTCTAACTTTTTCTGCTGATGGCTCACAACTCGCTGTCGCAAGCGGAAATGGTATTGCGTTATACGATACCTACACTGGAGAGGTACTAACGCTGCTTCCTCTGCTGATGGCTGATGTAACAGCATTGGCACTCTCACCTGCCAGAGAGGAAGATGGTGAGCAAACAATCGCGAGTGCGGGTGAAGATGCGACCGTCCGTCTTTGGGATGCCCGCACCGGTGAACACGGGGCGGATTTCATAGGACACACCGACCCGGTTGTATCTTTAAAATTCTCATCAGATGGTAACACCCTTGCTAGCGGTAGTTTCAAAGAGATTCGTTTGTGGAACTTAACCTTGGGTGAGGTGTCCCGTACCACAGTTCTTCAGGGGCACCGGGATATGGTTACCACGTTGGCATTCTCACCGGACAGCAAGACCCTTGCCAGCACCAGTTTTTATGGCACAATTTTGTTGTGGGATGTAGAAACGGGTCGGCTCCGCTATAGTCTCCCTGCACATACAGGTTCGATCCAAACGCTCGCCTTTTCTCCTGATAATGAAATTTTAGCAAGCGGTGGCTATTGGAACCCGGATGCTGAGAGTACAATCTCCCTATGGAGTCCACACACCGGTCAACTGCTTGCAACCTTTGAAGATCATACTGCGCCCGTTTTTGCTTTAGCATTCTCACCGGATATTCAAGGTGTTTATGGTAGGACACTCGCCAGTGCGGGTTGGGCTAACGCAATTCATATCTGGAATCCATACACTGGAGCATTACGGACAATTTTTGAGGGTGATGCCGCCCCGGTTATTGCGTTGGCGTTCCTATCGGATACGCACGGTAATTATAGCGAAGCGTTTGCGAGTGTGAGTCTCGACGGCACAATCGAAGTGCGGTCTCTGGAGCCTGTGGAAACCTCAAACCAACAGCGGAATGCGCGTGTGGCAAATGTAATACAAGGAATGAATTTAGTCTATTCCCAGACTAAATCCCGTGGAGATGTTAACAGTGATGGTGTTGTGAACATCTTGGATCTGACTTTTGTTGCCTCACGTTTTGGAGAGAATTCGCCGGATCTTAATGGTGATGGTATTGTCAACATTTTGGATTTGATTCTCGTTGCACAGGATATTGGAAAATAAAAGCTGCATCTCCCACGACCAGTAGACTCACCATGTTTTCTAAGGAGGTAACGAGCCATGCGGAACCTTATCCTCGCCCTTCTGTTGGTACCGATCCTGTTTCTGTCAAGTGGCTACACCCAAGATTATGCTCAGATAGGCTTGCCGGGAGGCGCGAAGCACCGCATTGGGAAAGGGTATATAACCGATATTAAGTTTTCACCTAATGGAGACTTAATTGCTGTTGCGAGCTCTATCGGTGTGTGGCTCTATAATAGGCACACCGGCGCAGAGGTTGCCCTACTTACGGGGCATACGGCGTCAGTCTTGAGTGTGGCATTTTCACCAGATGGTCGGACCCTCGCCAGTGGCAGTTCGGATACTACAATCCGTCTGTGGGATGTAAAAACTGGACAACATAAAATTTCCCTCACACAGCATACATACAGCATCTGGGCTGTGGCATTCTCGCCGGATGGGCGAACCCTTGCCAGTAGCAGCCGTGGCTCCATTCGTTTATGGGACATGGAAACCGGTCAGCACATGGCACGTCTAAAAGCACATACGGGTCGGGCTAAGGCTATAGCGTTCTCTCCAGATGGCAGCATCCTTGCCAATGGCGGGCAGGAGTTACCACTTACAAGCAACAATCATTTCATACAGCTGTGGGATGTCGCCACCAGCCAACACCTCGCGACGCTTGAAGGGCATACGTCTGAGATTGAAGCCGTAGCGTTTTCTCCTGATGGCAAAACGCTTGTCAGTGCGAGTTGGGACAGTACAATTCGCTTGTGGGATGCAAATACTGGGAGTCAGTTATCAACTTTCATGGAGGGTTCGGAGTGGCTCACAGCAGTGGCGTTTTCCTCAAATGGCAAAAACCTCATCAGTGGCAGACGACGCGGCGCAATCCAATTGTGGGACGCGGACACTGGACAACATATCAGGACCCTAAGTACCCATACGCAAGAAGTCACTGATGTTACGTTTTCCGCCGATGGTACATCTTTTATCAGTGCCAGTCTTGATGGAACGATTGGCTTTTGGAACACAGGTGCTGAAGAAGTCGAAAAAATCACACTAAAAGGGCATGCGGCTGGGATTACTGCCATGGCACTCTCCCCGAACGGCGGTGTTCTTGTGAGTGGGAGTTGGGATCCCCCGATTCTCTTGTGGCGTACAGATACCGCACAACTACAGGGAACGCTAAAAGGACATACAAACGGAGTTAATGCGTTAGCATTCTCCCCGGATGGGAAGATTCTCGCCAGTGTGAGTGATGATAAGACAATCCGGTTGTGGGATATGTATACCGAGCAATTGCCACTCATTGTTGATTCGCAACCGCGAGCAATTCTCGCAGAGCAGGCGAACGGATTTGGTGCAGTTGCGTTTTCTCCCGATGGGACAATCCTTGCCAATAGTGGGAAGGACAGGATTCAATTGTGGAATGTCCGTACTGGGCAACAACAGGCAATACTTGAGACACACACAGAAACTGCCGGTTCTCTTGCATTCTCCCCAGATGGTAAAACCCTCGCCGGTGGTGGTCGGGACGGGGCGATTCGATTGTGGGATCCAGAAACCGGAGAACTGAAGACCACGCTTGGGGATATCCGTCGTTTTTGGCGAACGGGGACAGTTGTAACGTTCTCTCCGGATGGAAACGTTCTCGCCAGTGCTGGGTATCAGGGAATTCGGTTATGGGATCCAAATACCGGTGCTCATCTTTTCACCCTCGATGGTGGACATACGGATGATGTCTATTCCCTGGCGTTTTCGCCGGACGGTAAAACGCTTGCCAGTGGTGGTAATGACAATACAGTTATCCTGTGGGGTGTCGCCACCGGTCGCTACCAGAGCGCCCTTGAAGGACATACGCGCGGCATCAGTGCTTTGGCGTTCTCTCCAGATGGCGGGACACTTATAAGCGGGAGCTGGGATGGCACGATTCTCCTCTGGGAGGTCACGTCTTCCGAGAGCGATTCGTCGTTGATACAGGTCTCGCAGACCCTATGGGATGTTAATAGCGATGGGGTCGTTAATGTCCAAGACTTGACACTCGTTGCCTCTGGTTTTGGACAGGATTCACCTGACATCAACGGTGATGGTGTCGTCAACATCCTTGATCTGACGCTTGTGGCGGGTCATCTTTCTGAGGAGGTAGAGTAGAATGCAAAAGATACGAGTTCTCTTTTTTAGCATTTTTCTGGTGTTTGCTTTTGTTCTGTTTTTACATGAAGGTTTCACCGAAGATTCCAGACGGTGGCATTTACCTGAAGGTGCCAGGGCACGCCTCGGTAAAGGTAGCCCGACTGATGTCCAGTTTTCACCAGATGGCACCCAGATAGCAGTAGCGAGTACCATAGGTATCTGGCTCTATGATGCACAAACGGACCAAGAAACGAATTTACTCACGGATCATAGGCGTGGCATCCGGTCGTGTGCGTATTCACCCGATGGGACGGTACTTGCTGGTGGTGGAACGGACGGGACTGTTCTTTTATGGGATGTGAACACCGGGCAGTTGGTCACTACGCTTAAAGGACATGAACGCTGGGTCATAACGCTGGCGTTTTCTCCGGACGGTAAAACACTTGCGAGTGGCGCGGATTATGAGGACATCGTTCAGTTGTGGGATGTCGCTACTGCCCAACATCGTGCGACCTTTACGGGACATACGGAAGGTATCAGGACTGTGGTGTTTTCACCCGATGGTAGGACGCTTGCGAGTGGGAGTCGAGATGGCACGATTCGATTATGGGATGTCGTTACTGGTGAACACAATGTTATTCTCGTGGGATCTCAAGTCTTGACTGTGGCGTTTTCGCCGGATGGGAAAACGCTCGTTAACGGAGATAGGGGCAATAGAATTCAGTTGTGGGATATGGACACGCGCCAGCCGCGCTGGAGTTTCATTGAACCTACACAGATTGTTTCTGCTGTTGCGTTCTCACCGGATGGGACGCTTCTTGCCAGCGAGAGTGAAAATGACGCAATTCGCTTGTCGGATGCAGACACCGGTCAGCAAAGAGCAATCCTCACTGCACATACTCGACCGATCCGTTCCCTCGTGTTTTCACCGGATAGCAGAACATTGGTCAGTGTGAGTGAGGACGACACGGTTCGATTGTGGGACGTTGGCATCCAACGAGGACCTATCACCGTTGATTCCCAACTGAAGGCTACTTTCCATGCCTATCCAACGTTCGTCACTGCCCTCGCCTTCTCTTCAGATGGTAGGACGCTTGTGAGTGGGAGCGAGGACGGTGTACTGCGTCTATGGAATACAGACACAGCAGAACAGCAAGGATCTGTCTTCGTAGATGATAAGCGTTGGGTTAGGGCAGCAGCATTTTTACCGGATGGCGGGACTTTTATTAGTGCGGGTTATGATGGAACCGTTCGCTTCTGGAATACAACAGGCGAAAAACGACCTCCGCTTGCGCTGCAGGATTTGTTCACTGTGGGCACGGCATTTTCACCGGATGGTAGAATCCTCGCGAGTGAAAACGAACATAGTACAATTTCTCTGTGGGATCTAACAACCGGAGAACACCGCGCAGCCCTTGAAGGTCATATACACTGGGTAAAGGTGTTGGCGTTCTCGCCAGATGGCAAGACACTCGCAAGTGGGGGCGGAGACAGTGCTATTCTCCTGTGGGATGTCAGTACAGGGCAGCACCGTGCGACGCTTGGCAAGCAAGATTCAACCCAAGGGCGTAGGGATGATGTTTATGCGTTGGCGTTCTCGTCGGATAATAAAACCTTGGCACGTGGTGGTGCTTATGGACCGATTCAACTGTGGGATGCGAACACCCAACAACGACTTTCAACTCTCAGAGGACATACAGGCGAGGTTGATGCCTTAGCATTTTCGCCGGATGGCGGCACGCTTGCGAGTGGTAGTTGGGACGGCACGATTCTATTGTGGGATGCAACCGCTTTCCTGACAGACGAGCCTCAGGATTCGCCTACGGCTATCCTCAAAGGGCATGCAGGAGATGTTATACACTTGGTTTTCTCACCGGATGGCGGCACGCTTGCGAGTGGTAGTTCAGATGGCACTATTCTACTGTGGGAGATTACATCCGTTTTGACACAAACCGCTTCGGATGTTAACGGGGACGGTATTGTAAATATCCTTGATCTGACCTTTGTTGCTTCAAGTTTTGGGGAGAATTCGCCGGATCTTAATGGTGATGGTGTTGTAAACATTTTGGATTTGGTACTCGTTGCGCAGTACATCACGGAATAGAGTGATAGACTATCAGCGGTCAGCCACAAATCGCTCTGGCTGATGGCTGAAGGTGGAGCGTAGCGGAACGTCCTGATGACTGAAAGCCATTTTGCAACTTGACATGACCCCTATTTTGTGATAGAATAGCAGTGTTAAATTAAACGCGAAAAGAGAAGGAGAAATTGATGAAATTGTCGAAGTCCGGCTTACAAATATGGACGTTTCTGCTCACATTGCTTATCCTCGTTTCGCCTGTGTTTGCCGAGGAACACGCAGCAGAAGAGATAACTTCCCCTGAAAAAAAATATGTGGAAGACGAGATTCTTCCAGCAAAGAAATACGTTGAATTCACGCTGAACGGTACATACGCTGATACCAAAGTCGCCAGTGCCTTTGGCACGTCCTCAACGAAGACACTGCGGGGACTCTTTAAGAAATTAGATGCACTCAAAACAGATGATAAGATCGCAGGGCTTATCTTCAAAATAGATAATGTTAGTATCGGGTGGGCAACACTCCAAGAAATTCGCAACAAACTTCGCGAGTTCCGGGAAGCAGGCAAAGAGACGGTCGGTTATCTGGAAGGCGGTGGGAATGACGAGTATTTGCTTGCCGCTGCGATGGACCGCGTCGTTTTAATGCCTGCTGGTGGTCTTAGTTTAACCGGGTTACGCGCCGAGGTCATGTTCTTTAAGGGGTTGTTGGATAAGTTAGATATCCAAGCGGATATGCTGGCGATGGGAAAATATAAATCGGGAGTCGAACCCTACATGCGCGAGGGCATGTCGGATGCTTTCCGTGAGTCGATGACGGCGGTACTTGATGATTTGTATACGCAGTTGCTGAGCCATGTCGCTGAAAGCCGAGAGGGTATGACTGTAACAGATGCGTCGGGTTTGATAGATCGCGGTCCATTCACAGCGGAGGAGGCGTTGCAGGCGGGATTGGTCGACGCCTTGCAGTATTACGACGAACTCGTAGCGGCACTGAAGGCAGCCTCCGAAGACGAAAATGTTAAAGTAGTCGAGCCGGACTTTGCGCGTAAACGCAAAGTGCCGAATATGAATAGTTTTGCTGGACTCATGCAGCTGTTCAGCATGCTCAATCCACCTCAGCGCACACAGAGTGGTACAGTAAAGGATCGGATTGCGCTTATCTATGCCAATGGTCCCATCCTTCCTGATGTTGATGATTCGCTTTTTAGTGCAATGCAAGTAGTTACGCCGGATGCGTTAGCGAAAGCGTTCGGGAAAGTGCGTACCGACGATACCATTAAGGCAGTCGTGCTCCGCATAGATAGTCCAGGTGGCTCTGCGCTCGCTTCTGACCTGATTTGGCGGGAAGTAATGCTCACGCAACGCGAGAAACCGGTTGTTGTGTCGATGGGCGATGTCGCTGCATCGGGCGGTTACTATATCGCGATGGCGGCGGGGACGATCGTGGCGCACCCCAGCACACTGACAGGCTCAATTGGTGTTTTTGGTGGAAAACTGAACATGAAGGGGCTTTATAATAAGCTGGGTCTGACGAAGGAGATCATCACGCACGGGCAGAACGCTACCCTCTATTCGGATTATGGGAGCTTTACACCTACGGAGCGGGAACGCGTCGAGAAGATGATGAAAACGATCTATGGTGATTTTGTCCGTAAGGCGGCAGCAGGTAGAGGCAAATCCTTCGATGAAATTGATGAGATCGCACAGGGACGGGTCTGGACGGGTAAACAGGCGAAAGCACTCGGACTCGTTGATGAGCTCGGTGGGCTGGAGACTGCGCTATCTATTGCCAAAGCGCAGGCGGGTTTTGCGGAGACGGACGAGGTTAAGCTTATCATATTGCCGAAACAGAAACCTTTTTTTGAGCAGCTTTTGGAGCGGATGATCGAAGACGCGGAGGGTTCAGTCCAGCTTCCGCTACAATTGGCTGCCAATCATCCTGTGTTGTCGGTATTAGGGGCGCGGTGGGAGCACACTATCGTTTGGCTAAGCCTATTTGGTTTTGAAGATGGCATACGCGTTGTTACAATTTTACCTTACACTATTTTGATTCGATGAACTATGAATTCCAAGAATGATTTTCACGTTGATTTGACAGAGGGGCAGATCGCCTTTTTCCGAGAAAACGGATACTTGAGCATCCCGCGCATCACGACAGATGAAGAGGTTGAGTGGCTCAAAGGCATTTACGACGAACTTTTCACAGCGCGGACTGGGGAAGCAGAAGGACGCTACTTTGATTTGGCGGGTCGGCGTGCACACAATGGACGTGAGACGTTGCCGCAGGTATTGGGTCCAGAGGCGCAATTTCCAGAGCTCCGTGAAACTGTTTATTTTCGAAACGCACACCGGCTTGCTGCGAATTTGCTCGGTGTGGAATCCGAAAAGGTCAGTGGTGGTGGGCACATGATTTTGAAGCCTGCCCATTACGGGAATGCAACGCCGTGGCATCAAGATGAGGCGTACTGGAATCCTGAGATTCTGCCGCATAGTTTGAGTGTTTGGCTTCCGCTGGATAGAGCGACAGTTGAGAGTGGGTGTCTCCAATTTATTCCGAAATCGCACAAAGGGAAGGTGCGTTGGCATCGCCATATCGACGACGACCCGCTCGTGCACGGATTGGTAACGGATGATGTTGACACATCAGAGGCGGTTGCGTGTCCGATACCCGCGGGTGGTGCGACGTTCCATCATTGTCGGACTTTACACTATTCAGCGCCGAACACGACGGCAGCGGTGCGACGAGCATATATTCTCGTGCTCGGTGGCCCACCACGGAAGCCGGATAAACCTGCACATCGTCCGTGGCAAACTGAGGAGCAAGCGGCACTCGCGCAACTCAAATCATTAGCGGTGGACGGAACGTAGTACATTGGTCAAAGATGGTAGCCCAAGCAACGCGCCGGGCGGATATACGGAGAGGGTCGTTCTGGTAAAACCTGTCTGACCGAACCGCAAGGAAAGTTAAAAATATGAAAATCATCTGTACCGGCATTAGTTGTTCGGGACGCAAAGAGTTAATGGCAGATTTCGCGGCGTTCTGTGCGCAAAAAGGAGTGAACATTGGTTTTTTCAATGTTGGTGATTATATGCGCCAAATTGGGGCGGAATCGAATGTTGATTTTACAGAAAAGGTGCTTGATTCAGATCCAGCGGTTTTATCGTTGGCGCGACGTACTGCTTTCTATGAAATCGCACAACTCGCTGCGGATTATAAACATGCCGTTATAGGATTACATGCCTGTTTTCGGTGGCGTGGTAGTCTTCTCGAAGGGTTTTCTTTCAAAGATATTGAAATTATCCAGCCCGACATTCTGATTAATGTCGTTGATAATATTGCCGATATATCGGAGCGAATGGAAGAGAATATGCAGTGGACAGGTATGGGAAAAGCGACCCTCAATGTCTGGTTGGACGAAGAAGAGTTCTTGACGCGACAACTTGCGCAACTCATAGAGAAGCCGTACTACGCCGTAGCGAAACAACATGATCTCGAAAATTTTTATGAACTGCTCTTTTCGCCGAGGAAACCGATATTTTATCTCAGTTATCCAATTACGCTCTTAAGAGACACCCCAGAAGAGATTGAGAAAATCCGTGAGATGGGTGAGAAGTTGAGCCGTTCGTTTATTGTTTTTGACCCGCTTTCTATTAAGGATATGGCACTCGTTACCCGCTCGAAGGTTGACGGTGCTGACCCGCTGAATCTGCCCCCAACTATGGGTGAGATGGATGTTGACGTGATCGAACAGATTAAAACGCGGACTATTTCGCGGGATTATCAGTTTATTCACCAGAGCGATTTTGTGGTTGTTATTTATCCTACGGATAAATTATCGCCGGGCGTGCTGAGTGAAATGAACTACGCTTCCCGTCATAATAAGCCGGTGTATGCGGTTTACGATGAGACGCGAAGTATCTTTTTTGAGAACTTGTGTGAACGGATCTTTGATACTTTTGAGGAACTTGAGGACTTTCTGTGTGAGACGTATAAGATAGATGAAGATTGAATACTTCTGTTGGATTTACCCGCAATGACAATCTATAAAATCTATCTTGATAGTTGTTGTGTAAGTCGTCCTTATGACAATCAGACGCAAAATAGAATTAAGTCTGAAACTACAGCTATCATGCAGATTATCTCTCGTTTTTGGAACGGGGAATGGCAGTCGGTTACCAGCACAGTTTTACAGTTTGAGATTAACCAAATTTCTGATTTAGCAAAACGTTCTTTCGTAAAGGGACTTTTCACTTCCATACCTCAAATTATTTTCGTTTCTGTTGGGGCGTCGGAGACCTTCAGAGGTAAGCAGCTTGAAGCATTGGGGTTTAAAGAGTACGATGCTTTGCATATCGCTTGTGCTGAAACCGGTAAAGCAGATGTGTTTCTCACTACAGACGATGCCGTAATTAGGAGGGCAAAACGTTTGGGATCTCAACTTCGCATCCGAGTCGAAAATCCAGATACATGGTTACAAGAGCAGACGAATAGTAAAGGAGGCAATTGAAATGGATGCACTTACTATGACCGATGAGCAAATTTTAAAGCTCGGTTTTAAGGCGTTAGTTGACAAACTTGGGCCTGATGGAATGGTGCGTTTTATCCATCAGTTTCGGGCTGGTACAGGAGATTACACCGAAGAACGGCAGCAATGGGTAGGAAAGTCCGATGTTGAAACCCTTGCTAAACAGATACAACAGGCTGAAAACGATCCTGAGTCTATTGCCAAAGCTCTGAAAACTATAATACAATAGCGCGATATGAAAATTGGTATCCTCTCTCGGGGACCTCAAAACCACTCCACACGAAGCCTCAGTGAGGCTGCTTTCAAGGCAGGACACACCGCCGAAGTTTTAGATCCTTTCGGTTTCTATCTCCATATCGGTAATGATAACAGTCGCATTACATATCAGGGCAAACCGGCAGAGGATTTTGATGTTCTGATACCACGCCTCAGCCGGACAACGGTGCGATACGGCGAAGAGGTCGTGGCGCATTTTGAGTGGATCGGTACACCTGTCGTGAACCGGGCAAGATCAATCGTGGCGGCACGACACAAATTCCACTCTCTACGCATCCTCGCACAGCAGGGTTTGCCTATCCCACCGAGTCTCACCGTGGGTTCTGCCGCATTTTTAGAGGACACCGTAGCCGAAATGGGAGACTATCCGTTTATTTTAAAACCGTTTCATGGGACCCACGGCACGGGCGTTATGTTATTAGATACGCCGACATCGCTGACTTCAGCGGTGGATGCGCTGTGTGATCTCCATGAAGATTACGTGATTCAGCCTTTTATGGCAGAAGCAGGCGGTGTTGACATCCGTGTTCTCGTCGTAGGTGGTAAAGCGATTGCGGCGATGAAAAGAAGTGCTCCCGTTGGCGAATTCCGAGCAAATGTTCATAGGGGTGCTTCCGGGGAAGCGGTCTCGCTACCGGATGCATACACCGATGTTGCCATCAGAGCGGCAGCAGCACTTGAGTTGGAGATAGCAGGGGTTGATCTGCTTCAGACGAATGCGGGACCTGTTGTGTTGGAAGTCAATCCGTCACCAGGGTTCGAGGAATTGGAATCTGTTACAGGTATCAATATTGCGGGTGCGATTGTTGAATTTGTAACGGCTTTTGCGAGAGACCGCGCTTAGTGCTGTTCCATGTGACCAAGTTATCGGGTTCTGGCAAGCGTATTGTAGCACAACTGTATGAAGATTAATTTTTTAATTTGGTGATTTTCAAACGTGCGATAATGCACGTCGCATGAATCAGAATCAACGGTATGAATGCCGTGTGGCATTCACCGGGTATTCATGCCGTAAATCAACGGTATGAATGCCTTAATGGCATTCACCGGGCATGAACCGGGGCAAGTACGCCGCAAAATCGCACTACTACGAACCCGCCCGTTTGTAGTAGGGCAATTCATTGCCCGTCAATTACCAGTTTATTTTCTGAAACTTCATTTATAGTAGATTTTAGAATTACGTAGACAGTTTCCGAGAGGGCGAAGCACCAAAGCCGAAATTATCCTTGCCTAACAGAGGCGATTAGGATTCCGTAATATGTCCACATATTTTTATAATTCACCATAGTTTGTGGCGTGCGAAGTGTGCCTTAAAAGTATCGCAAACTAACAGTTTGCGGTACAAAGTCTCTTTATCAAACTCACGTTACTTTTTTCATTCTATGCAGCAAAAAGAAATCACTCTAACCTATACTGACCGTTACGAGACACGTGGCATAAACAATGGATGAGACTCCGAAAAAGATTTTGATGTTCAATCACGAGTTTCCACCGATTGGTGGGGGTGGCGGTTGGGTCAGTTATTTCTTAGGTAAACACTTTGCGGCGGCGGGACACGATGTTCATCTGATTACTTCGAGTTATGGTGATTGTCCGGCGGATGAGGAGGTAGAGGGTTTTCACGTGCATCGGGTGCGAGCGCTTCGAAAGAATCCGGATGTGTGTGCGGTCCACGAGATGCTGACTTACGCTATCAGTTCGAGCCTTTACGGACTGCGGTTCGCCAAGCAGTTTGAACCGGATATTGTGCAGGTCTTTTTTGGTATCCCTGCTGGCGGCGGTGCGTATCTTCTGCGGAAGTTTCGCGATGTGCCGTATGTTGTATTTTTAGGCGGTCGCGATGTGCCGCGCCGTAATCCGGATCCGCCGTATTATCGATGGTTGTATCTGCTGCTAAAGCCGGTTATTCGGTCGATTTGGGGTGGTGCTTCGGTGGTTGTTGCCTGTAGTGACGGTTTGCGTGAACTTGCACGAGAAACCGCTTCCGACGTGAGGATGGATGTGATTCCTGACGGCTTAGACCTGAGTCGTTTCGAGCCGACGCTACGTGACCCTTGTCCAAAGCGAGTCCGAATCCTCACAATTGGGAGGCTGATTCCACGCAAAGGTTTCCAATTTCTCATCCGCGCGCTTCCACAGATCGTTGAGGATACAGCACACGACTTTGAGATTGAAATTGTTGGTGATGGACCGTATCAGAAAGAGCTCCTGAAGTTGGCAGCAGACCTCAATGTAGCCGAGCATATCCGTTTTGCGGGTTCGGTGCCGTATTCGGAATTACCGCAGAAGTATCGCGATGCTGATATTTTTATCTTGCCCTCGTTGGCGGAGGGTATGCCCCTCGTTGTTTTAGAGGCGATGGGGACGGGACTCCCGATTGCTGCCAGCCGCGTTCAGGGCATTGAGGAACTCGTGGCGGAAGACGTTAACGGTGCGCTTTTTGATCCGGGGGATGCTGATGGTCTGGCGCGTAGCCTTGTCAAGCTCATTAACGCAGGGAAAGGACGCGTTGAGATGGGTAAAGCCAGCGTTGAACGCGTTGAGCCTTACGATTGGAAACACATCGCTGACGCGTATTTAGCGCTTTATGTTGATATTTTGGGGGAGTAGTTGTCAGTAATCAACAGTATGAATGCCTTATGGCATTCTCCGGGTTTGCTACGCAAACCTTTCAGTTGTCAATTTTCAGTAGCAATTGCCAAAGGAGAGTGAGAGATGATTCCGATCAAAATTCTTGCCATCGGTGCGGGCGGTCTGCAACGCGCCTTAACCCATGAATTCGTTCATATTCTCAACCAGCGGAATCTCTATAATGGTGGTATCTTCGTCGGACAGCCGCGTGGTACCGAGAAAGCCGATGCGTTTAATCGACAAGATGGCGTGTACCATGTTGTCACATTTGACATGGGCGGTATCCACGGTATCCAACGGATTGAGAGCGTTGTTGGTGCGACGACACTCTCCACAAAAACCGGTCGTGAATGGTTCTATTCCCAAACTGAGAATCCACTTGACCTCGTGCTGATTGGTGTAACCGAAGCGGGGATCGCTAAGGGTGAATTGGCGATGGATGTGCTGGACGAGACCCTCTATCATTATTTTTCCCATCACGGTGCTGATTCGACGCTCTGTGTTATCAATACTGATAATCTCCGAAATAACGGGGACATTATTCGGGATATTCTTTGCAATGAGTATCCGAAACGTAGTGCTGATTATACGACGTGGTTGGAAACAAATGTCGGTTTTCTCAACGAAATGGGAGACCGGCTTGTGCCGCAAGTTTATGCTGTGCCTAACGAAATTAAAGCGGCTGCGCGGGAACAGATTGAAGGTCGAGATGAACTGATAACTTACGCTGAGAACTCGCCTGCGACGCCGCTTATTTTGGAAGACTTAGAGAACATGTTACGCGTGCCGTTCGGAGAACTTCAGGACCAAGGTGTGGTTGTGAGTCAGGAGAGCATTGAACCGTATCACGATTGGAAGCTGCTTTTAGTGAATTCTGTGCATGTGCCGGGTATTACACATAAGGGTGCACTCTCTGGTATCGAATATGTGAATGAAGCGGCGTCGCATCCGACCTTCGCGCCGCATCTCGAACGCCTCATGGAAGGGTATGCCGAGATTGTGGAGGCCGACATTCCGATAGCGGGGAAGAGTGCACAGGCATACTCGCTGGAATTTGTTAATCGTATCCGCAGTGTCAAAGATGACAATGCCCGGATTAACATCATCGAAACTGTGAAATTGCGTGAGCGCGCTGCGGATATTGTCCGATCGCCGAATTACAATGCCAGCACGGAACTTTTCAAGTGTGATTTTGCTTATTCTTTCGCAACCGTACTCCGGTTTCTGACGCCGCACACTGATGATTATAAAGGTATCACTGATACTGGCACGGAATACGAGATCAGCGATCCCGACCGGACGATACAGAACGTGCTAAAGGGCGCGTTTGGCGCGAGTCGAGAAGATGTAAAGGGACGTATCTCTGCTATTCTCTCAAATACGGTACTGTGGTCGCCTGCTGACACCGCATTGAGCGGTTTGCATGAGAATCAGGACTTTACGGAACGTGTTGTGGGATATTATCATCGGTTGGTTAGCGGGGAGACGTGTCTTGAGGTTTTGGAAAGTTATCAATGATTCAGTACGGATTACTGCGTAATCCTTTCAGTCCTCAGTTAACAGTTCACAGTACGCTCCGCTTACAGTCCTCAGTTAAGGGGTTGTTCGTGTCAGAATAACGGACACTAACCGACACGGGCATCTCTTAACTGAAAACTGATAGCTGAAGGTGGAGTGCGCAGCACGGAACGTACTGAAAGCGTAGCGTACTGATAACTAATTGCTAAAGCGAGATCACACCTTTTTTACGTTGAAGGACGGCATCGTAGAACCGCATGGTGCCGACGCAGTCTTGGATACTTGAGATGGGTTCTCGGTCTTCACGAATTGCGTTGACGAACTCAGTGAGGCTGATCCCATCACCTGTTAGCTCGCCGTTGCGCTGATCAGAAAAGTTTGAGGTGAATGTGTTCCCGTTTTCGGTAAAGTGCTGTGCCCCCCACAACCCGTCTAAAACGATGTATTCGTGTTGTCCGGTAATTTCGATGTAGTCATAGTTGCGCTGCCATAGGCGTTGACTGGTCAGCTGCAAACTTCCCACCGCGCCGTTTGTATATTCTACGGCAACAGCGAAAGCACCTTGTCCATCAACCTCGTTGTGAAAAACGCTGAGTTCCTTCACATCGGCACCGGCGATGTGTCTTGCCAAATCGAAATGGTGGATAGCGAAGTCGAGCAGATAGCTTTTCACCGTAGGGTATTTTCCACTACAAAACGAGCAGAAGAGTTGTGTAAGCGTGCCGAAGGATTCGGTCTGCATAATCTGTCGTGCCTCTCGCACACCGAGGCTGAACCGCCGCTGGAAGTTCACCATTAGCGTTTTGCCGTGTTTTTCTGCGGTTTCTGCCAGAGCGATGGTTTCTGCGAGAGATGGTGCCGGGGGTTTTGGTGTGAAGACGTGATATCCGGCAGCGAGCGTTTCAAGCACGAGCGGTTGCCTTGGGTCGGGTCCCATGGAGATGATAACGGCTTCAAGGTCTTCCTTTTCAAACATTTCATGCCGATCGGTGTAATATCTGCCGGTGCCGAATTTGCCGGCAGCGTCTTTTGCACGATTTTCGTCAGCGTCGCAAACGGCTTGCAATGCGACAGGGGCGAGATGGAGTGCGGGATAAATGGTGTGCCTTGCGAAGCCGCCGGCACCGAGAAATCCGATTCGAAGAGGTTCCATGTCTGTTTCCTTACTGTTAGGGCACAATGGCGTGTGCCTACTACTATTAGAGTTTGTAGGCAATTTAGCACAATTTTGGACGCCTGTAAAGCAATTTTTTGCTTTTGTTCCAGCGGTGGGTTGCAAATTTTATTCAACCTAATTTGGAAAATCGTGTCAAAAGATAAGGCGCAGAATTTCTTATTTTCTACGGTGAATGCCTCGATTTTCGCTGTGACCTCAAAAGACCTTCCCAGTATTCAGGCAGCCGGTGAAATGACTTCTTGCATGCCCTCTATATATACCAAAGAATTTAGATAGGAACAGAAGAGAGAATGCTTAAAAAAGCAGGTGTCCAACGGCGAAACTTTCGATTTGCGCTGCTTCAAGGCACTTTCATGCGTATCAACTTGGCGTTTGCGGATTCATCGACTGTGCTTCCTGCTTTTATCTATAGGTTAAGTAATTCAGATGTTCTGGTGGGTTTAACGGGTTCGATGATGACAGTTGGCTGGATGTGGCCTCAGCTGCTGATATCGAACCTGCTTGAACATCGCCCGCGTAAAATGCCGTTCTATATACTCGGCATGACCATTCGGGTTTTGGCATGGTTTGCCATCTTCTTGTGTACCATCACGATTGGTGAGCGCAGCCCGATGTTGCTTGCTGGTTGTTTTTTGGGGTTCTATTTTGTGTCCTCCTCTGCCATGGGGATTTCAACGCTTCCCTATATGGACATCGTTTCTAAGGCGATAGCCCCACAGCAGCGCGCCCGTTTCTTTAGTCTACGGCAGCTGTACGGCGGTTTTTTCGCTATCTGGGTTGGATTCTTGGTGCGTGCGGTGCTCGGAAATGAGTCTGAATTTACGGGTATATTGGGGAATATTACCCGCGCCTTCAAAACATTCACGATGTATTTTATCGGCACCATCTGTCGAGTGGAGACAGATCTTGGATTTCCGTATAACTACGCGCTTCTCTTTATCTGTTCGGTGCTGGCGGCGTTTTTCTCTTTCATTAGTTTTTTAGGCGTACGCGAACCTATTCATCCCGTCCAACCGTCACGGCAACCTATCTCGCAACACTTGAAACAGGGACTGTACTTTCTGCGGACAGATGACAATTACCGGCGGTTCATCCTCTTCCGTGTCTTTTCGCATTTCTCGTGGATGTCGTCCCCATTCTATATACCATACGCCCTGAATGATCTCAAGTTTTCAGAGGCAACAATAGGCTTTTTTATTGTGTGTTCTGCCTTAAGCGGTGTAATTTCAAACACACTATGGGGGTACATTGGCGAAAGAAAAGGCGTTCGCTCGCTACTGATTATCACGGCTGGGTTGATGGGTATTTCTCCTATACTCGCGTTCTTTTCGAGTGTATTCCCTTCTGCCTTACAGATGCCTGCCTTTATTCTGATTTTCATAGTCGGTGGAATTTCGTCAAACGGTATGATGGTGAGTTTTATGGCGTACATGCTGAATATTGCGCCCCCGCGAAACCGTCCGAGTTACATCGGTTTTATGAACACGCTGCTCATGCCTGTGAGTTTTGCGCCGTTGCTTGGTGGGTTTCTCGTTCCGTATATCGGTTATCGGTGGTTGTTCGCTATTTCAGTGGGTATCTGCTTTGTTGCTTTTCGCGTTGGACTAAAGTTAGAAGAAATTATGCATGAGAATGAGGTGGCAGAGGAAACCGACGACTAAGCCTGTGAATAATTGTTGGTTAATTCTTGTGCCTGCTACCAACTGCTGACAATCCTGTTATGTCGCAAACTAACAGTTTGCGGTACAGAAGACTTCTCTTACCTTTCAACCCAACTTACGCGTCTTCTCCAAAAATTCTTCCACGATTCCAATTTTCCTTGAAAATCCAGAGCGTTTGCGTCTTCCGATCGTCTTTCCCAAAGATTGTTTTACCCCATTTTATTCTATATGTTATAATAGGCATCAGTTCTCGGAGAGTGACCTCTTGCGTACCGTCACGAATTCTCAATTCACGACCCTCTTCACAATAAAAGGAGATTATGACGGATGAAAATCGTAATGGCGAATTTAATGCTTGCATGTGTCAGTTTGATTGTCCTGAGTTTGATATTTACCGGTATCAGCAAAGCCGAATTTGATCTGAAAGATGTTGCTGGGATGTGGCTTTTTGATGATGGCAAGGGTGATGTGGCGGCGGATTCCTCTGAAAATGGCAAGGATGGGGAGCTTGTGAACGGTCCGAAATGGATAAAGAATGGTCAGTTCGGATCTGCGCTGGAATTTGATGGGAATGAAAGTAAGGGGCATGTCGTTGTTGGAGATTTAGGCTTATCTGGAGCAGTTACATTGGTGTTGTGGGCAAATCCGAGTGATGCCGCCGATGATGATCGGCTGATATCGAATATTAGTGGACCGACAAATCCGGCTTTTACAACTCGGTTCCAAGGTGGAACGGTTGAAGTCTGGAGCAGCGCATGGAAGCCTGTTATTCCAGACTTTGATGATAATAAATGGGGGCACTATGCATTTGTATTTGATGGCGAGGGAAATGTAACGGGCTATTACAACGGTAAAGAAGGGGACACGGTTGCTGATTCCTATACTTTTACGGAGATCGGTATCGGTGCGAATTTTTTAGATACATGGGGACAATATTTTTCCGGTCAGTTTGATGAGGTCGCGTTTTTCAGCATCGCGCTGACTGAAGATGATATTGAGGTCCTTGTGACAAAAGGGCTTAAGTCGGCACTGGCGGTTTACCCGGCAGATAAATTAGCCACGACATGGGGAAATATAAAAACCGGCCCGTAAAGATCAAGTTAAGTGCCAGATGTCGCTGTGCATCGCCTGCTGGGACACAATCACCTGTTCCAACGGGCGAAAATAGGTTTAGTTAACGAGTATGCTGCCATTAAGGAGACGATCTCGCCGGAGGTATTGGATTTGATTCGAGACTGGGTGCTGTCGGTGACATGGTTGAATAGGCATAGGTGTCAATTTGGGCAAAAATCAATCGCCAACGAATCGGACTTACAAAATCTCCCACAAGAGAGTTTCGCGAGAATTGAATATATGGAGTAGATGCATGGAATATCAAGGAGTCTTTACTGTTTTTGTAATAGTTGTCCTGATGTTGGTAAGTAAATTCAGTGGTGTGATGGCGGCTGAACCTGAAGGGTTGGTTGGTCGTTGGGATTTTGATGATGGAACGGGGGGCGATCTCTCTGGTAACGGCAATCACGCCGTGCTTGGCGGAACGCAGATTTATTCACTCGGTGAGGGACGTGCCTGTATTGAAACGTTACGAGACGCTGAGCCGCTGCGGATTCCTGTGTCTGAGAACTCTCCGCTGGCTATGTCGCGTGGCACGATTTGCTTTTGGCTGAATACGGTGTCGGATAGGTCTAACATCCTGACATATAACAATGATGCCGTTGAACTTAACAGTTATCGCGGCTGTTTTCAGGTGCGCTTCCGAGGTGAGAAGGATTTTCTCTATTGGGAGGGGATTCTCGACTATAACTGGCCAAAATACGATATGCGCGAGTGGGCATTTTATCCACATGTGAAAGCCACCGTTGGCGATTCTGAATGGCACCTGTTCGCGGTTGCCTACGACGATGCAACGAAGCAGATTATCGGATGGCGCGATGGAGAACAGATCGCGACGGTTGATTTATCGGGCGTGGACACAGAACCGCTACGCCGAGAGGGATTGACAGAGATTTACACCGGCGAGGGTTTTATCGGTTTTCTTGATGATCTGCGTATCTATAACAGACCGCTAACCGATGCTGAAATCGGCCAGATTTATGATGCTACGAAGGACATCTATGCGGGAAGACAAGATACGAATCCAACCGAGAACAGGCACCACACTTACAAATATCAAGAAGTAGACGAAACGCTCTACAAAGCGTGGCTGCAGTTCAATCCATTCGATACTAAACAAAGCACCCGAAATCTGTTCGAGAACATCGTTGTTGAAGGTGTGAATTCGACTGTCCAAACAGCCGGTTCTGAGTTGGCACAGGCAGTGGAATCCATGTTCGGCTTCGAGCCTTCCATTTCGGAAACTGCTGCCGTTCGCGGACCAAAGATTGTTCTTGGCACGGCTGAGACCTCCAGTTGGATTCGCGATCGCGCTGAGGAACTTGGGTTAAATCAGATAGAAGGCGATGGCTTCGTCATCAAGGCAGTGAAAGAGATAGACGACCATGTCACTGTCGTCGCTGGGAGAATACCGGCAGGGGTTGTCTTTGGTGTATTTGATTTGATGCGTCGAATTCAGATTGGACAGGATCCACTTGAAATTGATGCGTTGGAAAATCCACAGGTGCCTATTCGTATGGTATCGCACTGGTCATATTTCCGCGGACTTTTCGGGGATAGATGGCGAGGCGGTGGCAGAGACAATTCGATTTTCAGTTGGGAAGAGTTGCGCACTGGCAATACCAAACTCATCCGAGATTGGGTGCGTATGTTGGCGTCATGCGGTTGGAATGCGCTCTGTCCGAGTGAGATTAACTGGCACTATCATAACAACTTCTTAGAGCATCTTGATAAGGTTGAGAAACTCGCTGACATCTGCCGAAATTACGGGGTCAAACTCTACTGGAGTCCGAGTTATCTCCTTGCCCTTGACCAAGAAACCGCCGACGCACTCTACGCACGAGTGCCTGACTTCGGCGGATACCTGATGAAACTCGGTTCGGAAAAACAAAATGGTGACCCGCGTCCGCCGATGGTGAACCGGATTGCCGACACACTGAAACCGCATGGTGGAACCGTCCTCGTGCGTGGTTTTGTCTACGGTAACCTTCGATATACACCTGAACCCTATCGGAACCTAATTCCTTACGATCTATTTGCACATGAAGATGGCAATTTCCGGGAAAATGTCGTTATAGTTCCGAAAGGCAGTCCTATGGACTGGGACTTCTCAGCACCGATTCCCGCGCTTGATGGTGCGATTCAGAAAAACCTATCTGGCAGTGAATTGGTCATCGACAAGAGTTGGCCCGTCTCTTGGGTCAAGAAGTGGAAGTGGTGGTTTGAGCAGGATACATATCGCAACGGACCGGGAAGTCTGAATAAGTTTAATGTGGATTGCATCATGGGCGTTGCTATGATTGAACCCGCACCTGCGTGGACTGAATGCCCCTTGAACGCTGTGAACTATTACGGGTTGGGGCGGCTCAATTGGAATCCAGACCTGACAGTAGATGAAATCTACACTGAGTGGATTCGACAGACGTTCGGGGACGATCGAGATGTGCTTGAGACAGTTAAAACTATTTTGTTGGTGCTTGAAGAGGTAACGCGTAAGTACTATTACTATCGTGGGTATCGTGGTGTATGGATTGATACAGGGGACGATGGTATGACGGAAAACAAGACTCCCTATATTGTCAACCGTGATGGAATTGGCGTCGCAACGCCTGCGTTACGTGAGCGCGTGTTGGCGCAGTATGCGCCTGGACTCCGCAAGATATACGAAGATCCTTTGCGTGCCGAGGCGTTTCTCTCCACTTTTCACTTCGCTAAACATGACCAACGGCTTTCAATCGGCAGAACCGTCATTCAGGATGTTTACGGCAATATGGAGGAAGCCGTTGAGATGGCTGCACAAGCGGCGGAACTGTGGAAAACGCTGGAGGGCAAAGTAGATCAGCATAGATACGAATACACACTAAAAACGCTGGTCGATTACGTAGAAGAAGTACGTCGTCAAACCCTTGATAATATGGCTGCAAGTTTTGAAGCGCATACCGGCAGGATGCGCGAGGATGCACTCTCAGGATTGACTGCAGAGGCACTTGCGAAGGTCGGGACATACAATGTGCGGCATTTCGGTGCGATTGCCAATGGAAAATCGAACGATGCGGACGCGATTAACAGAGCGATCACTGTCTGCAATATTGCTGGCGGTGGCACGGTCTTCGTGCCGTCTGGTATCTACGCAACGGGTTCTATTCACCTAAAAAGTAATGTTACGCTTGCACTTGATGCTGGGGCTGTACTCAAGTTTTCCGCCTCCGATATAGATGCCTCTCTGATTGTCGGAATAGACTTAGAAAACGTGAAAATCTACGGTCCTGGAACCCTCAATGGGGTGGATAATGTGTGTCTTACCCTGAAACGGTGCGAAAACATGGAAATCCGCAATTTGACTGTCTATAACGGTGGTGATTCAGCAATTCTTGCTGAGGACTGTAACGGGCTGCGCATTGATAACATTGACATCCGAACCGACGGGGATGGGCTTAATTTCTCCGAGTGTTCTGACATGAAGGTTACTGACTGTCGTATTGACGCAGTGCATCGCGAGTATGGGCGACCTGTGGGTGGTGGTGCAGCGATCAAAGTGAATGGCGAATCATTTTCATCGGAAGGTGTCACTGTTCAAGATTGCTTTCTCCTCAGTGGTAGTGAGCAGGTTAGGAGTGACGGTTTGCGCTAAGCGTCTATGGTGTTGGGTTTCGCGAGACGCTCAACCCAACCTACGAAACTGATGGATATCATATTTAGATATGAAGATTACAGAGATTGAAGTTCACGAGATCACGCTTGAATATAAGGATTTTCTCGCCTATCAGCTCAATCATTTCTACGGTCCGATCCAACGTACCGTGTATATCGTCCACACGGATACTGGTTTGGAAGGGTTGGGTGAGAGTGGGAGACGCGAGCCTCAAGATGTTATTGATCAGTACATCGGGACAAATCCGTTTGACTGGGTGGGGGATGAAACCTCGCTTGGGCTTGGCACGGCGATGTATGATCTGATGGGGAAGGCAGCAGGTGTGCCTGTCTATAAGCTGTTCGGACAAAAGTATCGCTCGTGGGTACCTGTGGGCTGTTGGACTGTCTCAACGGATCCGTCGCGTATGGCGGACACCGTTGCTACATACGCAGCGCAAGGGTACACATGGATGAAGTACCATCTCTCGCCTTTCGAGAATGTGCTTGACCAGACCGAAGCGATGGAAGCCGTTGCACCAGAGGGATTCAAAATCCACTACGACTTTACGATGGGTGGAACGGATGACCACATTCCTGAATTGGTTGATGCGCTGTCTGAATACCGAATTGCGGGTTGTTTTGAAGATCCGTTGCCTGGAGAGGATATACAGGGCTATATTGAACTCCGTCAACGTTCACGACTGCCGATTGTGCTGCACCATTTTCCGATGGGTGCGACGTACGAGGTGTTCATGCGACCGGCGGATATTTATATGCTCGGTCATGCGAAGATTGGTGATGCGATCCGACGTGCTGGACTGTTTGCTGCGAATGGGAGTCCATTCATGCTTCAGAATGTGGGTGGAAATATCACGCGTGCGATGACAACCCACATGATGGCAACGTTTCCGACAGCGACCTTTCATTTCCATTCGGATACTGAAACGTGGAAGACGGATGTAGTCAACGAAAACTTAACGCCAATTAATGGGTTTGTACGCGTTCCTGAATCCTCTGGACTTGGCGTGACGCTGAATCGCGAGGAATTAGAACGTCTGAAGTCTTTAGAACTGCCGGATCAGAAACGGTGGATTATCAAGTCTGAGTTCAAGAACGGTACGAGTATGTATAACATCGCGGATCCAGAGAATTCGCTTTTCATGGTGCGTCCGGATTGGAGTCGCCTAATTCCTATGCGTTATACTGCGCCTATTTCCACAACATATTGGGATGACGATGGCACATCGGAATACCGAGAGATGTTTGAACGTATTGAGAGGGAAGGTGTGGTTTTGGCGAGGTGAGAAACCTCGCCTATCCGTGAGTGTCGTGATAGGAACTTATAAACCGTTTAGATTGCCTCGGTTTATCCATAGGTGACAGTTGAATCAAGTGGATAGATCGGTCGCCTTACGTTTTGGTAGTCATAACTGAAAAGGTTCGGGCTGTGGACGCCGGGGGTATCTACATCCAGAATCTCGTGTGCGATGGGTGTATAGTCTGCCCGGAAATGGACAGCAGATTTAAGGGCGATGAGTTTACGCGTCTGTGGCTCAATTCCGACGCTCCGAAGCACTTCGGCATCGTAAGGTTGGATCCGCCTTTCCGTCAAAACGATCTCAACGCCGCCGACTTGAATGACGGCTGTTCTGCCCATGTTCCCGGCGGTGCCGCGTCCCATTGGACCTTTGAGGATGAATCTACCATCAGAGAGTGTCTTGACATATCCTGTGAGTGCAATGGGTGCTCCGTGTTGTGTATCTGTTTTCCCACCGACCTCCAGTTGGACCTGGTTTCCAACGCCTGCCTCAACTGCCCGAGCAACCGATTCGGGATCAGCAATCACGGCGACCACGGCATCTTGAACGTCTGCTTCTATGAATTTCTGTATGATTGTTGTACCGTCACAGGGACCGCCACCGCCGGGGTTATCGGCACCATCGGCGAGGATAATCGGTCTGCCATCTGTTTGATTGGTGATTTCGATTGCGGATTCGACGGTGTGTAAATTAAATGTGAACTGTTCGCGCATCTCCCAGATGTTAGAGGCGAACTGGTCGGCGTAGGTATCGGCGAGTTCTACGTCCCCGTTGGTGGTAACGAGTATTGAAACGCCAGCATCCGTTATATCAGCGAATGGAAATCCCATAGAAAGAGTTGCTGTCACAACACCGGATTCAGTTTCAAGGGCATGCAATGCCTTGATGACGTCTATCATTGGCGGTTTCATTGTACACTGTGCAGGGGGTGCGGTCAGTAGAGGGAGTTGGCGGTATGCCATCGTTGGCTGAATTTTGCCCTCGTTCATGCTGAAGAGTAATTGTCCGGCTTCGAACCCGCGTTCGTAGCAGTCTACATGTGGATAGGTATCGAACCCGATGATAATGTCGGAGTAGTGTGCCATCTGGGCAGTAATATTGGCGTGTAGGTCGAGGGTTGTAACGATCGGCGTTTCGCCTACGATTTCGCGTACCGCCTGAATCAGGTCGCCTTCTGCGTCTTCCAGTTCATCTGTTACCATTGCGCCGTGTAAGTCGAGGAGCACTCCATCAAGTTCTCCAGCGTTCTGCAAAAGTGTTAAAAACTCTGTCTTAAGCGTCTGGTAAGCGGCGTGCTTTACCATGCCAGATGGCGTTGCAAATGCCCACAGGAGCAGGACAGGTTGTAAATTGAGTTGTTCTGAGACGTCGAGGAAACCACCGGTAATTGTTCGGGTGCCTCGGAACGCGGTGATAATTTCGTCACCGCGGTGGTAGCTTCCTTGTTTGAAGTTATCAATAGTTGTAGCGACGGGTGAAAATGTATTGGTTTCGTGTCCGATACAACCGACTGCAATTCGCATGGGCTGCCTCCTCACGCTTGAATGTTTTGTAAGTTGTAGCGCAAATATATCATATTTTTTTTGGCGTGACAAGGTAAAAGTTCTGATTGGTTGCCCGGTTATCGGTTATTGGTGAATGTCGGGATTTGAAGGTCCTTTCTATAGGAAGGAAGAAGTAGGCGAATGCGTTAGAGAGGATTCGGCGAGGTTTCTAACCTCGCCTACCAAGGTGGAGATAATAAGATTTTTGTTAATGAAAAAGCAGGGATTTGATAGAATGATTGATTGGTAGAAGTGCTTAGCTGCCAAATTTCAGAATTAACATAACACATGCAGATACAGGAGTAGTCGCTATGGAATATACCTATCTCGGTCGGATTGGGCTGCGGGTGAGCCGTCTCTGTCTCGGCACCGTTAATTTCGGGAGACATGCGTCCGAAGAAGATTCGTCGCGAGTGATGAGTCGAGCATTGGAAGCCGGGATTACTTTTTTTGATACCGCTAACATCTATAACGAAGGTTTAACGGAGACGATTGTTGGAAACTGGTTGGCAGCGGATAAGAGTCGACGCGATCAGATTGTTCTGGCGACCAAGTTGTATGGTTCGACGGGTGAAGGTCCGAATGACGGTCGTCTGTCGGCGTATCATATCCGTCGAGCGTGTGAGGATAGCCTACGCCGTCTGCAAACCGATCACATAGATTTGTATCAGATGCACCACATTGATCGCCGTACGCCGTGGGCTGAGATTTGGCAGGGGATGGAGCAATTGGTGCGTGAAGGAAAGATTTCATACGTTGGGAGTAGCAATTTTGCTGCGTGGCACATTGCTCGCGCACAAGGCATCGCTGCCCAACGCAATTTCCTTGGGCTTGTCTCAGAGCAGAGCGTATATAATCTCCGCAGCCGAAAGATTGAACTTGAAGTCCTTCCGTGTTGTCGCCAACTCGGTTTGGGCGTAATTCCGTATAGTCCGATGGGCGGTGGATTGCTCTGTGGTGTATTGGACAATCCCATGACTGGACGACGTGGCAGGGAATCGAACAGAGAAGTGATCGAAACGCATCGATCACAATTTGAGGCATACGAAGTACTCTGTGCATCGATAGGACAACAGCCGGCTAACGTTGCTTTGGCGTGGGTACTCAACAACCCGGACGTTACGTCACCGATTATTGGACCGCGGACGATTGAACAGCTTGAGGAGAACTTATCGGTCTTGGAATTGCAATTGGATGATGAAATACTCGCGAAACTGGATGAGATTTGGGCGGGACCTGGTGGCGAAGCACCGGAGGCGTATGCGTGGTAATGGACGGTGGAATGTTGAGTTTGTGTTACGATGATCTTGTAACGCGATTTAGACGGTAAGGAGTTGAAAGTATGGCATACGAGAATGAACTTTTTCAGGAACGCGTCGTTCGTGTGGAACGACCGTCTAAACACTTTACATTGCTGCGCGCTCCGAATGGCGAGTTCCTTGGTGCGTCCGACGATAATGAACTTGCGATCTGTGACTATGTGGACGATAAGACGATATGGGACTCTGTTGAAGGTCGGACTGCCTATCGCCATGTGGTTACGAATCTTGTACTTGAAGCAGAGGCTGCGGATTCCACGGAGGGCTGTTATCTTCGTCATAAAAGTGTCCGACTTGCGGGCAACGGTGCGGCGGCAGCAGATGAAGGTGCGATCTTTTCCCCCGGACATGGACCTGCACATCTTCCATCGGAGTATCTAAAATTCCTAAAGGAGAACGGTTGGGTTTGTCTTCCAGCTATTCTGTCACCTGATACCGTTGAGGCGTTGGAGCGGATTAGTTGCACAGGTCGGTGGGATAGCGAAACCTACGATCGGAGTACAGGAACGTTGGTTAAGGGTGTGGCTGTTGCACAAGCTGCGACGGAGCCGGTGTCCTTGTGGTTAATGCGTCAATATATGCGGACGAGTGAAATTCGATTTGGGCATCCACCGGGCTTCGCGATACTCACGCCGGACGATGGCGAGCGGGATGTACAAGGTTGGCATTCCGATTTCCCTTATCATTGGGGTATTTTTGCTACGCGTGGCACGGGTCCAGAAATACCGCCCCACAATTTCCCGGAACTCGTTATGGGCGTTCAGCGGAATCTCTGCGTCTCGGAATTCCGTAAAGAGAATGGGGCGACCTGTTTCAAACTCGGATCGCACGTACTCGGTGAGGGTCCGCCGGATGAATGGGGGCCTGGACACATCTATCGACAGCAGGGCTACCGAGCTGCACATGGGTTGCCCTACAACGGCCCCGATGCGGATGTTGTGGAGGCACCGGGCGGAAGTTATATTCTCTACGATTCGAGGATTTGGCATCGTGCAGGGGTGAATCGTACAGAGCGGAAACGCGCTGCGATGTTGCAAGCCGTTATTCCGGTGTACATAGTGCCGAAAACCGATACCAGCCGCGCTTATCGGAATTTTATCAATAGTCCGCTCGTTGATGCGTTGACACCGTTAGAACTGCAAGAGCTTAAAGCCTTGATGATAACTAAAATCGAGAGTGCCGGTCAGAAGCATGTCGTCACGATTGACGAGACGTTAAGCGAAATGGTGGGATAATTAGCAGTCAGCAGTCAGGACGTTCCGCTACGCAAATCAACGGTATAAAGCCCGTGTGGGCTTCCCCGCACTCTCAGCGGTCAGTAACCCGTTTATGGCGTGTAAAAACGTTGCAGCTGCCAGAGGTTCTACTGATTGCTGAAAGCGCAGCGACCTGATGGCTGATAGCCATAAGAAAGGAGTAATGATGGAAAAACGTCCGAATATTTTATGGTATTGTACGGATCAACAACGTTTCGACACAATCGGAGCGTTAGGTAACCCGCATATTAACACGCCGAGACTCGACGAATTTATGGGTCAGTCGGTCACGTTCACGCACGCCTATTGCCAGTCTCCGATCTGCACGCCTTCTCGTGCGAGTTTTCTGACGGGCATGTATCCCTCAGCTGTGAGCGTTACTGGCAACGGCAACCCTGTTTTCCCTGAGCATTATGAGGATCGGTTGATTACGCACGCCCTCGCGCAGGACGGATACGACTGCGGATTGATTGGTAAGCTCCACCTTGCGAGTGCCTTTGAAACCCAAGAGGCACGTGTGAATGACGGGTATCGCTATTTCCAATATAGTCATGACCATGGCAAGCCGAATGCGCTCGGACACGAATACGCAGATTGGCAACGCGCAGAGGGCGTTGATCCTGAGGCGTTGATAGCGGGAAAGGCGATTTCCCAAAAGTATCCGAACAGGAGTGGACGTGTGCAAGAGCCAACCCCTGCGCTTGACAATATTCCCCCGCATCTCCACCAGACCTACTGGTGTACCGAAAAAACGATTGAATTTATCCAGAAGAATCGTCGGGAAAATCAACCGTGGCTGTTGAGTCTCAATCCGTTTGATCCGCATCCGCCGTTTGATGCGCCTTGGGAATATTACCGGCGGTATGATCCGGAAACATTACCGGGTCCACATTTTCAGGAGAGCGACATTGCCTTTCAGTCAAAATTGACGGAAGCGGGTATCGACTTTCAATCTCAGGCGAAACCGCCTGCGGAGTGGGACGACAAACGCATGCAAGCGTCTTATTACGCTATGATTGAGCAGCTTGACCATGAGTTTGGACGTATACTCGACTATCTTGATGCCGAGGGACTCCGCGAGGACACTATTGTTGTTTTCACTTCCGATCACGGGGAGGCACTTGGGGATCACGGGTTGGCATTCAAAGGGTGTCGTTTTTACGAGGGATCGGTGCGGGTGCCGCTCATGATTTCGTGGCCCACACATTTCTTGCAGGACGTTCAAAGTGATGCACTCGTTGAGCTGCTCGACATTGTTCCGACGTTGTATGATGCGTTGGGTATGGACATTCCCTACTATGTGCAGGGCAAATCGCTTGCACCACTGTTGCACGGTGATGTTCCTGCTGGCGAACATCGTGAGGGGGTTCGTTGTGAGTTTTTCGATGCGATCTCAATGCCGGATCGTACCCATGCCACAATGTATCGGGACCGACGCTGGAAGCTTGTTGTGTATCATCAGAAGGGAATTTGCGAGTTGTATGATCTCGATAACGACCCATGGGAACACAACGATCTCTCGGAGCATGCCGATTATCAGGCTGTCAAGTGGGAGTTGATGCAAAAGAGTTTCGATGCGGCGATCTATGCGCATCCGCAGATGATACCGCGGACGGCTTCGCACTAACAGGGGTTTCATGGTGATTTTTGTGTTGGTACGTACATACCTCTTCAGAAATCAATTGGATAGATGAGATTGGATAAGGGGTGATGAATCGCCCTACTACAAGCTGCTGGTTGTAGACCGGAACTATCCGATTGAATACTTAATTTTCATCAAAGCGCGCCAATTCATCTGTTAATTCGGCGCGCTTCTTTGTAAATGTAATTGGTGTGGGTGTAGTCTAAGCGTTTGAGAAAAATCATAGTGGGAATACTTAAATTGGAGCCCGGATTTCTTTCGTTGATTTGCCTGAGTTTATGGAACTTTTACACTACAGATGTGTGTCATTAGTAGTTGGATGGAGCCATGTCATAGTACCCACATGCTAAAGCATGGCATTTTGAAAATGAAGAGGATGATAAGCAATTTATGATTTTTAAACCAGTTCCTGTCGCGAGGTTGTAGACGATGCGCCGTTCTAAGAAAAATATATTCCTACTTCTCAACAGTGTCATGTTATTCATGACCACGGGCTGTTTTGCTAATGCTTTCTACACTGCAAGCCAGAATGAGGTGTTCACATCGAATTTGCCAATTGTGATTATTGATACACTTGGGATGTGGATTCCTGATGAACCCAAAATTCCTGCACGGATGTGGATTATTTATGATGAATCTGGTGGTAGAAACGCTTTGTATAGTCCGCATATCAATTTTGAGGCGGAAATAGGTATAGAGGTCAGAGGCAAGACTTCGCAGTCGTTTCCAAAATCGCAATACGGGTTTGAAATTCGGGACAGTGCGGGCAACGACAGAGATGTATCGTTATTACAATTGCCAGCGGAATCGGACTGGGTTTTGAACGGTCCGTTTTCGGATAAAACCCTTATGCGCAACTACTTGGCGTATGAGTTCAGTAATCGAATCGGTAGGTACGCGAGTCGAACAAAATTTGTTGAAGTATTTCTCAATGAGAGGGGGGATACGCACATAGGCGGGGAACATTACGTTGGTGTTTATCTATTGATAGAAAAGATTAAGCGTGGAAAAGAACGGGTCAATATACAATCTTTGAAACCTACGCAGAATGCGCCGTCGGAAATCACTGGCGGATATATCCTGAAAATCGACAAACGGGACCCGTATGATGGCTATTTCTATACCCGATATGGCACCCGGTTGATTCATGTGTATCCGAAGGGACGCGAGATCTCTCTTGCTCAAAAAGCGTGGATTCAGGACTATATGAATGCCTTTGAGTTGGCGTTAGCGGGAGAAGACTTTAAGGACCCAAAGCGCGGATATGCCAAGTACATTGATACAGATGCTTTTATTGATCATTTCATCCTCAATGAACTTTTCAAAAACACAGACGGATTCCGGAACAGTACATACATGTACAAAGACAGAAACGCCAAACTGAAAATGGGACCGGTTTGGGATTTCAACTTATCGATGGGCAATACAGTTTTCTATAGAGGCTGGGAGACAGATAATTGGCTTATCGATACAAACCCTGTTCCTTTCTGGTGGAGCCGACTGTTAGCGGACGAAAACTTCAAACGACGACTCGTTGAGAGGTGGAAGACGCTTCGGAAGAATGAGCTTTCCACTTCGAAACTCCTTGACGAGATTGATCGGACTACTGTGTATCTGTCCGAGGCACAAAAGCGAAACTTCCAAAGATGGCGCGTGCTGGGTCGTCGTATATTGGGTAATCCGTATCCTGGTCCACCGAGTTATGAACAAGAAGTTCTCCAATTAAAAACATGGTTGCAGGCTCGGCTGAAATGGATGGATGCGAATATTGACGCGCCTCTACGACCGGAAGATAACCTTCGTCGGTCGGTGATTAGGCGTGTATTTGACTAATGGCTGTTGGCTGTTGGCAAGAGGTTATTCGTAACTCGTAAATCCTCCTTGCTAATCGCTAATCGCTATTTAATAATCCAAGCACCTCTTTTCTTTCTTGCCAATTGCTATAGGGTCATAGCACCCACACCCTATGAGGGTGGGGCTTGTGCTTCGTAGCAGTCTGCCTTCATTTGAAGGTCTTACGTCTGCTCCACATAGGGTTCTAAGCAGCCCCGTAAGATGTTGATAGCAGCGTTGATGTCTCTATCGTGGTCTGAACCACATTCAGAGCATATCCACTGCCTATCTGAAAGCGAAAGATTGTTATTCTGGTGTCCACAGTCCGAACACAGCTTACTCGTAGCAGTCCACCGCCCGACTTGACGGAACTCACGATTATGTTTCAAACACTTGTATTTCAGAATCTCAACAAACTGGGAGAAAGCCAAATCAGAGACTTTACGACCCCAAAGCCGTTTCATGCCTTCAAGGTTGAGCGTCTCGGTAGCGATAAGGTCAAACCGCCTACACAAATCAGTCGCAAGTTTCCAATGCCAATCTTTGCGTTGGTTGGAAACTTTGCGATAGAGGGATGCGAGTTCACGGACACCACGATAGTAGTTGTTAGAACCTTTGATCTTTCGGCTGACGGCTTTATTGAGTTGGCGGAGTTGTTTCAAAGTCGTTCTCAAGGGTTGTGGGTGTTGTATCTTCTCACCTGTGTTCAGTGTCAGGTAGGTATCCATACCGAAGTCTACCCCTACGCTTTTATCTGTAGCGGGTAGCACTTCTTTGGACGTGTTATCTGTCACGACATAAAGCCAATACGTTCCAACAGAATCCCGAAGGATTTGGATATAACGGACATTGCCATGCCACTCACGATGTTGATGGAAAGAGAAATAGATACGCTCAAATTTCAAGGCATGCGCATTGTTATCCCACACCTTGAACGAAATACGGATACGCCCTTGTTCAAGTTTATAGGCGGTTTGGAACTTCGCAGAACGAAACTTATGGCGTGCTTTAGGTTTAGGGGTGCCGACGCGTCTGCCGTTCTTGCCGTTCTTAAGCCAATCAAAGAAACGTTGCCAAGCGATGTGCAGGCGGATAATCACAGCGTCAAGTGTGTCACGAGGTATCCACGCCCAGTGTTGCTTGGTACGTTGGAGCAACTTCGTCAAGTGCGGTTGCAAGCGAAAGCGTCCAGCATATTTCCCATAGATGCGGTAGTAGCGTTTTTCCAAGCGGAGAAAGTGGTTATAAACATCGGCAAGGTCATCAAGCATGTTGCCCAAACGTTTATTTTTCGGATGGTTGCGTATCTGATATTTGTAGGTTCGCATTCAATTATTATAGCATATTATTGGCTGAACAACAAGCCATAAACCCAATGGAGACGGGCTTTCCTCCCCCGGTGAATGCCATACGGCATTCATACCCGGTAAAGCCTATAAAGGCTTTATACCGTTGATTCTGATTCTAAAGACAGAGGTTTCCAGCCCGAAGATTTGATGAATTTTGAAGGCTGTTTCGCTGATAACTACTAATATAGAAAAGTAATAGAAAAGGAAAGTGTTATGACATCGACGCAAAACACCGCTGCGATGCATGCTGACGACGTTGCTGCAATCGACGAACTCCGCGAGGTCTACGACCAATTGAAGGTATCGCTTGCCAAAATCATCATCGGTCAAGAGCAGGTCATTGAACACTTGGCGATTTGTCTATTTGCGCAAGGTCACGCGTTGTTGATGGGTGTTCCGGGTTTGGCGAAGACACTGTTGGTGAGTCGATTCGCCGAGGTAATGGCACTGCGATTCAGTCGAATCCAATTTACGCCTGATCTGATGCCGATGGATATTACTGGGACGGACATCCTGCAGGAGGTCCCTGGCGGCAGACGGGAATTCGAGTTCGTAAAGGGACCGCTTTTTGCCAATCTGATTTTAGCCGACGAGATTAACCGTGCCCCTTCGAAGACCCAGGCTGCTATGCTTGAAGCGATGCAGGAACACAAAATCACTGTAATCGGCAGAACATATACGCTGGATCCACCCTTCTTCGTGTTAGCAACCCAAAACCCAATTGAACAAGAGGGGACCTATCCCTTGCCTGAGGCACAACTTGACCGGTTCATGTTTAGGATTGACGTAGACTATCCCGAACGGTTTGAGGAAATAGAGATTGCTCGTACAACGACTGGGGTGGCTCTACCGACCTTGGAACACGTGCTGACGGGTGAGCGGGTACGAGCGTTTCAAGACCTCGTTCGTCGCGTGCCGGTCGCCGAACATATCTACGAATTCGCTGTAGACTTGGCACGGAGCACGCGCCCGAAGGGTGACGCAGCACCTGACTGGTTGAGACCTCTGGTCGCTTGGGGTGCGGGTCCGCGGGCGGTTCAGTACTTGATTCTGGGTGCGAAAGCACGTGCGGCACTCGGCGGTAGTTACATGGCACGGCTTGAAGATATTGTTGCGGTGGCGAATCCTGTGCTGGCGCATCGCGTTATTACGTCTTTTGCTGCTGAGTCTGAGAATATCACCAGTCAAGACATTGTCAACCGACTCATCGAGGAGTTGTCTGAAGGGAGTTAGCGTATGCTGCAACTCAAACGGGATTACCTTGATCAGAAAGTCTTGGAGCGTCTTTCGACGCTTCAACTGCACGCTCGATTGCCTATGATTGGGAGTGTGTCAGGTAAGCATCGGAGCCCGATTCGCGGCTCCAGTCTTGAGTTTGCGGAGTATCGGAAGTACGTTCCCGGCGATGATCCTCGGAGGCTTGATTGGCGGGCTTACGCACGGAATGATCGCTATTACATCAAAGAGTTTGAGGCGGATACCAACTTGCGGATGTGTTTGGTCGTTGATACCAGTGGTTCGATGGATTTCGCGTACAATGGTATGAGCAAACTCGACTATGCCCGTCGTATTGCCGGGACCTTAGCCTATATCGCGGCGCAACAAGGCGATGCTGTCGGACTTTACTGTGCGGGTACAGGGTTCCACAAAGAAATCTCGCCCAAACGAAGCGCAACACATCTCAGCGTAGTGCTTGATGAATTAGGTGTGATGGAAGCGTCCGGTGAGACTGGATTAGCAGACGTTCTCCACGAAACCGCTGAACGCGTGCCGCAAAGAGCACTCATCATTATCATTTCCGATCTGTTCATCGAACCGGAAATCGTTCGGAACTGCCTTGAGCATCTGCGATTCCGTAAACACGATGTGGCAGTGTTTCACTTGTTGGAACAGAGTGAGTTGGAGTTGGAATTCGATCGTCCGATGCGTTTTGTTGACATGGAGGGTGGTGAACCTGTGTTGGCGGATCCGACTATTATCGGTCCGCAGTACCAGCGCGCACTCGAAATGTACCTTGAAAGTATGAACACAGTCATTCATGATACCGAAGTCGATTACCACCGTGTCCGCATTAATGAAAGCTACGATGATGTGTTGGCACGGTTTCTGTTGGGACGGACGCCGAAGAGACGGAGATAAATTAGTTAACAGTTTTCAGTTCGTTCCGCTGCGCTCACTTTGAGTTATGGGTTATGAGCTATGAGTTAACTCCGTACCCAGTACCCAGTACCTAAGCCAAGTGAAGAAGATGCTGACTTCTTTATTGATTGAGGATCAAAACTGATAACTGACAACTAATAACTGACAACTGTTTAAAGAATGAGTTTTCTGCAACCGTTAGCACTAATTGGGCTCCCTTTGATAGCGCTGCCGATTATTATCCATCTCATCAATCAACATCGGCATCGCACGATCCCTTGGGCGGCGATGATGTTTCTGATGCATGCGAAGCGCATGAGCAAAGGTATGGCGCGTCTTCGGCATTTCCTCATTCTGTTGATGCGCGTCTTGGCAGTAGCGACGCTGATTTTTGTGGTCAGTCGTCCACTCTCTGGTGGATGGTTGGGTAGCATCGGAATGGGTAGACCTGATGCTACCTTGATTCTTCTGGATTGCTCTCCGAGCATGGGGATGCAAGATTTACAGACGGGTCAGTCAAAGCGGTCAGCTGCACTTCAAAAGCTCTCGCAATTGCTTGCGCGAGGCGGTTACGGAACACACTTGGCTCTGATTGATAGTGCGAGCGGTCAGCTGCAGGAAGTAGATTCACCAAAAGCGCTATTGAATTTGCCTGTTGCTGGACCGAGCGCTGCCAGTGCGGATATTCCTGAGATGCTCGCTTCCGCCTTGGCGTATCTCAAGGCAAATGAGTCGGGTAGAGCGGACGTGTGGATCTGCTCTGACTTGAACGAAAACGATTGGGATGTTGAAAGCGGTCGGTGGCGCGCCATACGCGAGGCATTTGTTGAATTAGAGGGTGTACATCACTTTTTGCTTGCGGACGCAGCTTTACCTTCAAACAATTTATCTGTAAGGGTGGAAAATGTGCAACGATGGGAACGTGGCAACGATGCGGAACTTGTCCTTGATATAATGGTTCGGACGGAAGGCGATGGTGATGTAGCTGCGCAGGTTCCTATTGAATTTGAAGTCAATAACGTGCGGTCTGTTGTTGAAGTGGCGCTTGATAAGCGGGGAAGCCCACACGGGAGACCTAATACTGTTGATTTGGGCGCATCTTTGCAAGGATACCGTATCCCTATTGATAGCAAGCTCAAGGCGGGTTGGGGTTCGGTTGGATTGCCCGGTGATGCGAACCCGTTGGACAATAGGTTTTTCTTTGTCTTTTCGGAACCTCCTGTGCGAAGAGTTGTCATCGTCAGCGATGACGTAAAGAGTGGTGGAGCGTTTCGTCAGGCACTTGTTGTTCCTACCGATGTCCGCCGCCAACATCAGGTTGATGTGATTCCTATAACTCGCGTGGCTGAAATTGACTGGGAAAGCACAAGCTTGTTGATTTGGCAAGCGGCGCTGCCGAGTGGAGTGGTAGCAACGCAGATTGAACAGTTCGTCGACGCGGGGCGCGTGGTTATGTTTTTCCCGCCGCGTCAAAGCACAGATGAGACGCTATATGGCTCGCGTTGGACGGGCTGGCAAACATCATCTGGTAACCGACAGATTTCTAACATTTCATGGTGGCGTGGCGATGCGGATCTGCTGGCACATGCAGAAAGTGGCGATGCGTTACCCTTGAACGAGCTACGCACTTATCGGTATTGTTCCTTTGAGAGTCATGGTACGCCGCTGGCGCGGTTTGGTGACGATGCCCCGCTGCTAACGCGTGTTCCCACGGATCGTGGTGGGGTTTATTTCTGTAGCACGCTGCCTACGGCGGAGTTTTCCTCTCTCGAACGTGAGGGCGTGGTTTTTTATGTGATGTTGCAGCGGGCGTTGGAGAAAGGCTCTCGCGCGTTGGATGTGGCATCGCAACGCGACGCAGGACCTGACGTGTTGACAGACCGCGATCAGTGGGAATTAGTAGCTTCTGTGGACGATTCGCAGCTCCTTTCACAGCGTGGATTACACGCTGGCGTGTACCGAGACGGATCATATTGGGCGGCTGTGAACCGCAGCCAAATTGAAGACAATGCTACAGCAGTGCCTGTTGCGACAGTAGATGCGCTGTTCGATGGTGTCTCGTATCACCGGATTGATGTTGATGTGGGCGACACGTCCGCTTTAGCGAGTGAACTGTGGCGCGTGTTTCTCATTGCAATGGTAATAGCACTTCTCGCAGAGGCGGTACTGAGTTTACCGAGTCGGCGGGTTAAGGCTACGCCTTTGATCGACAGTGGAAGCGAGAGAATATAATGGGAGAGCAGCAAGGGAGTCTTGAATTTTTCTCAAGTGGATCCATCTTAGGTTTTGGGTTGGTTGTCGTTGTTGTAGCGGGAGTATTGTGCTGGCTGGCGTGGCGGCGGAGCGGTTATATCATGAAGACCGGCGTGCTTGAATTGCTCCGTTTTGTGTTGATCTGCTTGGTGGTTGTAACCCTGAATCAACCTGAGTGGCTGCAAACGCGATTGCCGGATCAACGTTCCACACTCGCCGTGCTTTGGGACACATCTAACAGCATGAAGACACGGGATGTGGTTTTGACCCGCAACTCGACTCCAATACAAGACTTAAAAGCACGAGTTGCGGGTCAAGCGCAAGACATCTCTACCGAACCCAAAAGCCGCGCTGAGACGATTCAGCCCTTGATGTCTGAGAACGTTTGGAAACCTTCAGATGTCAGTGATCTCAATGTGGTGTTTGAACCTTTCTCTTCGCAATTAGATCCAGCGGAGGAAGCAACGGATTTGAACGCGGGACTGTCGCATGTTTTAGACACGCACGCCAACCTTCGCGGTGTCGTGTTATTGTCGGACGGTGATTGGAATGTTGGGAACTCACCTGTTGAGGCGGCTACCAAGTTTCGGATGAAAGGCGTTCCAGTTTTCACAGTCGGCGTCGGCAGTGAAGTGCCGTTACCTGATCTTGAAGTGGTTAGCGTAGATGTGCCAACGTATGCAGTTGCAAACAAACAGCTTCGGATTCCATTCGTTGTTCGTAACACTTTAGGACAGGACCGGGACGTGAGTGTTACACTGAGTGTTAATGAGAAGCCGACGCATAGTAAGGTTGTCCGTGTTCTTGCTATGAATCAGGCCCAGGACAACATGGTCTGGACTCCGCCAGCAATTGGTGATTGGACGCTAACGGTGCGTATTCCGCGGGATACAGAGGAGTTGGTCGCTGAAAACAATGAAATTTCCGTGCCGATATCAGTGCGTCCAGAACAGTTGAAAGTGCTTGTTATCGAATCCTATCCGCGATGGGAGTACCGGTATCTGCGCAATGCGTTGGAACGGGATCCGGGTGTTGAGCTAACGTGCCTCCTCTTCCATCCCGAATTGCTCGATGTCGGCGGCGGACGTGGTTATATTAATAGTTTTCCGACCACGAACGCATTGAGCCGTTACGATGTGGTGTTTCTTGGTGATGTCGGTATCGGACAAGAGCAGAATTATGCCGAAAGAGACGATCTATCTTCGTTGACGTACCAACAAGCACGAGACTTACGGCAGCTTGTCAGTGCACAGGCTGCCGGTCTCGTATTTATACCCGGACGGACTGGGATGCATGATTCGTTGATGTCGAGTCCACTGGCTGATCTGTATCCGGTTGTTTTGGACGCTACGACTCCTTATGGTGTCGGTTCAAGCAAACGCGGATATTTCTCGTTGACACAGTTGGGACAACGGAGTTTGTTGACGCGTCTCGGAGAGACCGACGAGGGGAACAGCGAGGTGTGGCGCACATTACCGGGCTTTTACTGGTACGCCGCGGTCAAACGCGCCAAGGTTGGTACAGAGACTTTGGCAGTGCATGATCAAGCGACGGCGCCTTCTGGACGGGTGCCGCTTATCGTAACGAAGACGTACGGTGCTGGTAAAGTATTGTTTATGGGAACGGATACTGCGTGGCGTTGGAGACAGGGTGTTGAGGACAAATATCATTACCGTTTTTGGAGCCAGGTGGCGCGATGGATGGCGTATCGACGACAGATGGCACAAGGGGAGTCGATGCGATTGTTTTATTCACCAGACAGACCACACGTTGATGATGTGTTGGCACTGAATGCCAATGTGAGTGATCCATTGGGCAGTCCATTGGAAGAGGGTTCGGTTATTGTACAGGCGATTTCGCCATCAGGCAAAACGCAGGTAATCCGACTGCGACCGGGCGAAGGGGATGCAGTGGGCTTGTTTACTGGCTCATTTGTACCGAAAGAAGCTGGCAACTACCGACTTGTTGCCAGTAGTACTGAAACAGGTGCTTCGGTGGAAACCGATCTGACAGTTCAGGGCTTGAATCGGGAGCAGCAAGGACGTTTGGCACGTTTCGATGTCTTAGAAGAGATTGCCAAGATTACCGACGGCAAATTGGTGTCGGTTTCTGAGGTCTCAAGTCTGTTGGATTATCTCGCAGCTTTACCGGAACCCGAACCGACGGTGCATCGGACACGGATTTGGGCACATCCGCTTTGGGCAGGACTTCTTCTTCTACTGCTTGGATTGTTCTGGGTTGCAAGAAAAATGACAGGGGCGGTATAGCAGTCAGCGATTGGAGAAGGCGTTGTGATTAAAGGAGATGTTTAATGAACCAAACAGAAGCAAGGTCACAATCAAAAAAAAATGGAATTAACCTGCCTCCGCGGATGAAAGCAGCACTCGAACGGTATCAAAAACGGGTATGGACGATCAAGCTTGCAGAAGGTGCTCTGGCGGGAATTTTTGGTGTTCTTATTTCATATATCACCGTGTTTTGCTTGGATCGAGTGTTCGATACGCCTACACTTTTGCGAGTGCTTATTTTCGTAGTGGGCATGGTGGGACTGGTGTTTTTCTTGCCCTTGAAGTACTACAATTGGGTTTGGAAACACCGACAATTAGAGGGTGTTGCTCGGGTGTTGCAGCACAAGTTTCCGCGTTTTGGGGATCATGTGCTCGGTATCGTAGAATTGGCGCGTGATAGAGCGGATCGGTTATCAAGTCCAACGCTGGTTGAAGCAGCCATGCGTCAGGTTGATGCTGAGGTCGCAAGACGTAATTTGGCGGATGCGGTTCCCAATCCGCGTCACCGTCGCTGGGCGTGGGCAGCAGCCCTACCGTTGGTGTTGGTAGTGATCGGGTCCGTTGTGATACCGGCACCGAGTCGGAATGCCCTTGCTCGTTGGCTAACCCCTTGGCGTGACGTCGGGCGCTACACCTTTGCGCAATTAGAAGGGGACTCGCAGCTGCGCGTAGTGCCGTATGCTGAACCCTTTGATGTCGAAGCACGCCTAAAAGAGGATTCTCCGTGGAAACCTGAATCGGGAGCAGCACAGTACGCCGATCAGGCACCCGTAGTGGTCGAGCGGGAAGGTACAACCTATCGATTCCAATTACCGCCACAGACAGAGAATGGAAGCGTTACATTTCGGGTCGGAGATGCCAGACATTCTATTCCGGTTGAACCCAAGTTGCGTCCCGCGCTGACTGAGTTGATTGCCAAGGTCGAGTTGCCTATCTATTTGCAACGCAATGAGCCACAAGTGGAAGATGTACGCGGCGGAACGCTTCGTTTGCTGAAGGGTAGCACTGCAGTTTTGGAGGCTGCTGCGACGCGAGAACTCGCAGAAGCGACTTTGAACGGTCGCCTGCAACACGTTGTTGGTGTCCGTTTGATTACCGCCCCTATCAGTGTAGAAGAACAGACTGAACTTCAACTGGCGTGGCGTGATTGCTTTGGCCTCGTTGCGCGTGAACCGCAGGTGCTGCGATTAGAGGTACAGGATGATGAACCTCCGACGGTTAGTTTCAATAAATTAGGAAATAATCAAATCATCCTCTCCAGTGAGGTGCTCACCTTTGAGATTCAGGCGGGGGACGACTTTGGTGTAAAACGGATTGGTTTGGAATGGGAAGGTATCGCCAATCCGATTCACAATCCCGAACCTACGAGTGGCGAGAAGATAGTATCATCTGGCGCACCTACTGTAGAGATCATGAAGGTTGCTGCGACATTCTCTGCCGAGCGTGAAAGTGTACGTCCACAGAGCCTACGCTTGCGCGCTTTTGTTGAGGATTATCTGCCGGGTCGTGAACGTGTCCATTCACCCGACCTCGTGCTACATGTGCTGACCTCAGCGGAACATTTCAGATGGTTGATCGGACAGATGGAACTCTGGATGGGTGCGGCACAGGAGGTCCACGACAAGGAAATGCAGTTACACCAAACGAATCGTGAGCTGCGAGACTTACTGCCTGAAGCCCTTGACGATCCGGCACAGCGCAGAAAAATACAGAATCAGGCGGCTGCGGAGCGCGCCAACGCGGCGAGGCTTGATGGTTTAATTCAACTTGGAGAAGAATTGGTGCAGGAAGCGACAAAGAACAAGGAATTCAATCCTAATCGACTTGAATCGTGGGCGGAGATTCTCAAGGAATTAGAAGAGATTGCCGGACAGCGAATGCCTTCTGTCGCTGAGTTGCTTGCCCAAGCCGCTGATGCTCCCGGACAACGTAGTGGTCAGCAGGAGACGGGTGCCAGCAGTCAACAAGAGGGCTCTTCTCCAGCGACTGGTGATCAACAGTCGGCAGCCGATAGCCATTTGGAACAGGTGGAGAGGTACGGACCTGAGAGCAAGAAGCCGCCGGAGGGGTTAGATGAGATTCCGGAAGATCCAAATACACCGGGCGCGGGGGTCAACGTGGATCGAAGCAAACAGCCAGATGGTAAACCCAGTTATGCCCCAGCCAATCCAACTCCGCGTGTCGCTGATGTTGAATCCGGTTTTAACGAGAGTGAGAAGGCGCGGCAGGGAGCGCAAGTCGTTGGCGGTTTGGGAATCCCAACGACTACGCTCAGAGGGAGTGGCAGAAACGATAACGAGGCAGAAACATCTGCGTCTCAGACATCCGAGCTTGTCATACAAGCGGTCAAAGAACAGCAGGCATTACTGGATGCCTTTGCCGACTTGGCAAGTGAAATGAACAAATTACTCGCTGGTTTTGAAAATAGTACGTTCGTGAAACGTTTGAAAGCGGCATCGCGGCGACAAATTGACATCGCGACAGACCTGAATAGTCTGGACGGCTTCGGTCTTGAGGGCAGTGCTGTAGAAAATTCGTCCGACCTAAACCGTTTAGCAGAACAGGAGGTCACTGAGTCTGAGATCACGACTACACTTCTGCAGGACATGGCTGCTTATGCGGATAGACAACCGTCTGAGGGTTTCTCGCGTGTTCTGGCGGAGGTCCAAGACGCTGCCCTCCCGAATCAAATGCGGGACATCGCCGAAGCGATCACTTCCAATTTTGTCGGTGAATCAACCATTGATGCGGAATTCTGGGCGGATACATTGGATCGATGGGCGGAACAGTTAGTGGATCCGCTGGCTGACGGATCAATCCCTCCGGAAGAGATGGTGATGGGTACACTGCCAAACCTACCGCCGAAAATCGTCGTGGAAGTGATGCGCATCATCAATCGCGAGATCCAATTGCGGGAAGAGACACGGGAACTTGAACAGGCAAAAGAGGCACTCAGTGCTGAGGGATACAGTAAAAGGAGTATGGCGTTGTATGATACGCAAGTCACACTTACTGAGGATACCCGCGAGGTGAGATCCCAAATTAGCTTCTTGCCAGACGCTCAGACCTCCTTTATCCAGCGGCAACTCAGAAAAGTAAGTCGAGCTGCAGCGGTTATGGAAGAAGTAGAAGAGATCCTTGCCGAACCCGATACCGGTCCCAAGGCGATTGCGGCGATAACGGAAGTGATCGAAATTTTGCTTAAAGCAGAGCGTGTTCCGAATGCGCCGACGGCAGCGAACGCGTCGTCAGCCACCGCTTCTGCTTTGATGCGTGTTGGTGTTGGAGACGACAGTGATAGTGCCTTTATCGAAAATCGCTCACCTCAGCAGGCGACTGGCAAAGCGGGGCGCGTGTTACCCGAGGAGTTTCGCCAAGGATTGGACGCTTACTTCGATGCTTTAGAAGGCAAGCAGTAGATAGATGACGTTCCGTAAAACAGAAAGGAGAAATTGATGACAGATGACCGAAAAGATCCTATTCCATTCGAGATATTCGCCGGTTTCAAGCGGATTGAGACGGGCAACCCAATTATTTCTCTGCCGCCACCGCTCTGGGCAGCAGCGACCCATGCCATTATCGTTGATGGGACGGTACACTACATCTGGTGTAAACGTGATCTTGGCGTTCGCTGGCTAATAATGCACGCCACGGCACCTATGAGTGACCTCACCGACATCACACAGGATACGCGTAACCCTGTTCTTGAGCCGGCAGCGGCGGGTTTTGATGATACGGCTGTTGAGTACCCCTTTCCGTTCTTAAATCCTGCTGACGGCAAGTACTATATGTACTGTCGGGGCAAAGGGAAAACGACACCTGAACAGACAGGGTTGCTTGTGAGCGATGGGGACCTTGGCGAGTGGCGGCGCGTCCAACTCACGCCTGTGATTCCTGCCGATACTGAACACGAAAGACATGGTGCAAGTCACCCTTCGGTTGCAGTGGTGGGTGACACGATTCACATTATTTATACGGCGAAGGCGACAGCGTCGTTTGGAGAAGGGTTGACGATGTGCCATGCAACTGCACCGACGAGCGACCCGACGTCGGTTACAAAGAATCCTGCCAATCCTGTTTTTACGGGTAGCGGAGAGGCATGGGACAGTCGATCCGTTCGTGAAACCGAATTGTTCAAGGACTCAGAATATTTCCATATTCTCTATGGTGGATTCGACGGTGAAGTCTGGCGGATTGGACATGTGCGGACACGTGATTTCCAAACTTTCGAGCCGAACCCTTACAATCCTATATTTACACCGTCGGACGACCCTGATGCCTTTGATTGCGATGGTGTGCTAACGGGTCAGGTCCTTAAGATTGGTGATACCTACGTCATGCTCTACGCCGGCAAGAAAGGTCAGGAATGGCAGACGGGTTTGGCTACAATTCAGGAGGATTAAATGCGTCGTTAGTAGCAAAGCGAGTTTGAACGTATATTCGGTGATAAATTGCGGCGAGGATGGTGATGATGAATAAACGGACGCTTGTTTTCTGGTTTTCCAGTTTTTTGACGATGTTGGTCACGTTTTCAATTACAGCGGCTTATGCGCAGGATCCTACTATCCGTTATGGCGAGGGTGTACCGGCAGCGGTTCGTATTATCAATGATCGAGGTTTGCGCTATCTCGCTGATACGCAGTTGAACAATGGAAGTTGGTCAGGGGAACCGGGGAACGCTGGAATAACAGGAATCTGTGTGATGGCATTGATGGCGAGTGGTGAAGATCCAGACTTTGGTCCTTATGCGACTAACATCCGTAAAGCCTTACGCAATATCATTATCAATCAGGATAATAGGACAGGATACCTCGGTTCGGTCGGGCACGGGTCGATGTACCACCACGGTTTTGCCTTGTTGGCACTGTCTGAAGCGTACGGTGTCGTTAGCGAACGGCTGCTCTGGGAAGGGAGCGATGTGCTTCCCGAAGGGCGGCGTACGCTCGGTCAGGCGTTGGAATTGGCGGTGCGTGCTACTTTGACTGCACAAAAGGAGAATGCGTGGGGTGCTTGGCGTTACTCTCCGCAGTCCCGAGATGCCGACACAACCGTGGCTGGAACCGTGCTAATGGGTTTGCTTGGTGCCCGAAATGCTGGCATTGAGGTGCCTAACGAGGCGATCGACAAGGCAATGCGTTTTTTCCAGAGCCACACGATGCAAGATGGAAGTGTGATGTATCAGATGTCGAGGAATTTTGGCGATGGACTCACTCGGACAGCAATAGCCACACTGATTTATGCAATTGGAAAAAGAAAAGACACCCTTGAATACAAAGCCGCTTCCGAATTCATCAAGCGGCGAATTAATTCTAATGATGCCAGATATCCGTACTATCATCTTTACTATATGGCTCAGGCACTGTTTCAAAGCGATTTTGAGGCGTGGCGGGCTTGGAACCGGCGAACCATTGAGCGACTTCAGAGAATGCAGTCAGACAATGGTAGTTTTTCAAGTTCGTATGGTAGCGCCTACGGGACTGGTATGGCTATCCTTGCTTTGGCGTTGAACTATCGTCTCTTACCGGTTTATGAAAGATAAGTAGCTGTCAGCCGTCAGCGAGGAGAACTGAAGGATGAATACGATGCAGTGGAATCTAAAGAAGATGCTTATTACTGTTTCTGTATTGGCGGTGTTGTGGGTTCCTACGACGCAGGCTCAAGAGGCAGAAGAGCCTTTAGAACAGCGCTTGCAAGCCTATACACAGACGTTGCGCTGGAGAAATGGCAACATCCTTCCCGGTCGGTTATTAGAAAGCACAGTTGGAATAATCCGCTGGGCGTCACCATACTTTTCGGATGATCTGGTCGTTGACATGAGTGTATTGGATTCAGTTATCTTCTTGGAACAGTCCACTCCAGCGACGGAGGCTTTTCGCATCGAAACGGTATCTGGAGATGTCTGGATGGCTGATATAATCGATTCGGGTGACAACACCTTTCTCTTTTCCAGTAAGCGACACGGTCGGTTTCGAGTGAATCGTGCGACGATTTATATCCTTGAACGTTGGGTACACTCCAATTTTATCTTTGACGGTTCTCAACTGACGGCTTGGGAATTACCCAAGCGGCGTGAGAATGATCCTATGGTTCTGCGTGGTCGAAACGCTCAGTTGGATTGGTATGCAGATCGTGTTGGTCATCCACGAACAGATAAAGTCAAATCAGAAATTTTCCATGCGCTTGACTTACCCGAGCATTTTGAGATTGACTTAGAACTGGCTTCCGACACGCGTCCTCCGGGATTTGTTTTTGCATTCGGTAAAAACCTTTACGAAACAGTACGACTGGAGACGTGGGTTAACGAATTGGTGGTCGTTCAAGGCACACTATTTGAACCGGTAGTAACGCTCCAACCAGATCAGCGAAGTTTCCGTTTGCGTCTCGTTTATGACGGGGATGCCGATATATTGGAGGTATTGGATTTTGCTGGAAATCTGCTGCTGAAATTGGATGGAGTTGAGCAGACGGTTGCGGAACCTGGTCTCTATGTCTATAACCGAGGTCAAGATTTAACGGTCCGGCAGTTAAGGGTCTATCGACGACCTACTAACCTTGCAAAACAGCCCGTTGATGCTTCCAAACCGCGGATCCATCTGATGGATGGACGGGTAGTTTACGGCAAACTGTTTATTGGAAAAGACAGTGCTTATGTTCTTGATGCTGATGAGGTTCGTCGTGACATTGATCTCCAGCAGATTGACCGTGTCGTTCAACCGGGTGCTGCGCTAACCGAAACGGACTATCCCGTTGTTTTAACATATCCCGACGGTGCGGTCTTGCATGGCAAGATTGATCGAGTGAGTGAAGATGGTGTGGTCCTGCAAACCGACTTTGCGAACGAACCGATAACCTGTGCGTTTACGGGTGCTTCGCTGCTTCGGATAAAACCGGATCACCGTTGGGTTCCTAAGCAGGTTGAAGATGGAGATAAATTGTTTCACCCATTCGGAAATCTCCGGGGCAAGGTTCTATTCGATGGTCAGGATGAATCGTTGATTCGATGGAAACCCGTGGGGGCGTTGGAGCCGGTTCGACTGGCGAACACTCGATCAGTCCGCATAGAGCGCAACAATAGACGGACATCGAAGGTATGGCCTCATAATACGGCGCAGTTTCGGCATGTATTGCATCTGAGGAATGGAGAAAACATTCCCTGTCAAATCTCGGCTTACGATGGCACAACCGTTAATTTTCAATCTCCTTTTATCAATGCGGAGCACATTGGTTCGGTGCATGTGAAAGCTTTTGAATTCTCAGATAGAACACATGCGAAAGGTATTGGCAGTACTCGTGGTAGACCACGCAACGCGACACGGATTCCTCGTTTTCTCAAAGATGGGGTAATTGAATTCTTGGATCCCAAAGTCCAGAAAGTTGAAATAATTACAAAAGTTGCAATAATCCCAGGCAGGGTAGAGGTGAACCAAGGTGGTGAAAAGAATGAACCTAAAGTTCGTAGAGTGGTTATACACAGAGATGGTGAAGACGGTAATAAAGTGGTAATAGATGGCGATAACATAGGAGAACTGAAGCCGGACGATGTCCTTATACTTAAGGACCTTCCTGAGCTTAGGGAATGGGTTGAAATTGTTCCATCACAGCAGGAACCTGAGCATGGCAAGCTGGACATGAAATTAGAGCGTGCGCTAACGGTTCCGCGTTTCAGCCGCGATAATCCACCGAGCCACATCTTAGTAGCGGAGAACGGAGATATGAAACGAGGAAAGTTGATAAGTTTTAACGGACAGTCGCTGCAGTTTGATTCAAAGTTGCGGCGGTTTTCCGTCCCTATTGACCGCGTGACACGGGTGGTGGAGGTCTCTGTTGATAGTAGTCAGCAATCAACTATCGGTCGTCAGAGGGTTAGCCAACCCTCTGAATCTGAGGTCGGTGTCAAGTTGACCGATAGTTCAATTCTGGTCTTTGAGCCACTTGAGGTCAGAGATGGAAAGTTGCTGGGACGTTCGTCAATCTACGGCGAGATAACGGTTCCAGTCGGCAGTATTGAGCACCTTTACTTTGGAGACCCGGCAGCATCTCTCCGAACTGCTTTTGAAGCGTGGATAGTCCGTCCTGCGAAAGAGCCGATGTTCGGTGAGAATCCGTGAGTGGTTGTGGGTTATCAGTTGTGAGTTACAAGAGGCTTCTTCCAACCAGTGCTCTCAACGGAATTTCTTAAGCATATATCCGTTAAGAAGAGGCACGATTCTGAAGCTGCTCCTGCCTTTGGTTTTGGTGAATCGTAAGATTTTCCTTAATCAAAAAGAGAGGATTTGATAGAATGATATACAAGGATTCTTAGTCGGCAGAAGGAAATGGGGTGGGAAAATAGATGCGCTTGAGGGCGGTTCTGATCGGTTTGGCGTTGGTTATCATACAAACGGCAATTACCCCCTATAACGACTACTATCTCCAAGGGACGGATATCTCCGGAAATCATTTTCCTTTGGGAGCAGTATTCACACTGATTTTTCTCACCTTCGTTATCAACCCAATTCTGAAAAAAGTATCTCCCCGTGCCGTGCTAAATCCGGCGGAATTGATGGTCATATGGGTGATGATGGGCGTTAGTTCAGCAATTCCGTCGAAAGGGATGATCGGTTACTTGCTCCCATATTTGGCGGCACCTGTCTATTTTGCGACGCCTGAGAACGAGTGGGCTGAAACACTTCACCGGCACTTTCCCGAATGGCTCATTGTCTGGGATGAACATGCCGTTACTGATTTCTACGAAGGGGAGTCGCCTGTTCCGTGGGTACTCTGGATAAAGCCACTCGTAGCGTGGACGGCTTTCATCCTCCTGCTCTATTCTCTAATAATTTGTGTGTCCATTGTGCTACGGAAACAGTGGGTTGAGCGCGAAAGATTTATATTTCCGCTCGTTACTGTGCCCGTAGAGATGGTTCAGCAGACCTCAACGCGCGGCAGTTTAAATGGTGTTTTCTCGAATCGACTTATGTGGGTAGGATTTGGGATCGCCGCTTTTTTTCATCTACTCAACGGATTCCACGAGTATTTCCCTACCATTCCGCGCATCCCGAACCGATATGACCTGTACACCCCGTTCACGGAACGTCCGTGGATTGTGATGGGGTGGTGGCCCCAATTTCGGTTCTTTCTCTATTTCTCGGTTATTGGTATAACATACTTTCTCGCCATGGATGTATCGTTTAGCTGCTGGTTTTTCTTTCTGTTTTTTAAGCTACAGTACATCATCATCAACGCTTTTGCAATCCCTATCAGCCCGTGGATCTCTGCGAGAGGGCAGACGATGGCTGCTTATGTAGTTATGGTTATTGCTTTCCTGTTGAATGGTCGGCGGCATGTCATAGATCTCCTGAAACGGACGTTCCTGGAGTCATCTGCCTCCACAACAATTGATGATTCAGGTGAAGTCTTGCCGTATAGATCTGCGGTTCTGGGAACGATTTTCAGTTTCATACTTCTTGCTGGACTCTGCGTCTACGCTGGGATGTCGCTTTGGATTGCCTGTAGTATTATCGCCCTGTTTCTGATTGCCTCTACTGCGCTGTCGTGGATGGTAGTTAACGGGGGAATGTTGCTGATCCAAGCACCGATGTATCCTGTAGAGTACTTCGAGATTACTGCTGGCTCAAGAGTCGTTGATGCAAACAGTTTGGCGCTCTTAGGATTTCAGCGAGTAATGATGCGGGACTGGGGTGGTATTTTGATGCCGAGTGTTCTGCACGGATTCAAAGCGGCTGATCCATTTCAATTGAATCGGAGAAGTATCCTCGGTGCGATGGTACTTGCGATTGTTGTTGCTATCGGTGTTTCCTACGCTGCATCATTGCCATTGATTTATGAAAAAGGAGGCTTAAATCTCCAAAGGGGTCCTTTCGTCGGATCACCGAGATACTTCAATCATATCGTTTCGCTAATTCAGTATCCGAAAGACCCCAAATTGGGCGAGGCGTATAGTATGCTTTTAGGAGGCGGTATCACTGCCTTTCTACTCATCATGCAGCGCCAATTTATGTGGTGGCAACTTCACCCAATTGGATATGTAATGGGTGCGGTTTACTCATCGTATTTTCTCTGGTCTTGTATGTTTATTGGTTGGTTCATGAAGTATCTGGCATTGAAATCGGGCGGACTCGGATACTATCGGAGGTTTCGACCATTATTTATGGGATTCATTATTGGTGAGTTTGGTATTGTAGGGCTTTGGATGGTGGTTGGGGTGTTTACCGGTGTGAATTACCAGAACGCCTTACCCGGGTAATTGTTGCCTACTCAATTACACCTCTGACGTGAGTTCAATGAAGCGCGTAGGAAATCGACGCCGAATACGTATAAAGCATTCAGTTTCGCAATGAGTAGATACGGGCTTGGTTAAGTTGATTTTTACACTTAATTTTACCTAAATAAATTCGGGGTTGAAATTAGGATTTTATACCCAATTTTTCCGTCTTGATTCAATAACAATATCAGGATGAATTAAGTTTGTGGTGTATGATTTTCGGGTAGTGTTAATATACCTAATAATCCATTTAACAGTTTCAATAAAACCGTTATGGGCGTATGGTGATATTATAATTTGCTGTATATATCTCCATGAATTCATAGGTAGTGGAAGTGCTCCTCCGTTTTGGCTACTTACACTATATTTTTTAATTTTAGGATCATTTTCGCGTATGTAAGTATACGGTTCATTTATCATCGGGATTGTTGATCCGTCACCAAATGTCACATGACTTTTCCCCTCAGGTATTATCCATAGGATACGTAATTCTGTGAAGTGCCACCCTTTATTTAGACCAAAATTTAGCAAAGTTAAGAGAAGGTTTTTCGTTGAAATTCCATAGGAGTTAAATATCCTAACGCCGAATGTGGGCGTTTCTGGTGATACACCTGTGTGATAAAATGCCCGATGCGTTCTCGAGCCTCGGTAATATCTTGGTAATCATTGAGGTGAACTTCTTCTTCCTTGAGCGTTCGGATCAACCTTTCGGCGTATCCGTTCTCCCAAGGACACCCTCTGCGAGCGACTGAAATCTGAATACCGTGTGCTTTGAGTCTTGAGAGATAAGCACTTGAAAGATACTGTACGCCTTGATCGGAGTGATGAATCTCCGGAACCCTGTCGTCTAAAGCTTGTTCTAAGGGTTCCAAGGTCAGAGATTGCGTCAAGTGTTGACTGAGGTTCCACCCTCTAATCATGCGGGTGAAGACATCCATGAGCAGAGCGACATAGATGAAGCGGTGCTTGAGGTGGACGTAGGTGATATCGCCCACCCAGACCTGATCGCATCGAGAGACCTCAAGCTCTTTGAGGTGATTCCGCCAGGGCTGCGGACCGTCAGTGGAGTGGGTCGTTTGACACGCACGTTTCACCGATACCGACAAGTTCTCTTCTTTCATCAAGCGGGCGACGCGTTTATACCCAACGGTGTGTCCTTCAGCCACCAACACCTTCGTGATACGTCTATACCCGTAGGTCGGGTGCGCCGCCGCTAATCGCTGTATTTCGGCGCGCAGGACTTCTTCAGAAGCGTCGATTCTCGGTTGATAATAGAAGGTGCTCTTGTTGAAACCCAGCGTCTGACAAATCTGCCGCATGGAATACTCCTTGCGCAACGTCTCAACGACGTGTCGCTGTTGAGATAGATTCAATCCAACAACGTCAATGCTTTTTTTTGGATTTCCAGTGCCAACGTCAACCGTCCAACGAGTTGCTCAAGTTGAGCAATCCGCTCCGCTGACTCGCTTGACGGCTTATCTGCTGACTCAAAGAAGGTTTCGACATTTTCAAGAAGTTGGCGTTTCCATGTCGAGACTTGGTTTTCGCTGAGGTTATGACGTCGACACAGTTCTGCTTGTGAACTTTCACCGCTAAGAGCCTCAAGCACAACTTCTGCTTTAAACTTAGCAGTGAA
>JAPPNJ010000055.1 GCA_028818705.1 Candidatus Poribacteria bacterium
CTCCGTATGACACCACCGCGTGGAGACAACTGGGCAGGTTGTGTCGGTATGGTTATCGGAATCTTGGGATACTGTTCACGTTATGAACTCAGCGGTGTGGCTTTCGCTACAGTAATGACGGGTTTTGCAGGCGGCGTTGCGTTTTCATTTGGACAACTGCTGAAACTCATCTACATCCGAACGGGACTCCAAACGAATTGGCATAGTGTCATGGAGCAGACACAAGGTTTCCTCTTTGGACTTGGAATAGCGGTGACGTTCGGTCTTCTTCTGAACCGAGCACCTACTTTAGAGGTAGATCCGAATTTCCCACAATGGATGGAAATATTCACGGTATTCTGCGTGCTTATCGCCTTGACATACCTCAATTATCGGAAGGCGGCGGGGACGTGGGTAGACTCGGTTGAGGGGTTACCGGAGCGGCTTTTCGGGTTACCCGTCGTGGGTTGGTTCCGGCATTCAAGGGGATGGATTGGGTGGTTTGAAATCTTCTATATCGGTATCGGCATTGCCTGTGTCTGGCTTTTGTCCGTGCATTTCCAAGAACCGCTCGCATTTATCCCAGCCAGTTGGATAGGGAAAGGTCAGCTTCTCTACCTCGTATTCCTATGGTGGATAATCATCTTCAATTTTGAACGTGCTTTGGTCGGTTTCACGCCACATCGTCTGGTGACAGAAGGCGTGATTATCCTCAATGGGATTATATGCACCGTGCTGATAGTATTGGGTCCGCAGATGGTTCCGACACAGACGGGTGGTCTCTTTTCGTTCAGCACCTGGACTTTGAAGGCGTTAATCTGGGGTATCGTTGTACTGGCGGGGACAACAGTTATTTTCTGGGTAATCAAACACGCACTCTACGGGCAATCGCATGCTCCCGGCGCATCGCTTCATATCCGTTTTGGACAAGATTCTAATGCGCCAAGGGAGAAACCGAAGGCAGGGGCACCGCATCCGTAAGCGGTATTCATTGTTTGAATCGCGGATTTTCACGGATTCTCGCGGAAGAGGCGGATTTGCGGGTTTTGGTAGACAGCAACCCTTGGTAATTTAGCGAGGCTTCGGAAAAATTAAATGGCTCTGACTTTTACTCTGCAATCAGTTGACAAACGCGACGCCTCACTGTATAATTGCAGCAAGACGATTAGGAGGACACTTATGCTCAATATCAACCCCCAATATCTTGTTGATGAAAAGGGCGAAAAAACTGGTGCCCTTTTGTCAATAAAAGAATACCAAACGCTCATGCAACGCCTTGAAGATTTAGAAGACATGTTAGAGATGGATATTGCTGTCCAAACAGAAACAGACTTTCGCGACTATCAAGACATTCGGGATGAACTGATAAAAGAAGGTAAACTTTGAGTGAACCAACGATTTATACCGTCCGTGTAACACGTCGTGGAGAACGGCAATTGCAAGGTTTACCTCAGGACGTTCTTAGACGCGTTGATGCAATTATTGAGCAATTGAAATACAACCCGCGTCCACGTGGTACTGTCAAACTCACGACACAAATAGGTTCACATTGGAGAATACGAGTTGGAGCATACCGAGTTCTATATCAAATAGACGACCAGCATCGTCATATTGAAATTTACCGAATCAAACACCGTCGAGACGTTTATCGTCCATGAGTATGAAATAACCCTGTTCCAACAGAAAGCATTTTGTGGTGCTGCCTAAATCGCTTCTACCACAACGTTGGGACTTTTAAATCCCTTCTACAGTGAGATACTGCGAGGTAGACTGGCGCGGTTGGGAACCGCGCCTACCGATGCTGGGATTGAGAGAGGTTAGAATGCAGATCGCATAAATCATTCTCACTGCGAAGCAAGAATGCGCGTGTGGCATTCCAAATCAGAATCAACGGTATGAAGTGCTTATGCACCTCACCGGGTATTCATGCCTTAGGGCATGAACCGGGGGCGAGTACGCCGCAAAACCTCGCCTACCCATTTTAAGGGAAAACATCGGTAGTGATGTTAGTCGTGGGTATGGCGTTGGCGATAGACTTGTCCGCCTTTGATAACAACAACGGGTTCCAATTTCTGTTTGCCAATCCTCATCTGATCGTTGGCGTCTATGAGTTGGAATTCGCCTTCTCGCAGTTCAAAAATTACTGCATCTCCCCACGCGTCAACTGCCAACGTTCCGATCTCTCCAGGCATCAATATGGTCTCGGCGGGAATACTTGTGACCTTTGCAAGTGCATCGTCGAGCGACATACCGAGATGTAGGAATTTGTTGACGACATTCACGAGATCATAAACGGGACCGTTAATATTGTAGATATGCAGGTCGGACGAGATTGTTGTCGGTTCAACACCTTGTGCCATCGCTTTTTGAACGATATCCCAACTGAAGGAACCAGCCCCGTGTCCGACGTCAAAAATAACACCGCGTTCAATGGCCGCGTGGACAGAATCCCGAATCCTACCGTTTTCGTCTAAGATACCGCACGCCATATCGTGGAAGCAGTGGGTTAGAATATCACGCTCTCCCATCAGTGTCAATATATCATCAATAGATTCACACCAAGCGTCTTGTGGGTGAACCATGATTGGGAGTCCTGCGGCATCAGCGGCCTCGCGCGCCCTGTGGAGCGGGACCATGCCTGCCCGTGCGCCGACGATAGTCTCCCGTGTCAAGCGAACTTTGACCCCTAAAATGATGTCGCGATGCTGCTCTATCATTCGGCACGCCTTTCCGACATCGGCATAGTCGAGGTTTTCCAACTCCCCGATCTCCTCGGTGAGCATACCTTGTGAAGAGATGTTCAATTGCGCAAGGATACGTGTGTCGCTGACATCAATGACGTATTTACGGAATCCAGGAAATGTGTCTGCTCCTGCTGAACCCGCATCAACGACAGTTGTCGCGCCGCGCGCCAAGCAGGTTGGATCAGGCTCAATTCCGAAGTGGCTTACGCCGTAGAAGACATGAACATGTAAGTCAATTAGACCGGGTGTGACGAAGCATCCTTCTGCATCCAAGACTTCTCTTGCCTCAGATGCCGGAATCTCATCGCTTACTGCGGAAACGCGCCCGTTTGCGAATGCGACATCTTTGGGGGCGTGGATGTCTTGGGCAGGGTCGATTACGGTTCCGTTTTTAATGATTAGGTCGTAGTTCATAATGAATATCCGATGCGGTTAATGAAGACTAAAAATTTAATTCGGTAATGGACAATGCCCATTGTCTGAATCAGGATTCACAGGATTTAAAGGGTCGGGATTTGGAAAGAATCATAATCAGAATCAACGGTATGAAGTCCGTTTGGACTTCACCAGGTATTCATGCCTAATCAACGGTATGAAGCCCGTATGGGCTTCAAAATCAACAGTATAAAGCCTATAAAGGCTTTACCGGGGCATGAACCGGGTATGAATGCTATAGAGCATTCACCGCCTCCTACAAGAAAACCGAAGGATGGCATGTTAAAACGTGCTTTCACGATTTGTGATTGGACACCATCGCGCCATGAGCAGATAATCAAACAGTGCTGTTTCCGCTTCGGGTGTGTCGATGCGCTTCAGTGCGAGGACGGCGTTATCCCGGACATAGCGGTTTTCATCGGTGAAGGAACGTGCCAGCACCGGCACTGCGTCGCTTGCCTCTGGCCCAATCTGTGCTAACGCTAATGCAGCTTCAAAGCGTGCCTGTCCGTCATCGTCACTTGAGAGTATATCGCACAGAACAGGGACAGCGGATGCTGCAGCTGGACCGATTCCGCCGAAGGCTTCAGAGAGATAGCGACGCACTTCAACGGCTTCATCTTTCGCACATGCTATCAATGCCGGGATCGCAGGCTCGGCTGCACCGCCTATTTGTGCTAAAGCGTAGGTGGCTTCGACGCGAACAACGTCCTCAGTATGTTGTAACGCTTCACTCAAAGCAGACACTGCAGGTGCGCCAACGGCAGCTAATGCGTACGCAGCCATCCGGCGCATGATTTGGTCTTCAACACCGAGCGTTTCAATCAGTTGGGGAACAGCCGGAGCACCGATCGTTCCGAGTGCGTAAGCGGCATTCAAACGGACAGGTTCATAAACATCACAGAGTGCTTGGATGAGGTGTGGAATTGCTTCTGCCCCGGATTCACCGAACATGCCTATTTCGTCAGCGGCGTGGGAACGGATTGCGGCATCATCATTACGCAATGCTGTGATGTGATTCGTCAGGTTTCCGTTGGCTGGACGTGCCGAATTCCCGTTGGATTCACCTGCCATCCAGTTCCAAACGTGTCGCCACGTGCCTTGATGTGAAGGGATTGCCGGATCGGTGTCCCCGAGTTTCCAATGCGGATCGGTTACGTTCCATTCTGGTGCCTGTGGTGCGTCCATCCGAATGAACTGGAACTTCATCATGTAGCGGGTTTTATCGGTCAGGTTTGCCATTCCGCGATGCCAGAGGTCGAAGTGGATAATGGTTAGTGTACCTGCTTCGCCACTGACTGCTAATTCGCCATCACTGTTTTTCGTGATACGCGTGTCATAGTACTGTGTTCCGGGTAAGACTGCTGAGGGTCCAATTGCGAGCGGCGAATCTTGGGGATAATAGAACGCCATCGCCCAGCGCGGACAGTGGTGTCTCACCTTCTGATAGCCCCAGTAGCTATCCTTGTGGAATCCCTGTCCATCGCTATGCGGATTGTTACGATGTGGGTGCCGATGCGAATGCATGGCGTAATTCTCGCCTAAAATGCTGGTGAATGCACCACGAACAACGGGTTCCTCGAAAACAGCCTGTAATTCGGGGACGCGTGGCAAGATGTTGTTGCCTAAATTCCCTTCCTTTTCTGTATATTCCTGTGTTTTGCGATAGATGGTTTCATGGAAACTCCGAGGCAGATCGGTTTTTACTGTGAGATACCCATTCACAATAAAATCCCGCATCTGCGCGTCGGTGAGTTTGCTGTGCTCGCTTAAATGTGGGTTTACTTGCATGGTCACATCTCCCTTTTAGGGGTTCTCAGTCGTCGGTTGTCAGTTGTCGGTTTTCCTGATTTTTAGCGGTGCCGTTTTTCCTGTCAGAATTAGGATTTTCAGGATTCAAGGATTTGCAGGATGATAGAGGACAGCCGTCAGCCGTCGGGATTAGGAAAGAATCAGAATCAACGGTATGAAGTGCTTATGCACTTCCGAATCAACGGTATTCATGCCATAAGGCATGAACCGGGGTATGAATGCCTTAGGACATTCCCCACCTCCTACAGAAAATCAGACAGTTATATCTTATTTTACTTGAGACGAATTTATTTGTCATCTGTTTTAATTTTGGTCGTCAGAACTGTGATTTTTGGGATTATGTGATTTATGAGATTATAGGAGAAGTTCCAATCCCCTTCGAGCGAGAAGGTGGAGACACAGACACGCGGTAGGCGAGGTTTCCTAACCTCGCCCATCTTCTGGTGCATAGGTAATTGTATATTTTACCATAAATGCTCTGATTCAAGTTGCCGGATGTGTCCGATAGTTTTAGAAGGTTAAAGAGATGGAATGAGGAATTGGAAGAAAAGGCATCAAGAATAGAATATCAAGATCTTATGTTGAAATGCCCTAGAATCAGGATTGTTCTTTAACAGGGATATTCACGGAGGTTTCACGGAGGTTTTCTTGAAGCCTTGATTTCATTGGTTTCCTGAACGTGGAATTGTGCGTTCTCCGTGAAAGCGAATTTTGGTTATATTTCACTTAACGGAATGGTTATTGGTTTTAAAACAGGTAGACGAGATTTGTAACCTCGCCGATTTTGTTGTCAGAACTGTGATTTATATGATTATAGGATTTGTGTGATTTTTTAGTGTGCGGATCAGGATTTTTAATAGCTGTTATACTATTTCTAATTACCGACTTCTCAAAAACTTGTAGCACAAACTGTTAGTTTGTGAGGTTTTCTTCCGTTTCAGCAAAACTCCAGATGCAACATCTATTTTCAGGATTTTCAGGATTCAAGGGTTTGCAGGAGTGCGGTACAACAAGACGGGCAAGTAGACCAGGCCCGGCCGTTATGTTTTATTTCGGTGCTCCTGACGATTCTGTGCCAAAAATCTTACACACCCTTTACCGATTGCTAACAGCCAAGAACCACTCCTTAATCCTCTTTGATCGGAAAAGCAGGGCGAATCAGCAATCGGCTATCGACGATTGATTAGGAATTCAGAATTTCTTTCGCTAACTGCCAATTGCTAACTGCTAACTGCCATCCCTCAATTCCCTTCAAGCGGGAAAGCGCGTTCAAACAGTTACAATCAAGAAGATAGAATTAGTGGTATATTGTTTCAATTCCCTTCTAACGGGAAAGTGATTTCAGACATCCTTGAAGATTACGGGTGGCGATCCCGCATCGCGTTTCAATTCCCTTCTAACGGGAAAGTGCTTTCAGACGCATACGTTCCAGTAGACGCCATCGGTGAGTGGTCTATGTTTCAATTCCCTTCTAACGGGAAAGTGATTTCAGACTACCGCACCTCGGGTGGACTCAACTTCGGAATCCGACAGGTTTCAATTCCCTTCTAACGGGAAAGTGTGTTCAGACTTGGTACGCCGGGCAACGCTGCGTTTGTTTTAGATGTTTCAATTCCCTTCGAGCGGGAAAGTGTGTTCAGACTTTGGATTTCTATCAGGATATGGAATTGCCGACGGTTGAGTTTCAATTCCCTTCGAGCGGGAAAGTGTGTTCAGACTGTTGTCCTGACGATTTCACCGACGGAGACGATTTCGATAAGTTTCAATTCCCTTCGAGCGGGAAAGTGTGTTCAGACGTATACAATTTCTTATTACCGAAAGAAATTGGGACATAAGTTTCAATTCCCTTCGAGCGGGAAAGTGTGTTCAGACTCGCTTTGAGTTCGGCAAAGTCGGCCGACTCCATCGTGTTTCAATTCCCTTCGAGCGGGAAAGTGTGTTCAGACGGCGACCAGCCATGGCACAGACTTATCTGATGTAATGTTTCAATTCCCTTCGAGCGGGAAAGTGATTTCAGACGTAATTTCCGATGCATGTGGGTATGCACACAACGTTAACCCGTTTCAATTCCCTTCTAACGGGAAAGTGCTTTCAGACCGAAGCCAAAGGTCTCCGCATCACCCGCATCGGTAAGTTTCAATTCCCTTCTAACGGGAAAGTGATTTCAGACCAGTCCCAGATTGAGAGTCTGCCTCGGAACAAAGTCAGTTTCAATTCCTTTCTAACGGGAAAGTGATTTCAGACGTCTCGAGGACGATACAAATCAAAAGGGATTTGTCCACATTGTTTCAATTCCCTTCTAACGGGAAAGTGCTTTCAGACGCAGTTGGCGTTCGTTAAGTCGAAGGCTATTAAGATGTTTCAATTCCCTTCTAACGGGAAAGTGCTTTCAGACACAGGAACGGCGAGAGGGTCATATCCTGAGATCGCATCGGGAGTTTCAATTCCCTTCTAACGGGAAAGTGCTTTCAGACCAAGGAATAGTTTATGGAGGGGCTACTTGGTATAAGTTTCAATTCCCTTCTAACGGGAAAGTGCTTTCAGACTCACCCCTTTTTGCATCTAGTCCAGACGGGGCTCCGTACGCACAAAACCAAACGCGAACTGCGCGGGGCTTTTTTTCTCTAAAATTTGCCCCGAAAATCCCATAAACCCTGATAAACATTGACCCAAACGCGATTTTTCAGCAAAAGAGTCTCAGAAGCAAGGCACCATCTGGGTTCATGGGCGATTTAAGACGCACTTGCATCTGATTGGAGAATCGCGTTTGTATTTATAAGTATACCCTAAATTAGCATATCAGTCAATTTTTTTACGATTTTTTTAGAGCTATTTATGGTAAGGTCAGAATTAATTGGGCACCCCAAAGAGGCGAGGTTAGGAAACCTCGCTTACCGTTGGAAGGAAGTGTCTATTTTTTTGAAAAAAAGCAAACCAACGGATAATCAGAAAAGTATGCTTTGCGAGGGTAGGCATGAATGCTTACCTACGCAAAGCAATACAGCCCTTTTTAGGCACGAATGAGGAAAGGTTTGTATGCCGGATCTTCACCCGTAATCACGCGAGCCAGACGCCTGACTTGAAGTTCAATACAGCGAAGGTAGGTCGTTTTCTCATTACGTGTAGGGTGTTGAAATGTCTGCTGCATCCGTCCATAGTATCCAGTAAGAAAGCGATCCAACGCCTCTTTTGTAAATCGGATGCCTTTGTTCGTATGCTCAAAATCTTCCGGCTGAACTCGATTGTTGTTAACCAGTGAAAGTACATATCCATCAACAATAATTTGGCGGAACTCTTCCATCATACCCGATGCGAGTGCTGCATGTCCGTGTTTGGGTTGGTGGAAATACCCGCAGTATGGATCGAACCCGACGACATTAGCGAAGGTATAAACGTGGTTGTGTAAGAGGGTATAACCGAGTGAAAGCATTGCATTGATTGGATCCGGCGGCGGTCGGAATTGTCGCGTTGTGAAGCCCCAATCGTGGTTCAGAACCGACAGCAGGCACTTCGACCCGTCCAGCGCAGTTACCGCAGAGCGTGTAGTATCGCTCTGAATCTTCAGCAAGGTCGATAACACGATCAACGGCGCGCTTGAGTTCTTCGTACTGTCTCCGGTTCAGGTGTGCCTCAAAAACACTGTATTGGACGCGGGTGCCGAATCCTTTAAGCACTTTGGCGAGTTGACTGCGTCTGCGATCGTCTGGAATATCATAAGAGATGACATAAAACATCGAATTTACCTCCCGTTCGGTTTATAAGCATACCCTAAATTTTCACATAAGTCAATTTTTGAAAAAAATGGGTGTGTAAATATCTTGGCAGCGGATTGTGAACGGTTGTTTACGGGCGAGGGGACCTCGCCCCTACGTTAGCGTGAATTCCATAAAGGATAGGAATGCATTGGAAAGGCGAATTGGTTTTGTTGGGTTTCGAGCATCTATATATCTGAGGGTGGTGCATAAATATTTCTCGTATTTTTTTAAAATGGGTGTGTAAAATATTTTGGCAGCGGATTGTGAATGGTTGTTTACGGGCGAGGGGACCTCGCCCCTACGTCATATTTCATTTTAAGGCTCCTGAGGATTGAGTGTCAGAAACTGTATACCCACCATTGTCCCACAGATTTAATTTGACTTATAGGTTGGAAGTAAGGTATAATCTACTCTACTATCGCCCCGCTGGGGCTTGTTTGTTGTGAAAGGAATGGTTTTCTATAGACATGCCGCCCCGCTGGGGCTTTAACACATTTTAGATTGGACTCGTAAGGTTTCTCTGCCCCGATTTACGAGAAGGCTCGTAAAAATAAAATGAAAATAACCCTTTTATTTCATAGTAACAACTTGGGTTAAATCTAATGATTGGAGATCGGAAGGACGTGAACTATCGCGATATCTTAGAAGACATTCGACTTGCTTTTCCCCAACCGATAGCAGATCCCATCCATAATTCCTATTTTGTGCATTCTATCATGCGGGCCTTGGACCAGGTCGATGAATTAAAAACACATCTGCCAATGCTCGGCAGCATTATCCCCGCTGACTTTGAAGCGGCACAACAGACAACTTTACCGGAGACGATGTCCTCGATTGAGGATGTCACCGCTGCCCTCGTGAGTTATCTCCGAGGCATGATTATTTTTGGCCATCCCCTTACGCAACAGAACGTTATTGCTCCACCGACAATTCCAAGTCTGATCGGTGTGCTCCTCGCTTCTCTATACAATCCGAACCTCGCCTGGGATGAATACAGTCGCCTCGTAGCATTGGCTGAGGTTGAGGTCGTCGGGATGACTTCAAAAATGGTTGGATATGATCCAGAAACATCAAGCGGCGTGTTTACTTTTGGCGGCACTGGAACAACGTTCTACGGTGTGAAGCTTGGCTTGGAAAAGGCGGACCCAGGAACCGTCGAAAATGGCACCTCTGAAGACGTAGTCGTGTTCGTGTCAGACACGGGTCACTATTGCGCTACTAACATTGTCGGCTGGCTCGGCATCGGAACAAAGAATCTCATCACGATTCCAACAACATTTGAAAACGAGATGGATCTCGGTTGTCTTGCGCAAGAAACCCGCAAGGCACTGGAAAGCGGAAAAAAGATCGCTGCTATCATCGCGACTTTGGGAACTACGGATGCATTTGGGTTGGATGATTTAGAGCGCATCGTGGCGTTACGTGATAAACTGGTTGATGAATTTAAGTTGGACTACCAACCACACGTTCACGCCGACGCTGTTATCGGATGGGCGTGGTCGGTGTTTAATGACTACGACTTTGCTGAGAACCTTTTAGGGTTCCGTCCAAGCACGATTCGTGCTTTGGCAGGGGCGCATCGACGCATACAACATTTATCCCTCGCCGATTCCCTTGGTATTGACTTTCACAAAACGGGTTTTGCGCCCTACATCTCCAGTCTCCTTCTCGTCAAAAACCGAACGGATCTGGATTTAGTGAAACGGCATCCCGAACAGATGCCCTATCTTTATCACTTTGGAGACCACCGTCCTGGCATGTACACGCTTGAAACCTCAAGAGCAGGAACAGGGGTTCTTGCTGCGCTTGCCAATCTCCGACTGTTCGGTGAACAGGGGTTGCAAACGATTCTCGGCCATATCGTTGAAATGGCACAGCTCCTGCGCGAACATCTTGGCGGACACGCAGGTACAACCGTGGTGAATCGAGAGAATTTTGGGACCGTCACCCTTTTCCGCGCCTATCCAGATGGTGTGGATACGTTCGCAATCCAAGATCAAGAATTTAAGGACCCTGCGTATCGCGACAGCTTGCTCAAACACAACGCCTATAACCAAAAGATTTATGAACATGTGCATTCAGAAGCGATGGAGGGCAGGGGGGTGGTTATCTCCACAACGGATTGTTACCGATACACCACTTATGGTGAACCTATTGTTGCATTAAAGTCATATATATTATCCCCGTTTGTCGATAAAGCCAACGTCGAAACTGTAGTTTCCAAGGTTCTGGAAGCGAGAGAAAAGGTTAAGTAAAAGTTCGTAGTGCCCTACTACGAACCAGAGCATTTTTTACAAACGCGTGTGTTTTCTAAACTTTCACGAGGTATCAAATCAGTTATGCCCGAATTACCTGAATTAATGAATTCCCCACTACTTTTGCTAATCGCAGCCGTATTCGCCATATTTATTACTGACATTTATCAAAGTTATGGTTACACGACTAAAAGCGTTGCCTAAGGGCAT
>JAPPNJ010000144.1:0-34057 GCA_028818705.1 Candidatus Poribacteria bacterium
TTCAACCGCTTTACTGACTGCTGAAAGGCAACGGAGTTGCCGACCTGACTGCTGACTACCATTCTACAAAGACAGCAAGGTTGTTCAGGGATGAAAAAGTTGAACTAACCTAAAAGCAAAATAGGGACTCTCGATTTCGGTTGTGAGTCCCTGTTTTTTTGTCTCTCATCTCCAAATGGCAGGAAGTTGGGACGGTGGTGGCAACTGAGGTTAGTATACTGTGTCAATGAAATATTCTGTCACATGTCACTTTAAAGGAGGCTGAATGAAAAACAAGTTAATTCTTATTGTTTGCTTGTTGATTCTACCCATATCGTCAGGATTTACGCAGACGAGTTTCCGTAAAATGTCGACAGGTAAGATGTCGATCGGTATAGGCTACCAACGCTACATTCCTCCAAAACGCACAACAACCCCGTTTCGTTTCCATGCCCAAACAATTTTAGGCGGTTTTGACTATGGCTTCAGTCCTGATTTGAAAATATCGCTGTTGCCGGGTATCTCATTTTTTGACACCAACACCGAGAATCCGTATGAAATTGCACCAAGCCCGTCAATTGACCTCCGACTTTTGAACGTCAGCGGTCTGAATATGACGGGGTTAGAGTTTTTTGTGCTTGGCGGTTTTAGAACACAATATATGAACATTGTTCGGACCGGTAATCTCCCATTGCATTCTGTGCATATGACTCTCAGAGGTGGTGCTGGCTTTGTGCATACGCTTGATGCGAGCCATGAGTGGAGTCTAAAACCCTTTTTGGGTCTATTCTATACGTACGCATGGAATAATGTTTCGACGACTGAGAAAACCCACTTGAATACATCGCAAAACTTTATCACGGGTGAAGCTGGTGTAGAAATAGATCTCTCTCCAACAACGAGCGCAATGGGTAGTATTGAGTTCTCATTTGATAGGTCGGAATTGTTGTATCGCTTTGGCATAAACTTTTATCAGGCACCGACTCTGAATAGATCGAGTCAAGTGCTGTCCCAAAGAAGCAAGATTGACACGAGTGAACCCGAAATTGTCAGCAGACCGGGCCGTATTGACTACGATCCTCATATTGAGGTAGCCGGTGCCCAATATAAAATCAAAGTGGATCCAGAATATCCTGAGGGCGCAAAGGCTGGAGAAAAAAGCGGCGATGTCATTTTAGAAGCGACCATCAATGAGGAAGGCATTCCGGTAGATATTCTCGCACGGACACAACTCGGATATGGGCTTGAAGAAGCGGCGATTGAGGCGTTAAAGAAAACAACTTTCTATCCAGCTATATGGCGTGGGGAGCCGATCTCTACTCGGGTTTCTATAACCTATACGTTCAGAATCCAAAACATCAATTTTTAGGGAGTTCCATGTTATACAAATTATCGTCCATGTTTATGTTGATATGTTTGATTATAGGATGTACAACGCAATCAACAGATGAGGGTGGTGATTCTATATTCCCGGTTCCGCCCGTAGAGCCTGAAGAACGAACAATTCCATCAGAGCCGGTAGTTATTCAACCTCAGCCGGAGCCGCAACCGGAACCGATCGTAGATAAACCCGAACCTGAACCTGTTGCCCCTCATGACGGTGCCCGGGACTTGGTAGCTCCGAAACTCGTAGAGAGCACTATTAAGTCGGGTGCTACCGGCATTGATGTAAATATAAATGCTGTGACACTCACTTTTGATGAAAAGATTGCTAAATCTGATATTAAAATCATTGATGCGCATAACCAAAATCTACGTTGGAAAAGGATCATTGACGATAAAAATGTTGTCCTCACTGCTCTTGCGGATGCAAGAAAGTTAGTCTTAGACAGACAATACTCGATAGTGGGTAGCGTCGAAGATGCAGAAGGTAATCAACGAGTGGTTTTTATCACATTCACTACCGGTGTGAATGAGCTTGGAGATGATATAGAAGATAGAGAAGATGATATAGCACCACGTTTTATCAGAACCACCGTAAATAATGGTGATAAGGATGTTAATCCCGATACAGATCATTTCATTTTTACATTTGATGAGGAAATTGGCGCTACCAGATTAAACATCAGAATTGAAGGGGCACTAAATCATTTAGGATGGACGCATCTGATACGCGGCAAAGAGATTGTGCTACACAAGCTGGATAGAGGGGGCAGCTTGCGAGCAGAACAGACGTATGTAATACAGTTGGCGTGGGCAGATAAAGCTGGCAATTGGGATCCAGGGGGTGTTATTAAATTCACAACCCGAGTCAAGGAATGAGGTGCGATTCAGAAAAGTAGTAGGGTCTTTAGAAAAGCCATACGTGCTTTTCTCCCGCCGTGTGCCCTAACAAATCTTGCTATCACAATCAAATCCAAACATGTAGGGGCAGCCCTTGTGGCTGCCCTTCTTGAGTCTCCTTTACATTTCTCGACTCTCAGAACACTGGGTCGCGATTCGGAGATCGCTCCTACAGATTACATTGTAGGAGGGAATTTCGATTCCCGACTCTTAACTTGCTATCTGTCGTAATTCTTTCGAGGCTATTCTGTCACAACTGCATCTGCCTCAATTTCAACCAACATCTCTGGGTCAATCAAACGGCTGACTTCGACCATGCTGGTAGCCGGACGAATTTCGCCAAAAAATTCACCGTGTGCTACCCCGACCTTCTCCCAATCGTTGATGTCTTTCACGTAGATACGTGTGCGAACGACATCTTTCAGATTGGCGCCTGCGGACCTGAGCGCATTCTCTATGTTGCTTATAGTCTGCACTGTCTGCTTGTAGGCGTCACCCACACCGACGATTTCGCCGTTTTTATCTGTTGCTGTCGTTCCTGAAACATGGATATATTGCCCTATCCGGACAGCTCGTGAGTAACCTACAATCGGTTCCCATTTTGTTCCTGTTGAAATATTTTGTCTTTTCATTTTTAGTAACCTTTTTGAGAATTGCCAACATCAATGCTGAGTCTTGAGTACGCCCCAGTTACCGCCAGTTTTCCAGAGAACCCTGAAATCCGCGAAATCTGTGTAATCCGTGATTCAGACAAAGTGGTAGGATCTTTGGAAAGCCCATACGCGGAAACCAAATTTGTCTTAGTTTTACTTTTCAGTCTTTGTGAAGAATCTAATTTTGAACGCAGCTTCATTGCCTAGGGCATCGGCGACTTTACCCATAATAATGTAGACCATATGGTAGCGAATCTCTCTACCTTTAACGCGCTCAAGTGTAGCTTTATTACCTTCAACTTTTCCAATCCAACCGACCTCCTCGCCAGCTTGGGTTATAATGTTGATCCTTCCGGTTACATCTTCAGAGAAAATAATCTCAATTTTCCCAGTGCTGTTAATAACTTCGGGATCAACATTCATGTCCCCATCTTTAACCGTTCCACCAGTGATCACGGCTGGAGATGCGCAGCAAGGAGAGGCAACGGTATAGGTAAGCGTCTGTGTTCCATCAGCCCAGATAACTGTTAGGTTGAGGGGACCGGGAGTGAATGGACCCAAGACAATCGCCGTTTTACCGGAAGGCACAACGGCACCGACATTTGCCGTGACATCAGCGGGTGCATTGTCGAAGGTAAGCGTGATACTCGCATTAGCGGCAATTTCTGAACCACTTGGCGGGTCTGCGGCTACGAAGTTAGTTTGGACAACTTCTTCAACAGTGTCGTCGTCACCACCACAGCCAACAAATATGGAAACAGCAAGCGAACTTGCCAGTAATAATGCGAAGGTTCTAAACGACTTTCTCATTCCTGTATCCGCACCGTCTCCCCACTATCCGCAGACTGCATCGCCGCATCATAGACCTGCATCAGTTTCCGAATCTCCTCAGGCTTGACGGCAAGTTCCGCATCCTTATTTAGCACATCAGCGATATTCTGATAATAAGACTTCCATGTCGTCTGAACACTTTCGATAACGAGTTCACGACTTTCACCGCCGGCTTCCGTCCAGACCTTAGCATAGTTTGCCGGATCTTGTTGCGCCGCGTCAATATTACCGGCGACCATAGGTCCCTCCTGCGGGTCCAAACCGGTTTTAACCAACCCTCCGAGATCCCCGACAATATACCATCTCGGTTTTTCCGCTTTGGCGAGATTCCCGATTTCAATCTGGTATCGCACATCGTTTTCGAACTTAATGATGAGATTGGCGTAATTGCCGATATCGATGTCCCATGTTGAGCCGTAGTGAATATCACAGAACACGGATGCAACGGGTGCCGTTACGAGTTGCAGTGCTTGATCAACGAAGTGTGCGGGCCAATCGTAAAGGATACCACCGCTCTGGCTCTTAACGCCACGCCAACCGCGAGGCGGTCCGTAACGCATAATCGCTACCTGATAGAGATAAGGCGTTCCGAGCAAGCCGTCGTCAATAATCTTTCTGACGGTATTGTAATCCCAGTCCCATCTGCGGTTGTGGAAGACGCTCAGTAGGGCATTGTTCCGCTGACTCGCCGCAATCATGGCGTCTGCTTCGGCGGTATTCATCGCCATGATTTTGTCTGTCACAACATGCTTACCGGCATCCATTGCTTGGATAGCAAGATCGGCGTGGGTGTCGTGCGGTGTGGCTAACACAACGAGGTCAACCGCATCGTCAGCGATAACTTCGTCAATCGTTTGGTACATCTGGACATTTGGATACGCCTCACGCGCAGCTGCACGCCGTTCAGCATCCCGCGTTGCAATGGCGTAAAGATTCAATCCATCCGCCAAGCCGACAAGGTAGGTGTGAAAAGCGCGTCCGGCGTATCCGTAACCAATAACGGCAGTATTTACCATAAATATTGATTTCCTTTTATCATTTGTGAATTTTTTGATCGTTCAAAGTCCAATCGTAATTCAAGTAGTTGAGCTTAACACTCGTTGATGTCAAGTATTCTGCGTCTTCGGGAGGTAGGTAATCGGCGAGAAAATCTTCTGTGCCATCATAGCCTATCTTGAAATCATCTTTATACCACTTGAAAATCTTTGAAAGATAGACGCGGCGTTTCGCACGATCAATCCGAACCTGCTCAGGATTCCGAATAAAGTTGAACGTCGCAGTCTCAAGACGCTCCTCGAGCGTCTCGGCAGTGTAAGCACGGTTCCACAAAGGCGGGCAGCTGAATGAAGCACACACAATCACAAAGTGAACCCGTGGATCCGGGTATTCTTCGCGGAGGATACCGTGTTCAATCTCATTAAGCGTATAAATCTTACCCGCAGCTTGGAACTTAAGGCGAGAGAAAAAGCCGTTGAAAAGCTTGACCTTTCGGACACTGGTCGTCGGGTAGTGGTCAATAACGCCTTTCATGACGAGGGCGTTGTAGGCGTTAATCCAAAATGTTAGCTGTTCGTTATACGACCATTCCGTTGGGTTCGCTGCAGCCAATAGATCCAAATATGCCTCGAATTCCTCTGGGTTCGCTTTCAATTGCGTATAGTTAACCCATCCGTTTTCATTGACGTGTTCCTGCAAAACTTGATCAAATAGATGGTGGGAAAATGCAGTGCCTTTCACAGGCGCCTGCGTCCGCGAATCCGCTTCGACACGGTAGTGATAGAGAAAAAAGACGCTACATGCTGCTAAGAGTAAGAGACATGCAATTAAAATATGTTTTTTCATACGAGAACTCTTTTGTACCGCAATCTGTATGAAGATTAAGAATTTATGGTAAGGTTTAGAACTATGGTAGACCTTAGAATTAATTAGACACTTCTTGTTCCGACGTGCGATGAATCGCACTACTACGAGCGAATCTCTATTAAAGGATAGATGTCTACATAATTGTCTGGTTTACCATAATTGGACACCCTAAAGAGGCGAGGCATGTAAAGCTAGGACAAATTTTGCCGCGTATGGGCAAAATTTGGAAACCTCGCCTACCACTGGGGGAGGTGTCTATTTATTTTTTGGTTTTACCATATTACGGTACGAGAAACCTATCCTTACGCATACTGCTCCAAAACATCCCGATCAATCTCAATACCCAATCCGGGTGCCTGGGGAACGTCAACATATCCGTCAATGGCGCGTATCGGGTCCTGTGCCAATGCTGTCCGAAGCCGGTTCTCTGTCATATCAAACTCCAACAGCGATGGGATCGGATTGAGTGCTTGTGGCGCATCAGGGAGCGTGGCTTGCCAGTGGAGGGTTGCAGCGAGACGAAGACTACCGCCCCACATGTGCGGCAGCACTCGGACATAGTTTGCACTCGCCATCGCAGCGATTTTTCGGCATTCCGTAAAACCACCAGCGATACTCACATCGGGTTGCACAATATCTAATCCGCGTTGCTGTATCAGGTCACGGAACGCCCAGCGTCCTTTCAACGCCTCACCGCCAGCGATCCTAACCTTCAGGGCGTGTCGGATCTCCCGATAGCCTTCCACATCGTCACTCGTGATTGGTTCCTCGTACCAGAAGAGGTCATTATCTAAAATCTTCTGCCCGACATCAATCGCAGTCCCAACATCGTAGCCACAATTCGCATCGACAGCAAAGAGGGTCCCGTCGCCAATTGCGCGGCGGACAGCGGCGACGTTCTTCACATCGTAAGCCTCGCCGAACCCAATCTTCATCTTGACGGCGGGAAATCCTGCATCCACGTACCCTTTCGCCTCATCCATCAGTGCTTGCGTGATGTCAGGTTTATCTTTCTTGAAAAGTCCACTTGCATAAGCCGGAATCTTAGTGCGGAACGCGCCGCCAAGGAGTTGATAGATCGGCATATCCAGTGCTTTGCCTATGATGTCCCACAGGGCAATGTCAACACCGCTCAACGCACCAATATCGCCGCGCATCGCCTCCCAGATTGTTTCCGTCTCAAAAGGCGATTGCCCAATCAGGTGCGATTCAACTGCTGAGGCAGACGGGACGCTCACACCTTCACCCCAACCGGTAATCCCAGCATCCGTGTTAATCTCGACGACAACGGCAGTACGCGTCCCTGTCCAACCGCGTGAATTCGCAAAGGGTTCAATGAGCGGATAGCGTAGGTTGTAAGTTTTAACATCAGTAATTTTCATATTATAGTAAGTCCAAGAATTAATGAGACACTCTTCAGCGGGCGAGGGAACCTCGCCCCTACGATAGAGGCATTCTGATATTGTTAAAATGTATTTTTAATTGTAAGTTCTACTATAAAAAAGAGCCTGCGTCATAAGTTGGTTCCAACCTTGTCCTTCACATTCTATCACATCTCTACATTTTTATGGTAGGTTTTAGAATTACTTGGACAGTCTCGCGTTGTAGGAGGGAACTCCGATTCCCGACCCAAAACATTCGCTGTCGGGATTTGGAAATCCGAATCAGAATCAACGGTATTCATGCCTTATAGGCATGAACCGGGTATGAAGCCCGTATGGGCTTCACCGCCTACAGAAGAGCTACGGAGATGTAAATGTATTTTCATAATTCACCATAAACACTCCAAATCCCGACTCATAACCTATAACTCACAACTCATAACCCCGTAACTCCCTAACAATCTCCACTGTCCGCAGACTCACAGTAATAACCTGCTTAATCAGATCCACGATATACCGCGGCTCATCTATACGATTTGGGTCGTTTTTAATCCCGCTTCGCCTGTCTACTTTTACGCGATACTGATCCACCACCCATTCCAAGGCAGACCGAGTGCCTAACTTATAGTCATAAACCTCCGCAGGAATGCCCTCCAGCGTCAAGAAATCGTTATATTTCAACTGCGTTTTATCTTTGGAGAATTTCATTTTCTCCACATTCCAATTGACCGGCACGCCGGGAGTTTCATGCTGCCTCAATTGATCATATTTCGGAACGGATTCATAGTTAACGTGAAGATCGGCCAACTCTGCACCCGCCTTAGCAAACTCCCAGAAGTCCTTGGCGAACGGGATATGTGGCAGATCGCGCTTGAGGTTCTTTTCGTATTTTTCACGATAGGTCGGATGGTGCAAGAGTGCGTAGTTATAGTGGAAGATGTTCCACTTAGTGATTGTATCATCGCCGTAGTACTCTCGAAATTCCGCCAGTGCCCAATCGGTGATGTTCTCTTGACGATTTGTGCCATCTTCGTCGTAGGTGTAGAAGGGGAAGCATTGGGTTTTTTCGAGCAAATCAAGGGAGGGGATCATACTTGAAACCAAGGTATGAAATGGTTTACTGCTTCCAATACCGCTGACACAAATTATCTTATTTTCTATTTCTGTTCTGATTGTAGGAAAGATGACTGGGAATTCTCCTACTCTCTCGTTCATCATTCGGTCAAAATAGAGATTTGATTCTGTAAATGGACGATAAAGAGAATGTCGAAGTTTTGCTTCTGAAAATTCAGCCATCTGTCCGTTCTTCAACTTCTGTTTTAAACCGGAGCTCCAACTGATTTTTGTATCATCATACGCCACGAAATTATCAATATTCACAATTGACTTCTCTGGCGTGACGAGCCACTTCAGCACAAATGGATTGTAGAATTCCATAGACTGCTGAATGTTCTCGGTGAGGGTATCTTGGTTGAAGTTGTAAGCCCATACATCTCGGTTTGTGCTTACTCCGAGACTGTAGGTTTTGAAGACTACCTCTGCTGCTACATCTTTTACTGACTTTGCTTCCTTAGTTCCCATAGGAATGAATGTGTCAAACTCGGCGTGGAGTCCTTCTGTAAGCCATGTATAGCGACTGTCGGGGGTTATCCGTTTCCATTCAATATTTTGATGGTGTTGCTTTGAATTGAGATAGTTATACTTTTCTTTCTTCTGCCAAAATTCATCAACACGCGCATAGAAAATTTCAGTCGGTTCTATGTCGGTTCTCTCGGCATTTTTCTTGATGAAAAGATTGATACTTACCCCGACCTGAATGCCAAAGACATTGTGCGTTGTTCCTGACAACTTCGGATTCTGACGTACATTCCCGCCAAGATCCAAAATGTAAATAGCGTCGAAATCCTGTACGAGGTGTTTTCGCATCCCATCAAACGCCATCCGGTCAAGAAAGCCGTTATTCGTTACAAACGCGACAACACCTTCATTTCCAATTCGTTTTGATGCCCACAATATTGCTTTCACGTACGGATCCGAGAGTGGTCTTTTATTTTTTGCATTTGAATCTCGCGAATATGTCTCTCGCAGCAGCGTGTCCATCGTCTTATACTTACGATTTTTGTTATTATCGTTTTCATTTACCTGTCCCATATTGTACGGCGGATTGCCGATAACCACAAACATATCTGCTGCTTTCTGTCGCTCCACGCGTTCCGTATTCTCACGCGTAAATATTTCTATCTGTTCCTTCTCAAGCAGCTCAAAGGTATCTGCCAGCGCGATTCCCTCAAATGGCAAATATGTCCCTGTACGTTGAAAAAACTCCTGCTCAATGTTCAGGCTCGCAATGTAGTAGGGCAGGAGCATTACCTCGTTACAATGCAACTCGTGGCGATACTTCTCCTCCAACGCCGTGCCTTGGATGTCCTGCATCAGCCGAACAATGAAATTCCCTGTGCCAACGAACGGATCGATGATATGCACACTCCTATCCGACAGCGACCGACCGAACTCGGTTTCTAAGATGTGTTCCACACTCTTCACCATGAAATCGACAATCGGTTGCGGCGTATAGACGATGCCGTGCGTATCCGCTACATCTTCCGAGAACCCCTGAAAAAACTTCTCGTAAAACGAGTTGAGAAAATGCTGTTTCTCCGAAAAATCTTTGCAGAGCGTTGCTGCCTGCTCGATAGCAATGTAGAATCGGTCGAGCGGTTCAAGAAACGCATCGCGACTCATGGCGTGTCGCATCAGCACATCGCTGACATTTTCAATTTCACGGGCGATAATGTTTCGGCGGGTAAAATCCGACCGCTCAAAGACCGTGCGAAAGATCCGTTCGGTGAGGATATGTTGCGTCAGCATCTCCTCGACGGCTTCTTGTGAGAGATCAGGGTTAATCGAGGTACGGCAGGTATCGTAGAAATCCGAGAACGCTGTCCTGAACGCCAGATCCGTCTCGTAGCGTTCTTCGATGCGTTCCTTTAGTTCACTTGCGAGGTCTGGCACATGCTCTCTGAAATCCGCGACGGCAGTCTGCCAGTCGTGAAGTTGTGGTGGGGTATAAGAGAACAGGTATTGCAGTGCCGAAATCAGGTTCGCAGGTGCGGTAATGTCAAGGTCGAGTGCGACCTGTCCGTTCTGATACAGGATCGCGCGCTGTGGTGTCTGAAACAAAATGTTATCGAAGGGATAGCCAGCGTCCCGTTTCTCTTCGACTGCTTTCAGGAGGTTATCATCTATATCCTTCGCTTCCCAATAAGCGAGTGGAAGTTCAAATTCATTGCGGACGAGACCATCAATAACAATACGTTTCCCTGCTGCAGTCTGCATCGTATATTGCGCGATAAACGTGCCTTTTATCTGTTTTGTGCAGCTATCCAGTAAGAAGGCGAAAGGATTGCTAACTGCACCTTCGTGTCTGATACCCTGTTGTTCATATTCCTGCAGCGTGGCGTAATAGTCTCGGATTGCTTTATGATTCGATTTAAGATTCAGTCGTGGCATGTCAGGTATCGTAGCAGACTGCGGGAGATACGTCAAGAAAAAGGTAGGTTAGGTTGAGGAAAAAAATCCCGCTTTTTTCACTGCCAACCGTTACTTTTTCACTTCCCCCCATGTCGTGGTTAGCAGGTGGGGCTGTGGCGAAACAGGCAACGCATACGCCGGATCAAACCAATCGCCTACATAGTGCCAGAACCCTGGCGGTGTGAGCTGTACGGGTACGCCGTCCTTCAAAGAGACTTTGAACATTTGCAAGTCGCGGTTCTCATCAAGACCACTATAAAGAAGCGTATCGGCAGAGGGAGACCAGCTCGGTTCCGAAGCGTGACCGACGCCTTCGTCAAGGACTCGTCGAACCCCTGTCCCATCACGATTAACGATATAAATGGTACTCCCATCAAAATCCAGTCCAGGATCCTTGTTCCAGGAAAATGCGAATTTGTCTCCTGTTGGTGCCCATGCCACATGCCGTACCCAGTCTGGTGCTTTAGGCGGAAAAAAGAATTTGTGCTTACGTGTTTTCACATTGAGGATACTAATACGCTTGGGATCTCGTGTTCCACCTTCAATAAAGGCTATTTCTGTTCCGTCCGGTGACCACGACGGTTGACTTCCAATTACCATGCGTTCCTCTTTTTTCCCATCTATTGGCGCGATATAGATATAATACATCCCTTGCTCCCAGCGGTTGTAAGCAATCTGTTTTCCATCGGGTGACCATACTGAGGATCTCCTATCCTTCGATTTGGCGAAAATGCGTCGCACATTGGAACCATCGGCATCCATCAGGTACAAATCCCAACTGAGTCGCTCCCGGTCTCTATCTGATTCAAAAAGAATCTGTTCGCCGGTCGGCGACCACTTTGGACTGATATCCATTGCGGGGTGATGGGTGATTCTCTCCATTCCACTGCCGTCGGGGTTCATTAGGTAGATGTCCCGATTCTTATTGCGTGCTGTCATGAACGCTATTTTAGGGGTTGTGGGTGCTTGTGCGAAAATCGGATAAATGTTCGCGTAGAACAGGGCAAAAATGAATATACTGAAAATAACATGTTTACTTTTCATTGGAGATTCCTCTGTGAGTAGATGAATAGTATACAAAGTGCTTGTAGATGGTTATATTCTACAAGCCTACTGTCTTTTCACTTCTCCCCATGTCGTAGTTAGCAAGTGGGGTTGTGGTGAAACGGGCAGCGCATACGCCGGATCAAACCAATCGCCTACATAGTGCCAGAATCCTGGCGGTGTGAGTTGTACAGGTACGCCGTCGTCCAAAGAGACTTTGAACATTTGTAAATCACGGTTCTCATCAAAAGCGTGAAAAAGGAGGGCGTCGGCGGACGGCGACCAGCTTGGCTCCACAGCGCGCCCGACAGCTCTGTCAAGTATCTGTCGAACCCCTGTACCATCACGATTAACAACATAAATGGTTTCCGCGTCCTGATTCCCAGGTTGCTTCGTCCAAGAAAAAGCGAATTTGTCTCCTGTTGGTGCCCATGCCACATGCCGTACCCAGTCTGGTGCTTTAGGCGGAAAAAAGAATTTGTGCTTACGTGTTTTCACATTGAGGATACTAATACGCTTGGGATCTCGTGTTCCACCTTCAATAAAGGCTATTTCTGTTCCGTCCGGTGACCACGACGGTTGACTTCCAATTACCATGCGTTCCTCTTTTTTCCCATCTATTGGCGCGATATAGATATAATACATCCCTTGCTCCCAGCGGTTGTAAGCAATCTGTTTTCCATCGGGTGACCATACTGAGGATCTCCTATCCTTCGATTTGGCGAAAATGCGTCGCACATTGGAACCATCGGCATCCATCAGGTACAAATCCCAACTGAGTCGCTCCCGGTCTCTATCTGATTCAAAAAGAATCTGTTCGCCGGTCGGCGACCACTTTGGACTGATATCCATTGCGGGGTGATGGGTGATTCTCTCCATTCCACTGCCGTCGGGGTTCATTAGGTAGATGTCCCGATTCTTATTGCGTGCTGTCATGAACGCTATTTTAGGGGTTGTGGGTGCTTGTGCGAAAATCGGATAAATGTTCGCGTAGAACAGGGCAAAAATGAATATACTGAAAATAACATGTTTACTTTTCATTGGAGATTCCTCTGTGAGTAGATGAATAGTATACAAAGTGCTTGTAGATGGTTATATTCTACAAGCCTACTGTCTTTTCACTTCTCCCCAAGTTGTGGTTAGCAAGTTAGGTTTTGGTGAAACAGGCAAGGCATACGCTGGGTCGAACCAGTCGTATGCGTAATTCGCTTTAAAACGGGCTGCGGCAATATTATGATGCGTGAGTTGTTCTGGTGTGTCGCTACCTAATACTATTTTGAAGATATGTGCCCAATTATCTCCAGTCCGTCGGTAATAAAGGAGCGCATCCCCTTGAGGCGACCAGACAGGATCGTTGGCTCTCCTACTCCCTTCGGCAACAACTTGTTCAAGGTCGGTGCCGTCGCGATTGGCGACATAGATCGTCTCCTTTTCCTTAAACGCCTTAGCAGGCATCCGCTTATTCCATGAGAATGCGATTTTGTCTCCTGTGGGGGACCACGCAGGGGATCGAGTCCACGATGGTACTACACCGCGCTGCCAAAATATCTTTTGCCTTCCTGTCTCTACGTTCAATATATTAATTTGCATGTGGTCCTTTGCCGCGGTGTTAAAAGCTATTTCTCTTCCATCTGGCGACCAATCGGGCAATCCACCAGGGGTTATCCGTTCTTCTTTTTTTGTTTTAAGTGTGGCGATGTAAATGAACCGTTGACCGAGTTCCCTACGTGAATAAGCAATTTGTTTACCATCCGGGGACCATGTTGGGTCGTGTCTATAGGTGGATTTCCCGAAGACGCGTCGGACATGAGAACCATCAGGGTCTATAAAATAGAGGTCTCGAACGCCATCGCGATCGGAAACGAAAAGAATCTGCTCACCTGTTGGCGACCAACGAGCATCGAGATCGGCTGCGCGATGATGTGTCAAGTTCACCTGCTCAGTGCCGTTAGGATTCATAGTATAGACTTCGTAATTACCATCCCGCGTGGAGGTAAACAGTATTTTAGGTGTCGCTGGTGCTTTTGCCCAGGCAATAGTAATACTGGTATGTAGCAGTGCTGTAATGAACAAGACGCAAAGGATTTGGCATTTACATTTCATGATAAGTGCCTCGGGCAGTGAGATGTTGAGAAAGAGTTACTATTTTTTTAAGTCGCCCCAAGTTGTTGTTAGCAGGTGCGGTTGTGGAGAAACCGGCAACGCATACGCCGGATCAAACCAATCTCCCAAATAACTCCAGGATTCTCCATCGGTAAGTTGGACTGACTCCCCTGAACCGAAAGAAAATTTGTAGATTTGTCTGTCTCTGTTGGCATCAATGGCACCATAAAGGAGTTCGCTCCCACTTGGAGACCATAACGGGTCGATGGCTGCTCGCCCTTCTTCAATGATTTGCTGAAGCCCGGTACCATCACGATTCACAATATAGATTGCCTCTAACACGATATCCTCACGCTGAAGTTCAGCGCGATCGATCCAAGTAAAAGCAAGTTTATCGCCAAGCGGGGACCATGTAGGATACCGAACCCACGATGCTCGCTTAGGCGGAAAGAAAAACTTATGTCGATGCGTCTGGCTGTTAAGGAGACTAATCCGTTTGGGTTTTCTAATCGCTCCTTCAACAAAGGCTATTTCTGTGCCATCGGAAGACCATACCGGACAGCATCCAATTGCCACTCGTTCTTCAGTCTTGCCATCTATTGTGCTGATATAGATAGACCGGCTTCCAGGTTCCCCAGAATCGTAAGCGATTCGTTTGCCATCCGGTGACCATGTAGCATTCTTTCGTCTTTCCCATTTGTCAAAAACGCGTCGTATATTTGAACCGTCGGGATCCATAAGATACAGATCCCAAGTTCCCCATGTCTTGTGCTCGCGATCAGAGGCGAAAAGAATGTGTTCACCCGTCGGAGACCAAACTGGAGAAATATCATCTGCGCGATGATTGGTTAAATTCACCTGCTCGCTACCATCTGGATTCATAAGGTAGATGTCCCTATTCTCTCCTACACCTCTTGTGGCAAAGACAATTTTGGAAGTAGTAGGTGCTTTTGCGAAAACGGCAAATGCAGTGGCGGAAAACAGGGCGAAAATGAATGTGCTGAAAATAACATGTTTATTTTTCATCAGAAGTTCCTCTGTGAGTAGGTGAATAGTATACAAAGTGCTTGTAGATGGTTATATTTTAAAAGCCTACTGTCTTTTCACTTCTCCCCATGTCGTAGTGAGTAAGTGTGGCTGGGGTGAAACCGGCAATGCATACGCTGGATCAAACCAATCTCCGCCTGCATTTGCTTGGAGAAGAGATGCACCGATAATATGCGTCAGCTGCGTCCGAACACCGCTGTTCAGGTTAAGTTTGAAAATTTGGAACCGCCCATTAGTTTCCCGTGTATAGAGGACATCCTCTCCATCAGGTGATAACTGAGGGTACTGCGCATAGGGACCGTCTTCCTCAACAAGCTGCCGGAGACCCGTGCCATCGCGATTCACAATGTAAATCGTCATTTTGTCCTTCCATGCTATCCATGCAGGTCTTTTTGCCTCAGCGGGCGGCATCTCATGAGTGTTCCATGTAAAGACAAGCTTGTCTCCTGTCGCCGACCAAGACGGATCGCGTTGCCAAAAAGGTGCTTTCTTCGGTAAAAGCTGTTCTTGCGCACCCGTGCGAGCATTGATGAATGTGAGCCGTTCCCGCACAGAGCAGGCGATTTCTGTTCCATCTGGCGACCATGCCGGAAAAGAAGCATCCGCAAGAGGTTCTACATCTTGTTCTCCAAGGGTCGCGATATAGAGCGTAATCTCGATTTTATCCCAGTTTATCTGCTCATAAACGAACTGTGTGCCATCGGGGGACCAAGTTGGGTCTGTTCTCCAATCTTCTATCTTAAACTTAAAGACGCGCCGAACATTAGAGCCATCTGGATCCATAAAATAGAGGTCTCTCACACCCCCACGATCGGAGACGAAAAGGATTTTCTCACCTGTAGGAGACCAGACGGCTTGTTGATCATCTGCGCGGTGTTGTGTGAGGTTGACCTGTTCAGAGCCGTCGGGGTTCATGATGTAGACGTCGCGGTTGCCGTCCCGTGCGGAAGTAAATAGTATTTTGGGACTTGATGGCGGCTCCGCAAAGGCAGGGAAAAAGTATAGAGCGATTAGGAAGAAACTGAAAAAGCAGGATATCTGTTTCATGATAATCTCCTTTGAAGATGTCCATGTGTTTTGCTGCAAACTTGTGTTAATCTTGTGTTTTCATCTTTCCCCATATTGTGGTGAGCAAGTGCGGTTGTGGCGACACCGGAAAAGCATACGCCGGATCGAACCAGTCCCCAAGATGATTCCAACCGATATGCGTTAGTTGTTCGATTTTCCCTCTCGCTAAACTCACTTTGAAGATGTGGAAGCTCCGACGACCAACGAATCGTTCATACAGCAGCGCATCCCCACGCGGAGACCACACCGGCAAAACTGCTCTTGGACCCTCTTCAGCAATAATCTGCGTGAGCCCTGTGCCATCGCGATTCACGATATAAATCGTCTCTGTCTCAAGAAAATCCTTAAAGGGCACCCGATGCTGCCAAGAAAAGGCGAGTTTCTCTCCCGTCGGCGACCACGTCGCACCGTGGGACATCCACGAGGGTATTACCTCACGGGGGAACAGGATCTTCTCGTTGCGCGTCCGCAGGTTGAAGAGCGTGATTTTCATCTCTTTTACTGCCCAACCAGAAATAAATGCGAGTTCGCTTCCGTCTGGCGACCAGGAAACATAACCGCCAGCAGCGATTCGCTCCTCGTTTTCTTCACCGAGTGTTGCAATGTGGACAACCGGTCCACCACGCATGATGCGCGTGTAGGCAATTTGTTTGCCATCCGGAGACCAAGCGGGTGCCAGTCTTAGAGCCTCCTTCTCAAAAACGCGTTGCACATTTGTTCCATCTGGGTCCATGAGGTGTAGGTCCCAAGTGCCATCTCGGTCAGAGACGAAGAGGATGCGTTCGCCTGAAGGTGCCCAAACAGGTGTAATGTTCTTTGAGGGGGGATGTGTTATTTTTATCTGATCGCTGCCATCTGGATTCATAAGATAGATATCGCGAGTCCCTTCACGGTCTGCCCAAAATGCGATTTTAGGAGTTTCAGGAGCTTTTGCGAAAAGTGGCAGTATACTTACATTTAGCGCCCACAAGATCGCTATGGCAAAAACGAACAGCCCCACTATTTTCATATTAACAACCTCGCATATATTAGATAGCAACTTTCGACAAGTCCCTGATAAGGGGATTTAGGGGTTATTTCTTCCGATTTGAAAACATTGTGGTTACATCTGAAACTCTATCTCTGTTTCACTTCTCCCCATATAGTAGTGAGCAAATGTGGTTGTGGTGAAACGGGCAGCGCATACGCCGGATCGAACCAATCGCCTACATAGTGCCAGAACCCTGGTGGTGTGAGTTGTACGGGTACGCCGTCCTTCAAAGAGACTTTGAACATTTGCAAGTCACGGTTCTTATCAAGACCACCATAAAGGAGTGTGTCGGCAGAGGGCGACCAGCTCGGTTCTACAGCATAACCAACGCCTTCGTCAAGGATTCGTCGAACTCCTGTCCCATCACGATTAACGATATAAATAGTATTCCCATCAAGATCCAGTCCAGGATCTTTGTTCCAGGAAAAAGCGAATTTGTCTCCTGTTGGTGCCCATGCCACATGCCGTACCCAGTCTGGTGCTTTAGGCGGAAAAAAGAATTTGTGCTTACGTGTTTTCACATTGAGGATACTAATACGCTTGGGATCTCGTGTTCCACCTTCAATAAAGGCTATTTCTGTTCCGTCCGGTGACCACGACGGTTGACTTCCAATTACCATGCGTTCCTCTTTTTTCCCATCTATTGGCGCGATATAGATATAATACATCCCTTGCTCCCAGCGGTTGTAAGCAATCTGTTTTCCATCGGGTGACCATACTGAGGATCTCCTATCCTTCGATTTGGCGAAAATGCGTCGCACATTGGAACCATCGGCATCCATCAGGTACAAATCCCAACTGAGTCGCTCCCGGTCTCTATCTGATTCAAAAAGAATCTGTTCGCCGGTCGGCGACCACTTTGGACTGATATCCATTGCGGGGTGATGGGTGATTCTCTCCATTCCACTGCCGTCGGGGTTCATTAGGTAGATGTCCCGATTCTTATTGCGTGCTGTCATGAACGCTATTTTAGGGGTTGTGGGTGCTTGTGCGAAAATCGGATAAATGTTCGCGTAGAACAGGGCAAAAATGAATATACTGAAAATAACATGTTTATTTTTCATCAGAAGTTCCTCTGTGAGTAGGTGAATAGTATACAAAGTGCTTGTAGATGGTTATATTTTAAAAGCCTACTGTCTTTTCACTTCTCCCCATGTCGTAGTGAGTAAGTGTGGCTGGGGCGCAACAGGCAATGCATACGCTGGATCGAACCAATCTCCCGCACGACTCCAACTTTCGATATGTGTGAGTTGTTCCGGTGGTCCCCTGCCTAAAGTGATTTTGAAAATCTGTCCATGGTTGTTTCCATCCAGTTGGTCGTAGAGGAGTGCGTCACCCGAGGGCGACCAAACAGGTGAGTCAGTTCGCGGTCCTGCCTCATCAACAATTTGCTTAAGTCCCGTACCATCCCGATTTACAATATAGATCGTTTGTCTACCAAAGAACCCCACAAATCCAAAATGATTGAGCCAGCAAAAAGCGATTTTATCGCCCGTAGGGGACCACGCTGGCCACCGCATCCACGGTATTGCATCTTCAGGAAGCAGTAGTTTTTGTTTTTGCGTCTGGAGGTTGAGCAGCCAAATTCGGTTGTGGCCGAGCCCACCGGTAACGAATGCGATTTCGCTTCCATCAGGTGACCATGTTGGGTATCTACCGCTCGCGACTTGTTCTTCATTCTTTCCATCAATTGTAGCGGTGTAGATGAACCATTCGTCAAGATCACGGCGTTGGTAAGCGATCTGTTTTCCATCTGGTGCCCATGTTGGGTATTGTCTCTCCTCTACTTTCACAAACACTCGCCTGATATTTGCTCCATCTGCGTCCATCAGATACAGGTCTGGAACCCGAACCCGGTCAGAAGTAAACAGAATCTGTTCTCCTGTGGGTGACCAAACTGGATAGAGGTCTTCCGCGCGATGATTCGTAATATTAACTCGTTGGCTCCCATCTGGATTCATAAGGTAGACCTCTCGATTCCAGTTAGCGGCTGGTGTTTGAGACCAAAACACAATTCTCGGGCTTTTGGGTGCCTTTAGCTGTGCCTGACAAACACTTAAGCATAACATCAGGCTAAGGAGACAAGGGACTTGAAACCTCATAAAAAATCCTTTCCAACGCAGGTATTGCATGTTTGTGTCCTAATCCAAGGAAAAATGTGTATCTGAGCCTGGTGCTGTGTCAAGGCAAAGTTGACGGGTACAAAGATCGCGAGCAGGGGAAATTGAGGAAACACCCAAGCAAGGGAAACGCCCTATCAAAAACACCCCAAGCAAAAACACTCGCTCCTACAGGCAGAGGTTAGCCGTCTTATACCACCTAACCCGTCATTTCAAGGTTGACAGAACACTAGCGATACCGAGCGTAAGTGGCACCTTGACCGTGTGTTATATCCAGAACACTATCTTTTTTTCACGGCTCCCCATGTTGTAGTGAGCAAAGATGCACTTGGCTGAATAGGCAGAGCATCTCGCGTTGGCATCCAGGCAGGACTCCAATTCCTCGATAGTTCATCCGTTAATTGACGAATTTCTCCACTGACGACATTCATGACATAGATAGCGTTCGTTTTATTCTGTCTGGGTTCTCGTGCCTCAAACGTAATCCATTCGCCGTCAGGAGACCACGCCGGATCCAATTCCCATTTAGGTCCATTCGTTAACTGATGCCGTTCTGCTCCATCTGTATCTATAAGAAAGAGATCAAAGGTATCCTCTCCATCAGCATCGTCTCGCGTCGCTGGAAAAAGAATCTGGTTCCCATTAGGAGACCACGCCGCTCCACCTCCGTTAACTTTTATGAACTGTCTAAGATTTTCTCCATCAGCACGCATCATATAGAGGAAGGTTTCGCGATGCCCTTTCTCATTACGTCGAAAAGAAGAGAAGAGAATCTGTTGGCTATCAGGCGACCATGCGGGAGTTGTGTTGCTGCCCGGATGCCTTGTCAATCGCTGTAGGTTCTTACCGCGAACATCCATCTTGTAGATTTCATACGCGCCCGAACGATCTGAATAAAAGGCAATCCACTGTCCATCTGGTGACCAAGCGGCACCACCATCGAACCCAGGATCCTTGGTTAATCGGCGACTTTTCTCTGTTTGGATATCCATCACGTAAATATCAAAATTCCCGCCTTGATCAGAACTATAAGCGAAGAAGCGACCATCAGACGACCATGTTGCATCAATTTCATTTGTCCGTCGCTGATTGGTAAGGTTACGAAGGTTTTCGCCATTTATATCAATGATGTAGATATCAGAGTTTCCTGTTTGGGTAGAAGAAAAAGAGATATATTGAACATCCTCAGCATAGGTGCAAATGCTCATTATAAGCAGAAAGCCGACTACCAGATACGCGGTTCTAAACATAAAACAAGTGCTCCGTTATTCTATTATTTTAACCCAAGTTGCCAGTATGTAGCATAATCTAATCAACGGTATGAAGTCCGTATGGACTTCACCGAGATTGTGCATCTTAAGGGCGCAAACTAACAGTTTACGCTACGAAATGCCTCTGAAGCATCAACCGGCTTGAAAAAATAGGGTGCGTTTATCTAAAATCCTATAAGTAGCAACTTGGGTTATTTTACATCTGGATGCCCCAACTTGTTGGGGAAAAGTGTGCTATCCCGAATAAATTCGGGCATCCATCCACAGTTAACCTTCACATAAGTAAACTTATCTCTTAAACTAAATAGCCCTGTCTTACTTCTGTTTCACTTCTCCCCACGTCGTGGTAAGTAAGTGCGGTTGTGGTGATACCGGCAACGCATACGCCGGATCGAACCAATCACCTAAGCTATACCACCCTGGCGGTCCCACTTCAACGGGTTCCCCACCGATCGCAGCAACTTTGAAGATTTGCCACCGTTTTTTTCCCAATGCCTTATCCATTACCAACTGTTGGTAGAACATAACACTTCCATCTGGCGACCACATCGGTTTCACTGCTCGTAAACCCGCCTCAGGCACAATTTGCTTAAGATCGCCGCCGTCGCGGTTCACGGTATAGATTGTTTGGGTTTCAAGAAAGTCTTTTAGCGGCACACGGTGTAGCCATGAAAACGCGAGTTTGTCTCCACTTGGAGACCACGATATTTTTTCCATCCATGAGGGCTGTGCCTTTGGCGGGAAAAAAAACTTAGAACGACCTGTTTCGACGTTGAGTATATTGATTCTCATATCTTTAGGCCACCCAGAAGTAAAGGCTATCTCTCTGCCATCTGGCGACCACGCCGGTCCACATCCGAATGTGATGCGTTCCTCTTTTTTGCCGTCTATCGTTCCTATATAGAGTACAAGCTGTCCCTGTTCACGGGAACAGTAAGCAATCAGTTTTCCATCCGGGGACCATGCTGGCCCACCTCTATCCTTTGATTTTCCGAAGACTCGACGCACATTTGAACCGTCCGGATCCATTAGATAGAGATCTAAACTCCCTGGAGATATATCTCGGTCTGAGGAGAAAAGAATCTGTTCACCCGTTGGAGACCAAGCGGGATAATAATCCAGGGCTGCATCGTTCGTAAGATTTATCTGCTCGGATCCATCTGGATTCATCAATAAAATGTCCCAATCTCCATTTGGTGTCGCTGAGAGTGCTATTTTCGGTGTCGTCGGTGCTTTTGCGAAAACAGGCGGAGCGTTTGTCCACAATAACATCAAACTGAGAACGTAAAAAATCCCAAAAGGTTTGACCCATAGATTTCTGGCATAAGTATGTTGCATTTTGTAATACCTTCTAAAATTATTTGAGGGTGGTTCATTATCCCAAACGTTAGGATATGCGACCCCCGTAGGGGCGAGGTCCCCTCGCCCTCTATCAAATCTTCTGTACGTTCATATTACGGGTTGGGAGACCTAGGGGAAATACCCAAGCAAAAACACCCCTACGAGAAATATTTATGCACCACCCTCAATTATTTATTTTTTATTTCTCCCCAAGTCGTGGTTAGCAGGTGGGGCTGTGGTGAAACAGGCAACGCATACGCCGGATCAAACCAGGCACCACCAGCATTCGCTTGGAGAAGAGAGGCGCCGATAATATGCGTGAGCTGCGTCGTAATGCCACTGTTCACGTTCACTTTGAACACTTGGAAGTACCCATTAATTTTCTGTGTATAAAGGACTTCTTGCCCATTAGGCGATAACGCAGGAGACTGTGCATAGGGACCATCTTCCTCGACAAGCTGCTTGAGACCAGTACCGTCGCGGTTGACGATGTAGATTGTTTCAGTTACCTCCCATGCGTTCCAGACGGCTCTCCCTGCCTCAACAGGTGGCACCTTGTGTGTATTCCAAGAAAAGGCGAGTTTGTCTCCCGCAGCTGACCAAGATGGATTGTTTTGCCAAGGCGTTGCTTTCCTGGGTAGAAGGCGTTCTGTCTTCTTTGTGCGGACGTCAATCAGTGTTACTCGGCGGGTATTTAAGAGGTAGGTAACATAGGCGAGCTCCGTCCCATTCGGCGACCACGCAGGGTCAAAGCCTTCTACGATGCGTTCCTCCTCTTGTTCACCTAAGGTCGCAATGTAGATATGGGATTCTCCAGCGTCCCAGTTTATGTTATTGTAAGCGATCTGTTTGCCGTCGGGAGACCACGTTGCATCCTTTCTAAAAGTTTCTTTCTTGAAGACGCGTCGGACGTTTTTTCCATCGGGGTCCATGAGATACAAATCCCAGGAGCCCCAGACTTTATGCCCTCGGTTGGAGGCGAAAAGGATCTGCTCACCTGTAGGAGACCAGACGGCTTGTTGATCATCTGCGGGATGCTGTGTGAGGTTCACCTGTTCAGAGCCGTCTGGATTCATGATGTAGACATCGCGATTGCCGTCTCGTGCGGAGGTAAACAGTATTTTAGAACTCGTCGGTGCCTTCGCGAAAACAGGAATGACGTTTACCCACAATAACATCAAACTGAAAACGTAAAAAAAACAAAGAGATTTGATCCATAGATTTCTGGTATAAGCCCATCGCATTTTATAGGACCTCCTAAAATTACTGCTTTTTCACTTCGCCCCAAGTCGTGGTAAGCAAGTGTGGTTGCGGTAAGACAGGCAACGCGTACGCTGGGTCAAACCATCCACCTAAATGGTGTCCCAAACCAATATGTGTCAGTTGTGTCGGTTCACCACCGTTCATCCCAATTTTGAAGATCTGCAAATTGATTGGGAGTGCCGCGTGGACATCGTCCGCTTGAATATAAAGAAGTTCGTCTCCCTGTGGTGACCAGATGGGTGAAGTGACTTTAGGACCTACTTCGGGAATAATCTGTTGGAGTCCTGTGCCATCTCGATTCACAGTATAGACAGTCTCCATTTCAATGAAATCCTTCAGTGGGGCTTTATGAAGCCAAGAAAAGGCAAGTTTCTTTCCTGAGGGCGACCAAGCAACACCTCCACCCATCCATGAAGGTCTCACCGGTTTAGGAAAGAGCACTGTCTGTTTGTGCGTACTGATGTTAAGAATACTAATTTGCACCCGTTCGGGGAATCCAGTGAGAAAAGCGATCTCATTCCCATCGGGTGACCAGTCTGGACCGCTGCCAATCGCTATACGCTCCTCTTTTTCGCTCTCTATTGTCGCGATATAGATGAACCCCTTACCCTGTTCACGCCGCTTATAAGCAATCTGTTTTCCATCAGGCGACCACGTTGGGTCTGCTCTTTGTGCAGATTTCCCAAACATTCTCCTGACATTCCCTCCATCTGCGTCCATGAGATATAAGTCCAGAATGCCGTCCCGGTTGGAACTAAACGCGATAGACTCACCTGTCGGGGACCAAGCAGGTGTAACATCGTCAGCTTTATTCCGTGTGATGTTTACTTGTTCACTTCCATCTGGATTCATCAGATAAATTTCGCGATTGCCAATCCTATTTGCCGCAAAGACAATTTTGACGGTTTCAGGTGCCTTTGCCAGAATGGGATTAGTGCTCATAATTATCATCATAACACTGATAAAGAAGGCTAAAAACAGAAAAAGGAGTTTCATATAAGATTTCTCCAAAGCGAGTTAGCTGCGTTGAGGTGCCAGATTAAATTCAATCTCTGATTTTCACTTGTCCCCACACGGTTGTTAGTGAATTCGGTTGTGGTGAAACGGGCAACGCATACGCCGGATCAAACCAATCCCCGCCAGTATTTGCTTGATAAAGATGTCCCACATGTGTCAACTGCGCCGTAGTACCACTGTTCATGTCAAGTTTGAAGATTTGTTGACGCCCATTAATTGCTTGTGTATAAAGGACTTCGCTTCCATCTGGTGATAACGCAGGATACTGTGCATAAGGACCGGCTTCATCAACAAGTTGCTGGAGTCCGGTGCCGTCGCGATTGACGATGTAGATCGTCTTTGTCGTCTCCCATGCGTTCCAGACGGCTCTCCCCGCCTCAATAGGTGGCACCTTGTGTGTATTCCAAGAAAAGGCGAGTTTGTCTCCCGCAGCGGACCAAGATGGACCATTTTGCGAAGGGTTTGCTTTCCTGGGTAGCAGACGTTCTTGTTTGCGTGTGCGGATGTCAATCAAGGTCACTCGGCGGGCAGTTAAGATATAAGCGACATAAGCGAGTTCTCTCCCATTCGGCGACCACGCAGGGGCAAGGCCTTCTACGATGTGTTCTTCCTCTTGTTCGCCTAAAGTCGCAATGTAGATATGGGATTCTCCAGCGTCCCAGTTTGAGTTTTTGTAAGCGATCTGTTTTCCATCTGGCGACCACGTTGGAGAATTTCTAAAATCTTCTTTTTTAAAGACGCGTCGGACATTGGATCCGTCTGGGTCCATGAGATACAAATCCCAAGTGCCCCAAACCTTATGACCGCGATCGGAAATGAAAAGAATCTGATCACCTATTGGAGACCATACAGCTTGCAGATCATCTGCGGGATGTTGTGTCAGGTTTACCTGTCCAGAGCCGTCAGGATTCATGATATAGACATCGCGATTGCCGTCTCGTGCGGAAGTAAACAGTATTTTCGGGCTGGTCGGTGCTTCTGCGAAGACCGGCGCGATGTTTGCAAACAGTAATATTAAACTGAGGATGCAAGAAATTTGAAACTTCATCAAAGACTTTAATGAATAAATTGTCAGTGGAAGAATGTGTCTATTGTAATCCAAGTTGCCTCTTTGTAGCATAACCTAATCAAAATCAGAATCAAATCAGAATCAACGGTATTCATGCCTTATAGGCATGAACCGGGTATGAATGCCTTAGGGCATTCAAAATCAGAATCAACGGTATGAAGTGCTTATGCACTTCACCGGGTATAAAGCCTATAAAGGCTTTAAATCAACGGTATGAATGCCGTGTGGCATTCACCGGGGGTATGAAGTCCGTATGGACTTCACCGAGGTTGTGCATCTTAAGGGCGCAAACTAACAGTTTACGCTACGAATTAATATTTATCTTCAAGCGAGACATGAAACATCCCGATGCGTTCCGTAGAGATGTAAAGTTTGTTATTATTGATAACGAGTGCAACAATTTTACTGGGAACGTTTGGCAAAATCTGTTCCCACTTACCGCGAGCGTCCAAGCGATAGATACCTGTATTGCCGGCACCATAAACGCTGACATGATCGACAGCGAGTCTGTCTATGAGTGTACGCTCGCCAGCACGATCGGTGAGCACGCGCCAGTGTTCGCCGTTCTGTGAAGCCAAGACGCCTTTGTCGGTTGCGACGTAAATCGTTGAACCTGCAAAGACAATCTCCTTGAAACTCTCAAAGTGAAGCGGTAGGGTTAGTGTAATGTTTTTCCAACTGTTTCCGGCATCGAAGGATTGAAACAATTTACCATCCCGCATACCGACATAAACAGTCTCTGCCGAAGCTGCTAACTTGAATCCACTATCGTAGTATCTATTAATAACAGGGGTGGTATCGGTGTCTATTAATCCTGTATGCGTCCACTCCGAATCACCGGGTGTCCATTTGAAAAGCCCGCGCTGGTATTCCACGTAGAACGTCCCATCACTGACGGTGAACCCACCGGTGTTCGCGGATGTCTCGATGTGACGCAAACCCGTTGTCAACTTAGAATCGTTTGCTATATTATCAAGCCAGTAAATCCCTTTCAACTTTAATTTCATTTCCAAAAGGATTGTCCGTAATTCGATAGGCAGCGTTTTATAGTCAAGCGTGGGCATTCCTTGAACGGGGATAAATGCGTTCGCGTCCATGGATAAACGGAAGATATACAGATTCTCTTTTTCAGTCGTGAGTCCATACAGATCTCCATCGGCGACCGCTAAGTCTGCGTCAGGAGATAAGCGAACGCCAGTTTGCGCTTTGTCCAATGATTCGGCGTTAATCCGAACGCTTTTCCATGATTCACCACCATCGGTTGATTGCACAAAGTTGCGATTGGTATATAGATAGAACCTATCGTTGAACGTTACCAATTCCTGTGTCCGCGTTCCTATGATCCCGTCCGAAAAGAGATGCCACGAGTCGCCAGCATCGGTTGTTCGATGAATACCGTATATGCCGACTGTGTAAAACGTCCGTTCGTTCACCCCTAAATTTTTCCAGGTACCGAACAAAGACAGGTTCGGGTCAGTTGCAAGTTTTGTCCAAGTTTCTCCTACATCCGTTGAACGAAAGCGTTCGATACCGCGCGCTAAAAGCGTCTCACCGGCAACCAAAAATTGTACAGGATCTCTTAACGTAAAAAAGAGTAGTTCATTTTTAGGTGTTATCTCAGTCCATGATTCACCCAAATCGGTTGAGTGGAAAATCCGACCATGGACGGTTTTGGTATCTACGATTACCCCTTGTGTTGTTTCAGGTGTTCGCCACATAAATAGATCGGGACCCATTGCGACATAGAGATTATTTTCAAAAGTCTCCAAGGCATAGACAGCATCGAAGGCTCCCACGGGTACTTGTTCCCAAACCCCGGCGTTCAGACGATAGAGACCTGTGTCTGTATCAGCAAACGCCTCGTTTTCAGAGGAATGGGCGGTTTTAAAGACATCTATCCGGACTTCTTCCCAAACCTCGCCGTTCAGACGGTAAAGCCCTTCATTTGTGCCAGCAAACACCGTGTTTCCAATCGCAGCGATAGGATAGATAGGATAAATGCGTTCGCCTGCCATTCCATCGCTAAGGAGGTTCCAGTGTGCGCCAGCATCCGTAGATCGGAAAATGCCTTTATCTTTTCCTTTATGTTTCAAGGCAAGATACATCGTGATATCCGCTTGCGAATCGGTCGCTTGTGTTCTATCTGTAACGATGAGTCCAGTAGCGTATCCTTCTGGTTTTGGACAAAAGACGTTCCATGTCTCGCCATTGTCGGTTGAAGCGAGAATTTCATCTGTAGAGACAATGTAGAGGGTGCCATTATGCTCTGCCATTGCCATCTTGCCACCGGGGGTATGGATATAGGTATTGATGGGGGTCCATGCAGGTAAATCTGTTGGCAATCTGTAGACCCCTGTTTGTGTAGAAACATAGAGGGTCCCCGAGGATGCCTCAAAGATGTCATAGGTAGGACTCCCTTGCGGACCGGTTGTCCGCGTCCACTGTGCAGTAGAAAATTGAGAGGCATCTACTTGTGCATCAGATGTTGAGATGTCATCAGAAATCCGCGAACCTGCATTGCCTCCGTTATCGTTGGAGGTGGCGCGTCCGGTCTGATTACGGATAGCCGGTTTTGAATCAATATCAAGGATGATGGGGACATCAATAATTTCAATGGTGGGTTGAGATTGTGCCTCGAAACTATAGGGTTCTTGGAAACGGAGAAGGTATTGCTTACTGATACCAAGCATCAACAGTAGTGTCAGAACAGCAGCCGCACCAAAAGCGCCCCACGGAAGCAGGTGTTTCGTGGCAGATGGCGGTTGTATAGGATTCAAGTCGGCGACTTGCCGCATGATGTTCTGGCTTATACGCGCTGGTATTTGCACGCCGCCGAGCACTTCTTGGATGAGGGATTCCTGATTCTCGCGTAATCGCTCGCGTCCCCTACGGAGACGACTCCTGATTGTGTTGTTTGACACGCCCAAGAATTTGCTTATCTCTCGGATCGTCATTTCACCCAGATAGTGGAGCGTAACGACTGTGCGTTCACTCTCTGGAAGTTTCTCAAGAAGTTTTTTGACAATATCGTAGCGATGCTCACTGGCGTCTGCCTCGCGCTGCTCCAAGATATGACGTTCATACGTGAGTTTATCTATTTCTTTCACAGATGTCTCTTCAAGGGATCGCATCGTAGGTTTTTGCCTTCGGAGCCAATTAATGCAGCGCCGATTTGCGATGACGTAGAGCCAGCCAGCAAACTGGTTAGGATTCCTGAGCGTTGAGAGTTTCTCGTATGCTTGAAGGAAGGTGTCTTGCGTAATTTCCTCAGCATAGTGAAAATCTCCAGTCTTTCGCCACACGAGGGCGTGAACGTTCCTCTGGTATTTTTGCACCAGCGTGCTAAATGCCGCCTCGTCGCCTGACAAGGTATCCTGAATCAATTGAACATCATTTTCTTTTTCCACGAGATTCCCTCCTAATGAACGAATGGGGCGTATCCACATCCTCCAAAAGGCTTAATCAAAACGATTTAGATTCTTAGATTATCAATTTTCACACAAGCCCTGCAATTTATGGTAGATTTTAGAATTACTTAGACATTCAACCTCGGCGAGGTTGGGAAACCTCGCCTACCACGAGAGAGAAGTGTCTATTTATTTTTCGGGTTTACCATAGTTTACGGGGTATGTCAATTATGTAGAAGTTCTTTTGGATACATAAGACACAATTTTGGGGCTAAAAGTGTGCATAATTTGAAAAAAATATCAAAAATCCGAATTTTGTGAAAGATGTCGGGGTTACAAACCCCTCCCGCAAGAAACTTGGAGGGACACGATCGGGAGATCGTAACAGAAAAGGTGGGTGTTTTTGATAGGGGATTTTAGAGGGGAATACGTAAATCCTATTTTATAATGACCTCTAAAAATAATAAGACACATTTTGGAAGACGGGCGAGGAGACCTCCAAATCAGAATCAACGGTATGAAGTCCCTATGGACTTCACCGGGTATGAATGCCTTAGGGCATTCCCCGCCTACGAAACGGCTGCTGTTAAAGGAAAAGTGTCTATTTAATTCTGGGTTTTACTATAATTGGTTCGTACCGTCTGCATAAGCTTACCTATTGAATTGACACGCTGGGAAACTGCTCTTGGTTCGTAAACTTCGACACTCGTAAGCGGATCTCCACCAACGAAACTGTTCCCCCCAAAAATATAGATTTGCCCGTCTATTACTTCAGTCGTATGTCCCGATTTCCCAATCAGCATGTCCGGCTCTTGAGTCCAGTGGTCGGTTGCGGGGTCGTAGATTTCAATTGTTGCCAGATTCTTATATTCCTTACCTTCTTGAACGTAACCACCTATGACATAGATTTTTCCATCGATGACGCTTGCCGTGTGACTCGTTTTCGGGGTAGGTATCTCTGTTATTTCCTGCCATCGATTCTTTTTTGGATTGAACACTTCAACACTGGAAAGATACAGCGTCGGGGACAATCCTCTCCCACCCATAGCATAAATTTCTCCATTCACGACACCGATTGCGGCGCAAGAACGTGCATGATTCATATCTCTAACTTTTGCCCATGTGTCTGTCGCCGGATCATATATCTCTACGGTTTCCAGCCGGTACTGTTCATTCGTAATTGATGTGCCGCCAATGGCATAGATTTTTCCATCCATAACCGAGGTAGAAAGGTAAGATCGAGGTGTCGGCATATCCGCTTTCTGCGTCCATGTGTCCGTTGACGGATCATACATTTCTACGGTTGGGAGCACTTCAATTTTGTTCACGTATCCCGTATATCGCTTAATTTTCTCTGTTTGTTCTCCACCAATGGCATAGATTTTTCCATCCACGACCGAAGCAGCTGCAGCAGACCGAGGTGTCGGCATAGTTGTCCTTTGTTCCCATGTATCGGTTTCTGGATCGTACATTTCTACCTTTGAAAGCGCCCGGTCCCCAAATTCGCCCCTTTCCATCTGAACTTCGCCCCCTATCGCAAATATTTTCCCATTCACAACCGAGGTAGAAAAGTAAGACCGAGGTGTTGGCATGTTTGCTTTTCGCGTCCACTGCGCTGTAGAAAATCTGAGAGAGCTCCCCTGTGTATCGGATACTGGTGGTGTCTCAGGAGCTTGGATTCCTGCTCCGATGTTTTTATCGGCGGAAGTCGCACGTCCGATCTGATTCCGGACATCGGGTTTTGAATCGACCTCGAGAACGATAAAGGTGTCAATAATTTCAACCGTAGGTTCGGATACTGCCTCGAAACTATAGGGTTTCTGAAAGTGGACGAGGTATTGACCGGTCGCGCCTAACAGCAAGGCAACCAGAAGCGTCGCTATGCCAAAAGCACCCCACGGGAGCAGAGGTTTCGCTGCTGGAGGCGGTATCGGTTTCACGTCGGCGACTTGCCGCATGATGTTCTCGGTGAGGTTGGTGGGTAACTGCACGCCCCCGAGCACCTCCTGAATCAAGCGTTCTTGGTCCTCCCGCAAACGTTCTCGCGCCCGCCGTAGTCGACTTGTAATCGTGTTTATCGAGACCCCTAAGAATTTGCTAATCTCCTTGGCGGTCATTTCACCGAGGTAATAGAGTGTCATTACTGTGCGTTCGCTCTCTGGCAGTCTGGACAGCAATCTTTGGGCGATTTCATAGCGATATTTGGTGCCTTCGGCTTCGCGCTGTTCCGCGGCATAATGGTTATAAGCGGATTCCTCTATTTCTTCCACAGGTGTGTCCTCCAGTGATTGCATCGCAGGTTTGTGACGTTGAAGCCAATTAATGCAGCGTCGATTCGCGATGACATAGAGCCATCCCGCAAATTGGTTAGGGTTTTTAAGTGTCGAGAGCTTTTTGTATGCTTGCAGGAAGGTATCTTGTGTAATTTCCTCAGCATAGTGAAAATCGTTAACTTTTCGCCACACAAGGGCATGGACACTCTTTTGGTACTTTTGGACCAAGATACTAAATGCTTCGTCATCGTCTGACAAGATTCTACGAATTAGTTGAACATCATTTTCCACCATCAGGATTCTCCATCGTGCACGAACAGGTTTGATTGTCCTCACATTCCGACCCTACAAACAATTGAATCAACGCGCTTAGGTAGGCGAAAAAGAAAATCAAATAATATTTCCCTGACCTGAGACAGTATATCGCATTTCTATGTTTACTGGGATTTTTTTAGTTCACCCCAACGCGTGGAGAGTTTGTCGTTTGCTTCAACAGCACGAAAACCGGTATCATATACCACAACATCTGGAAATAACTCCCAACCTTCTCCAACATCTCCCACGCCTCCCAAAACATAAATCTTTCCGTTGACCGCTGCACCCCGAGCTACAAGGGGCACCGGCATTGCTGGAATATCGCGCCACGCATCTTTCTGCGGATTATACACACTCACACTCGCTAAATAGTCAAATCCGACTCTTTTCGGAGTGAATCCCCCAATCAGATAGATCTCATCTCTCACGACAACTGGCGCGGAACTCATTCTGAGGTCTAACATATCACTCTTCTTCCGCCATTGACCGCTTGTCGAATCATATGCCTCAATGACCGTAAGGTAGGGACCACCGAAGTCACCTCGTGGCCATCCACGTCCGCCGATGGCATAAATATGGTTACCGACAACCGCTACACCTAACTGCGAGCGCGGGGTCGGCATTTCTTGACCCTTCACCCACGTATTAGTAGCAGGATTATAGACATCAACACGACCCATTCGTTCTTTACCGAGGCGCGTTACACCTCCGATGATATAGATTTTTCCAGCAACGACACCAATATCAAAATCGGCACGAGAAACAGGCATCTCCTTTTCCTGGATCCATGTATCGGTTTGAGGGTTATATGCCTCTACGCTCACTGGATATTCCCCAAGTGCATGCTTCTGACCATTCCACCCTCCGAAGACAAAGATGGTGCCGTTAACAACCGCAGCTTTAGCACCATGGCGTGGCGTTGGCATATCTGCGACTCTTTGCCACTTGTTGGTCTGCGTGTCATACACCTCAACAGTTGTAATTCCATAGGGCCCCCGAACTGCTATATCAGGCTTCACGTTTCTATAGAGCGTGCCACCGATGAGATAAATCTTATTACCTACGACAGCAGTCGCGAAAGCCAGTCTCTTAGTCGGCAGCTCAGTTATCAGTTCCCAGCCCTGATCAGCAGAAGTTTCTATTGGCATAACCAAGAGAATAAGAACAGCGACACCTATAGCAATGGTTTTTTTTGAGTTTAACACGTTTGACATTGGAAACACCTCCATGTTTTGTGAATAACGTCGCTACTTCAAAATCACCATCCGCCGCGTCGCTGAGAAATCCCCGGCTGTAAATGTGTAAAAATACAGACCGCTGGCAACCGGTTCGCCGACTGTATTCCGACCATCCCAATACGCTGCACGGGCGCGCGAGGTATACCGACCCGCTACCTGATACCCGATCGACAGTTCACGCACCAGAACGCCGCGCGGATTGTAAATGGTGATGCGAACCTCTGCGGGTGTTTTTAACTGGTAGGGGATCCATGTCTCTGGGTTGAAGGGATTCGGGTAATTGTGCAATAGGGCGTTTTCTGTTGGGGTCAGAAGTGCCAAGATGTCTTTAAGCACTGCGATCCCTCTCGCCATCGTGGCATCTTTATGTCCAAGTTGCTTTGCGCCGCGCAACCACGCTTGGACCTCTCTTGTGGTGAGCGTCTCAATGACTTGTGGATGTGCATCGGGTGCCGAGTCAACAGCAGCGAATGCCCCTGCTACCAAGACCAGGTCTTGGATGTTGACGACACCATCTTCATTGATGTCCGCTGCATTCTGCTCGGTTTGTCCGAACTGCGAGGCAACGAGGACGAGATCTTGAATATTGACGACCCCATCGGCGTTGAGATCGCCTGCGAGTTGGGCTGGTTCGCTGGCTGGTGTGGCAGGTTGAGAGGGTTCGACAGTGGGCGTGGCGGGTGTCAGATCCCACACCTGAACCGTCCGATCCCAACTCCCACTTGCCAGCGTGTTACTACCATCCAGGGAGAATGCCAAAGAAGTGACACCTGCCTTATGCCCTCTAAGTGTTCCCAGGAGTTCTCCGGTTTTCGCCTCCCACACTCGAATCACCTTGTCATAATCTCCACTTGCCAGTGTGCTACCATCGGGAGAGATTGCTACGGAAAGGACACCATTTGTATGCCCCGCAAGGGTCAGTTTATGGTAGTCGCTGGGGACACCCTCTACTTCTGCTGGAATGCCCGGCACTGTTCCAGTTGGCGTGAGCCGAAGTATATTCCTGCTGCTGTATTTTCCCCATACACCATTAATGTTAAGCTCACCAACCCATCTGTATTCACCGGGAAGCGTTATCACATAGCCGTATAATCCGGTAGCCCTTTCTGAATCAGGAACATCAACCCAGGGGCTTGTTGAATCATCTCGCCGCTGCCATTTGGTGTTGCGAACTAAATCGAGAGAAACAGTACTGCGGTTCTGTGCGGCATAAACCGTCCCTCGACCTTGTGGTGGCACAAAGAGTATTGAAACTCCATCCTTGAGTAGAAAGATACGTGATGTCGGGGGATACGCGTCGGCAGCCTGACTATAGTTAATGCCCTGCGCGCCAATGCCTATCAACACAACACCTAAAATCACGACCAAGCTTTTTCGGTTAACAATTGCGCTTTTCATTAAATCTTCGGCGTGGAAATTCCCGAATTTATTCGAGGGAGGAAACGCCGTCTCCTTTTCTGATTTCCTTTTTCGTCTAAAAAACGTATATTCGACCTAAGAGCGTTTAGAAAGAGCGTCACTTCTATTATTAAAGACACAATTTTAAAATGGGAATTGTGCATAATTTAGAAAAGGTGTAAAAATTAGTTATCGGAATTCGGTTTTTTGTTAAGAGTCGGGCAATGTAAAGCAAAGATAAATTTTGCCGCGTGTGGGCAAAATTTGGAATTCCCTCCTACAAGAGAAACATATCCGTCCGATTGAGAAAAACAAAAAACTTGACACGTTTTTAACTTTAATTGTAAGATATGCGTAACTTTATCGTGATTTTCTCCGAATGTAATTTAATGACCTTATCGTGAAAACGGTATTCCATCGAAATTTGCTAACGTGAGGTCCCACCTCACAGTGAATGTATCGGAGGTGAACATGTCAAACAACGATGTTGCGTTAATGGCGCACCTCATGCGCCGCGCAGGGTTTGGAGCA
>JAPPNJ010000144.1:34119-79021 GCA_028818705.1 Candidatus Poribacteria bacterium
TGGTGGCGAAGGTGCTTATGTCGGTATCTGGGTCTATCGGATGCTGAACAGCAGGTGTCCTCTACAAGAGAAGATGGCACTCTTCTGGCACCATGTCTTCGCGACCGGACTCGGCAAGAATCAACACATCCTTGCATCTTCAGACCAGATTGATATGCTTCGGCGCGTCGGTATGGGGAAAATGCGAGACATCCTGCTCGAACTCTCCAAAGATCCGGCGATGATCTTCTGGCTCGATAATAACGAAAATCTCAAGGGCGAACCCAACGAGAATTACGGCAGAGAGCTTCTTGAGCTTTTCTCATTAGGCGTGGGGAACTACTCAGAGGACGATATCAAGAACTGTGCCCTTGCTTTTACAGGTTGGACGTTCGGGCAACCGATTCCTTTGTATCCTCACGGTTACTACTCACCACCCTTCATATTCGATGAAGAAGTACACGACGACTGTGAAAAGACCTTCTTAGGACATACCGGGAATCTCAACGGGGATGACATCATCGATATCATCGTTGAGCAACCCGCTTGCGCCAAGTTTGTCTCCAGACACCTCTACAACTTCTTCGTCGCAGATGAGCCGCAAGTGCCGTCTTGGAATGTGACGCCGCCGCGAGACCCGGATGCTATTGAGACGCTCTCAAACGCCTTTATGGCGTCGGACGGACATCTGGCGCACGTCTTGGAGGTCCTCTTCAATTCTGATTTCTTCAAAGAAGCCCAATTTAAGAAGGTAAAAAGCCCGACCGAACTCGTCCTGGGAATCGTGAAGCTGACGGGTACTTTCCAAGGTCCACAACCCGGAGCGGCACAGTTTGCGGGTGCTACCCAATTAATGGGGCAAAAACTCCTTGATCCACCCACGGTTGAAGGTTGGCACACCGGTAAAGAGTGGATTGACGGTGGTCTGCTGACTGCTCGTGTTAACTTCGCCGTTCGCGAGGTGAGTGATGCGTCCAAACCTGGCATTCAGGATCTCATCGGTCGCTTGAAAGATAATGGGGACTCTGTCTCACCGGAAGAGTTTGTGGACAAATGTCTCGACTATGCTGGTCCACTGCAGATAGGCGATACCACACGTCAGTATTTAACCGAATTTGCCGAGGCGAGTGGTGAACTCAATTTTGGGGACGACGACCCTGCAGAGGAAAATGAAGCACGGATCGTGAGTATGCTTCAGTTAATTGTGGCTTCAAGAGAGTATCAACTTGGCTAACTTTTTGTTGGGTCGGCACGTTTGTGTAAGGATGGAATTTAAGGGACGATTCTATTAAAGCGTGTTTGCCTATAGGAGAGATTGACATGAGTACTACGAAGAAACCCCCGGTCCTTGTCGTTGTGCAGCTGAGTGGCGGCAACGACTTCATGAATACACTCATCCCCTATACGGCGGGGATTTACCACGATTCCCGACCTGTTGTAGGCATCAAAGCCGAAGATGTGTTACCGCATGACAATACCTTGGGATGGAATCCGAGCGCTGGACCGCTAAAAGAGATGTTTGATGCCGGTGATGTCGCCGTTGTGCAGGGTATAGGCTATCCAGATTCAAACCGCTCCCACTTCCGGGCAATGGATATTTGGCATACCTGTGAACCGCTGGAGATCGGTGATGAAGGTTGGGTCGGTAGGCTCGTCCGCGAACTCGATCCGCAGAGTCAAAACGTCCTTACCGCTGTCAGTTTCGGACAAGGACTCCCGCGTGCGTGTGCGCTTTCTGGTGTTCCTGTTACGTCTGTCGGCGATTTGGATAACTACGGTCTGATGACCAGTATTGGCGATGAATCTCACCGGACAAAGGCGCTTGAAGTGTTCAAGGCAATGTATAGTAGTACGGTCGGCACTGGTATCGTGATGGATTACCTCAGCCAGACCGGGTTGGATGTGATTAAAGGTGCCGATGAACTCAAGAAGGCACCGGCGATGTACGAGTCTGACGTGGAATACCCGGAAAACGCTATCGGAAAAAGCTTACGGGATGTCGCTCGCGTCCACTTCGCTGACCTCGGCACACGCGTCTTCTACACGCAGCACGGCGGGTATGATAACCACGCCAACGAGGTCCCGACGCACCCACGGCTCCTTACCGAGCTTACGGAAGCCATCCAAGCGTTCTTCACGGATTTACGGGCGCACGATGCCTCTGAAGAGGTCGTTATGTACGTCTTCACGGAATTCGGCAGACGTATCCGAGACAACGCCAGTGGAACCGACCATGGAACCGGCGGCGGTGCCTTTATCATCGGTGATCGGGTGAAAGGTGGACTCTACGCAGAGTATCCTTCCCTTGATCCTACCCGTTGGGCACACGGCGAAGACCTTGAGCATACGATCGACTTCCGTGGCATCTACGGAACGCTCCTTGAGCAGTGGATGGGTGTGGACCCAACTCACATTGTCGGCGGAAATTTTGAACAGATCCACCCATTTTCTTAGAGACAACGGCAGGAGGCTATTATGGGTAGACCTTATGGCTTGCTGCGTGCTGGGTATCCATTTCACATGACCCTGAGCATGCGGCGTACGACAAACTTTCCGATTGACATCGCAATCGGACAAGAGGGTCGTCTATATATCATGTGTCGTAGCGACGGCACGGCAATGATTCGGAAATATCATGTTGATGACGAAGATCTCGGGACGATGGGCGGTTACGGTCAGGGCGATGGTCAATTCACATGGCCCGTGACAATTACTGCTGACAGTGAAGAGAACCTCTATATATCCGATGAATACTTGCATCGGATTGTTGCCTTGAGTAGTGAGGGTGAACACATCGGTACGTGGGGTGAACACGGCACCGATCCCGGGCAACTCAATGGACCCTCTGGTATGGATTTCGATCCAGATGAGAATCTCTACATCGCTGACAGTTTAGGGCATCGCGTACAGAAGTTCACCAAAGACGGCAAGTTTCTCTTAGCGTGGGGAAGCCACGGTGATGGTGAAGGCGAATTCAACATGCCGTGGGGTGTCGCTGTAGATGAACTCGGTGATGTTTATGTTTCGGATTGGCGAAACGACCGGGTGCAGAAGTTCAATGCCGAAGGAGAGTTCCTCTTTGAATTTGGTAAATCCGGTAGCGGCAGCGGCGAACTCAATCGTCCCGCTGGTATTGACGTCGATTTGAACGGCGATATCTATGTTGCTGACCGTGGAAACGATCGCATCCAACTTTTCAACGAAGAGGGACGGTATGTGCAAAAATTCCTCGGAGACGCTACGTTGTCAAAGGTGTCACAGGCTTATATGATGACGAACGGCAGTCCAAATCGGATGCGAGACATGGCGGACTTAGAACCGCAGAAATACCTGCGTTCACCCAGATCCGTGGCTGTCAGCGACGATGGGTTGATGTTTGTGCCAGACTTTGGAGCCTACCGGGTTCAGGTGTATCGGAATATGGCAGTACCGTTGACACCGCAGCAGCTTAGTCCACCGCGCCGGTCGGTTACGTTACATCAAGAGTAATTTTTAGACGAATATGAAAACACAGAAAAGCCGAGCGTACCTATATGCTCGGCTTTTTTGCGCACCGACGAGAAAATGAATCTTCGGTAGGCGAAATATCCTAATTTCGCCTGTTCAAATATTCAAGTAATTGTAAAATCTATATTTATGCATCCATTCCACTGTAAAATTGTGTCTTTAACAAACAGACAATGCCCGAATAATTTGTACGATAGTATATGTTTTATTAGGTTGATACATTATACCTCTGAGACGTTGCGATTTAAACAGGGTGTTGGTATAATACTGGGTGAAATCGGCAATCAGGAGAAAGCGTATGAAAGTATTAATCATCTTGGGTATCTGTGCCCTGATGTTCGTTGGCTGCACCAGTGCCGAATACCAGAAGATGCAAGCAGAACGTGATCAGCTCCTCAAGAATTATGAAGACCTCCGCGAAGAACATAGTGAACTCAAAGTCAAAACCGGCATAACTGATACACTCCTCGGAAAGTGGCAGTTCCTAAACCTTGAGGTCGAAGAGGGGGCTGCCATCGAAGATGTTGCGAAAACCCGGGCTGCGCTTCGCGCCCTTGATTTAAAAAACCTCACACTCGAATTCTTTGAGGCGCGGGATATCTACCACTACCGAGGTAAAAACGGCGGCACAGAGATTTTTGGTCAATTTAGCATCTTCACCATCCGGTATGGCGACGAACCGTTTCCCTTCATCCGGTTTATCAAACGCTCTGGTCCGGAGCTATCGCAACTCCTTTTTGCCGTAAGTCGTGATAGGCAATCGTCTGGGCCTCTTGGACTTTCAGACCCACAAGGGCTTGCAACAGCAAAAGAAATCAGTATTTCAGTTACGGAGGACAGGTTATATCTCACGATGCACGGTAAGATGCAATTAGGTCCCACCGGTTGGGTGCAAAGTGGTGGAATGCACTGCTACTTTGAGAGGGTTGAGGAATGAAATTATTCACTATTTTTAGCGTGCTGATACTGGTTTTTGCGGGTTGCACGAGTGCGAGATACCAAGAGATGCAAAGCGAACGCGATAAATTGCGAGCGGCACATGAGGATGCCCGTAGAAAAACTGACCCGCGCCCAATGGAAGATAATTTAACCCAAGGGCTTCTCGGTACATGGCAATTTCTGGACATAGAGGTTGCCGAAGGCGATTTGAGTGAAGAACTGGCAGCACTAAAGTATGAACTCCAGGCGACGGCTCGCCAAAACCTCAGAATTGAATTTTTTATGGATCAAAACGTCTTCCGTCGATACCGAGGGAAAAATGGGGACGTGGAGGTGACGGGAGGTTTCAAAATCAGTGCAAAGCGTTACGGCGATGCGTTGTTTCCGTACCTGCGGGTTTTTCGGGATACAGGCGAACGTTTCCCTGAATTTATCTCCGGTGTTCCACCGAATGTGCGCGATACACCAGATAATGCTTCTATGCAGTTGGTTCCGTGGAATTGGATAGGTATTTCAGTCACAGAGGACAGATTGTCCTTAACCCTGTTTGGTGTGATGGAATTAACACCGAATGGGTGGGCGCAAAGCAGAGGGGTCCGCTGTACTTTCAAGCGAATTAAGTGAGGGTGGTTTATTTATATTTTTTCAAAGTGAAGGGGGATGAGCGGTGAAAATGCTAATGGGCCTTGGTATTATAGTGATGATGTTCACAAGCTGCGGGACACTAACGCCCCAGGAGACGCAACAGGAACGGCTTCGTCTGCTTGAGGCTTATGATGAGGCACGCCAAAGACACAATCCGGAGAAAGTTAAAGAGGCTGTGAAAGACCTCCTCATCGGGAAATGGCAATATGTCGGTTTAGAAGTTGAGGAGGATAACGGCATCGCCCAAAGAGCAGAGTCGGTCTCTCAGCAGATGTCCTCCACTGTAGATGAGACTCCCGAAAATGCCACAACCGAGCGGATAAAACCACCTGATTCACTGGAACAGACGGAAGTGCCAGATTTGCCAAATCCAGAGACAGATATACAGGCTTCGGGGGAAAATACAACACGCTTGCCACGAATAGAGGTGACGGACGAAAAATCGGAACAACAGATATTGGCGGCAAAAGCGGCACTTGTCGCATCTACGCGCCAAAACCTCACGCTTGAGTTTTTTGAAGATCGTAGTTCGTACTACTATAGCAGTAACAACGGCGGCAAAAGTGCCACTGGGCAATGTTACATCACCACGAAACGGTACGGCGATGATCCATTTCCATTTATCAGTTTTAATCGGCGGACTGGACCAGAGATGGTTGAATTTATATTCGGTTCTGAACCGGTAAAGTGGAGAACTGCCAAGGAGCGGGAGCGAAAGATCGCTATGCGGCGTAATATCACGCCCATATCCGGCGCGAAACGCAATAGACGTCTAACCAGTCCGCCGGTACAACCGGTTCGCCGACAGGAAACATCCATTTTAATGTCGGGCATTACGGTGACAGAGGACAGGCTCTATTTGGTGCTCTACGGAAAAGTGGAACTAACGCCAAATGGTTGGGTGCGAATGGGTGGGCTGCGATGTACCTTTAGACGGATTGAGTAGAAGACTTGACTTGAAGTAAAGGAGGGAGTAAGTGGTGAAAATGCTGACAATGCTCGGTGTTATGCTGGTGGTGTTCAGCGGTTGTGCGGTGCTAACGCCCCAGGAGACGCAACAGGAACGGCTTCGTCTGCTTGAGGCTTATGATGAGGCACGCCAAAGACACAACCCGGAGAAAGTTAAAGAGGCTGTGAGAGACCTCCTCATCGGGAAATGGCAGTATGTCGGATTAGAGGTCGAAGGTGGCAACACCACGGTGAAGGGCGTTAAACCGACACCGGATCAGCAGAAAAACTCGCCGAATTCCTTTGCGGAGCGTGTTTTCAAGCGTGCTATAAGTGAACAGAAAGCAGCATCACCAAACTCGCCTGATCCAGAAGCAGGCGAACAGGTTTCAGAAGAGAATGCCCCTCGTCTGCCGCGTATTGAAGTGACCGATGAAAGGTCGAGCCAACAGATACTGGGAGCAAAAGTTGCGCTTGTTGCATCTACGCGTCAAAATCTCACGATCGAATTTTCTGAGGCCCATGGCTCTTACCATTACAGCGGCAGCAATCGGGGCAAAAATGTCACAGGGCAGTGTTACGTTACTACCAAACAATACCAAGACGATATTTTTCCGTTTGTCCGCTTTAATCAACGCACGGGACCGGAGATGCTGGAATTCCTATTCGGTTCGGAACCCGTGAAACAGATCGCTGCGAAGCAAAAACAGGAACTGGCTGCTATCGTACAGAATCGCAGAATGGGTGTAAAAGCTGCACGGCGAGCCATGGCAAAACGAACCTCTTTTTCAGCTGCTTCGATGGCAGGCATTACGGTGACGGAGGATACACTTTATCTTGTCCTGTACGGAGATATGAAACTAACTCCGAGAGGTTGGATGCGGACCGGCGGACTGCGATGCACTTTTAGGCGGATCGAGTAGCATGAAAATTTTAACGTCCCTCAATATCCTAATGCTAATATTCACGAGTTGCACTTCTGCGAAATATCAGCAGATGCAGGATGAACGGGACAGACGCCGCGCGGCGTATGAAGATGCCCGAAGAAAAAACGACTGGCAGACGCTCAAGGGTACCCTTGAGCGTGAAGTGCTCGGTACGTGGCAGTTTCTCGGCATAGAGGTATTGGAGAGTGATCTGAGCAACGAGATTCAGACAGCAGCAGTCGCGCTTGCCGCGTCGAGTCGCAAAAACCTTACGCTCCGCTTTTTTCAGGAGACCCACGCCCGCTTTTATGAACTCAACAACGGCAATATCAACGCATCGGGTGAATTTACTATCAGGATTGAGCGTATTGCTGAGACGTTGGTACCTTTGATTAAACTGGATCGCTATAAAAGCCTGGCCCCAGAAGAGGTTATATTCAGTCGTCCGGGACTGAGGAGAACCTTGATTGCAATAGAGGCGGATAGACTCTATCTGACAATCGGCTACGGGCAATTGTTGACTCCTGCGGGTTGGGCTCAGATTGGTGGGTCCAGATATTCCTTCGAGCGGGTTAAAAATAAGGGGCTAAAATAAACGGAACAAATAAACTATGAGAATGTTAACGATGCTCGGTGTGATGGTGGTAGCATTCAGCAGTTGTGCGGTGCTAACGCCCCAAGAGACGCAGCAGGAACGGCTTCACCTGCTTGAGGCTTATAACGAAGCACGTCAAAGACACAATCCAGAGAAAGTCAAGCAGGCAGTAAAGGATCTCCTCGTTGGCAAGTGGCAGTACGTCGGGTTGGAAGTTGAAGAGGGCAGTATCACAGCAAAAGTAACAGATCCGATGCTAAAACATCAGATGCCCTCTTCTGTGGCAGGAGTTTCCAAGGAAGATAAAAACGAACAGGCAACAACACCCGCCACGCCTGAAAAGGTGGAAACACCAGATTCACCAGATCCGGAGGCAACCCGTCTACCGCGTATTGAAGTAACTGATAAAAAATCGAGTCAACAAATATTAGGGGCAAAGGCGGCACTCGTTGCTTCTACACGTCAAAATCTCACGCTCGAATTTTTCGAGGACCGCGGTTCCTACCATTACAACAGCAGCAATCGTGGTAAGACTGTCACAGGGCAATGTTATGTTACCACCAAACGGTACGGAGACGATCCGTTCCCGTTTATCAGTTTTAATCGACGCACCGGCACAGATCTGGTTGAATTCCTATTTGGCTCTGAACCCGTAAAGCGTATTGCTGCGAAGAAAAAGCGGGAGCACGCAGATAGAATACGCGAGGTAGGGACCTTAAGCGCACGACTTAACAGAACAACCTCCTTTACGATGGCGAAGGCACCAGGTATTACAGTGACAGAAGACACGCTCTATTTGATACTGTACAGGGATATGGAATTAACGCCCGAAGGTTGGATGCGGACCGGCGGACTGCGATGCACTTTTAAGCGAATCGAATAGTTTACTGCAGGAGAAAATCGTATGAAGATTAGGCGCTTTTTTGTATTTTGTGGTTTCAGTTTTATACTCATGTTCATGAGCATTTATCCCTTATCTGCGAAGGCACCGAAAACTGAAAAGATCGCGTTTTCGTCAAACCGAGACGGAGCATGGGATATTTACATTATGAATCCTGATGGAAGCAATCAGGTTAACTTAACACAGCATAGCGCTGTCGATTTTTCCCCAGTTTGGTCGCCTACAGGCGATCATATTATTTTTGTTTCTAACCGTGATGGTATTTTGGATCTTTTTCTAATGGACGCCGATGGTCGAAATGTGCGACGGGTCTTTAAGAAGTTGGCACAGAGAATTGAACCGGCGTGGTCCCCGGATGGACGTAGGGTTGCCTACCATGCAGAAAAGCCTCAATGGAGCATCCAAACCGGCACGATACACGGGCATGATGGCGTTCAGGTAGCTTTGGCACTGGTACAGGGTGGTAATCCTTCGTGGTCACCGGATGGAGAAGAAATCGCTTTTGTTGCCGGTGAAGGGCGTCGTATACACATTGTGAAACTCCATTCTGGTCGGGAACGGGTGTTTCTGCCGAATGAACCCTCATGGATGTATTATCCCACATGGTCGCCAGATGGTGAAAAACTTGCGTTTTCTTGGTTAAAGTGGGGTTTGGGAAATAAAAGAGCGATTTTTGTAGCGAATCGGGATGGAAGTGGATTGAAGCAGATTGGTAAGCCTGTACTCGGCGTCTTTCATCCGGTGTGGTCGCCAGATGGTGAAAAACTGGTTTATGCGGAGGAAGCCGTAGAGAGGGATCGTCAAATTACCGTAATTGATGTGCGGACCCGACGGAAAAAACAACTGACGCGCCGCGGCTTGAACGTTACACCCTCTTGGTTCAATCCAGCATTTGTAACATTACCCGTCGCACCCCAACCACATCTGCTAACAACAGTGTGGGGAAAAGTGAAGACAGTGGATTAATTCGCCATCGACATCAGTAATAGGAGAAAATCTTATGAAAGTTACACGTTTTTTCGTTCTGTGTTGTGTGAGTTTGATATTCGTGTTTGCGAGTGCTTGTCCTGTTGACGCGTGGGCACCGAAAACCGAGAAGATCGTATTTTCATCAAATCGGCGCGGGAATTGGGACATCTATGTTATGAACCCCGATGGCAGCAATCAGGTCAGACTCACCAAAAGCCCTTTAATCGATGTCAGTCCAGTCTGGTCGCCGACGGGTGAACAGATTCTTTTTGTCTCTGGTCACAGCGGCGCCATGGATCTCTATGTAATGGATGCGAACGGTAGCCGTCTTCGGAGAGTTTTTGGAAGTCCAGGACATAGAATCGAACCGGCTTGGTCACCCGATGGTGAAAGGATAGTATTTCATTCCCAATTGCCTCGATGGAGCATCCAAACGGCTACGATACACGGCAGAGATGTGAGAATAGTGGCTGAAGCCGACCCGCGTGGTGGTAATCCGTCGTGGTCTCCCGACGGAAAAGAAATAGCCTATGTTGGCAGTATGAATGACGCCCGCCGTATCCGAATTGTTACTCTCAGTTCGGGGGCTATACGCACTTTCCTGCCCAATAAATCCTCATGGATGTATACACCAGCATGGTCACCCGATGGTGAAAAACTTGCCTTTACTTGGTACAAGTGGGGTATACCGGATAAGGACGCACTTTTCGTTGCCAATCGTGATGGAAGTCGTTTGAAGCAGATTGGAAAAGCCGTACCCGGTACTTCCAGTCCTGCATGGTCACCCGCAGGAGATAAAATTGCTTATATGGAGGAAGCCATAGAGGGAGATCGTCAAATCGCCGTAATTGATATAAACAGTAAAAAGAAAAAGGAACTAACCCATCGTGGCTGGAACATTACACCCTCTTGGTTCAATCCAGCATTTGTAACATTACCCGTCGCGCCCCAACCGCACCTGCTAACAACGGTGTGGGGAAAAATGAAAGCGGACTAAGGACGCACCGTCCGTACCTGTCCACGGAGATCAAGCTGCACTTTCCAGTTATTCCAGCGCGGTAGTAATATTGTGCTCAACACCGGTTGACGAATGCCGCGATGCCAACGCAGCGTAACCAATTTTTGGGCAGGATTGTATTCCACATTGAATTTAGCACCGTTAACAGAGAATTCTTTTGGATACTGCGCCTCAACTTCGGCGATTGTTCCAGCGTCTATCTCGGTAAATGTTAGATCTTCAGCAGAGAGGAGTTGCCACTCCTCGGCAGCCTCAACGCCTAATGTAGTGAGCCGTGACACCAGCCATGTGTGCGGCGTCATCGTCTTTGTTGCTGATGTTTGTATATCAGGCTTGAGTGCGCAATGCAATAGCCAAGCATCAATCGAGCGTGTGAGATTTTCACCCATATCGGGGAGCACGGACCCAGAGAGAATAAGAGATGCTAACGCCTCTCTTAACAATCCCCCACTGAGTGGGCGACGTTCGCGGCCGATCTCCCTTCCCGCGTATTCGGTCATCACTTCCGCAACGATGTCATCGCCTTCGAGTCTGGGGGTGGCGAGTTGAGAGGTTCCGATACCCGCCTTCACCAAATCCTCAAAAGTACAGGGCATCGCCGTACGTCCCATCAATTGAACGCGCGTGCCTTTTGCAATGCCGACAGTCTCGAAGATAAGGGCGGCATGCCGCTCGTCGGGTAGAAGGGAATCGGAATCGAGAAAAACCTCTTCTTGTCCATTGCCCCAGCCTTTGCCTTTCCGTCTTCGGACGTAAGCACAAGCGTCCCACTCACGCAGAAGATAAACTATCAGCGCAGCGCGATCGGGTTGTAGGGGGGTGTGGTCTTTCACTACAGGTGGCAGTTCAAAGAAGTCTCTGAGTTGCGTCGCGATCCTGCGACATTCGGCGAGAGCGATTTTATGAAGGTGATGACGTTTCTCATCGCCACAACGTAGTGTTCGGATTGCTGCTGTGGCATCGCATCCATCCCGAAAAAGGTCTTTTTGCCGAGCTTTCTGGACAGTGTCTTGCTGTTCGGTCGGCGTGCCGTTCATGCGTCGCCATAGCGGAGCAGGTCGTTCCAATGTGGCGATCAAATCCACCAGATCGCGTCGGAGAGACGGTGGTGCTTTAACCAACAGTCGGGCGTGCAGCGGGTTGACAGGCAACGCACAGATCCTCACCCCTGCTGTTGTAAGTGTGCCGTCGTCGGATAACACGCCCCAACTTTTCAATTCGGTTTGTGCCCTTTCTACTGCAAAATCAGGAGGTTCGTCAAGGAACGTCAAGTCTTGGGGACGGTAGCCGGTTGAAGCAACAGTGAGCACGAATTGTGTTAAGTCCTCGCGCCGGATTTCTGGAGGTGTTTCCTGTTCAAGTTGTGCGTGCTCTTCCCAGAGTCTATAGCAGATACCGGGTCCGAGGCGACCGGCACGCCCGCGGCGTTGTTCGGCTGAAGCTTGTGAGATCGGACGCAGTGCCAAGACGATGCGCCGATTTTGATGGATACGCTGACGCACTAAACCTGCGTCTACCACAGCCGTAATACCCGGGAGTGTGACGGACGTTTCTGCCACGTTGGTTGCGAGGATAACGCGACGACGTTGGGATTGAGGGTCAAATGCCAAGTCTTGGGCACCGGGAGGTAGGTCGGCGTGCAGTGGGAGAAGTTCGACGTTCCGTATTTTACGTAGTGCATCTTGGCATGCGTTAATTTCACCTTTGCCAGGCAGGAAAACCAAGACATTTCCCTCGGTCTCTTTGAGGACGCGGATAATCCCTTTTTCAACGCGTTCCACTAAATGGTGAGCAGTCGGCACGACTGTACCGCCGAGGTAACGCACTTCAACGGGATAGAGGCTTCCTTTTGAACGTAGGACCTGTCCACCGATAGATCGGGCGAGTTGTTGTGCAGCTATTGTGGCAGACATGATAACAAGCCTTGCATCACGCCGTTTCTTTCGACAGATAGCGAGAAACAGGTCTGCTTCTACACCGCGTTCATGGAATTCATCCAAAATGATGGTCCCATATTGGTCTAATTCTGGTCCAGCGGCATATCGCAAGGCAACACCGGGCGTAACAAAACGGATACGGGTTCGCGCCTCCGAACTGACATCCTCGAAACGGACGGTGTAGCCGATCGAATGTCCCAACGGTTCGCCGCGTTGTTGTGCCACCCACCGTGCGAGTGAACGACAGGCGACGCGTCTCGGTTCGACAACCAACACTGGGGTATCGGATAGCGCTGCGCACCACGGCGGAATTTGCGTTGATTTGCCGCTACCCGTCGGTGCTACGACCACGACGGGACCTTTTGCAATGGCGTCTTGGAATGTTTCCTTTAGTTCTGTAATCGGCAGTGTGGTTTCGTTCATGGCGTGTATTATTATAGCCGATAGTGGCTTTGGCATCAAGCGGAACCCAACCGTCTTGACATTTCACTCTGTTTCTGGTATTATAATCTGAAATATATCAATCCATTTTTTCAAGGAAAATTATGTTACATCAGACGCTGAAAAAAAATACACAAAGAAAAAAACAGAAGATGTACCGTCTATTTGCGCTGATAACAGTTGTGGTTCTGTTCGTCTATCAGCACCCTGTTTATAGCGAGCAGTACGTCGTTGTTGACACAGAAAACGGCGATAGATTAACCGGCACTTGGCGCGGTGCCACTGAAACCCATTTTGAAATTGAGTATCAAGGACAGATTTTACGGCTTCCCTTGGCGGGACATAGTATTAGTTTCACATCAAGCCTTTCACATGTTGCCGATCGAACCGCCGCAAAGTACTATAGAAACGGACTTATGTTGCTGGAGTTAGGACTTCCAGAAGAAGCAAAAAGCCGCTTTGAAGCCGCCATTGCGGAACTTCCGAAATATCCGGCTGCCCATTATCAACTTGGATTGCTTCATAAAGCGGACGGTGATAACGCCAACGCGTTTGAACGCTTCCGGTCTGTGGCAATCCTTGATGCCGCCAATTATGATTTGGTGCCGTTCTTTCAGGAGCTTGGGGATGCTGCATTCGCCAGTGGTGATTATGCCGTAGCAGTGGATAACTATCAACTGATTCTAACCTATTACCCAGAACACTCGGTTATTCCTGCGTTGAGTTATCTCACTGGGTTCCTTCTTGTAGAACGATTGGAGAATGTGATTGCAGGATTGCCGATCCTTGCGTCGGCGGTCAGACAGTATCCCGACAGATCTGAACATGAACGCGCATTTTTCCTAATGGGAAAACTACAAGCAGAGACCGATCAATTGGAAGAGGCGATCTACACTTTGCAGGGGTTTGTTGTGCGTTATCCGGTGAGCGAGTGGGTTTATGAGGCGCGCCTCATTCGTGCTGAAGTCAATTTGAAACTCGGTAAAGTCATAGAGGCTGCAAGTGAAGCAGGACTCATCTACGAGTCGAGTATAGATGAGACTGTGCAGGAACGCGCAAAGCAGATTCTGGATCAGACCCGGTGGATAGTCTACACAGATGCAGATGGACTTCCAGACAACCAGATTCAAACTATTGCCAACGATGGCACAAGGCTGTGGATAGGTACACCGAAAGGTATTATGTTGTTTGAGACTGCGTACGATAAGTGGTTACCTATCGAAGATGAGCCGCAACTCATTAATACTGCTGTAGAAACGATTCCAGATGTCAGAGCCATTTCAGTAGACTCGCAAGAGGTGTGGATAGGTACTCGCTCCCAAGGTGTAATCCATTATAATAAGCTAACGAGTGAAATTCAGACGTATTCACCTATTGATGGATTTCCCGGTTGGGTTAGAGACATCAGTGCCGACGAAATGGAAATCTGGTTCGCAACGGATATCGGAATGATACGCCAGATTCGCGGTAGCGTTGATCCGCCACTTGTCTACAACACACAGAACAGTCATCTTCCGGCGAATGATATTGAAACGTTGGTCCTCACACCCAACAGGATTTGGTGTATCTCGGTGGAAGGAATTGTAGGGACATTTAACCGGGAGATTGAGGAGTGGTACACCTATCATTCGACAGGACTTCGAGAAGGTATGACAATCGTTGGGGTTGATGTTGCAGCAGATCAACTGCTTTTTACGTGGTTCAATGCCGATGAGAAATCCAACGGTTATTTTCGAGCGGATTTGGATGGCGGAAGTGGAAGACCGACAACACTCCATACCGGTGTAGACGATGAAAGCAAGTTAAGGAACATTTATATTAGAGGGGATCTCGATACTTCGCCTATCCCTGTCATTGAAGAAGAGCCTGTGATTGAGGGAGAGATTGAGGAGGGTATGGCAGAAGAGATCGTCGAAGAGATTGAGGTGCTGCCGGAAGAAGTAGAAACGGAAGATTTTTTGGAGTCCGAATTCTTTCCTGAAATGGAAGTGATAGAAGAGGAACCGTTGCCTCCTATACCGGAGGTCCCTTTAGTGTTGTGGATAGCGACGAACGATATGTTTTATACGCACCAGACCCGTTCTGCTGATGCGTGGACGTATACAACCACACCTCGGATAGTCGCCGGTGGGTTGATGGCAATACAGTCTTTCGTTGTGGCGAATAACAGAGCATGGATAGCCACCGCCAACGGTTTGGTAACCATAAATGTCCAATAAGTCTCGTTCTCGAATGTGTGCGGATCTAAGAAATCATGCAACCGACATCCACAAAACTTATTACGCGCTGGGCGTATGCCGAACCTACCCAAGTTGAAGACGAGTTGGTTGTCGAAGAACCGCTTGAAGTCCGGGTAGGGCAGGAGAGCTTAATCGTTGTCATGCGAACGCCCGGACACGATTTTGAATTGGCAACGGGTTTTCTCTATACAGAAAGCCTCATAACTTCTTGCGATGACATTGAGATCATCGCATACTGTGATGAAGAGGTTTCTGAAACGGAGTCCACCGGTTTCTCGTCGCTGGAAAACATCGTCAATGTCCGCCTCACGGAAGAACTGGATCTTGAGACACAATCGGGCTGGCAACGGAATTTCCATGCAAACGCAAGCTGCGGACTCTGTGGCAAGATGACGATTGAATCTGTTAAGCATCAAGTGCCGCCCCTGAATTCCGGGTTGCACGTGAACCAAGCCGTCTTTTATCACCTCAACGATCGGTTAAGAACAGCACAATCCGTTTTTGAGAGGACGGGTGGGCTTCACGCCGCCGGACTCTTTGATGAGACGGGTGAGCTCCTAATTGTCAGAGAGGACATAGGCAGACACAACGCTGTTGATAAGGTGATAGGACATGCGCTACTGGCGGATCTGCTACCGCTTGATCGACATATTTTAATGGTGAGCGGGCGAGCGAGTTTTGAAATTGTCCAAAAGGCACTCTTTGCGCGTATCCCTATCGTTGTTGCTGTTTCTGCTGCATCTACACTTGCTGTTGACCTCGCCCAGGAAGGCAACCTCACGTTAGTCGGTTTCATGCGAGGGAAGAGTATGGCGGTCTACAGTTGTCCAGAGCGCGTTTGCAGTAACTCTATATAGTACAAAGTATTTGAATTATGGACATATCAAGCTGCTTCAGCGCACAAGTTTTTTCTATCTTTTTTTGGTGGTGCGTCTCTACAATAGCAAGTAAAACTTAAAGGGAGTAAAATTCTCATGTTAAGCATTTTGAACAGCATTCAAGGGCTTGTTAATTTCCTGTTTCTGGTAGCTATTGTGGGGACTGTAGGTGTTTCGTGGTTATATGCACATCGATTGAAGAAACAGTACAACGCCGATTTTCCGTGGGGCAAGACAGTGTCTATTGTCGGAATCGAGGTCCTACTTTGGATAGGGTTCAACTTTTTCTGGGAAATCTTTGAAGCATTCTGGCTACCAATTCTTGTTGTCGCTATTATTGCGATTGTCGTCGTTCTCTCGCGAAACAGGCGAAAATATATCTGAATGAGAGCGAAAGTGGGGTGCCAGTAGGTTCACCTGTCGGGACCCTAAATTTATGTGAGGGAGGAAATATATGAGTCGAACAGGCAGAGCCGTGGTTGCACACGGTCAAGACTTTGAAATTCGTGAATACCCAGTCCCCGATCCGGAGCCTAACACGCTCCTGCTCCGTCAGGAGTTAGCCGGTATCTGTGGGACTGACCTGCATAACTGGCAGAACGGTTTCCAGCAGGAAGTGTTGTTGGGACATGAAAACGTCGGTATCATTGAGGCACTCGGTGAAGGTATTGAGACGGATTATGTCGGAAAACCGATTAAAGAGGGCGACCGGATTATCTTCGCACCCGGGACAAGCTACGGCGCTTATGGATTCCAGTGGAATCCGGACGAGGCACCGCATTTTCGCGGTGGGTTCGCCGATTATATGTACCTTGTCCATCCAAATACCTGCTTTATGAAAACCGATGCCTCACCTGAAGTCGCCGTGCTCACAGAGCCTTTTACTATCGGCGTTCATGCTGCGATGCGGGGTCAAATAAAACTGGGCGATACTGTCGTTGTGCAAGGTTCCGGTGCTATCGGGCTTGTGACGCTCGCGTGTGCGAAACTGAGCGGTGCCGCAACGGTCATTGTAGTAGGTGGTCCTGCCGGACGACTGGAACTCGCCAAGCGGCTCGGTGCTGATGTAACGATTAACATTGAGGAAGTCCCCTCTGTCGAAGAACGAACGGAACTTGTGATGGCGGAAACGCCGCGCAAAGAGGGTGCCGATGTTGTCTTTGAGTGTGCCGGTTTCCTCCCTGCAACGCCAGAAGGTTTAGGATATACCCGACGTAGCGGCACCTTTGTTGAGGTTGGTCACTTCGTGGATATGGGTTCAATCGACTTCAACATTAACCAATTGCTGATGCGCAAAAATCTTCGCGTTGAAGCGATCTGGGGAAGCGGTTATGAGCATTTCGTCCGCGGCTTGCCGCTCCTTGAACAGAGCGGACTTCCCTTTGCGGACATGATTAGCCATCAGCTCCCGCTCTCACAGGTCGGAGACGGCTTTCACGCACTCAATGGCGACTACCGTATTAAGGGTGAAACAGCAATTAAAATTGCGATTCGAGCTGAGGAGTAAACAAATTCAGAGGCATCGCAAACTTATAGCGGCGCGTTCCAAGCACGCACACATTGCGTGCTGATATAGCGCGCCTATAGGAGGTAATTAATGTCAAAAACATATCGCGTTGGCTTCGCGTCCCTCGTACATGACCATGTATGGGGTGAACTTCGTCATTGGAAGGCACATCCGAACGTTGAAATCGTCGCCGCAGGCGATGTCAATGCGGAACTGCGCACACAATTCAGCGCGGAAACTGGTGTTGAGCAGGTCTACGATTCTTGGCAAGAGATGTTGGCGAATGAAGAATTGGACATTGTCCAAGCGGCATCAGAGAACAACGTCGGTGCTGACATTGTTGAGGTTGCAGCTGCGAAAGGTTGTCATGTCGTATCTGAGAAACCGATGGCGGCGCGGCTCTCACAAGCGGATCGGATGCTTGCCGCGGCGGAGAGTGCCGGTACCCAACTCATGGTGAATTGGCCCACGGCGTGGAGTCCTGCCCTCAATACCGCAATGAAACTCATCAAAGAGGGAGCCATCGGAGACATTTTCTATTTCAAATGGCGTTCTGCACACAACGGACCAATGGAGATCGGATGTTCCCGCTACTTCTACGAGTGGCTCTACGATGAAGAGAAGAATGGTGCAGGTGCTTTGATGGATTACTGCTGTTATTGCGCTGATATGTGTGCATACCTCCTCGGTTTGCCACAACAGGTGACAGCGTTCCGTGGAACCTTCGTCAAGGACTACCCAATTCCCGACGATAATGCCGTCATTGTCATGAAATACGGGAACGCCTTCGGCATCACGGAAGCGTCTTGGACCCAAAAGGTCGGCTATATTACGCCGAACCCGGTGGTTTATGGGACTGAAGGGGCATTGATGGTAGACGGCAACGAAGTCCACCTTCATCCAGCAGGTGATGATGCCAAAGTCGTAACCCCTGAACCACTTCCAGAGGGTAAACGCAACGCGGCGGAATATATCATTCACTGCTTAGAAACGGGCGAACCGATCGAAGGGCTGTGCAATGCCAAAGTGAGTCGGGATGCACAAGCGATCCTCGAAGCCGGTTTGGTGTCGGCAGATAGCGGACAAGTCGTGAACTTGCCGATGTCATAGAAGATGATAGGCACAATTTGAAATCGTGCCTACGGAACTTTAGGAGGATTTATGAGCGATAGAATCCCGATTGCATTACAACTGTATTCCGTCAGAGACGATTGCGCTGGCGACTTATCTTTAACGCTCCAAGCCGTCGCACAGATGGGCTATGAAGGTGTTGAGTTTGCTGGTTACTATGACCGAACTGCCCAAGAATTACGCGATATGTGTGATGATCTCGGACTAAAAGTCGCCGGTACACATACTGGAATGGACACACTTCTCGGCGACGAACTCGCCAAAACAGTCGAGTTCAACCAGATTCTTGGCAATCCCTATCTAATTGTACCGGGATTATCTGAAGAGTACCGAGGTTCTCAGCAGGCATGGCGCGACACAGCGAAACTCTTCAATGGCATCGCTGAAAAAATCGCTGATCAAGGGATGTTTACTGGGTACCACAACCACACCGGCGAATTTGAGCCGCTGGAAGGTGGCTTACCGTGGGATACGTTCGGTAGTAACACCCGCGACGATGTTGTGATGCAGATTGACATCGGTCATGCCCTTCGCGCCGGTGCCGACCCTGTATCGTATATTGAGCGCTACCCTGGCAGATCGAAACTCGTACATATTAAAGAGTATTCTGCCACGAATGATAAGGCAAACGTCGGTGAAGGCGATGTCCCGTGGGATGCCGTGTTCCATGCCTGTGAAACCGTCGGTGGTACCGAATGGTACATCGTTGAGCAAGAAACTTATGCCTATCCGCCGATTGAATGTGCTGAACGTTGCATTGACAGTCTACGAAAAATGGGGAAAATTTCTTAATTTTCCTTGCGGTTCGTTGAGGCGGGTGAGGTATTGAAAGTACCTTCCCGTAGACCGGCTTTCCAAATGTAAAGCATTCTGCGCAAGCCTCTATAGGCTTGCGGGACAATGCGAAGCAAAATTAATGTAAGGCTAAGACAAATTTTGCCCGTAAATCAGAATCAAAATCAACGGTATGAAGTCCGTATGGACTTCCTCGGGGCAAAATTTCCATTTAAGGCATAATTTCGTTTCAAGCTGCGCGCTTTTTATGCTAAAATCCAAAAATATGTTGACACTGAAAGGACAGCGACCTACCAGTCGTTCCGATAGTGTTGAAACAGATCTTTTGCTCTGGTGGGAAGATTTCTATCTTCCCATTTTCGAGTACATCCTGCCGAAGATGGGGGAATTAAAAGGGAAAAAGGTTCTTGAACTCGGTACTGGTACAGGCGGCACCGCGACGCTGCTGGCGAAACGCGGTGCAGCTGTCGTCGGCATAGATTTACTTCCCTTCCGACTTGCTGAAGCGAAGGAACGAGCGGCGGAATATGACGTCGCCGAGTCGGTCAAATTCGCGCTTATGGATGCGATGCATCTCGCCTTTCCAGACAATACCTTCGACTTCATTATCTCGAAATCTGTGTTAGTGTTTACTGAGCACACGCAAACTGCTCAAGAGTGTTATCGCGTTCTCAAGCCGGGCGGGAAAGCGATCTTCATTGAGAATATGAAATACCATCCGGCAGTGTGGTTCTACCGCAAAGCGTTTTTGAAATACTCCGGTAAGCTACACTACTTTTCGCTCCGCGATGTTGAAGCAGTCGGTGCTGAATTTGAAAGATTAGAACATCGTGAGTTTCATCTTTCTTCAGTAAGTGCACTGTTCTGGCAGAAATGCATTTCTATCCCACTGTTGTATAGGTGGACCTTCCTCATTCTCAAGGCGATTGATACATTTCTCCTCAAATGTCTTCCATTCCTCAAGCGATTCTGCTGGATCACAGCGATGATTTGTCATAAGAATTAGAGTTATAAGGGTTTTCGTAGTATTCTATCCCGTTTGAATTTAAGAGTTAGTTTGTAGTAGTGCGATTTATCGCACGTCCAAAGGTCAGGAACGGGCAATAAATTGCCCTACTACGAACGAAGTTTGCCCTTAATTTGAAAGCGGACAAAGCGGTGTAAAAGTCGCGAGCAGGGGAAATTGAGGAAACACCCAAGCAAGGGAAACGCCCTATCAAAAACACCCCAAGCAAAAACACTCGCTCCTACAGGAAGATGAGAATGCAGTGGGGATCCGGCCAGCCAAGTAGGCTATCCATATTTCAGCCAGTTATCAAAAAGCGGTTTGAGTCTCGGTGGGAGATTGTCCAAAAACGCCGGTTCGTTAAGCCACGCTTGGCTCGTTGGACTTTCTGGATTGGCGGGTTCGTCTGTCGGTGGCGCAACCATAATAGCATAGTGGAGCGTCTGTCGTTTTGCGTCATTGGGGTTGTAGCCTTTGTGGAGCAGGCTTGAATTGTAAAAAACAATATCGCCTGCTTCGAGTTTCACTACGAGTTGGTTAGGCATGGCTGCCTTTGGTGTTTGCTGTATGACGGCGCGTTCGGCGTCCGCGAGTTCGCGTCGGTGACTGCCCGGTACGATGTAAAGCGTTTCATCGTCATAGAGGGCACCGTTGAGTTGTACGTGACTTCTGAGCCGACCGAGGAGCGTTTCAAGCGGCACTTCTCCATCAGGCGCGGAATCTCGATGCCAGTTGATATGATACGGTTTGCGCTCAGAGTTAACAAGAAGGGTACAGAGGTGATACCTTAATCTTTCCCCAATAAGTGCTTTGATAACATCCAGTATCTGTGGGTGTGCGAGGGCGTCCACGAGTGATTCTTCACGGATGCTTGGGTGAAAAATGTTATTGACACCCCAGATGTCATCACGCTCTCCATCTATGTAGCGCAGGTGATCGGCGTGTAGACTTTCAACGCGGCACTTGTAGAGTATACGGTCAATGGCGCTTCGGTAGGTTTGGATGTCAGTTTCGGAGAGGGCGCCCTTACGAATGATATAGCCGTTTTCAACAAAGGCGTCGGTTTCCGCACGGGTCAACATTTTGGGTTCCTCCACTAGGTCGGGTTGTCTGGATAGTAGAGGTCATTAAACTCAATTTCGTTTCCGTCTGGGTCAAAAATAAAGAAAGCCCGGCATTTTCCGCGCGGATCATCAAAGTCAAATGGACCGCGGGTCCGATAAGGCAAGGAAACGAATTGTTCAACAAGTTGTTCAATCCGTTCGGTACTTGTCACAAAGGCAAAGTGCATGGGGCCACCCGCATCGTGTCCAGGACTTCCAACTTCCTTGAGAACAAGATGTGCGTTCTCTAAGTAGATGTAAAGCTGCCGATTGTTGCGTTCGATGACCTCAAATCCGAGCAGCTCCCGATAAAATTCTGCTGCACGCTCAAGGTTAGCAACTTTAACAAATACTTCTCCAATACCGTAATAACCTTGCATTGTGTCCTTCCTCCAATGCTATTCCGTTCTAACCCAAGTTACTACTTACAAGATAGGCATGCAGACACCTTTTTTATACAGAAGGGTTGATTATCCACAGAGGTTTTGTAGCGCAAACTGTTAGTTTGCGTCCTCAGGGCACAATCTAACAGATTGTGCTACAAAGATGGTAGCTTGAGTTATTCCATAAACAAAAAGGCTCTGGATTCATGAAATCCGGAGCCTTTTTGTTTCAAATTAATAATCGTTAGGGCTTCTTGATGTGTGCCCATGTGGTGGTGAGTTTGCCTTGCACTTCCACATCAACCGTGCCGAGAAGTGCGCCACCGGCGAGTTCCTCTACTTCGTCTGCACTGAGCGCACGATCCCAGAAATATATCTCGTCGATCATGCCGTCAATCCAGTTGTCGTTACCGAGATTGCCGCCAACTTGGCGTCCAACACCGATTTCAACGGGACGATCTGGGAATGTCAACAGCGGTGCCGTAATCGGTCTCGGATTCTGTTGTCCACTTGCGGGAACCTCAGTGCCATCAGTAACGGAAGAGGTTACATACGCCGTGGCTTCCGAACCGTCAGCGACATAAGCGACGTGAACCCACTCTTCTTCTGCGTAAACATCGCCAGTGGCGAACCAACCTTCAGTGCCTTCCCAGCAGCTACCCCAGGTCATGCTGGTTGCGTTCGTGGTACACATCCGGATCATGAAAAATGCACCCCAACCGACCTTTTCACCTTTGAAGAACATCCCGGCGTGATCTCTGCCACCGCCTGTCCTGACATTGACCCACAAGGAAACGGAAAAGATGCCGTCTTCTTGTTCAAGGCTTGCGGATGATGGGATTTCGACATACTGTCCGGTGTTCTCACCGGTCGCTGGATTTGTAGGGTTCTCAAGGTTGAGTGCCATTCCGAATTCGGCGTCTGTAGTGCCGGCACCATTTATGAATTCGCCGTCGTTATTTCCGATGGAATCGTTCGCTGAGCCGTCGTCAAAGTTCCAAACAGAGACGAGACCGTCTGCAAGCTCGGCGTGACTATTGGTGCCGAGTATCATAAGTGCTAAGATGAAAAACAGACCAATTTGCTTCATGATAAAGCTCCTTATGGTTTTGATCCTAACGTAGCGGATTTGCGATAAGATTTACAAACCCGTTGTATTTTTAGATTCTCAATTAGACTTAGCGGCGGTTATTGCGGTTGTGATAGGATTTAACCTTCCCCCACGTTGTGGTCATTTTACCTTCTGCTTTGACTGCGAGTGCTTTCTCTGGACGTTCCCCCTTCGCGAGTTCGGCAACTTCGTCTTCAGAGAGCGCCCGATCCCAAATGATAACATCGTCAATTATGCCATCAAGGAACGTATCGTTTCCAGCGTTACCACCGATTTGTCGACCCGCACCGAGTTCCAAGGGACGATCTGGAAAAAGTTCGTAGGGTGCCGAGGAAGCTTTCGGATTGCCTTGACCACTGGCAGGTATTTCAGGTTTCTTACCATCTCTTGCCACATAAGCTATGGCTTCGTTACCGTCTACTGTCTGACAGACGTAAAGCCATGTGTCCGTCTCAATGGCACCATCTGTCGCGAACCAGTTTTCGGCACCACCACTGCATGTTCCCCAGGTCATACTCGTATCATTGGTTGTTACCATCCGAAAGGTGAAAAATGCACCCCAACCGACCTTTTCGCCTTTCCAAACACCTGAATGGTCCCGCCCCTGTCGGACGAAGAGCCAATAACCGACAGTGAACTCTTGTTCAATGACCTTCTCAAGAGCGGGGTTAAATTCAATATCCGCACGTGTATCGTCACTGCCATCAACATCCAGTGCCTTACCAAATCTGCCTTTGTCGACAATTTTGGCAGCCTTAAAGAGTTCACCGTGTGCCTTACCAATGGAATCTGTTACCTTGCCATCGTCAAAGGTCCAGGCAGCAACAACCCCATCATTTAGGTCTGCGTTCGCAGACGTTATTATACAAATCGCAAATACAGCGATAGTGAGTGTTGAAATAAACAGTTTCACTTAAATTATCCTCCACTATAGGTTTTCATCAAATAAACACGAATTGATTGCATAGCGAACACCTACAACTATAGCGTCATCTATGCAGTTTATTGCATTATACATAATTTTACTTTTTTTTCAACAAAAAAATAAAATTCTTATTCCGAAGCAATTTTTTCATCTTCAACTGCGATGAACCGTTGGTTCACTGAAAGGTTGGTTGCAGCATCAACAGTGCCACTGGGCCAACGAATTTCTAACAGATCTATATTTTCAGCATCGTTCAGCCCAAAATGGACACGTAGGTCGCTGAATGCGAGATAACTCCCGCTACTCTTGACGTCCGCATACTGTGTGTGTTCACCCGCAACAACTTTGATACGCGCACCGATAGCCGAACGGTTGCTTTTCGTACCGATCGCTTTTACCTGTATCCAATTGTTCTGATTTCCGCCCTCATTTCTCAACAGGTCGACGGTCTGATTCCAGTTCGTAACAAGGATATCGATGTCGCCGTCATTATCATAGTCGCCAAAAGCGGCGGCGCGGCTCGTCTTACGCAGTGAGAAGCCTTCTCCCATCTGTGCAGTAACATCCACAAATTGTCCATTGCCTAAATTCCGAAAAAGCAGATTCTGCTGAGGCGTGGTCGTAGAACGATCGACCTCAGCGATATTGTCCATTGTATGCCCGTTTGCGACGAAAATATCTTTGTATCCATCATTATCGTAATCGAGAAACCCTATACCCCAACCGAGATAACGGTGCGTGTATTCAGCGATACCAGCGGTGATTGTGGTATCAATGAAAAAGTTGTCCCCTTGATTGTGGTAGAGAGTATTGGTCTCGTTCTGAAAATTGCTGACTGTGATATCCAACTTGCCGTCGTTGTCATAGTCTGCGAAAGCAACACCCATTCCGGCTTCTGCCTTCCCCATATCGCTACAACTGACGCCGGAGAGTAGTCCGATTTCTTCAAAGGTGCCGTCCCCCCGGTTCTGAAAAAGAAAGTTAAAATCTTGATCGTTGGCAACATAGATGTCTGGGTCACCGTCGTTATCAGAGTCTCCAATAGCAACACCGAGACCGTGCGCAGCAGGGACGCTTAATAAACCGCTTTGTTTGGTTAGGTCTGTAAAAGTGCCGTCTCCATTGTTATGATAAAATAGATCTGGCTGAGGCGGATATGAACTGGGACCACAATAGACAGGGATGTCGTGGCGGTAACACGTTTTGTGTGCGTCAAGGGTATAGTTGGCGTAGTTACTCACGTAAAGTTCCAAGTGTCCGTCGTTATTAAAATCAGCGAATGCACAACTCGTTCCCCACCCCGTATCTGCGACTTGCGCAGCTTCAGCGACATCGATGAAAGTGCCGTCTCCGTTGTTCTGATAAAGAACGTTGGATCCACCAAAGTTCGTCAAATAGAGATCCAGATCGCCGTCATTATCGTAATCTCCTGTTGTTGCACCAACACCGTAGCCGGTATCTCCAACCCCTGCAATGCGGGTAACATCGGTAAATGAGCCGTCTCCATTGTTTTGATAGAGGATGTTCGTAGGTGGTGTGGCGTCCGACTGTTCTCCCTGTGGACGGGCGTTGATAAGGTAGATGTCAAGATACCCGTCGTTATCGTAATCGAAGAAGCCACCCCCCGATCCGTATTGCTCGTTAAAGAGGCGTTTGCCGCTTTCGCCATCTGTATGCTTGAAGTCAATTCCGGACTCTTCAGCGACTTCAACAAATGTGACAGTTTGCCCTGCTAATGGACTGAGCGTGAAGTATGTCAGCACAAAAAGGAGGAATAACTGGATCTTGTCAAAACGGACAACGGCGACAATCATTGTTTTTTGGGGGGCTCCATCGCTTCTCGGATCTCATCCAAGCGGTCTTTGTAGGCAGTGTTGTCAGGTTCCAAGGTGATGGCGCGTAAGATAGCCTGTTCCGCTTCAGGATACGCCCCGTGACGATAGTATACATAGGCGAGGGTATCCAAGCGGGAGGCGTTCGCGTCTAAAGCAACAGCTCGTTCTGCCAGTTCAACGGCACGCTCGAGTTCTTTACCCTGATTTGCGTAAAGCCACGCCAGGTTGTTATGTGCATCTGCTGAGTTTTCATCAACTACAATGGCTTGTCTAAAAGTGGTAATAGCATCCGTGATTTGTTGTTGATTAATATATAATACACCTAACCTTACCCACGACTTGGCATCATTGGGATTTACCTCTGTCAACTGTTGATAAACAGCGATTGCCTCTGTAAATTGGCGTTGTTGCACATAGACTTCTGCAAGTCCATAGTAGGCAGGTATTAGCATCTTATCTTTCTGAATTGCGGTTTGTAAATAAGTCTGTGCGTCAGCGAGTTTACGTAGTTGAGCGTGCAGCCAACCGAGGTGCAGATACACCTCAGCATCAGTATCGTCAAGTTGTATGAAACTTTGAAACGCCGCAATCGCTTCGGTTAACTGTCCCATCTGCGTGTAAAGCCCACCCAGATTGTGGTAAAGTGCAGGGACATCTGGATGCAACGCCGTTGCGGTTTGATAGGCACGTAGTGCTGCTTGATAGTTGCCAATTTCGAGGTGTGCCGCTGCTAATTTGGCGAGTGGTTCCAGTGCTGTTGGTTCGTCCAACAGGTTTCTACGATACCGGTTTGTCTCTTCGTTATAGGCTTTCACCTGTTGGAAAGATGCCATCAGGTTTTTTGCTTCTGTTATATGCTGTGTCCCTGCATTCTCTTGCGGATTTTGTTCCAAATGCCGGTGTACAAGCGCAAGGTTGTAGTAGGTTTCGGCGTGATACGGTGCGAGGGTGAGGGCTTTCTGATAATACTGCACGGCTTCCTCCAACCTGCTCTGGAGGAACGCGACCCTTCCCAATCCTTGATAGACTGGGGCAAGTTTGGCGTCGAGTGTCAATGCCTGTTGATATGCCTGTTCCGCTAAATCCAGTTTTCCACGCTGTACGTATGTGTCTGCAAGTCGGAAAGCGGCTTCAGCGTTTTTTGGAAGCATCGCGGTGGCGTGTTGCCCGTGTTTTTCAGCGTCTGCAAAGTTGCCTTGTGAATGATACAGGCGCGCCAAACATATATGTGCAACGCCGTGGGTCTGTGGAGATGCCGGCAATTCCAGCGCGCGGAGATATGCCGCCAAAGCATCGTCATTTTTTTCCTTGAGTCTATAAGCTGCACCGAGTTCACAGTGTGCCTCTGCATTTTGTGGATTTAATCGCAAGACTTCCTGAAAGGCATCTGCTGCTTCATCGTAAAGTCCTAACTGCAATGCGCGCATCCCACGTGCGTAATGCGCGGACTGTTCCTCGTCGGTTTGCTGTGCTGCAAGCGGGACGACGCAGCAGAAAACAAAAAGACTTCCTACAGACCAACAGATCGTTTTTATTCGGATACTGTTGTAGCGGACCGGTTTTTGCCTCATTGCTGTGCCTCCGCGTGATAAACCAACTCGTCGCCGACGATTGTCGCTATCAGATTTATTTTGCATTGCGCCGCGTCCCATTCAAAGAGAATCAGGTTTCTCCGTGCTTCTACGTGTGCTTTCGCGTCGAGTAGGCGCATCGGTAGCAGTGTGGCGAGTGAAACCGCTTCTTCGAGAGAGATGCCTGCGAATTTGACACTGTTTTCGACCCCGCGTGCCAATTCGATTGCAGAGCCTGCGAGGTATTCGGTTCCGACCAAACGGACACATCGGTCGGCGGTCAATTCCACAGATTTTTCAGCAAACTGATAGATGCCGGGTTTCATGCCTGCCAAAGCCACGGCGTCACTGACAAGGACGCATCGGCCGAGCGTCTTCGCACGCATCATTGACTTGGCAACGGAAGGCGGCAGGTGATGTCCATCAACGATGAGACTTGCCCAAAGTTCGTCAGCGCCGAGCTGCTCCCAGATATAGTTCGGGTGGCGCCGAATTAAAGCGTGTGCCCCATTGCCGAGGTGTGTGGAGAGTTTCGCACCGGCGTCGATCGCCGCTCGGATATCGCTTACTGATGCATTTGTGTGTCCTAACGCGACGACAATTCCATCGGCAGATAGTTTTTCAATGAAGGGGATAGCACCCTTTTTCTCAGGAGCAAGGGTCACGATTGATATTTTCCCTTCGGCAACGTCCTGCCACCGCTGGAATTCGTCCCAATCTGGGTCTCTGACGTGTTCCAACGGATGTGCGCCGCGCGGTCCATCCTCCGCGGAGATATAGGGTCCCTCAAGATGGATTCCAAGCATAGCGTGGGCAACTAACGGATCTGCCTTAGATGCTTCGATGATGGCGTGCAGGGAACTACGAATCCGCTCGAAGGAACCGGTCACAACCGTTGGGCATAAGAACCCGGTGCCGACTTTCCAGAGTTCGCGAACCATCGCGCACACGTCTTCCGGTGTGACGGTGGCGACATTAAGATCGAAACCAGCAAACCCATTCACCTGAATATCTATCAAGGCAGGCGCGATCCATGTTGTGCTGTCGGTGGACGGAACTTCTCGTATTTCTTGAACGCGGGCATCAGCGAGAACGATTTCGGTAGCGGTGTTATTAAAAAGGGTGTGTCCCTTATACACATGCTGAGGAAACGCCCCAGCAAAAACCCTCTCAGGGGCTAAGTCGGTGATGGTCTCCGGACTTTTTTCTCGCAAGGAACGACTCTTGGTCATCAATAATATCTCCGTAACGTTCGGGTGCTATTCTTATGATACCTGAAAACCGATTTGTTGCCAAGAAAAAAGGGTTGCATTTTTCAGTGGGAATCGGTTAAAGTACATCAAGAGAGATTTGAACCAGTTTATGGAATCGTAGTCGGACCTTTTTAGATCGTATCTGGATGTGGAGGACAAAATGGAATATTTAACATACGGAAGAACGGGTTTAGAGATCTCACGTCTCTGCTTCGGGGCAGGACATCTTAACAATACCTGTGAGAGTTACGAAGCTGGTGGCAAACTAATGTTGAAAGCGCTTGATGAAGGGATCACCTTCTGGGATACCGCTGAGGGATATGGGAGCCAACCACACCTTGGCGAGGCGATCCGTCAGATTTCACGCGACGAAATTGTCATTCAAACGAAGACCGGCGCGAAAGATTATGAAGGTGCTAATACGAGCATTACGCGCTCACTTCAGGAGATGCAAACGGATTACTTAGATGTTTTGTTATTGCACGGTATCTCTTCACCGGAAGACTTGGTATCGCGAGAGGGAGCGCTGGACGCGTTCCGGGAGGCAAAGGCTGCTGGCAAAATCCGAGTCATCGGCTGCTCGACGCACATCTACACGGGTCCCGTTATGGATGCTGTGATAGATCATCCTGAACTTGATGTCATTCTGACGACAGCGAACAAAGAAGGCAGAATGTTAGAAGGCGGTTCTTTTAATCGACATCTGGAATACATTCAACGGGCGTATGATCTTGGGAAGGGCATTAGTATTATGAAGGTTATCGTTGCTGGTGATATTTCAGAAGCGGATATGCCGGAATGGATTGAGTGGGGCTTCAACCTTGAAACGACACATGCGATCAATCTCGGTATTACCGATTACCACCATATCACGTTGGATGTCGGATTGGCACGTGCAAGTGCGAGACGCCGTCTGATACAGAGCAGAGCGGCATAACTTAGCCTCTGTAGGAGAGGTTTGTAACCTCGCCTTTTGATGGGATATGAAGCAATTACGCCGCAAACCGCTTAAAGACTTTCTGAAGCAGGTGAAACCGCCGGAGAGGGAACTGGTTTTTATTCTCCAAGACGTGCAAGACCCGGTTAATGTCGGTTCTGCCTTTCGGATAGCGGATGCGTGCCGTGTGAAAGAACTCATCTTGACGGGTATCAGTGCCGAACCGTCGCACCGACTTGTCCGCAAAGTCGCACGAGGAAAGCACCGACGCGTAAAGTGGCGATATACAGAGCAGGCAGCAGATGCAATTGTATCGCTCAAAGCAGAAGGCTATACAAGTTGTGCTTTGGAGGTTACCGCGCAATCAATCCGCTACGATGAGGTGGACTATCCCGAAAAAATCTGCCTCATCGTGGGACACGAGGACCACGGGGTGACGAAACGGACGCTTGCTGCTTGTGATATGGTAGTTTTTCTCCCGATGTATGGGGCAGGTGGATCGCTGAACGTTCATGTCTCGCTGGGTATCGCCGCCTACCACATCTTACATCACTAATAGTTGTCGGCAGTCAACCATCAGCGGTCGGTGGTTAGCAATTAGCGATCAGGTCGCTGCGCTCTCAGCGGTCAGTAAAGAGATTTTGTAGGTATTACAAATGTTGGCAACCGCCACATAAAAAACTGATGGCTGAATTCGATAAGGAGTGTCTGAATGTCGGAAACGATGCGGGCGATTATGTGTCGCGAACCGTGGGATTATCGCCTTGAAGAAGTTCCTATGCCGGAGGCGGGTCCTGGCGAAGTCGTTATTAAGGTGAACGCTTGCGGGGTCTGCGCCAGCGACATCAAGTGCTGGACAGGCGCTCCACTTTTCTGGGGCGATGAACACCGAAAACCATACGTAGAGGCACCCGTTATTGCTGGACACGAATTCATTGGAGAGGTCGTGGAACTCGGTGAAGGTGCGAGTAAGAAGTACGGTCTCCAGATAGGTGATACTGCCATTGCTGAACAGATAGTGCCGTGCTGGGAATGTCGCTACTGCCGAACAGGGAAGTATTGGCTCTGCCAAGTCCACAATATCTATGGATTTCAACCGATCGTGAACGGTGGGATGGCGGACTATATGAAGTTTCCGGCGCGTTCACTCGTTTACAAGGTGCCTTCTGACATTCCGACAGCAAATGCGGCAGTGATTGAACCGCTCGCTTGCTCGATTCACGCTGTACAACGGGGCAACATTGAATTCGGGGATGTCGTCGTGGTTGCGGGAGCAGGCACGCTGGGACTCGGTATGATTGGTGCTGCGAGATTGAAGAATCCGGGTGTGCTTATCGCCATCGATCTGATGCCGAAACGGTTAGAAGTCGCCAAGAAGTTGGGAGCAGATATTGGGATTAACCCGTCGGAAACGGATGCAGTACAAGCGGTGTTGGATCTTACGGAAGGTTACGGGTGTGATGTCTATATTGAAGCAACGGGACATCCGAAGGCGGTTGAACAAGGGCTCCACATGATTCGGAAGGCGGGGACCTTTGTTGAGTTCAGTGTCATGCGAGAACCGGTGACTGTGGACTGGACTATCATTGGGGATACGAAAGAGTTGAATATCCACGGCTCGCATTTGGGTCCGCATGCGTATCCGTTGGCGATTGATTATATCCACCGCGGTTTAATTGAGGTCGAACATATTGTGACGCATCAACTGCCGTTGACGGATTATCTCACCGCATTTGAGATGGTTCAAAAGGGGTCGGATTCGATTAAAGTGCAGTTGGTGCCGTAATCGGTTTACCTTTTCCTGTATCAATTGGAGCGGCGCAGCGCAGAAACGGTTCTTTAAGTTAGTTACTATCTAAAACAGAGGGCAAAGCCAGTGTTGAATGGTGAAAGAGACACTGGCTTTGCCTAAAGATTTTTTGGATTCTGCTATTGGTTATTTCTGAACTGTTACTGTGCGGCAATCAATTGTGGCGAAGCCGAGGACAGCACTGATAACGAAATCGATAGGTGTGACTAAAGTCGTGATTTCATAATCAGTCGCTCCCTCTGCCATGGCGTTTGTATCAACTTCGTTAATTGGGACTACACCCCATAGGACATACCATTGCCGCGCCATTGTAATATCGTTACTTTGGGCACCTTTCCCGACTTTGTGGACGTGTGCTGCGCAGCCAATGACAAACAACATTGCCACGATGAGAAAAACAACGGAAAATTTTCTGAACATAAATTTCTCCTTGGGTTATGCGCTTGGACAGCGCGGTTATCGCTTTTTATGGATTAGGTTTTATGGAACCGATTGATGATTCAATGGCTCGCAGTTCGGTTTGATAAACATCTCTTGGGACGTGGTAATCAACCTCAAAAATGAGGGTTTCGGGTGCGTCGCATATCAATTTGATGCGTACAAAATCAGTAGCGATAACCATTAATTGATGGACGCGAAATGCGTCTTTCATAAAAACTGCTTGCTGAACCGTTGCGTTTGGAAATTGGTTTCGGTAAGCAGTTGTGAGGGTTTCTAATAAAGTATCGTCTGGGGCGGTCTCTCCGCCGTTTAACTCTGACACGACACACATCGCCCGCGAACCTTCATTCAGGAATATCCAGCGTGGTACTACCTGTAAATCTTGCAGAGTAAGTTGAGATTCCAATTTGTTGACGACCTGCGCGAGCATTGAATCGTCAATCGGTTTCCAATTCTTCGGTGCGGCTATTGCGATCTTGAGTACTGTATCCGTTACTACGGGTTCAAGCTGGGTTTCATCAACATTAAAAGTGAGCGTTTCGTAAGGTTGTTTCTTTGCATTAGGTGGGTCACACCCGCTGAAACCGATGATCGTGATACCGCACAATAGGAGTTGGAGAAGTCTTAACCGATTTTTCAACCTTTGCTCCGCGCTGATTCTGTCTGACTAGCCGCTTTGAAGACGGCATTAATTGCGCCAAAGAGGGTTGGCAGATTATCGATGCTAAAGTTCATTCTGTTTTGAGTGAAACCATCGCCAACGAGTTTTCCGAATTGCCACCGCTCTCCATCGCTCACAATACCGTACACGGGAGCATCCGGATCACCCTTTATTTTTTGAGCAGCTACCAACTCTGCCAGACATTGTCCCCAGCCTTCCTCAAAGTCGTTTTTCTTCGCCTCAACCAGTATTATCAATGGTGTTCCGACAACAGTAATGCCTAATTCGGATTTTGTGGCGATGAGGTAATCTGGGGTGCCGCTTAGAGTCTCATCGTAGGTGATGGGTTGCCTTATCCAGAGCGCGTAAGTGTCGGCATACGCTTTGTATGCCTGCCTTAAAATAGGAAAGATAATCGCTTCACAGCGTGATGCCTCAGACGCGAAAACGTTGACGTTTTCCAGGGTAAACTGGAATTCTTCCAAAAATTGCACCGAAGGTCCCGCTGCCTCAACCTCGAAAAAGTTATTTGCTGTGTACTTGATTCTGAATTTTTCTTGGACTTCAGAGATTCTTTTAAAATCGCTAAATGCCATTATGGTAGACCTCTGAATGAATAATCTGTGTTCCAATAGTTATTTTTCGAGAGCAATTATTTTGTGACATCAAGTGCGTCTATGTTACCTTGTTTGTCATCGTTCTCTGATAGTAGAACTTGACTTTTCATATAACACTTCAACTGATCTCGAAAATCAGAAAGGCAGGTTAAGCTGAAATGGTCATCGTCGCCGTTCCTAAGTTTTAAGATGTCTGACGGATCAACACCGAGAAGTTTTGCTGCCTTCACGCGTCGCAGCCGAGATTTCTTGAGAAGTGTAAATACTTCAAAAGTCAACCTTGTGCGAGACGCCAGAATTTCAGCTTCCGCATCAGAAAAGCCTATGTCCTTAAACACATTGCCACTGCTTTTCTCAAACTTTATCTTATCACACATGTGTTTCCTCCATTTCTTTTGCTCTTCTTAAGCGGTGTTTGATAAGATACAGTATATCCTATATGGACTTAAAACGCAAATCCTTTTCTAATGCTATGTTCCATGCTTAAAGATAATAGAAATCTATTTCTATCGGGACAAGAGGAACCTAATTTTAGCATTTTAAATTTGACGCTTTTTAAGGGGTTTGGTAGAATATTTGGAAGCACGAAAAAATGGCAGGAACAACCCACAGCAAAAACCATGGCTAAAGATATAAGGAGATAGGAGCCCTCCGGTTCCTTGCTTAATTTTTTTTATGGCAGCGTCTAAAGGAAAAGCACAATAAAGACGGATGGGTTCCTAACCTCTTACAAATTAGAAGGAAACCTGCATTCTCACTGCGAAGCAAACGGACGCAGCAGCTCAGGAGCGATAGTTAAAAAAATGAAAATTACCCACATTGAAGCGATTCCGTTGCGTGTACCTTACGAAGAGCGAATTCGCAAAAGATACTACCACTTTGCGATGACCGAATTGGTCACGGTCTACAAATTTTATACCGATACCGGCCTCATCGGTCTCGGTGAGAACCCAGGACCGCCGTTTGACCAAGAAGTACTGGACCCCTATCTCGGCACGAATCCGTTCGACCACGTCATGGGTGAGGGGCGTTTTAACCTCGACATGGCGTGTTATGACCTGATGGGAAAACACCTCGGCTTGCCAGCGTGGAAACTGATGGGACAGCAGGTTCGGGAGTGGGTTGCGATGGGATGGTGGATGCCGTGTATGTCTCCTGAAGACACTGCCGCTGAGGTTCAGGTTGCGGCTGAACGCGGATACCGCGGTCTCAAATGTAAAGCACGCGCTTTCTACGATGTTATTGAACAATCGCAGGCAATTCAGGAGGTTGCACCGCCCGACTTTCGTGTGGAGTTCGACTTCAACGGCTCGTTAATCAACGTCGAGACGGCACTGCCTATTTTGCGAGAGCTGGAGAAGATTCCCGTTGTCAAAGGTCTTGAGGAACCGATTTTCGCGTATGATGTAGAAGGTTGGCGGCGGCTGCACCAGAAGATTCGGATTCCATTTTATCTGCACGGTGTTGGTGTTATTCGAGAAGGCGCATCGCGTCAACCTTCGGGTCCTTGGATTGGACTGCGAGCGGGTGATTTTGATGGCGCACTGTGTAGCCACGAAAGCATCAAAAGTGCGCTGGCATCAGGTTGGGCTTTTGCTGCCGCGAACACGCCGATCCTGCTGCAGTATGTCGGCACGGGCATCACGGCAGGGTTTGCGTGTCATCTGGGAGCCGTCATGCCCACTGCTACACTACCGGGCGTTACAGCCAGTCATACTTACGAAGACGATTTGATTGTGACATCGCATAAGGTCCAACGTGGGTTTATGCAGGTACCGGAAGGAGATGGTCTGGGTGTTGTGTTAGACGAGGATGCTGTGGAACGCTATTCCCAAACGCCTGAGCCAGAATGGAAGCGGCATATCTCCGTTGTCACGCTCCCCGGTGATGTAAAGCACTACTACCGAAACTTACAACAGGCAGAACGCCTTATGAAACAGGGCGTGGACGAATCTTATGCCCCTGGCGTACGTCTGGACGAATGGGAAGATGACGACAGTGAAGCCTTCGATAGGTTATTCAAGCAGCTACAAGCGCGTGATTGGCCCGTGTGGGAGATGTCGGCTTAGTATTGTATCTTGGTGTTTCTCAAGAGGAAAGTGTAAGCGAAGATCAAAGGAATGAAATTGGTGCAAAAATTAGGAAGTATCTGCAGTCCACAGCGTAATGTGTACAAAATCACATCGTGTAACAGCACAATGTTGCGCTGAATCTTATAGGTAGTAATTTGGGTTATATTATATGATTAAGGAGTAAATATTGTGATGACCCCTGAACAACGTTATCTCTTCGATGTCACCGGATACCTCCACTTGGAAAATGTTATGAGTGATGAAGAGTTGAAAGCTGCACAAGACGCGGCAAATGAATACATCAACACACCTACTGAAGACCTTCCACCCGGATTTGACTCCAGCGAAAAGAATCTCCCAAACGGCTTTGCTTATGCGAAGCCCTTAGAAGCACTCACAATGCACCGATCCACTTGGCCCATCATCAAGGAGTTGACGGATAACCGACCACAGCTGTTCCGCGGCACAATGATTGCGGATCGGGCGGGTGTGTCGGAGTCGGCGGAAGGACTCCGCTTGCATTGCGCACGCGAAGATTTTGGATGGCACTGCAACCGTTACGAGGTCAGAAACGGTCGTATTTTCTGTGACGATTTTGTCGTTTTTCCATATCTGTACGATGTGAACCCCGGAGACGGTGGATTGTTGGTCGTTCCCGGTACACATAAAACTTTATTCGATCGTCCCGAACACTTCTATAACAATGGGAGGATTGAGGATGCAGATGATATTCCACAAGGGGTTGTTAACGTCACGCCAAAAGCGGGGGATTTCGTAATCATCTCTGAACTCTTGACGCACGGTGCGCTGCCTTGGAAGCCAAAGGATCGGTATCGTTGTGTCCTAACCTTACGTTACAGACCGCAACACCGTGGCGAGAGTCGGGTGTCTGAAGAGGTCAGAGGACGGCTCTCGCCAGAAACGTTGGAGCTTATCTCCCAGGCTGGGCACTATGACACGAAAGAGATCGTTAAAAAGGACGTTATCACGTTGACGTAAGCACGGCTAATGAACGGGTCTCACTGCTGGGGCACCGTGCTGCTCACACCATGCAGCGAGCGGATTTTCACCACCACCCGGGTGAAATTCCTGCGTTTTCACGAAGGGTTCTCCAACCAGATACTGTTCAAGTGGTGACAACTTATCCAACACCGTTTGTTCCTGCGTTCGATAGTCCATTGGCACCACCCATCGGTAACCGTAACCAAACATCACAGCTTTTCGGATTTGATCGGTTAAATTCGTTGCACCTGCATGAAAAATACGATTCTCAAAGAGTAAGCAATCACCTGGTTGTAAACGGGGTTCGAGCGCACCTTCTGGATCTGCTTGCCCTTTTGGAATGGGAATCCGTTCGAGAAGATGATTGCTACCGGGGGCGACAAGCGTTGCGCCGGAATTGGGTTCACTCAGGTCGGTGAAGTAGTAAGCGCATTTCAGCAAAATGCGTGGTAACTTGTTACCGTGTGTTTTTGTTGCTATGGCGTAGTCGCGGTGCCAACCGGGTAAGCGCGTGGTATCGGGTGTTCCCGGTGGGTCGGGGTATTTATATATCAGGTGTGAGGTCATGAGTTGTAGATCCGCACCGAGCAGCTGCACGACAACGGGTAGGATGGTTTTCTGTGTGAGTAGCGGAATAAAGGCATCGTCAATAGAAATGCAATTTCGGAAACTATCGTATAAATTGTTGGTGCTGTGTTGCCGATTCTTGCGCTGATCGCTTGCCATTAGCTGATCGCTTACCTCAATCAATTCTTCAATAGTATCCGAGTTCAGCACATTTCGTACGATGAGATAGCCCTTGTCGTCAAAATGACGTATTTCCTTATCAGAGAGTGGATGCCAATCTAAGTCTATTGCTGCTTCGTTTGCGTGTGCCATAGTTTCTCCTCTGAATTACGCTGACGTAGATCGGTTAATGGAACGGTCTTATCGCTGGTGCACCGTGCTCTTCACACCATGCGGCGAGGGGGCTGTCACCACCACCGGCATAATATTCTTTCGTCTTCTTGAAGGGTTCCCCAACCAGATACTGACCGAGTGGCGATAACTTATCCAATAAAGTCTGTTCCTGTGTCCGATAGTCTAATGGCATCAGCCATCGGTAACCGTAGCCGAACATCACAGCCTTACGAATTTGATCGGTTAAGTTCGCACCTCCTGCGTGCAAGATACGGTTCTCAAACAGCAGACAATCCCCAGGACGTAAATTCGGTTCGACTGCTCCCACCGGGTCCGTCTGTCCTTCTGCGAAGGGAATCGGATCAGGAAGGTTATTGCTACCCGGTGCGATGAGTGTTGCGCCGGAATTGGGTTCACTCAGATCGGTCAGGTAGTAGGCACATTTTAACAAAATACGTGGGAGTTTATCGCCGAGGACCTTCGTGGCGGTACCGTAGTCGCGATGCCAACCCGGGACGCGAGCGGTATCGGGTGTCCCCGGTGGATCGGGGTATTTGTATATTAGATGCGAGACCACCAGTTGCAAATGTGCCCCGAGAAGTTGCGCCGCAACGGAGAGCATCGTCTTGTGTGCAAGTAGCGGGATGAAGGCATCGTCAATAGCAACGCAATTCCGAAAACCGTCGTATAAGCCGCTGGGGTATGTTTGGCGTTTCTCGCGCAGATCGCTCGCTATGAGTCGATCGCTCACTGCAATCAGTTTGTCAACCGTCTCCGAATCCAGCACATTCCGTATGATGAGATAACCCTTGTCGTCAAAGTGGCGTATCTCCTCCTTGGAGAGTGGATGCCAGTCTAAGTCAGTTAATGCTTCGCTTGTGTGTGCCATTGCTCTTCCTCCCGTAAAGGAAAAATATTTTACCTTTTAAGGTTCTGGATGAATTAATTTGCTAAAATGAATCGTAGATCTTTGCACAAGTTTCTTAAAAATATCCGGGCGATTATGTAATGCCCCCGCTGGATCGAAGGGTTGTGTTCGTCGTTTGCTCCGGTTAGGGTTAATGTCTACAATACTTACAAACCGGTAATCGTAGTCATCAAGGAATTCTTTCGATTCCCAGAACGATTTTCCTATACATTTACAGTAGTTGATAAAACAGCATGCTCCCTTTAATTGCTGGATAACATGCCATGCTTTTTTGGAATCCCTTTCTTGGGTTTCAATACAAATAATCCACCTGCCTGCGTCCTCGTCTTTGGATACAATCACAAAATCAGCTCGCTTGCATTCACCTTTTGACCCATTAAAGATAACAAGTGGATTCTCGAAACCTTCTGCTCTGATCACAATTGATTCAGGAGGTACCCCCTTTATTTCTACAGTCGTGCCAGATTGTGAGTCGGTTAATTGAACAGAAGGTCTGCCCTGTCCCGATTGTAACGTAACTTGGACATCAGGGTTGAGCATTTCCCGCAATATCTGAATATCGTTCACGAGGCTTACTCTGCTCCCCAAACAATTTCGTCCTGAATTCTATTCATGTCATCAATCGTCTTGTCAAAGCTGGGGACTGCAATACCAAATCTTGGGTGAATCTTAGCTGGTACAAGTGTGTGTCCTCTTCTTCGTCTCTTTTGCCCTTCCTCCAATGGCATCAACTGTTCTTCTGCCACATATAGTTTGACCTGATCAGCGTTAATCAACTCACTTTCCTGATAGCCGTTTTCCTCGACAATTTTTTTCAGATGGGGTTTATCGTGGTTAAGCATGATGAGCGTATTGAGTTCCTTGACGATGTAATCGCTGTGGGTAGTTACGAAAACCTTAACACCTATATTCGCGAGTCGTGCAAAAAGTCTGGCGATGCGGCGTTGGTTTTCGGGGTGGAGACTTAATTCGGGTTCGTCTACCATTAGTAGATCACCCTTTCTAGCGATGTGACGGAGATAAAAACTGATGTCTAAGAGTGAACGAACAGAACTTGAACTTTCTACCATCGTCAATTTAAGCCGTGTGCCTTTGGGGATATAGTAGAGTTGGTCGTTTTGTGTGATGACATAATCGCCTCCGATAATGTCCGCAAAGTCTTCCAAAATTTCGGGGTGTTCTTTGGCAATGAAACTTTTGCTTTTGGCAATATCTTCGAGTTGGCGCGTAAAGTTAACATTGTCTTTTACTGGCTCAGGGTAGTTTTGGTACGCCTTGAATAGCAATTCCCGTAAATCAGTTTTTTGATCTGCTCGTCCCATTTCTTCAATGAGCCGGTTCCGAGCAAAATCAAGTTCCTTGCGAAAAATAGCGACACCAGTACGCTCGGCTGAGGAGATAAAAGGTCGAGGAAAAGAATTGGAAAAAACAGCGTTACCGATTGTGGAACTCATGAAATCCGCTGCAACAGTAGAATCAATTATCCGTCTTTCCTTTCTTTCAGCCGCCAAAGTAAATATTAGTTCTTCGATCCCTTTTTCTTTTGAAGACCTAAGAAGAGGCTCTTGGTTAATTCGCATTTCGCCTCTAAATCCTTCACTTTGCAGGTGAATTTTGCTTGGTTCAATGTGAAATTCACTGTTCTGAAACGTCCCTTCAGATGCTGCAAAAATTTTATCTAATTGCTCAAGGTACTTCTTGCATGCCTCTGCAAGCATCTGATTTGCCTTTTCGATATATTGTGCCAGGTCAATCTTAAGGGCGCCGTCAGTAAGCAAAGTGCGAATCTGGTCGTGATCAGTCGGAATATTGATAAATTCACGCCAAGACTCTAAAAAACTGTACAGGGCATAGGTTGCGTAAGTTTTACCAGTATTATTCTCACCGCAGATAAGCGTCAAATCACCGAGCGAAAATTCTGCCTGCTTTAAAATACCAATGTTTTTTAATCGAACTGTCAGGCTCATATTGATACCTCATGGAGATTGTAGTGAGATTTTATCAAGTCGTTAATAAAGATGGGTTTGCAGTCAGAATAGGTATCTCCTGAGTTTTGAAATCGCTGTCGTTTGTTATCAATGTGAATTCATTGCATTTGCAGATTTCTGCTATCATCTGATCGTTGAAGTCAAAACCACCACTCTCGTAATCAACAAGAAGCTGGTCCGTCTCCAATGTTGTAAAACAACTTTCTACCCGCGAACAGTGTTTCATAATCTGCTTTACAGCAGCAGCAATCCCCTCAGCGATCAGTTCAAAATCTGGAGTGTTACGAAAATCTTTGAAAGATCTGAGATGCAGTTTGGCACCCTCATACTCCTGTTCGGTAATTTTACGCTCCTGTTTAGCAAGTTCCAATCCCTTTTTGGCAAGTTCATACTCCTGCTTAGCAAATGTGTTGATAAATTCTGAAACCACAAGAACGTCAATGTAAATTCTGCTTGAAGCATCTAAGATGCGATCAAAAACATCGGAATATGTACTCACCCAAGAATGTCCCCTTGATCCTTGTGGACAGTACAAATACAACCATATATTCGCATCCAGAAACAGTTTATCTTTTGAAGTAAAGTTGTGTTGCACCACCGGTATCGTTTTGTGATTCATCGTCTTCATTTCCTTGTGATTCTTCAACTACTTTATCGAATTCCTTTGGATATTTGAAATACAATTTGGCATTGTCAACAACGCGTTTCAATAGTGCAAGATCGTCTTGATTCATATCTTCCACTTTTAATTGATCTCGAATTTGCTCTTCACTGAATGTTCCATACAATTGGCCGATCGCGGCATTCAGGAAAGCCGAGGTTAGCGTCGTGACATTGTGAAATGAAAGTACTACCTCCCGCTCCGTTTCAATAGCAGTATTGAGACGCTCATAAACCTTTTGTCCGTCACTGGATGCGACACACAAAGGACTGCCCACGACTTCAAATATAGATATCTTAATTTCTTCCGACATAATTATCTCCTTAGAAGATGTCTTCTGCACTTAGTTCGGAGGCAAAACCGTAAGTGAATGTATCTGCTGTATTGATTTCCACGCTTACGACTGTGCCGGGAAACGGGTAAGTCAGTGGCCTCGTTACAACTTCCCTGTTCCTCCGCTGCCAATAACCGGCATCCGACACAATCTGAAGAGAACCGCGATTTAAATCAATAAAATCACACAGTATTTTTAGTCCTAACCCACCGGGTAAGTTGTCCTGTCTACGCCGAGTTGTGTTGTTGCCCTCAGTGGCCCAAATAATCGCTTCCTCAGGTGAAAGGTCTAAATCTACAATATTTCTTATATTTTGACGTATACCGACCCCGAGATCTGCCACCATAAAATTAAGACGATTTTGCCTTGGGAAAAACTGTCCGCAACTAAAAATCCCCAACTCAGAACGTGAATGTGAAACAGCATTGCTGAATATTTCAAAAATGCTCTCTCGGAATTTCTTCAACAATGTGGGGGACATTTTAGGTATTTCAGAACGATGTATCAACTCATCCTCAATATAATTCGCGAAATAGTGGTCGTCTGCAACATCAAAACGCTGATAGGTAATCGTTGTTTCCCATCGGTCAGGAATTTTCTCGCGTCCATAATGACTCATAAAACCATTTTTTGAAAGGATTTCCGCAACAGACGGCGGAATATGGATTAAATTAATCTCGTTCAATCTTTTTCCCAAACTATAGAGAATTGCTCCAAATGCCGCACACATATCGGCATCAAACCAACGTATTGCTTGCATGTCAATCTCAATATCATCAAAAAACAATTCTTTAGTTTGTGAATAAAGATATGTTAAGGTTTTAAAACTGTTATAATCGTGCCGAATTAGCTGTGGTAAGGTGAATATCATACCCTCACCTCAATAATCGTCATTGTATCGTTGCCGAAAATGTCCACTACCTTGATAGCAAGTTTGCGGCGACCGGGTGTGCATTCATGTGCAGTGCTGACCAATTCTAATGAGCGATCCTTCTTCGTGCGGAAACTCTGCCATTCATTTTCAAAGACGTAGTCACCTGTCCACTGTTCCTCCCACTCGCCTGTTTGCGAATCTTGCATACGGATAACCTCGTATTTGCTCTCAAAGTCAAAATCGACTGACCAGTAGTCAATCCAGTCTGTCCAGTGTTTCGTCAATACTTCTCGACTGACAATCCCATCTGCATCTTTGCTTACCTTGACAACTTGCCCCTGCTCTACTACAATCCGGCTGCGTCTATTCTTAAGCGTCTGCTCGGCGTGGGAGATAGAATCCTGCGAGTAAAAGACGGAAAAATCGGTTAATTCCACTGCCACCGTTGCAAGTCCCCCTGATAAGGGGGATTTAGGGGGTTCGGTCTCAAGTTCCTGATTATCAAGATAACGCTCACTATTATACTTATCACTCGTAACCCCCCCCCGCTTTTTTGTCGGTCGGATAGAAAATAATTGGTTTGACTTCAATAAACGCCATATCGTGGAATACAACCTGACCTTGTTCCACTGCTCGTTTGTCAAACACTTCGGCAGGAATGAATTTCGGTGCGATGTCAATACCCTTGCTTTTTGCCTCGTCCAACACGTTGGGAAACAGGCCCATCTCAAACTCAAAACCGAGAACATCCACACGTGTAATTTGGTGTCTGTGGCATTCAAAGATAATTTCTTCCACCAATAGACGCGTCACTGGCATGTTGATGGGCCCGATTGCTATGAGTCTTCCGGCTTTCTTGCCTTGAAAATTGGCGAAACCGTCAGTCTTTTCAGCAGCATAGGCACGAAGGATGAGGTCGATGAACGCTTTTTCTTGCTCTTCTAACTGCTTCTGTTGTTCAGCCTCGCGCAGGTTCGGATTGACACCGATGTAATGTTGTCGTTCATACTTGCCGAGATTGAGGATTTCAAAGGCGCGGTAGTCTTTGCCGTCCGCTTTAAGCTGACGCTGCACGCCAATCATCCGTTTACGGGTGGTGTGGATGGCAAACTTGCCGAGATCTGTAGCGATCCACTTGCGTCCGAGTTTTTCAGCAACAGCTGGGGTGGTACCGGAGCCGCAGAAGAAGTCGGCGACGAGGTCCCCTTCATTGGAGGAGGCTTTGATGATGCGCTTAAGGAGGGCTTCGGGTTTTTGGGTGGGGTAACCGAGAATCTCACCTCCAATATTCAACATAGGAATTCGCCAAACACTATTCACAAGTTTATCAACTACTTCAACATACCGAATCTTGCCGTCGTGATTTCGCACAACATCCGCTTTTTTAGTGGTAGAATTAAATTTTCGCATAGGTTGTCGCTTAACTTTACCGTCATCAAACGGCTCACGCTGCTCGTTCCAAATAAAATTATTACTTTTAATGAAATGAAAAAGCACATCATGAACTTGATGGAATTTTTTTGATTTTGCTTTTAATCCAGAGTTTGGATAGAACCATATAATTTCGTCACGAAAATTCCCAAAAATCTCATCTAACACCGACCTGATATAATTATTAACCCGCCAATCACAATGCACATAGATGCTGCCATCTTCTGCTAGCAAATCACGCATCAGAATTAGCCGCTCATAGATCATTGAAATAAAGGAATCTTGTCCTTTGCCCCAAGTGTCACGGTAGGCGATTTCTTCAAGAATATTTGGATCTTTGGTAAAGGTTTCGTCCCCAATTTCGATGTCCACAGCAAAATCCGCGCCTACGTCAAAAGGTGGATCGATGTAGATAAGTTTGAGTCCGCCTTGGGCCTCAATCTCTTGGCGTAGCGGTCCGTTCTTGAGTGATGACAGAACGAGTTTGTTGTCGCCCCAGATGAGTTTGTTCGTCCAGCCTTTAAGTTGGCGGCCGCGTGTGTCGAACATCGTAAGTTGCATGTCGGCTTCGGAAAGTTTTTCGGCGCGTGGTTCGTCTACCTGTTCAATTGTTTGAAATGGAAGAACGATGTTGCAGACCTCGTTGGTTTTGCCGTTCCAGACGAGTTCTACCTCACGCTTGTCTTCAAACAGTAGGAAGCGGTATTTGTCAGGCAGTGGTTTGTCTGCCTCAATAAAGCGGATGATTTCTTGTTGTTCTTGTTCGGTGAGTCGTGGCATAGTGCTTTCTTATTTCCGTTCATCGTTTCACTAAATAGAAACAGAATTGGGATTGTGTTGTTTCCTATTAACTTTCACCTACTGTCCCCTTGTCCTCTTTTTTCCTCTGAATTGCCATCCATAATGTGTTTTCGCTTGAGATTAGTGCTTCAACTCTTTCTACAAAAAGCTGTTTTTTATCCTCAGCAGTAGCATATTCAATTGCTCCAGCGTCATAATAATACTTTTCCTTCTTTAACGTTTCCGCCACCGTCCTATAGCTAATCCAATTTTCCTCAAATTTAAAGGTCTTTAATGCCGCTGTAGTGATTGCTAGAACTGTCGACAGTGTGATAGTAATCCATCTCTGTGTAGGATTTAATGTTACCAACACGGGAACTAAAGCCGAAATTATAATTGCTGCCCACTGGAATCCTTGAGAATACCACTTGTTTCGAGAAGATCTTTCGTCGTACCACTGCACTTGACATTCATAACGTTCTTTCAGGTACTGTTCAAATTTTTCCTCTCCCATCTTATGCAAGCCTCCGAATTGCCCTTATGATTGTCGGAGTATTCCATCCAACAACTTCATTCGCTGCATTTTGAACTGCTTGCGGCATTCTCTTTGATCCCCATGGTTTAATTCCTAAAATGGGCTTATTCAAGTATTGGGCATAGTCAATTTCAAATTGTATCCAATTACTGTATGCTACATACATACCACCTAGAATAATGACTACTTCTACAGGTCGTATTTGTTGACGCAATTCCTCTGCTAATTTGCGGTTATTATTTGCATCAACAGGATCATGCTTCGGCACACTATGGTTTGCACACAAAAAGTTTGGTGCCATTCTCAAACGATTAAGCAACCGATAATAACTCGTACTGACATTTATCAAAGTTATGGTTACACGACTAAAAGCGTTGCCTAAGGGCAT